>JASGJX010000028.1:0-177777 GCA_049840655.1 Chryseolinea sp.
CTGCTCAACATTCGTAGCCCTCTCGCACCAAAGTTTTGTCACCGGATCGAAGATGCTCATCCAGATGTCCGTGCCAGTGTACTTGCCACCGCGGTTGAGATCACAGAATGAACGGGTGAAGAAGAGTGTTTTACCGTCGTTCGACAGGATAGGCATCACGTCGTCGCATTCTGAATTTACATTGTCCGACAGTTTTTCGGCAACGCCAAATTCCCATTCCTGCGCGATCGCTATTGCTGGTACCAGGCATACCCACACAAATAGTAATCTTACCATGTCTGCGGGCTCAGGCGTTTGAAATTATTCAGGCGAAGCGAAAGCACGAGTTCGTGACTGCCATCGCTGAATTGCTGCATACCTCCGGTTGATATTTCATATGAATAAGTATGCTCCCAACATTTCGTTGAGATTGAAACCGAGTAAAGCAACCAGGTTGCGTGTGCTTCTATAGGTTGCTCCAAACCAAATTTTCTGCTCTATATACATCTTAGCGTTATAATCGATGGCAAATTTATTCGTTGTTTGCCACAACGCAAGAATGCTGGGTTTCAGCATCAGCGAGGGACTGAGAGGCAAGGCAACTCCGGCTATAATAGTTCCCTTGTAAAAGGGATCGGCGCCAGTAACCTCAGAAGTTTTCAGCGTAGCGTTGTATACGGGTAGATAGGAAAATCCAACGTAAAATGTTTGAGAATAAAGTAACAACCCCGCACGAACGCTCAGGTCGGTGTGATTTGATCCATTAGCGCGCATGTTCATCCAGAACGGATCGGGATTCTGCTGAAATGCCAGCTCAAGGGCGTTCAGGTCTATACGCGTATTATCAACTATCACACCCACACCTCCGGATAACCTTACGGTATTGGTCACGGGGAAGTGAAAAGCATAATTGATGCCCCCCCCCACCCTGTCGATCGGGCCTAATGATTCATTGTAAACATTAACACCGAATCCATGAATCACGCGTTTCATGGCAGGAACCTCAACTTGTTTTCGATTCTTGTTCACCGCGCTGGTTGTGCGCAATGCGTGAAGATTCATATCAAGCGGCTCCTTCAGACGGAAGTTGTAGGTCAGATTAAGCCACTTGGGTGCACCACCGCCGAATCCGGTCCACTGGTAGCGATAGCCAAGTTTAAGATCTTTATATCCTTCGATACCCGAAAATGCAGGATTGAATACAGGCGCGTATTGAAACGGCTGATTCGTACCGGGCACGTATTGCGCGCGAAGCCCGGCGGTAAATAGGCAGATCGTTAGTATTGTCAGTAGAAGTCTTGCCATGTTTGCTTATCTCAGTAACGTAACGGCGCCCTTGTATCTCACCTTATTATAATGTAAGTCGATGGTATAGTAGTAAGTGTCGGTTGGTAACAATGAGCCCTTATAGACTCCGTCCCAGGGGGTTTGGATCCCTCTGGTTTCGAACAGCAACAGACCGTTCTTGTTATAGACTTTCACTTCCGCATCGTCATAAAGATTTTCAGTTCGTGAAGTGATATTCCACACTTCGTTAACCTGGTCAGCGTTCGGCGAGAACGCTGTAGGGATTTCGAGATCTTCGAACGTATAGATCAATTGAATTAGTCGCGATTGCGGAGTACTGCTCAAAAAGCCGTCGCTGATTACGATGGACACGCTGCGCATGTCAAGCAGGAACTCGGTGGCGTTAACATACTGATACAGTACGGTATGCAGTGCAGAATCGTATTCCGCGGTTGTTGCCGCGCCTTCCAGTTTCAAAACTCCATTATCGAACGACCCTGTTATTTTTCCAAAGAGCGGAGCAAAGCTTAACATGTCGTTCTCCGGTCGGAATTGAAATCCATCTATTCTATCAAATCCAATTTGTGCGCTTTTGATAAGGTCACCGTCAGGATCCGCACAACGAAACGCTTTCGTTAACTGAACTTTTGCTTCACTTCCGAGTTCATATTTCAGGGTGTCATTCTCAAACTCCATGGTGAAAGTCGGCGGATCATTAATATTATTCACTGCTATAGTCAAAATCGCGCCATTTTCAGTTTCGGCATAGGCATTGAAGCCGTCAGCCCCGGTCCAGTTGAATGAATCGCTCCCAAAATAGTTTTCGTTGGGTTGATAAGTCAGGGTTGACAGCTGGTCGGCGGTCAACTTTTGGCCAACGGTAACCGCGCCGGCAGAGGTTACGAGCCTGCCATGTTGGGGCAATGATAGAATTTGTACCTCTGCGATAGGATTTCCATCGGCATCGGAGAAGCCTGATGCAAAATCCGACGCAGTTAATGCCAGTTGGGTATCTTCATCCACACGCATGCTGAAATTCGACACAACCGGACGTGTGTTGATCTTCAGTTCATAGCTGCCAGGAACAGTGACACCCCCTTCGTCAGTAGCGTTGAGTATTATCTGCACAGATTTTCCCGACTCTGATGAGGGCGGCGCTCCAGAAAGTGTTGCATGACCATTTTCTCCAGGGGTTATTGTCAACCAGGTTGGAAGTCCTGGCGCGGTGATCGTTATGTCGTCGTTGTCGGCGTCGGTCACTATGAATTCATACGTATATTCCTTGCCCGGTTCTGCCAGCTCTTGCGGTTTCGATACGACGACCGGCGGATCGTTCACCGGATTGATCGTCAATGTCAATGTCTTCTCAACGAAGTTGACGTTTGGCGCCGGAGATCCAGCCCCACTATCCTGTAGCCTTACCGTTATATGAGCAACACCGAAGGCATTTTCCTTCGCCTTGAATACGAGGTTTGCAGACGTCTGTCCGCTCGGAGGATTCGCCACCTGTGGCAAAGTTTCGAAGAGGTCGTTATTGTCCGTGCCCACGATAAACGTCAGCAGCTGACCGGCTTCCGGAATACCACCTCCCGGCGAGATACCTGTCAAAGAAACTGTCTGCGCTGCAGTACCTTCGTCAATATTCCATTCATTCGTCATGGTGAATGCGGGCGCATCATTCACCGAATTAACTGTAATAACGAGATCCCTTTGAAATCCTGGAGCCACATCTACCAGTGAAATCTTCATATTCACCACACCCGATTCGTTTGTCGCCGGTTTGTATGTCACGGATGCAGATGTAGTACCCGGGGGAAGGGTCAGTGTTTGTGGCGACGCGATTAGCGACGTGTTATCTGATGTGAACGACAACGTCATCGTCTGAGATTCGTTCGGTCCGGCGGTAATGCCTGTTACATTCAACGTTTGCAGCGGCGCGTCCTCATTTATAGAAATGTTAGTGATCGCATTAAAGAACGGTGGATCATCCACGTTGGTAACAGTCACGGGCAACGGGAATGTGTTACTGAAAGCTTCGCCGTCGTATAGCCTTACGTTAACCGTGAGCGTTCCATAGAAATTTGCAGCAGGAATAATGTTGTCACCGTTGACCGTATAGTTCGTTCCTGGAAGAATGTTGATATCCATTTCTGTTGCCGGCGTATCTGTGTCGGTCCACTCCAGATTAGCCAGGGTCAATGTACCCTGAGTATCCTCCAGGATAACCAGCGGAGTCTTAGGACCAGTGATTTTTGGCGCATCTGCATCGTCAGTGACCGTTATCGACATCTGAAACACATTGCTGCTGGCAAGTCCATCATTCACCTGAACACCGACAGACAAAACTCCACTGAAATCAAGAGAGGGAGTGATCAGATACTCCGTGGTTGATACCTGCGAGAACGTGTAGTCGGTACCGGGTAATACAGTAAGCGAGAAGCCGGTCGGGAATGTATTGTCAACGTCAGTAACATCAAGCTGCGACAACTTTACGCTCACCGGAATATCCTCCACGGTAGTGACAAGTGTCTGCCCGGTGATTTGCGGCGCATCGTTCACCGGAACAACCGTAACCTGCGCATTAAATACGGCACTGTTCAGGAATCCGTCGTTAGCACGGACGGGTACAGTCAGCACACCATAGAAGTTTGCTGTCGGTCTGATAGTCGTTCCACCGGTTATGGTATAGTTAGCACCCGGAGCAGCAGGCTCAAGAACAATGTTGTATGGCACTGGTTCAGGATCTGTAACAGTGAACATGCCGACATTCAGTGTGAGGTCTGTGTCTTCATTTACAGAAATAGTGGTTTGAGCCGTGATGGTCGGCGGATCGTTCACGGGATTAACCGTTACCGTCGCGTTGAACGGAGCGCTGTCAGCCTCGGTATCGTTAACCCTCACGCTAACACTAAGGGGTCCGTTGTAATTTAATGCCGGCGTAATCTGGTTGCCATTGGACACAGTATAATTTGTTCCGGGTAACACAACTAATGTCCACTTACTTGGCGGACTGTCGGGATCACTGACAGCAAAAGCGCTCAATGGTATCGTGAATGTCTGATCCTCATCCATGGTGATCGTTGCAGACTGCCCTGTGATTACCGGCGGATCGTTCGTGCTATTCACCGTGATCGTGACATTGAATACAGGCCCAAGTCCCCCGCCGTCAGCAACCCGAACAGGCACGGTTAGTTGACCATTAAAAAAGGCATCAGGCTTTATCGTTGCGCTTCCTGTGATACTGTAGTTCGCACCGCCGAAAGGAATTAGTGTCAGTTCACTCACGACGTTATCCGGATCTGTGACGTGCAGCATAACGAAGTCGAGCGTTACGGATACGCCTTCGTTCACCGCGATAGCATCCTGACTGGTAATGACCGGCAGATCATTCACCGGCGTAACTGTGATCGTAAATGTGCGGGTGGCAATATTCGCTCCATCTGAAACATTGATGGTGATCGTACCATTTCCGCTCAGGTCGGCTGCCGGTTGAATGGTAACGTTACGGGTACCTGTCGTGCCCCCCAGGACAATGTTGGTGGCGGGAAATAACGTGGTGTTACCTGATACTGCCGTAACCACCAGGTCCGCTGCAGCCGTTTCGGGGTCACTGATCGTAAAGGTGATCGGTCCAGTCGATACATCCTCCTGTATGGATCTGTTTCCTATGGCAGAGATCGTCGGCGTGTCATCTACCGGCACTACTGTCACCACGAAGTCCATGGTCGTCGTTGTCGTACCATCATCCACAATGATTGATATCGTTGACGTTCCGCTCTGGTTCAAAGCCGGAGTGATCGTTACAGTACGATTCGCGCCGCTTCCTCCGAGCACAACATTGGCTATCGGTATGAGTGTGGTATTGCTTGAGCTTCTGGTGACCTGCAAGGTTCCTGGTGTTTCGGCGTCGCCTATGGTAAATGCGAGGGCTCCTGTGGCTGCATCTTCGTTTATTGACTGATCCAAGATAGTCGTGATTGTCGGCGCGTCGTTCACCGGCGATACGGTCACCTTAAACGTGCGTGTAGCCGTGGCGGTACCATCGCTGACGGTCACAGTAATATTGGCCACGCCTGACACATCGGCCGCCGGAATGACACGGATCGTTCTCGATGCTCCTACCCCCTGCCCGGTCAACTCCAGGTTTGCGGGCAAATTGGGGACCAGCGACGCGTTATCTGAAGTTGCCGTCACAGTGAGCGAACCGGCAGTGGTCTCCAGGTCACCAACTGTAAAACCTATACTGCCTGTCGGCGTATCTTCGTTGGTGGTCTGATCTGCAATGGCCGTTATGGTCGGCGCATCGTTAACAGGCGTCACGGTGAGGACGAATGTCTCGGTCACCACGTTAGTGCCGTCGGTAACAGTGATGGTAATAGTAGCGGTGCCATTCTGGTTCGGAAGCGGAGTAACGGTAACGGTACGCGCACCCCCTGATCCGCCGAGCACGACGTTGGCATCAGGAACAAGACTTTGGTTGTCAGAGGATTTCGTCACTCCGAGGGATGCAATTGGTGTATCCGGATCGTTGATCGTGAATGGTATAGCTGCCGTGGCTGCATCTTCGTTGATGGTGACATCTGAGATCGCCGAGATCGTAGGTGGATCCTCTACCGGCGTAACAATCACATCAAAGGTGGTCGATACGGGCGTAGTACCGTCACTTACGGTTAGTGTGATGGTTGACGTGCCGCTCTGGCTCGGCAGCGGTGATATGGTAACCGTACGGTTCACACCGCTTCCTCCCAGCACAACGTTTGCCACTGGAATAACTGCAGTGTTCGTACTACCCCGGGTAACGGTAAGGCTACCTAACGACTCCACATCCCCTATGGTAAACGGTATCGGACCGGTCGAAGCATTCTCTGCTATGGTCTGATTAGGAGGAGTTGTAATTGTAGGCGGATCGTTGACAGCCGCCACAACGACGTTGAACGCCGTCGTTGCAAACAATCCTCCAGCGTCAGTAACCGTAAGCGTAATAGTTGCTGTACCAAATCCATTGGGCTCCGGCACGACGGTTACTGTCCTGTTTGTCCCTGTACCGGCCAACGTAATATTGGCAAGCGGCACCAACGCGGGATTGTTCGTCGCCCTGTCAACGGTCAGGGTACCCGCTTCCTTGTCATTCACTGTGAAGTTCAGCGCTCCGGTGCCTCCGGCCTGATCCTCGTTAATGTTCTGTGTCGCAATGGTGCTGATAGTCGGTGTATCATTAACGGGCGCCACATTAACGATGAAAATCTGCGTTGTTTCACCGCCATTGGCATCCGTCACTTTGATGGTGATGTTGGTTGTGCCCGATTCGTCCAATGCCGGAGTGACCGTTATAGTGCGCGATCCGCCCGAACCACCTACGGTAATATTGGCGTTGGGAACAAGTGTCGTATTGCTGGACGATGTCTCAACGGTAAGGCTGGCGGGTGCCGTCTCGGCATCACTGATGGCAAAGTTAATCGCTCCGGTGTTGGAGTCTTCATTAATGTTTTGCGTTGGAATCGTCGGCGTAATCACCGGCAAGTCGTTCACGGCATTCACGGTAACGGTGAATGTCTCAGTAGTCTGTTCAGTACCGTCATCAACAGTCAGGGTAATAAGACTGGATCCTGAAGCGTTGGCAACAGGTGTGATCTGAACGGTCCAGTTGCCGGGTGAAGTTTCTACGAGCGCAATTCCACCCGACGCCACAACCGACGTAGTAGCAGAAGTGCCTGTAACAACGAGCAGATCCGGCGTTACGTCGACGTCGTTAACTGTAAATGGTATGGCCGCACTGGGCGTATCTTCGTTGATTGAAAAGTCGTTGATCGCGGAAATAGTTGGTGGAGCATCCACAGCCGCCACAGTCAGCAGGAACGCCGTCTGCGCGGTGCCTCCGTTCTCATCTCGCACTGTAAGCGTGATAGTCGCTGTACCTGACTTGTTGATCTTGGGTATAACATTGACACTTCTTTGTGAACCATTACCAGTAGTAAACACAACCTGCGGAATATCGGCGAGCGCTGTGTTCGACGACACTGAACTCATAGTCAGATTCAGAGGCAGCGACTCGAGATCCGTTATCGTGAAGCCCAACTCGCCGGTCTGTGTGTTCTCGTTAATGTTTTGTGCGGCGATCGATGTAATGGTCGGAAGATCGTTAACGGGATTTACCGTTAATATAAATGACATGTCCGCAAACAAAGATCCGTCGCTCACCCGCAAGGTGATATTCGTGATTCCATTTGCGTTGATATTTGGTGTTATCGTTACGCTGCGGTTTGCCCCACTACCTCCTATTGCAATACCACCGGCATCCACAAGTGCTGTGTTGGATGACGATCCGGTAACCGTCAGTGAGCCAATAGGTGTGTTGGGGTCGCCGACAGAAAAGGAAAGAGATCCGGTAGCTATGTCTTCGTCAATAGTTTGATTTCCGATCGTGGTCACAAAGGATGGTGGCGCGTTAACTTCCAGAACGGTGAGTTGGAATGTTGTCTGTGCGGTACCGTTGTTAGCATCCCTGACGGTTACGGTAATGTTTGCCGTGCCGAAGAGACCCGGCATCGGAGTAATCGTAACGGTCCGGTTACCCGCACTGCCGCCAAATACGATGTTGGCCAGAGGAACAAGCGTAGTGTTGGTACTTGCCTGTTCGAGTGTGAGCGAATTAACGCTGGTTTCAACATCGGTAATGGTGAAGCCCAGCGCCGCCGTTGATGTGTTCTGATTGATTGACTGATTTACTATAGTTGAAATAGTCGGCAGGTCGTTCACGGAATTTATTGTCACGCTCACGGGATCCGAATCGGAGTGCCCTGCTCCATCTGAAGCCACCAAATTGATTTGTGTAGTACCATTCTGGTTCGCAGCCGGGGTCACCGACAATGTCCAGGTGCCTGCTGCACCCGGTACAAGTGAAACGTTAGCCTGGGGAATGAGTGTACCATTTGCTGTCGTTGCCGTCAACGTAAGGCTACCGGCCGGAGTGTCGGCGTCGGTCACGGTAATCGTAACGGTACCGCTGGGGGTGTCTTCATTGGTTGTGATAGGCCCTGAAATGGCGATCACCGGAGGTGCCGCCGGTGTTACGGTCAACACGAAATCCTCAGTGACAGTAAGCAATGCGTCCTTTAGCGTAACCGTTACGGTCGTTGTACCCGATGCTCCGGCCGTTGGCGTGAGCGTAATCGTACGAGCTCCCGCCGCTCCGCCCAGCGCAATGCCGGAAGGACCCACCAATGCAGTATTGCTGCTCGTAGCTGAGACGACATGTCCCGCAAAGCCGTCAACGTCGGTAATGGTGTAATTGATAGGACCGGCTACTCCGTTCTCAACAATGGTAACATCGTTAATGTTGGATATTGTTGGAAGATCATTGACCGGCGTTACCGTCACGCTCACCGGATCGGCATCATTATGTCCTGCCCCGTCTGATGCTACCAGGTTGATCTGCGTGGCTCCGTTCTGGTTCGCAGCCGGTGTTACCGACAATGTCCAGGTACCTGCTGCACCCGGTACAAGAGAAACGTTAGCCTGAGGAATGAGCGTACCATTAGCTGTCGTAGCCGTCAACGTAAGGCTACCCGCCGGAGTGTCGGCATCGGTCACGGTGATCGTAACGGTACCGCTGGGGGTATCTTCATTGGTTGTGATAGGTCCTGAAATGGCGATCACTGGAGGTGCCGCCGGGGTTACGGTCAACACGAAATCCTCAGTAACGGTAAGCAGTGCGTCCTTCAGCGTAACCGTGATGGTCGTCGTACCCGATGCTCCGGCTGTTGGCGTGAGCGTGATAGTACGAGCTCCGGCCGCTCCGCCCAGTGCAATACCGGAAGGACCCACTAATGCAGTATTGCTGCTCACTGCCGAAACGACATGTCCCGCAAAGCCGTCAACGTCCGTAATGGTGTAGTTGATCGGACCAGCTACTCCGTTCTCAGCAATGGTAACATCATTAATGCTGGATATTGTTGGAAGATCATTGACCGGCGTTACGGTCACGCTCACTGGGTCTGAATCGTTATGCCCTGCTCCATCTGATGCCGCGAGATTGATCTGTGTAGCTCCGTTCTGGTTCGCAGCCGGAGTCACGGTTAACGTCCACGTACCTGCAGCGCCTGGCACAAGAGAAACATTGGCCTGTGGAATCAGCGTACCATTAGCTGTCGTTGCGGTCAACGTAAGGCTGCCCGCCGGAGTATCGGCATCGGTTACGGTAATGGTAAGTGTGTTACTCGTGCCATCTTCATTAGCGGTAAGACTACCGGTAAAATTGATCACGGGAAAAGCCGCCGGTGTTACGGTCAGCACAAAATCTTCCGTTACGGTGAGCAGCGCGTCTTTCAGGGTAATGGTGATGGTCGTTGTACCGGATGCTCCCGTCGTTGGCGTAAGAGTGATGGTGCGCGCTCCAGCGGCTCCGCCCAGCGCAATACCGGAAGGACCCACCAATGCAGTATTGCTGCTTACTGCAGAAACGACGTGACCGGCAAAGCCGTCAACATCGGTAATGGTATAATTAATGGGACCGGCCACAGTATTCTCACCAACACCCAAATCACTTATAGGTGAAATCGTCGGCAGGTCGTTAACCGGCGTTACACTTACGCTCACCGGATCGGTATCGTTATGTCCTGCTCCGTCTGATGCTACGAGGTTTATCTGCGTAGTTCCGTTCTGGTTCGCAGCCGGTGTAACGGTTAGCGTCCACGTACCTGCAGCGCCTGGCACCAGAGAAACGTTGGTCTGAGGAATCAGCGTACCATTGGCTGTCGTTGCCGTCAACGTGAGGCTACCCGCCGGAGTATCGGCGTCAGTCACGGTGATGGTAAGCGTGTTACTGGTGCCGTCTTCATTCGCGGTAAGGCTTCCGGTAAAATTGATCACCGGAGGTGCCGCCGGAGTAACAGTTAGTATGAAGTCCTCGGTTACAGTAAGGAGTGCGTCCTTCAACGTAACGGTTATTGTCGTCGTGCCTGATGCCCCCGTGGTTGGCGTAAGCGTGATGGTGCGTGCACCTGCTGCACCACCCAACGTAATGCCTGAGGCACCGACCAGCAATGTGTTGCTGCTCACTGCAGAAACGACATGACCGGCAAAGCCGTCAACATCGGTAATGGTATAGCTGATGGGACCGGCCACCGTATTCTCGGCAACGCTGAGATCGTTGATAGTTGAAATCGTAGGCAGATCATTAACTGCCGCAATGCTTACTGTCACCGGATCGGAATCGGAATGTCCTGCACCATCGGATGCCACCAGATTGATTTGAGTAGTTCCATTCTGATCCGGACCTGGAGTCACCGTTAACGTCCAGGTACCTGCGGCACCCGGCACCAGCGAAACATTAGCCTGGGGAATAAGGGTACCGTTGCCCGTTGTAGCTGACAACGTCAGGCTACCGGCCGGAGTGTCGGCATCGGTAACGGTGATCGTGAGGGTGTTGCTCGTACCATCTTCATTAGCGGTAAGGCTACCGGTAAAATTGATCACGGGAGGGGCCGGTGTCACCGTCAATACGAATTCCTCCGTCACTGTAAAGGTTCCGTCCTTGAGCGTAATGGTAATCGTTGTATTGCCTGATGTCCCTGCCTGCGGAGTAAGCGTAATACTGCGCGTTCCGTCTGTTCCTGTAATGTTGATGCCCGATGCGGGAACCAGGGAAGTATTGCTGCTTGCGGCCGACAAATCATGACCTGTAAAACCATCAACGTCGGTAATGGTAAAATCTATGGGCCCCGCAACTGCATTAACGGCGATGGTCTGATCTGAAATCGGTGAAATTGTCGGCTCATCATTCACAGCCGTTACGCTGACACTTACGGATTCAGTGTCAGAGTCGTTCTCGGGATCCGTCGCGGTTAAGTTGATTTGAGTATTGCCGAACTCATTCGCAGCCGGTGTCACCGACAACGTCCAGGTTCCCGCAGGCCCTTCCACGAGTGAAATATTTGCTTGCGGAATAAGCGTGGTATTGCCCGAAGTGGCCAGGAGCTCGAGGTCTTCTACTGGCGTGTCAGCATCCGTTACAGTGATCGTCACGGTACCGCTAGGCGAATCTTCAGTTGCGGTCAGCGTTCCGACAACAGCGATAACCAGAGCATCCGCTAATGCCTTACTTGAGTTATCCCCTTTGGCTACGCCATTGACGACGAAAGCAGGCACAGTAATCAAAGCCAAAGCAATGACCAGGCAAACAAGGAGGGGTGTTTGACGACAAAGCCGCATAACTATAGACGAGCCAAAAGTAATAATTTTCCCACTAAATGCTGTTTGGGCACAGAATGTAACAATTCAGAAACAACAATTTTGAAGTAAGTATCAGGATATAACTGACAGACAGAGCATTACACGGAATTCTTTTTTTAACTCAACTGGCTGACCTGCACGTATGTTTTCAGCAGGTTTCGTCGATTTCCCTGAAGCAGAGATCGGCGGAGACGATCAAACCTCCTATCTCAATTATCGCCCCATGGCCGTCTTGACTAATTGTATATCTGCTCTATTTTTGCCTTCGCTTAAGTTAAACAAAAGTATCAGAACATGGGCCGCATATTTGAAAAAAGGAAACATAAGATGTTCGCGCGATTCGACAAGATGGCGAAAGCCTTTTCGCGCATTGGAAAAGACATCGCGATAGCGGTAAAACAAGGCGGCCCGCTCCCCGAAAATAATCCACGTCTTCGCGTATGCATACAGAATGCAAAGGGTGTGAATATGCCCAAGGATCGCATTGAATCTGCGATCAAGCGCGCATCATCCAAAGAAGAAAAAGACTTCCAGGAGGTGATCTACGAGGGCTACGCGCCACACGGCGTTCCTATCGTGGTGGAGACAGCTACCGACAACCCGACGAGGACCGTAGCGAATATGCGATTGATCTTCTCCAAGAACAGCGGTGCTATGGGGAACTCAGGTTCTGTTGCTTTCATGTTTGAACGAAAAGGGGTATTCAAATTCGACCCGGCTGCCATCAACCTGGATGAAATGGAACTTGACCTGATCGATGCCGGTGCTGAAGAGATTGAACCAGGCGACGAGGACATGACTATCTACACCAGGTTTGCAGAATTTGGTCATATGCAGAAGTTCCTTGAATCGCGCGGACTTGAAGCCAAGAGCGCGACATTGCAATACCTGCCCACAACGACAAAAGAACTACCTGAAGAACAGCAGGATGAGGTACTGAAACTCGTCGAAGCCCTGGAGGCTGACGACGACGTTCAGAGTGTCTATCACAACCTGGCATAAGACACAGGATCGCTGGTCAGCATTCCGCGTAGCAACGCCTAAGTATTTTCCGCGACATTTCTGCCGTCCCGACTGGTCATATTACGCCTTGCCGGTTCTGAATAAGTTCAGCCACTCTGGCGCCGTAAATTAGCACCTGGTGAAATCCACCGGATAGCGATTATGGCCCCTGGCAAGTACCTGTACCGTGCCTTTTTGTTTGCCCTGCTGATCATGCCTGGCACTGTGCTTAAGGCGCAGCAATTCTCAATGTCTGTTGGACTGCACACGGGTATTATGTCGACCTATACAATGGACAACGGCATTTCCCGTGACCCGCGATACAGGCCCTATTACGGAGTAAAATTTGCACCCATTGGTGCAAACCTCAGCGTAAACTATGAGTACATAGGCTTCGTCATCTCGCCGTCACTTATTAACGTTGGACAGGACGCCTACGTGCTGAACACTTCCGATGGCGATATCGGCGACCGGAAGTACAACCTGAAGTACCTGAACATTCCGGTTGGTTTCAAAGTGCACATCGTAAACATGGCCTTCCTTAAGATAAGCGGCGTTGTTTCTCTGAGTGCTGCCTACCTGTTGAGTGGATCTGAAACGGTCAGCCATGCCGCCGACATCATGGAGTTCCCAAAAGACGTATACCCTATTCTGCCACCTGATTATAACATCGAATATGACGGCGTCTCTGTTCCTGCAGTCGACAACTACGTAATTGCAAACAAACAGGACTTTCGTCCGATGCAGGTATTCGCGGGTGCCGGTCTTCAGTCCGACTGGGACGTAAGCAATAACTGGCGTGTATTTTTCGACCTCCGTGTAAACTATGGCCTGTTCGATCCGCGCACAAAATCTTATCTTGAGCGATTAGATACGCATCAGACGCTGTACGATATTCCCGGACAGCGGCACGACATATTTGCTCAACTCTCGGTGGGGATTGCACGTTACATCGATTTTGAGAAGAAGGACGTAGAAAAGAAGAAGAAACAACGCAGTGAACGCAAGGGCTATTCGCCTAAGAAATATCCGTACCGGAAGCCACGAAACTCAAAGCCGGGCGGTTAAGAACCCGGTATGATCAGAAGAAGAACATTTCTTAAACTGTCGTTTGCTGCACTCCCTTTCGCACGCTGGTCAGAGGCAAAATCACTTTCACAAAAAAATCAATTTGAGGGCAGGATCGTCACGGTTGCCGGCCCGATAGCTGCTGATGAGCTGGGCACCACGCTTATTCACGAGCATATCCTGGTGGATTTCTCGGGCTACAAACTGTACAACACGAATGACTGGGACGACGAACAAGTCATTCATAAGATGCTCCCTTATCTGCAGGAGCTGAAGGATGCAGGTTGCCGTTCGTTTGTTGATTGCACCCCTAACTTTCTCGGCAGGGACCCTGCCCTGCTCAGAAGCCTGAGTAAGGCCAGCGGACTGCACATCATCACCAATACCGGATATTACGGCGGGTCCGATAACAAGTATCTTCCTCCGCAGGCATTTTCAGAGACAGCGGATCAACTCGCCACGCGCTGGATACGCGAAGCAATGGATGGGCTGGATGCATTGGACATCTATCCTGGTTTCATCAAGATCAGTGTTAACCCCGGGGCGCTGTCAGAGGTGTCGCAGAAGCTGGCAAAAGCAGCAGCGATCACACACATGCGTACCGGATTGACCATTGCCTCCCACACAGGCCCGGCAATTGCTGCGTCCGAGCAGATAAACATACTGAAAGATAACGGCGTTGCTCCTGACGCTTTCATCTGGGTTCATGCCCAGGGCGCAACAAGCGACGACCACATTCGCGCAGCTAAACAAGGTGCATGGGTGAGCCTCGATGGACTCGCCGACGACAACGTCGACCATTACACATTGCTCCTGACAAACCTTAAGAAATCAAATCTTTTGTCGCGTACACTCGTGTCTCACGACGCTGGCTGGTACGAACCGGGCAAGCCCAACGGTGGCACTGTACGCGGATACACGACGTTGTTCAGGTTGCTGATTCCCCGCCTTAAAGCATCGGGATTTTCTTCAGACGACGTGCACCAGCTCACGGTTGTTAATCCAGCCTCAGCATTTAAAGTGAGTGTCCGAAAGCTATAAGAAGTTACTGCCGGAGTGCAGAAGCGTCGTGAGGGAACACCATGGTGAAGGTTGTGCCCAGCCCTACCGTTGATTCCACCCGTATTGTACCGCCGAGTTTCTCAACGACGCCCTTCACGATGTAGAGACCCAGCCCCGACCCTTTGCTATCGGCGTTGGCTCTGAAGAACATCCGAAAGATGCTATCCAAATGCTCCTCGGCGATGCCGATTCCGTTATCCGCAAACTGGAGCTCCGTGCTATCAGCGAAAGATGCTACGCGGATATGAAGCCTCGACGCCTTGCGCGTATCCCGATAACGCACAGCGTTTGCAATGATATTGTTGAATATGATATTTAACCTGCTGGCGTCAGAGTAAAATGGAATGGACGTGTCGGTGTCACGGGTAATAGAAAGTGAGCTTGCTCCTTCCATATACTTCAATGAATCGAATGATTCATCAAACAGTGCATCAAAGTCAATCTCTTTGAGTTTCACTTCCATCCTCGCATTGCGCGAGTACAGAATGATGTCTGTAATAAAATGGTCCAGCTTCCCAATGCTTTGATCGATCAATTCCAGATACTTCGGCACATGGTCCTTGTCAGGATCCATATTGATCATGTTTAACAATCCCTTGACGGACATCAACGGCGCGCGAAGGTCGTGGGAAGCACTGTATACAAAACGATCGAGCTCGGAGTTGATCTTGGTCAACTCTTCGTTCTGTGCTTTCAGCAGCCCTTCCGTTCGGACCTGCTGCGTTATGTCACGCGCATATGCTGTCAGCCCGGTTACTACACCGTTCTCGACAATGGGGTATGTCTTGATCTCCACATTACGAAGCTCCCTTTCTCCCTGCAGGATATCATGAAACTTCCCGGGCTTGCCTGCTATTCCTGACTGGTAACGATCACGCCATTTTTCAATGAGTTCTGCATCGTTTGCCGGCAGCAATGACAAGACGTGTACTCCTCTTATGGGTCGAACACCAAACGCCTGCTTATGTACTTTCTGAAATTGTGTATTGAAATCGATGAGTTCAAGATCTGTATTGATCAACCAGATACTTTCATCAACGGTATTAAAAATGGAACGCAGATTGGCCTCGTTCTGAACGATCTTCTTTTGATACGCCTTCCGTACAGTAATGTCACGGCTGAAAACCGAGATAAGCTGTGACCCGTCAGGTCGCGTTCGCGACATGAAGTGGATTTCCCAGTAGTAGTTACGTCCGTCTATCTCGAATACATCTTCAACCTTGATGGGTGTTCCGCTCAGCGCAAGAATACAACGCTCCTTCCACTCTCTCGTAAGATCCGGATTCTTGCGTTCAAGTGATTCAAGCAGCAAATTCCCTTTGCGCAGCTCAATGCCGTAAGTCTCAAAAAAGATCCAGAAGAAGCCGGAGTTGAGATTCACCACGCGGAAATCTTCATCGAGCAGCAGGATGTTGGCGTCGGCATCTTCGATGATCGACGTGAACATATCCTGCCACACGTTTATCTCGTGCTTATCGGATGAGGTCTGTTCGCTTAGTTTCAACGGTCTTTTCAAGGATCGATGGTTAATGCCCGCAAAAAAATCTCTACGACAACCTGCCCGGGCAAACGGGCCGCACAATTCTTACGAACGGGGATTTCAGGGTGACTCTGCGATCAAACGAAGATAAACACGATTTGGATGCCTCGGGGTGTCACAAATGTTAGACACTGTCGTGAATCAGAGCATCGTGGCACACTTCACACGTTTGCATGATTCATATTTATTGTCTCATTTACTCATACTTGGGTGAAATTTAGCTAGCCCATGGTGCTCAGGCTCTGACTGCTGATCAGGTTCTGTATTGCACGGGCAAGCAGTTCGGAGCAGCTCACTATTCCAATCTTGGGATGATCAACGGTCTCTACAACCGTATCAGTAATGCATAACTTCTCAAGCGACGACTGTGCGATGGTATTCAGTGCATCGCCGCTGAGCAGCCCATGCGTGCAATAAGCACGGACAGACTTCGCGCCCTGCCCTATCAGTACGTTGGCCGCCGCACACAAAGTACCCGCTGTATCCACCATATCATCAATGATCACGATATTCTTTCCATGCACGTCGCCGATCACTTCCATGTGCGCCACCTGATTTGCCTTCAGGCGCTCCTTATGAATCACCGCCATATCAGCATGAACAAATTTCTTGTACTGCTTGATGCGCTTGATACCTCCGAAGTCAGGGCTGCAGAGACAAAGATTGTCGAGTTGAAGTCTATTTATATGATCAACGAACAATCGCATTGATGACAATGGATCAACAGGTATCTTATAAAATCCTTCTATAGCATTAGTATGCAGGTCCAGGGTGATGATGCGATCGGCACCCATCAGTTGGATGATATCCGCTACCATGCGCGAGGATATGGAAGTCCGCTGACCATCGCGGCGCTCCTGCCGGCTATGCGGCAAATAAGGAATGATAAGCACGACCTCACGCGCAGAAGAACGCCGCGCAGCATCTACGGTCATCAGCATTTCAAAGAAATGCTCATACGGCATGTTGACCTTTGACAGAAGGAAAACGGTTTGTCCTCTTACGCTCTCATTGAACCGAACGAAGAGCTCACCATCAGAAAATTTTTCACTGTATACTTCTCCAAGCTGGAGACCAAGGTGGGAAGCTATTTTGGTACCGAGAAGTTTAGCGGAGGGGGTAGCGTAGAGTTTGAGTGCGTCCATAAAGCAAATTAAGAATTAAGAATTAAGAATGAAGAATTAGCTACCGGCCGTACGGCCGACACTGGCACGACCGATGGTCGTGATAGCCAATTCTTCATTCTTAATTCTTAATTCTTAATTTCTAGCTGTAGGTCCTATCATGCGATCTCTTCTCATCCCACTCCTTCGTAGGCGCAAAGTAGGACTGATCCGAAGCATGAAGGTGTTTCTTCACTTCGTCGTCGATCAGTTCGATGCCGAGACCGGGTGCAGTGAGCGGAACAGGAGCAAATCCTTTGTCGATTAGCTTTCTTCCATCGGTTGTCTTCACCAGACCCTCCCACCACGGTAGGTCTACTGAATGGTGCTCGAGGGCAAGGAAGTTTTGTGTAGCTGGCAGCACAATGTACGTTTGCCATGAAAGACACCGGCGTTCCTGCCTGGTGCATCGCCATCGAGATACCCTTCTCCTCCGCGTAGTCTCCAATGCGTTTCGTCTCAAGAAGGCCTCCCGACGACACAAGATCCGGGTGAATGATATCCACAGCATGCTGATCGATCAGCGGCTTGAAGTATTCAAGGAGATAAATATCCTCGCCCGTAGTTGTCGGAGTTTCGAGTGCGTCAGTAATTGTCTTGTGCTGCTCGGTGTATTGCCATGGCACCATGTCTTCCAGCCACGCAAGACGATACTTTTCAAGAGCCTTTCCAAGACGGATACAGTTGTTCACATCAAAGTGTCCATAGTGATCTGTCGACATCGGAATCTCGTAGCCTACCATGCTGCGCACGTTGTCGACGATCTTCGCCAGTTCATCCAGGCCTTTATCCGTGATTTGAATTCCTGTGAACGGGTGACGGGTATTAGCGTAAGAGCTATAGCCACCACCCCACTGGCTTGTGTTCCCGTCTTTCCAGATCTGCGTATTCACTAATGCTCCAGGTATGTTCCTGATTTCATTGATCGAAACATCCATCTTCAACCATGAATATCCCTGCGTTTCAGTTCTGAACTTGATCAGTTTCATCTGCTCTTCAGGGCTCTTAGACTCTGGTGTATCAGCGTAGATGCGGATGCTGTCGCGATAACGACCACCGAGCAACTGCCACGCAGGAACATTATATGCCTTACCGCAGAGATCCCACAACGCCATCTCTACTGCACAAACGCCCCCGGCCTGACGCGCCTGGCCACCGAATTGCTTAATGATCTTGAATATCTTTTCAACATTGCAGGGGTTCTCTCCCAGGATACGGCTCTTCAGCATCAATGCGTAGCGAACGTCTGCACCGTCTCTTACTTCGCCCAAACCATAGATACCCTGGTTAGTGTCGATCCGTATGATTGCCGTGCGTCCCATCACTGCAGTAACTGCGTAACGCAGGTCTGTGATCTTCAGGTCGGAAGGATTGGATGCCTTGTTTACTTTTGAGGTAGTCTGAGCAATCGTGTCTTCTGTTGAAAGACCGATCATGCTACCCAGCGTTAATCCACCCAGCGCTGTTTTCTTGAGAAAATTTCTCCGGTTGTCATGGGTATGCGGGTTATCTATTTCCGCCTGCCGGTCGGCAGCAGCCTTCGATTCGCGCTCCTTATTTTGTTTAATGATTGTTTGGAGTACACTCTTCATGATTGAAAAAGGTTTAAGGTTGAAACTTAAATTGTGGATAGCCTAGTAGTTGCGTTCCTTGAGATAATCGTCGAGTTCCTTCTTGGTCATCGGCAGCTTTCCGGGATAGTTGTTTACCCAGTTGAGAAAATCTTTCTTGATCTCTTCCGTCCACTCGCTGTCGATTTGTCCTGCGAGGTATTTTTTCTCACGCAATCTTTGATGACCGAATTCATCGCGAAGCGCAGTAACCTCCGCAGTGATTACGAGATTCTCTACGAGATGCGCCGGAATAAAAACTGTTCCATACTTCTTTGCCAGTACTACGTCGCCCGGCAATACCGTTGCGCGACCTACGCGAATCGGCGCGTTAATGGTCGTCAACATCATGTCTTTGATATAAGACGGATCCTGGCCTTTGATCCACGCATTGAAGCCCTTGATTTCCTCGAGTCCTTCCTGGTCGCGCACTGAACCGTAGAAGATAACACCGCGCTTCGAGCGGGAATAGATCGAGTTTCCAAGATTATCTCCGATCAACGTTCCATCGGCAATCTTTCCATAACCATCAGCCACGTAAACATCTCCGGGCTGAAGGATATCAATTGGCCATGAGTTGGTTCCACCTTGCTGAGCGCGCCCTTCGACTTTCCCCTGATCTTTTACCTGTGCCTGAAGATCAGGACGCAGCGGCATGTATTGAGCGGTCACTACGCGACCCGTCATCGCGCTGTCAGGCCAGATCACCTGCCACTCCCCTTCGTACTGATTGTTGTAGCCCTTGTTGCGCAGTACACCCCAGGCTTCCTCGATGGAGATATTCTTAAGACGTTTCAGGATGGCATCCGAAACTTTCGGGCGCCCGTCAGGAAATCGCTCACCTTTCCATTCGGCGGTGAGAGCCTTGATATATTCGGGTGACGAACCAACACGCTGTCCGTAAGTCAGCATGGACGCACAAATGCATGCCGAAAGCAGCCATAGTTTTTTGATCATAGTGTGTGTTCTTTAGTTAGTGTTTGCAAATTGGTTTCTGGTCGTATTGAATTGCAGGTCGCCATCTTCCCGGAGGGGAAATGACTAAAGATCGTGTCATGTCAGGCTAAGGTCTGATCAACGTTCCATCGCGCTTGCGCACCTGCCAGTTCGACTTGGTGGTAATGGGGTACTTGGCAGCCTCCTTCTCATTGATGTCTACGCCAAGGCCGGGCACTTCATTCACCGACATGTATCCGTTATTCATAGTCGGGCAACCGCTGAACACCTCGAGCATCTTGTCGGAAAAGCTCACTGCCTCCTGAATGCCGAAGTTCCAAACGGTAAGATCAATGTGTGCATGCGCGGCGTGACCAACAGGTGACACGTCGCCGGGACCATGAAACGCCGTCTTGATATTGAACCACTCACCCAAACGCGCGATCTTCATCGCTGGCGTAATTCCTCCTATCTGTGAAACGTGTACACGGATGAAATCAAACCACTGGTTGACCATCGGCATTTTGAATTCGTTCACATTATTAAACAATTCGCCCATAGCAATTGGAACCGAAGTACTCTGGCGCAATAACTTAAACCATTCCATGTTCTCCGGCGAAAAGGGATCCTCAACAAAGAATGGATTAAATTCATCCAGCTTCTTGATCATGTTGATCGCATCCATCGGCTGCACGCGTTCATGGATGTCGTGCAGCAATTCTATTTCTTCCCCGCAAGTCTTGCGAACCATCTCAAACATCTTCGGTACCGACTTCAGATACACACGTTCATTCATGTAGTTATCTGTTTCACCACCGAAACCTGCCTTCTTGAAGTCGGGCTGTTCGTTGATGCTGCCAACTGCGCCGTACCCTCCCTGCTGAATACGAATATACTTGAAGCCGCGCTCCATTATTCTTTTCACATCCTCTGCTACCGCTTCGGGTGTATTCCCCTGAGCGTGCGTGTAACATGGAATAGCGAAACGTGATTTGCCTCCCAGCAATTGATAAACGGGCATGTTCGCGCGCTTGCCCTTGATATCCCACAATGCTTCGTCTAGCCCGCTGAGCGCATTGTTCAGCACAGGTCCGTTGCGCCAATACGAACTTACGTATACCGCATTCCACATGTCTTCGATATTGTCGACATCCTTGCCAACACAAAACTCGTTCAGATATGTATTGATTGCCGTCACAACTGCTACTGCCCGTTGTGTGAACGTAGCGCAACCCAGTCCATACAATCCGGGCTCCGTAGTTTCCACTTTGACAACGATAAGGTTGGATCCCTGAGGCGCGGTGGCTATGGCCTTCACACTCTTGATCTTCACTACCGGCATCGCCCTGGCATATGATGGTTTCTCATCACGAGCTTGTGCGGGCTGGCTGCCGAACATGCTAAGCATGCCTGCGGCAGAACCAATACCGAGCATTCGTAGAGTTTCTCTGCGGCTGGCGAGAAAATCGTTTTTGGAGGTGGACATAGTCAATTGTCTGATGAAGGTTCGTTAAAAGTAGCCAGAAAAGATAAATGACCTCCTTTCTTTTTGTGAATGCAATAGTTTGTCATTCGAATGGTTCTCTGATTTGTTAACGGTCCATTGTTGCGAAGATCGGTTGAAACATCCTGTGAAAATTTCTAACTTACTTACCGGACACTGCAGGGAAGATCTTTTATGGGACGAATTACCAGGAATACAATCATCGCTCTGTTAAATACTGCATCATCGCTTGAAAAGGCTGCCGACTATCAATGGGGCCACATGGGATCCTGCAACTGTGGATTCCTCGCCAGGGAAGTCGCGAACCTTGACAAGACAATTATTCATGAGGCTGCGATGCAACGGTATGGCAACTGGACGGAACAGTTAAATGACTATTGTCCTTCGAGCGGCCTTCTCATGGATGACCTTATCACGGTGATGCTGAACGCAGGCTTTGACGCTGACGACCTGCGACATCTGGAGAATCTATCTGATACCAACATACTTCGTAGTTTGGCACCACAGCACCGATTCCTTCAGCACAACATCAGAGCCGATGTAATTATTTACCTCCGCGGCTGGGCAAATAATTCTGAATCAGAACTGGATAAGAATCAGTGCCAGCTGTCCAGCGTTTATTTAAATTCTTCCGATCAGGACAAACATCGCGAAAGCGAGGCTATGGCTTCAGAATTTCAGAAAGTGTTGAAAACTTAACGTTGTCGCGGCCAGTCACCGTAGCGATGAATTCTTCAAAAACGTCTTTCATCGTCCGCGAGCGTCGTTAAAAGTTTTGTATCAAACTCGTGGTAGTGTCTTCGATAGTACAAACACTCCGTTGGCTTCTTTCGACCTCATTAAATCTATTTATTAAGTCGCCGACCCTGGTTGTGGGATGCAGAGGGTAGTGATGAATGATCTCGGCGTGGTTTTCAAACTTCAGCACATATGGATAGTCGAGCTTGCGCTTAAACGTTTTATAAAAAAGAAGCTTAGCAAAGTTACCCAGCCCCCTGCCCGTTAACTCTTTCCTCCAAAATGGTATTCCCGCCCCTACAATCGACAATCCATTGTTGATTACTGCCCGATATCCCTGAATGCTCAATAAATTTTGAGGCGGTGTAAATACGGTAACTCTCCCACCGAATAACTGAGTCAGGTAGTCAATGGCCGTTGTAAGTTTAGCGGTAAGATCCTTTGTAGTAAAGAACTCAGCTCCCCGAACGTAATTGTTTTTCATTTCGGATTTAAACTCATCATCCAGGCGGTGATGAATGGCATGAAACGAAATGTCGATTTTACCTTCAGCCAATTTTTCCCTGAGGAATTCCACCAGGAAACGATTTTCCCCTATGGAAAGACATCATTATCCTGCTCCCACGATTTCCAATCGACTGAGTGCTTCTTAGCATAAATTCCTTCACCCAAAATTTCCAGTTGCCTTTCACATGAGTAATGACGCTTAGAGTCGGAGGGCAAAAATCGCAAACTTTCCCATAGGCATTCTCCAGTTCGGCAGGTGTGGTAAAGTAATTAACATCGTCATCTCTGATGGCGAACATTCATGGGCATGCGCTAATTTAGGTATGCAAATATATCCCAGGGCGACCTTCGTACGGTATATTTCATTTTTCGAAGTCTTCTGATAATCCACTTCAGTTCATCTGTGTTCATGTACTAAAACTCAAACCACCAGATTGAGGGCTTTACTCCGAGATCCAAAAGTTTATTGACGACAACGAAATCATACCCTTCAGTATCCACCAGGATCATATCGGTAGCCGATTCAAATTGCGCAACCAGGTTTGGAAAGGAAATCGTATTTACACTTACTTCTGAAATATAGTCACTCGCTTTTGATGGAACGACTTCATGATTTTCTTTGGCCATCCGATCGATGTAACCATTTTCGATGCTTCGAACAATGGATTCTTTTTTGAACGACGAAAGACCTGTAGCCCATTCACTTTCGCTAAAACTGATTTTATAAAGAGTTTGTACTCCGTCGTGATCGCTCACGGCGCAATTCATTAAACGTAAACGCGAGGACGAGGGCAGATTCTCTTTTAGTTTCCTGAAAACATCCGGTTGCGGCTCAATTAGAATTCCACGCCAGTGATGATGTCCGTTTCGTATCCGAACGATCGGGTCGTCGTAGTTGCCGTCATGTGCGCCAACCTGGACGAAATAAAACTTATCGTGATCAATAATTTTAACCTTTTCTTCCAGGATCGTCAAAAGATTCTCTTCAACGTCGGGCAGCCAGTGATAATAAAGCTTTCGTAAGGCGGATGTGAGCCGGGAGTCTTTGGGTATAAAAAAGGAAATGAGTTTTTTCATTTTGACGATTACAGTTCAAGGTAAACAATTCAACAGTGTCTCAAGGATACAGACTTAACTCAGGCTTCAAGAGGTACTCTGAACTGGATGCAATCGCGGGGCGCATTATTCTGATTGATAAACCTCCGGCCATTTGGGAAGCCTCGCCTCTTCAATGAATCCGCTTTTCAACAACACTTTGGCAGAGGCAGTATTTTCTGCATCAACAAAACTCTGGATCCGATACACACGGGGCAGATCTTTCAGATAATTTACCATTGCCGTGCAGGCCTCGGTGGCGTAGCCCTGTCCCCAAAATGTAGGCGTCAGCACGTAGCCGATCTCTAAGCGGCCATCATCGTTCTGAATACCCAGTGAGCCGATCAATCGGTTCTGCTCCTTTAACCGGAGGCCAAAGGTAAATTCCAGTCCCAGCATCCAGGTTTGCTCTACGTGCTGGAGAAAACTTCGCGTGTCCGTGACCGTCTGGTGCGTTGGCCACGTTAAATATCGGCCGACTTCGGGCTTGCTTCCATAAGAATAAAAGACCTCTTCCGCGTCGCTGGGTTGCAATCGCCTCAGTTCCAACCGTGTAGTGAATATGTTTTGACTAATCATCATATATGGGCCCTAAAACTGCCTTTGGACCGCAGTCCAGTGCCGCAATCAACAAATCAACAGATCAACAAATCAACAAATAATTCTATATTTGTGCCGGCAAATCGGCACGACCAGCTCCTGCTGAACTCCCCCAGGATCGGAAGGTAGCAAGGGTAGGCGGTTGTAGCGGTGCGATGTTCGGTTTGCCATTTTTTTTATTTGTTGATTTGCTACCAGCCGCCCTGTGGCTGCCGATGCGCATCAAGCCATGCGAAATCCCGGCTACAGCAATTGGAGGTCGGCTGGTTCCCCGCTCTTTTGAATAGTTTAAGAAGTAATTCATATACAACCGATTCAAATCAAAACACAATGAAGTTCTTTATTGACACCGCTAACTTAAATGAAATCAAGGAAGCCTACGATCTCGGCGTGCTTGACGGCGTAACTACAAACCCATCACTCATGGCCAAAGAAGGCGTGCAGGGAGCAGACAATATCCGCGCACACTACAAGGCTATCTGCAAGATCGTAGACGCTAACGTAAGCGCTGAAGTTATATCTACTGATTTCGACGGCATCATGAAAGAAGGTAAGGAGCTCGCCAAGATCGACGATAAGATCGTGGTAAAGATCCCTATGATTAAGGACGGCATCAAGGCAATCAAGAAGTTCTCCAGCGAAGGTATTCGCACGAACTGCACACTTATATTCTCATCAGGCCAGGCTATCGTTGCTGCTAAGGCAGGCGCATCTTATGTGTCTCCATTCATTGGCCGCCTCGACGATATCGCTCAGGATGGTATGGAGATGATCGCTCAGCTGGTGAAGATCTACAACAACTACGGTTTCGAAACGGAAATCCTCGCGGCTTCTGTTCGCCACGCGGTTCACTTGTTGAAGTGCGCTGAACTTGGTGTAGATGTGGCTACCTGCCCTCTCTCTGTTATCACAGGCTTGCTGAAGCATCCTCTTACTGACAGTGGTCTCGCTAAGTTCCTTGCTGACCACAAGAAGGTGAACGGCTAATCGACGTCATAACCGTCTGCAGATGTTTTCAACTGATCCGGTCGTCAGTGTCAAGGATGCCACGATCTTCCAGGAGTACAATGCTGTACTCAGCGATGTGTCGTTCGACATCCAAAAGGGAGAGTTTGCCTATCTCGTCGGTCGCACGGGATCGGGTAAGTCATCTCTCCTGAAGACACTTTACGCGGATCTGCCGATAAGGGTCGGAGAAGCTACCGTTGCCGGTTTCAAAATGACCGGTATTAAACTGGGTGAGATTCCGCTCCTGAGACGTAAGTTGGGCATCATCTTCCAGGACTTTCAATTATTCAACGACCGTACAGTTGCTGAAAATCTGATGTTCGTTATGAAGGCCACAGGCTGGAACGACACATCTAAAATGAAAGCCCGTCTCACCGAAGTATTGATCCAGGTCGGACTTGGATCAGTGGAAAAGAAAATACCTTATCAACTCTCCGGTGGTGAACAGCAACGCGTGGTTATAGCCCGCGCGTTGCTGAACCAGCCGGTAATTCTACTGGCCGACGAACCCACGGGTAATCTCGATCCCGAAGTGGCGCATGGCATCATGAAGGTCTTTCAACAGATCAACAACACAGGCACTGCCATACTTATGGCGACACACAGCTACGGCCTCATTAAAAGATTCCCGGCACGCTTGCTTAAATGTGAGGGTGGGAAGATGGTGGACTCGGCGAGTGCACCGTTCGAATTGAGTTCGGAATACTGAGAAATTAGAGAATTAAGAGTTAAGAATTAGCCAGCCAGCCTACGGCTGTCAGTGACACGACCGTAGGTCGTAATAGCCAATTCTTCATTCTTAATTCTTAATTCTTAATTTCTTCGGGTCCCATACGCCTTAAAATGACAAGTCCGAGAGGCTGGCCCCCCGGACTCGATCTTGTGTAGTAGTTTGTGTAGTGAAATTCTTATTTGAATGACATTACCGGCTGCTCGTGCAGCGCGTATGAAATCTCAAGGATCTTAATGACTTCGCCAGCGCGGTTTGTTATCGGTGAGAAGCTTGAACGCACCCTTGTGTGTTCACCCTTCTTGTTAATACGTGTGAAAGCGCCTTTTCTCGCATTGCCTGCAGCAAGCTCTCTCCAGAACTGACGATACTCTTCGCTGTTCTTATCTTCACGTGTAGCAAACACGCGGTGATGCTCGCCAATAACGTCCTCCTGCGTGTAGCCATACAGATCGAGGAAGTTGCTGTTCGCCTTTACGATCGTGCCTTCAGTATTGTACTCGGCAACCGACAGCGACGAATGGATAGCTGACAACGTACTGTCGGTCTCCGACTGCGTGCGCTGCATTTCTTCCTGTGTCGCCTGAAGTTCTTCCATGTTCTGGCGCATTTCTTCTTCCTGCGCGCGCATCTGTTCCGTCATTTCCTGCGATTCTTCGAGGAGGCTCTGCGTACGTGCATTGATCTTCACAGAAGAGATCGTTGACGCGATGCTTTCGGCAATCTTCTGAACGAACTCAGTCTCGAAGTCAGCGAATACGCTGAATGAAGCGAGTTCAACTACACCGAATATCTGATCATTCACCTTCAACGGCACGATCAATACGCTGGTAGGATTTGCATCGCCAAGACCTGAAGTGATTTTGATATAGTCTTGTGGAATGTCTGTGAGATAAACCACGTCGCCCTCCTGCCATGACTGGCCGGCAAGGCCTTCACCTCTGTGAATCTTCTGATTGAGAAACTTCTTCTTATCCCAGGCGTAGCAAGCCTTAAGAGACATGGTTTGTTCTTCGTTAGCATCTACGTCGTCGATGATGTAGATCCCACCCTGGTTCGCCTTAAGATACTTAACAAGATTGCCAATGATCTCGTCGGCGAGTTTGTTGATATCGTTCGTGTTGGTTCTGAGGATCTCGCCAAACTTGGCCATACCCTCAGTTGCCCAGTTACGTTTCTTGTCATCTTCAGCAACCTTTGAAAGGTTGTCGCGCATGTTGATCAGCGCATTACCCAATACGTCGTGCTCGCTCAGCGGGTTGAATGCTGTATTATACTGACCGTTACCAATGTTCTCTGCAAAGAGGCTGGTTGCCTTCAGACCGGTTACGAGGTTATCCATGGCTTCGGCCATCTCGCCAATCTCATCATTACTAACATTGGCTTGTTTGTCCTCCACCAGTTCACCGCGTCCGAGCTTAATGACTATATTTTTAAGGAAGTTTACAGGCCTTGTGATTGAACGCATGAGGAAGACTGCACTCAGGAGACCAATGAGGATGATACCCGATCCAAGGATCATGGTATAATTACGGAGACTCTTAATAGAGCCAATAACGTCGTCGTCGGAAGCAAGCGTAACCTTCGTTTGGTTTTCTGAGATCCGGTTGAGTCGCTTGATCAGGTCAGCCGTGCGTGGAATGATCTGGCTTTCGATAGCATCTTCGGCCATGAGCTTCGTCAGTGGATCTTCGTAGTTTTCGAACGACTGCAGGTTGGCCATGATGGATTGCTTCTGAACGTTCAACAGTTCATCGAACTTCAGGAAGACGGTGTCCATCCAGCGGCGCTGGCTATCACTCTCCCACGTCGGCATGAGGTCGGTGATGGTCTTTTGCAGCGCAGGATATTCGTAGTCCTGCAATTGCTTGAGCGCGTTTTTATCGTCCTGGTTGGTTTGCAGGTAAACCCAGTTGGTCGCGAGCATCTTTGAGCGCGTCACCATCAACATGAGGTCCCTGATTGCGTCCTGTGAAGGACGATACACCGAAGCAGAACTGTGCACGACATTGTCGATCACATTTCCTTTCCAGAAAATGATCAAGCCGTTCACAATGAACAGCGCGATAAGAATGAGGAAACCACCGAGTATCTTTTTACCGATGGTTAGTCGCATACGCGAAGCCTTTTTTTCTACTTCTTCCATATTACTCTTATATCAATATTGCCAGGCGTGAAAGCTCGTTACTTACTCTCAGTCCCTGGCGTGTCACCGACGCTTGGTTTAATTCGAATGCTAGTTTTCCGTCTTTTACAATGAAGTTGATGTCGCTGCCTTTTTGCGCGGCACCTGCCTCTTCGGAGATGACGAGTATAGACTGCGTATTAACCTTCTCCATTACTTCTGGTATCTGAGCTGACTTCGACGCAGATACAAATAACATATTGCACTTCTTGATTTCTGTTGGCGAGGAGATCCTGGTGACCTTGATATTCCTGTCTCCGACTTTCTTGGCCTGGGCCATTGCCTTAAGCTCGTCTATGATCGGTGAATCACCGAGCACAACGATTTCGAAGTCGCCGGAATTATAAGTATCGGGCCAGATCACGTATCGCGTGAAACTGTAAACAAATACCGAATGCATCTTATAATTTTGTGCCTTCCCTGGGAGGACGCACAATAAGAGAAGAAGCGCCAGTAAAAAATGCAAAGGGGCTCTCATTGCTTCAACTAAAAAATTTGGCCGTGACCAAATGAAAACAAAAATATGGGGGCCGGCTGCCGAAAAAGAGGGATTTTCGGTGAATACCTGACATTTGGATGAATCCCGTCGAGTTAGTCGATTTGATGCTTAGCAGGTGGACGGCCCGACACACTTCACCGCCCAATCTACAGCAAAGGTTATGAACGGTTAAGCTCTGTATGACATGAGACACTCCGGTCCGATGTTTCCTCCATAATCATCTGCAATCTTACATTAGGGCAAATCCGCGGAACGCAAATTCCAGGCTTTGCCACCCTTGGCCTACTCGTATTTGAGTGTTTTCGCGGGATTTACGCCCGCCGTGCGGACGATCTGAAAGCTTACAGTAATTGCTGTAATGATGAGAATGCTGAAGACGGGTACTACAAACAGAACCCATCCCGGAGCGATGCGGTAGGGATAAGATTCAAGCCAGGCTTTCATCGCGAACCAGGCGAGAGGAAGCGCCAGCAACGATGCCAGCAGCGTTATTCGCATGAAGTCTACAGACAAGAGAGCAACTATACCGGGAGTCGATGCACCCAACACTTTCCTGATGCCGATCTCCTTCGTTCGCTGAGCAATGGTATAGGAGGAAAGACCGATCAATCCAAGGCACGAGATCACCACTGCGAGCACTGCGAAAATGTTTACCACTTTGGCAAACCGGTCTTCATCTTTGTATTGTCCTTTATAGTATTCGTCCAGCACAAAGTAGTCGAAGGAGTTTTCAGGAAAGTGCTTCTTGAACACTGCTTCAATCTTAGCGATCGCTGCTGCCATTTGATCTTTCTCTACCTTAACCGACGTTCGTGCATAGGTAGAGTAAACCGGGAACAAAACGATCGGTTCCATTTCGCGTTTCAAACCCTGCTGGTGAAAATCTGGCGTCACCCCTATGATCGTCCAGTCGCGTTCCCAGAAATTCACATGCTGACCGACGGCTTGTTCGTCATCCGGTATATTCAACAAGCGTGCAGCCCGACGGTTGATGATTACACTTCTGATCTTCTCCCAGTCGGCGTTGTGATCGGTAGCATCGAAGTTTCTTCCGGCGACGATTTTCATTCCATATGTATCGAGGAAGTTATAGTCTACGCCAATGAAGCTGAAGGTAACGTTCGACGATTCGGGCATCGATGCGAGATGTACGTTGAAGACCCTTCCCAGTCGCGCACCGGGTATGTTGTTTGAAGTGGCTGCACTTAACACGCCTGGTACTGCCGCCAGTTCCTGTTCATACGCCTGAAAACGAGGAATCAAAGTGCTGTCTGGCGTACTTCGTGCCGGTGCCTCTACGACTACTGTATTCGTAATGTCAATACCCAACGCAGCATCGTTCATGTATTTCAGTTGCTTCGATACAACCAGCGTTGAAGCAATGAGTGTTGCGGACGCTGTGAACTGAAATACCACCAGTCCTTTTCGGATAATACCACCACGGCCTGAGCGGGTAAACTTCCCGGTCAGCACGACAACAGGCTGATACGATGATAAAACCACTGCAGGGTAGAAACCGGCCAGCAGGATTCCGGCTATCATGACGGCTATGAGAATCAATATAGTGCTGCCGTTCATCGCCGACAATACTTTCAAAGGCGACAGCGTAGCTCCAATAATATCGTTGAATGGCTTTTGAACCAATGCCGTGAGTAAGAGTGCTGTAAAGAATGCAAAGAGGCTGATCACAACAGACTCCAGTATGAATTGTCGCATCAGCTCGCCCCTGATTGCACCCATCACCTTACGAACGCCCACTTCTCTCGCACGTTCGAGCGCGCGCGACGTCGTTAAGTTGATATAATTGATCCATGCAATGAGCAATATAAATCCGGCAACGACCAGCATAGACCACACTGCTTTTCCGCTGGCCACTTTCGCGATGTCGTATTCGTAATCTGAATAGAGATGAGCTCTGCTCAACGGTTGTAAGAAGAATTTCTCGACGCTGCCGGAGACCTTATCGCCCTGGAAGTGCCGGTCACTGAATGCTCCGAACTTGGCTTCAAGTGCTTTGTAGTCTGCTCCTGGCTTTAACACGACGTAGTGCCTCATGTCGGACCACGTCCAGTTATCATCTGCCCCATGATCCTCGGGGGTATAAAGTGTCTGATACGAGACGAGCGCGTCGAACTGAAGGTGCGAGTTTTCGGGAATGTCTTTACAAATACCGGTGACGGTATAAGGTTCCGGATCAAGTCCCCAGTAAAGGTATTTACCCATTACCTGACTCCAGTCGTCTCCGGTAAACTGAAAGTATTTCCTGGCAGTGGTTTCGGTGAGCACAACACGATATCGGCCTTTCAGCGCATCGGCCGGGCTACCCGCAAGCATGGGGAACGTGAAGATGGTCAGCAGATGATCATCGGCAAAAATGCACGACTCTCCTCTGAAGAATTGATCTCCGACTTTAACATTGAGATCGCCGCCAGGCATTAATCTCGAATACGATTCAATCTCGGGGAAATCGGCCGCCATTGCGGGTCCAATCGTAGGATAAGTAATGGTACCGTGTTGAATGAGCTTGCCATGCTGGAAGCGGTCATTCGTTACGCGATAGATCCGCTCGAATTTCTCATTAAACTTGTCGTAGCTCAGCTCATACATCACAAACTGAAGGATGAGCAGGCAGGCTGTTATGCCAATGCCGAGTCCGACGACGTTGATTGCTGAAAACACCCTGTGTTTTAAAACATTTCTGAAGGTGGTGGTGAGATAGTTCCTGAGCATAATCGTTCGAAATGGATGTCTGAATCTGTTCCTGAGTATGATACTTGGTTTAAAGAAGCGCAATACGCCCAGCCACAATCTTCGTATCGCAACACGTTCTCCGAAGGCTTCGGCATCCTCCGTGAACTGTTCCACCAGGTCACCTTCGATACCTTCAATGAGTTGTGGTGGGCAAAACCATTCCAGGAACCTGAGTGCCCTTTGATTCTTGGAAGATGGTTGCTTTATCATGATGAATCGTACTCGAATCTGGTTTTCGGAATGATTTATTCAACAGAGATTTTGTGGGATGCTCCAAACGCAAATGGCCACGTAATCGTACAGGTGCTGTACTATTTACACTGCACTGTTTCTTACTCTCTTTTTTAAACGCTTCCGAATTTTAACTGGGGAATGTACTTCCACAACTCCATGCGCGATTCCTTCATTTCCCGCAACATGGAAAAGCCTGCATTGGTAACTGTGAAGATGCGCTTCCTCCTGCCGCCCCGCTCGTTGGTTGCACCTCCCATTGAAGATTTGATGAGGCCTTTGTCCTCCAGGCGATACAGTGTAACGTGCACTGCGCTCAGGTTACAATCTCTTCCAACACGCTGCTTGATCTCGTTCACGATCGCGTTGCCATAGGCCTCATCCTTAAGAATAGCCACCATTGTCAACACCAGCTCTTCAAACTCTCCCAGGAACTCCCGCATTATTATAATATTTGTTAAACAAATATGGGCATAAGTATATAATTTGTAAAACAAATAATTAAGAATTAAGAGCTAAGAATTAAGAATTGGCGACCAGCCATAGGCTGTCACTGACACGACCGCAGGTCGTGATAGCCAATTCTTAATTCTTAACTCTTAATTCTTAATTCCTAAGGTCCTACTCCTCTTTCAGGGTTTTCGCCGGCGCCACCCTCGTCGCCCTGACTATCTGCACCGCGATGGCGACCGTGCACAGTAGTAAACCAATTGCCGTCGCCTGGGCGAAGACCTCCCACCCCACCGACACGCGATAGGCAAAACTCTCCAGCCATGCGCTCACCAGGTACAGCGTGAATGGAATGGACACAACGGAAGCAATAAAGACTAGCAGGAAGTAATCCTTCGACAAAAGCATGAGTAATGACTCACTGGAAGCGCCCATCACCTTACGAATCGAAACTTCCTTGACCCGCGCCTGCATAGTGAGAGAAACAAGCGCATAAAGCCCAAGACTCACGATGAGTATGGCCAGTGCTGTTGTGATTCTCATGATCCGATTGAGATTTCTATCGCTCTGGTACTGGTTTTCGAGCGCCTGTTCGACAAACGAATAGGCAAACTCTTCGCCGGAGTTAACCTTCGACCATACCGACTGTACATCAGCAAGCGACTGCTGCATATCGCGACCATTAACCCTCACAAACACTTTCGGAACTGGTGAGTTGCCAACGTTAACGTTCTCGGCACCGGACAGTACAATACGCGGATCCATGACCATTACCAATGGCGTGATCTTGCTGTACAAAGACTGGAAGTTAAAGTCCTTCACGACTCCGATAATTTCATGGTCGGCGAATGCCTTACCAGGAAGTCGCTTGCCGATAGGGTCTTTCATGCCTAGCGATGCAGCACAAGCCTCGTTAATGATCATTCCTCGTTTCGCATCCGATTCATCGTCACCAACAAAATTGCGACCCATGGCAAACTCCATCTTCATCAATGGAATGTACAACTCATCGACAGTATTGAGGCTGAATGTTTTGTAGACCCCCAGGTCGTCGGTGAAGCCTATCTCGGCCCAGGGTCCGTTAGCGAAATCGTGCGACGCGGCACATACACCTTCGATAGTATTGAGCTTCTGCAATTCTGTCTTAAAGATTCGCGCGCGATCAAATCCGAGACTAACACGCTTTGCCATACCACCACCGCGGGGAACATTAAGTTGCATGACCACCAGGTGTGACTTGTCGAATCCGAGATTCTTGTGCTGCAACAGGTTAAGCTGCTTGGTCATGATGAGGCTGCTGCCCACCAGAAAGACTGACAGTGCAAGCTGAATGGTCACCAGCGTCTGGCGTAACCGTTGGCGGGCATTGCCGACGAGTTTTCCTTTCAGAACTACAGCAGGTCTGAGACGCGATAATACCAATGCAGGATAGCTGCCTGCCACTATTCCAATGAACATCACTAAGGCAATGGCAGAGAAAATGGTAAACGCATTTGCCCGCAAGGTAAGGTCCTTGCCGGCGAGCTCATTGAACAAAGGCAAACACAATCTTGCAACAATAACACCGACCACGAGTGATATAGTTGTTATCATCAAGGCTTCTCCCGTGAACTGTCGCATTAATTGTCCGCGCGACGCGCCGGCTGCCTTTCTTACACCAACTTCGCGCGATCTTGCAATCGTACGACTGATGCTCAACGTGACAAAATTGATGCAGGCTACGATGAGTACGAGGGCAGCGACGCCACCGAGTATATAGCTGTATTTGGGATCACTCACTTTAGCCAGCTCTGCGGGAAAGCGAGTATCAAGGTGGATACTGGTAAGTGGTTGCAAGCCTACAGTGTAATGACTCTTGTCGAAGTCCTCCGCTCCCATCAGCGTTCGAAACACTTTCGGGAAGTGACTTTCCAATTCAGTTGGTTCGGTGCCGGCTTTCACCAGCACATAGGTCTCGGGCGTTATGTTAAACCAGTCCGACGTCAGCGCCTGTTGACTCATGAACTTCGGATAATTTAAATCGGATATCAAAAGATAAAACCGAATACTGGTATTCGCCGGCATTTTTTTCACAACGGCCTTGACTGTAAACTCAGCAAACTCTTCTCCCAACTGCACCGACAGTGGTTTGCCTATTCGGATCGGCGTCGCCGAAATACTTCTCGGCAACGAACTCGGTCAATACGATTCCGTCTGCAGTAGCAAGCGCCTGAGTTGTCCCCTTTATGACTTCGAAATCGAAGACATCGAAGAAGTCTTTACCACCGATGGTCAATGTTTCAGTGAACTGGCGATCGAATACTTTCACCTGCGTGCCCATCTTACTGATCCGCACCTGGCGCTCGACTTCCGGAAAGTTTTCAGCAAGCGCCGGCCCCATGGCATAGGGCGTCGCGACATTTAGAAACTTCCGGTTTTCTCCCCAGTCTTCCCGTGCCCAAACCCGGTAAATACGATCTGCCTTGGAGTGGAATTGGTCAAAGGTCCATTCATCCCGAATGAACAACCCGACGAGCACCGCGACGGCAACCGCCATGGCTAGTCCGAGAATATTGATCAGCGCATGCGCCTTTCGATTCCAGAGTGCGCGAAACGCTACAATGATTTGATGCTTCAGCATAGAGAACGCAGAGGTTTGTAAGTTCCTGAATATACAACCAGGTTAACTTTCAATCAATGTATGCGCGGTCACCTGACCGAATCCTGTACTGAACCGGCAGAAAGTTGAACTGAATATACCGTCAATGGCCGATGGCGGGTTGAATTTCGAAGACGTCGTAAACTTCCTGAACGGTCTCTTTCGTGTCGGCCATGATCAGCAGGTGGTCCTGCGCCATGATCTCTGTTTCGCCACGCGCGGTAATGTACTTGCCTTCGCGATGAATTAATACGATCAATGCAGTCTTGGGTAAATCAAGATTCATCACGGTCTTACCAACTGTCGACGACGATCGCAGGTATGTCAACTTCAAACAACTCGGAACTGAAGTCTTCCTTTAATTCGAAGTCAAGTGGAAACTTGCGTTTGATCTTTTCGGGAACGCTAACGTGAAGCCATCGGGCAACTGTCGCCAGTGTGGTCCCCTGCAGCAATACGGACGATACGGAAATAAAAAACACGAGGTTGAAGATGTCCTTGGCAACAGGTATACCAGCGATGAGCGGATAGGTGGCAAAGATGATGGGCACTGCGCCTCTGAGTCCGACCCAGGACAGGAACAGCTTCTTTCTAAAATTAAGCTCAGGAAAGAACACCATGGAAGTGAGTACTGCTATGGGGCGCGCAATGAAGATCAGGAATGCCGAAATAAGAACTCCGGGTCCTAACAGCGGGATGATCTCATGTGGAAATACCAGTAACCCAAGTGTGAGGAACATCACGATCTGCATGAGCCACGCCTGACCATCATAGAAACGGATAAGACTTTTCTTGTGAAGAAAGTTGCTGTTACCCAACATCACCGCCGATATATAGACGGCAAGAAATCCGTTACCTCCGATGAAATCGGTAAAAGAATAAGTAAAGAACACAAGCGAGAGGATCAGTACGGGATATAATCCATCGATGTCGAGCTTGATCTTGTTAATTACGAAGGTCATGACCTTGCCGGAGGCATAACCCGCGAGTGCACCTAAAGCCATTCCTTTGAAGAACCGGGGAATCAGCGATGCAAACGATGCATCCGGTTCTTCAATTAGATAAATGACGCTGACCGTAAGGAAGAATGCCATGGGATCGTTGGAGCCGCTTTCCAACTCGAGCAATGGACGAAGGTTTCCTTTCAATCCAACCTTACGGGATCTGAGAATTGAGAATACAGCAGCGGCATCAGTTGACGATACGATCGCCCCAAGCAGCAATCCCTCCAGCAGGCCATATCCCATCAGATAACTCGTAAACAAGCCAACCGATAGGGCGGTAATCAGAACGCCAAGGGTTGAGAGTGAAAATCCCTGCCACAAAATTGGACGTATGCTCTCCCACTTCGTCTCGAGTCCTCCTGAGAACAAAATGAAATTCAGCGCGGCCACACCCAATAACTTTGCCGTCTTAAAGTCATTAAAAAAGATGCCGCCTGGTCCATCAGAGCCAGCCAGCATCCCCACGACAAGGAAGAGTATAAGCGAAGGAACGCCGATATGAAATGACGTCTTGCTCGCAATGATGCTCAGAAAAAGCAACAATGAACCTAAAAGCAAAACGTTTTCGACAGAGAAGGTCATAGAGTGCGTTCACAGAACTCGTGGACCTGAAATATAGTGGTTTATTGGTTAATATAAGATTACTGAGCCCAAATTGACTGCCCCTATTACTACCAACTATAAACTAACTTTTACATTCTACATTCAGAGTTTTACATTTTGCGGTTAAGCCCTCAAATAAAACCTCGGAACGTTAAGGAATAAGCCACACTAATTTCTTCCGATCGAATATCCATATTACGACTAACTATACTACTTTTACATTCTACATTCAGAGTTTTACATTTTACGGTTAACCCCTCTAACTTCAGAACGTTAAGGAATAAACACACCAATTTCTTCAGAACGAAGATCCCATAGCACCCGAAGCAACTCAGCGTACCGGCTCTCATTTCGCAAGAAATGCTGACAGCATCCAGTGGTGCTTCTCAATCGAGTTAATAAATTTCTTTACCATTTCTCCGTCCCTGAGTCTTCCTGACCGACGGCCACTTCCACTACCTTGAACATGTACTTTAGCAGTATGGTATAGTCACTGAGAATCTCTGACCATCAGGTCAGATTCCAGGTCTGTTGAAGTTTCCTTTATTTCGGAAATGTCGAGATAGTCCTGCAATTTACTGAGCTGGCGTTTCCGGAAGATCCGAATGCGCTCGGCGATGTCGTCGATATGTTGAATGGTCTCCGTGTACTGTTCTTCAAAGACCTGATGCAGATCAAAGAAATCTGATCCCTTCACATTCCAGTGATAGTTACGAAGCTTCTGATAGTGCACTGAATAATTGGCCAGCAGGTCATTGAGCGCCTTAGATATCTTGTCTGTTTCCTTCGCTGTCCAGCCCAGTTTCACCGGCTTACTCTTGGCCATCTTCGTGTCAAGTTGTGTTTGCGGCATGCGTTCCAGTTCGTCGATTTCATCTGACTTTTTCATAATGCAAGGTTTTAGTATTGAGTTTTGCATGAGTGGCTTCAATAACTGTTCCACCGGAACATCGGCTGGCGTCGATAGTTTCGATGGTTGATTCGTGCGGTTCTCTGCCAGGACTCAACAAGTCTCCAGTAGAATTTTGTGCATGAATGGGGAATTACTTCACAGATGACCTTAACAGACTGCACAGGTGTAGCGACGACATGCGAGGCAATAACCTGATCGCTTCGCGTGGCACGATTTTTAAAACTACATCAGTAGAGTTCGAATTGTGTCATGAGAAATGCTATTGTCTTTATTAACATGTGTATAGTCGCAGCCGTCACGTTGTTGGTGATGGACTTCGACACAGCATCTACCCTGGCTCCAACAGGTACCGCTCGTGCTGCGGCTTCCGGATCATCAACTGGTGATTCACTGATTATGTCTGTAGCGCAAGGTGCTCCGTTAGCGACATTAAAAACGCTGAACGCGTCAAAGTCGCGACGAACGATCAGCGAGTCCGAGTCGGCGTTTGTGAGGAGTTTCATCAGTGAGATGTCCCGAGTGAGAATGTCTAGTCTTGCACAGGCCAGGATGGCAACTCAACGAGGCACATCGAGACCGCTGAAAGACTATGGCGCCTGGATCGTGATCAATCAGGAACGAATGATCAAGGACCTTACTAAGTTGGCAAGACTTCATCACGTCGAGGCACCGGACGCAGAAGTTGCCGTGACAACGGATGAGCTATCCGACCTTCAGCAACTGCACGGCAAAAAGTTTGATACACGCTACATCAAACTGATGACAGCAGTGTACAAGAGAGATCTCAAACTGCTTGAACGTGCGGGCTATTCAACTGATCCGGATGTGCAGGTGTTTGCCGCCCGATATCTGTCAATTACGGGAGACAACCTCGCTAAACTTCATGACCTTCCACGTTAGGAGGGCATTTCCTAAGGGAGGAACTTCTTGATTCCCGTCGACCATAGGTCGTAACCCTTCTTGTTAAGATGAAGATTGTCGGGTTTGAATATGTCGGTTAATACATTGCCATTGCTGTCGACCAGCGAAGACCAACCATCAACATAAAAGACATTCTTCTTCGTACTGATCCACTGCTTCAGATTTTCTGAATGCTCGAGATAAGCATTCTTCAACTTCCATCGCGCAACGCTGGGTTTCGGGGAAATGAAATACACCGGGATGGAGGTTGAGAATTGTTTTCTGATTCGTTGCAACAGGCTGTCCGTCGTTGCAAGGATTTGTGCGGAAGTTTTGCCGCCAGCCAGGTCGTTGTCGCCTTCATAGATAAAGATCTTGGAGGGTTTCATGGTGAAGATCAACTGGTCCGCGAAATAAAGCAAATCAGAAGTCTGCGATCCGCCAAATCCCCTGTTCACGATGTTGTATCCAGGGAAATAATCATTGATGTTCTCCCATATCCTGATGGACGAACTTCCCGTAAAGAGCACAGCCTGTTTTTCGGTTGGAACTGGTCGTGCCACTATCTCGGACACTTCACTACGGAATCGCTCCGGTCCCGATTGACTCTGGGAACTTGCGTCAGTAACGATCAGGCAAACAGTTATCAGCGCATTGAGCGCGACATGGGGAAAAGTCTCATGCCTGAAAATAGAAAAGGGCAATGGAAACGACAAGGCAACTACTCAACCTGCAACTATAACACGATCACTGGTTTGGATTGATTATCGGCGGCGGGGCGATTAATCAAACAGGTCGGAACTGAGGTAACGGTCGCCTCTGTCGCAGACGATGAAAACGATAACACCCTTTTCGATTTCACTGGCGAGACGAGCAGCTGCGCTCAGTGCGCCACCACTGCTCATACCAGCGAGTATCCCCTCTTCCCGTGCCAGACGCTTCGTCATGATGCGCGCATCGCGTTCATCAACGTCCATCACGCGATCCACCCGGCTGGCATCGAATATTTTTGGAAGAAACTCCTTTGACCATCTGCGAATCCCCGGAATGCACGAACCATTCGTAGGCTGCGTTCCGACGATTTGAATGTCCGGATTCTGTTCTTTCAGATAACGGCTCACCCCCATGATCGTTCCTGTAGTGCCCATCGCGGAGACAAAGTGTGTCACCGAGCCCTCTGTATCACGCCAAATTTCAGGACCGGTTGTCTTATAGTGCATGCCATAGTTGTCGGCATTAGCAAACTGGTCGAGCATGAAATATCCGTCTTCGCGCGACATCTTTTCAGCGAGTTCGCGGGAGTACTCGATCGTTTTCTCTGATGGCGTGAGTATTACTGTGGCGCCGTAAGCTTCCATCGACAATACCCGCTCACGCGTAGAGTTGTCAGGCATGATGAGTGTCATCTTCAGCCCTTTCAGTTGAGCAATCATCGCGAGTGCTATCCCGGTGTTACCACTCGTTGCCTCCACAAGCTTGTCGCCCGCTTTAATTTGGCCCCGTGACATTGCGCCGCTGATCATTCCTAACGCCGCCCGATCCTTTACGCTTCCACCGGGATTGTTTCCCTCGAGCTTACCGAATAAGCGGACTTGTTTATTGACTGGAATATGTTGCAACTCGACTAGTGGAGTATTGCCGATGAGTTCCTGCAGTGTCATGAATGCAAATTGAAATTATGAATCGATGCCAAACCTGGTAATAGCCTGTTTGAGTTAATCAAAGTTGAGTTTGCTTATATACCCGATTTGAACACGACATGATCGATCTCATGGGTATTGCCATTATACATCTTGGCCTGATAGTAGATCTTGGAGTGAGGAGGAATACTGCTTGTGAGCCATACGTTTCCTCCAACTACGCTGTGATGGCCAATCACGGTATCACCACCGAGTATGGTCGCTCCCGCATATACTACAACATTGTCTTCGAGTGTAGGATGCCTCTTCTTTTCGGCGTCTTCTTTGTTCACAGAAAGCGCCCCGAGTGTAACTCCCTGGTACAACTTAACATGGTTGCCAATGACGGATGTTTCGCCGATTACGATACCCGTACCGTGGTCGATGCAGAAATGTGAACCAATATCAGCGGCAGGGTGAATGTCAATCCCGGTACGGCTATGCGCATGTTCGGTAATGATGCGCGGAGTTCCGGCCACACCCATTTTATGCAGTGCGTTAGCAATACGATAGGCGGCAATGGCATAAAATCCCGGATAGGTACGCACAACCTCATCACGCGTCTTGGCTGCAGGATCTCCTTCAAACATGGCATTGACATCTTCCTCCAGCCGCGCGTGAATTACCGGCAGTGCATCGAAAAAGTCCGTTGTAAGCTGCTTCGCGTCCGTGCCTTTTCCTGGATTGTGACGAAGGATCCTTTCCAGTTCAGTTTCCAGCTGTGAAATGTGACGGTCAAAGTCCGCCCTCGACAGCGACGCCAGCTGCGTGAAATCAGCGAACAGCACGCCCAGCAGCTCAACAAAAAAGGTCGATACTTCCGCAGGCGCCGGACATGTGGGGCACGTTTGGTGCGAGGCATACAGGCGGTCAATAAAACTCTTATCCATTAACCATATAAATTAAAGGTCCCGACATTAGGTTCCCTGACCTTGAAATTTGATCTATTTGGCAATATAACGCAACTATTACCCCCAGACGTCAATTTTGGATGGTCGTACCAATGCCTCCAACACTCAGCAACGAAATTAAAGCCACCGGGTTGTGCATCTAGAATAACATGAACAGGGCCGCCACCAGCGTCATGATGATGATAAACCATCGGTAAGTTTTTTCCGACAGGATTTTCACGATATGAATTCCTGCGTACGCCCCCAGTACGATCGCAGGAAGTGTGATCAATGCGAGCAATACGGTGTTGACGTTTATCGTGTGCCAGGCAAAAACGTGGAAGGGTACTTTGAACCAATTGGTCACCATAAAGAACCAGGCCGTGGTTCCGATGTAGGCGTTCTTGGGCAGGCGCATGGATAAAAAATACACGGCCATTACCGTACCGGCAAGATTGCCCACCATGGAAGTAAATCCTCCAAGGATTCCGGACCCTGCACTGAATAACTTGTTATGAGGTACCTGTTCGCGATGTCCGCGCTCCAGCCAGATCATGGTGACTACGCTGGAAACAATGACAACAGCCATGATCACCTTAAAGATGTGATCGTCGATATAGGTGCCCACGATGGTTCCGAGCACCACGCCTGCAGCAGCCCACGGAAAGAGTGTCTTAAGATGTTGCCACGACGCATGCCTGTGATAATACCAGACACCGAGGATATCGGCGAGCACCAGGATGGGTAACATCACCCCGCTGGATTTCTGCCCTCCGAAGATCAATGCCAGCAGTGGCACCGACAGCATACCCGCGCCGTGCACACCTGTCTTTGCCATTCCCGTAAGCAAGCCCACGGTAAGAAACAGCACAAGTTCGAACCAGGTGAAATGAAAAGTAAAAAGATTTATCAAGCTAAATTCAGAGGGTCTTCAAAACCTTCCACATCTCTGTGGCCACGAGTTCATTCCCTTTTTCGTTCAGGTGAACACGGTCTGTTGTTAATATCCCAGACTCCTTGTTCTCCTTGTTTTCTTTCAGATTGTAATCGAGAAATGCCTTTCGTAGATCGATCAGGGGAAGGTTGTTTGCCTTGGCCAGATTCCGGATCATGTTGCTGTAAAGATTGAGATCGCCGTCGAGTTCATTGCTGAAATCAGTGCGCTCCCCTATTACTGCCGGCGTACAGAGTGCAATCTTGCAGTTGGAGGCCTGAAGCTTCTTGATTATCGCTGTATAAAAACGCTCGAACTTATCGGGATCCGTACCGGTGCCATAACTTCTCTTGTGCCATACATCGTTTACGCCAATATAGATAATGACAACGTCTGGCTTCTTCGACAATACGTCGTCATCCATGCGAAGAAACAGATCGTATACTTTGTTTCCACCAATACCAGCCCCGATAAAATCGTAGCGTTCTGAAAGCTTTTCGGCGGTGGCCATGTCACCAATCTTTACAATATAGCCGCCTGGTTTTACAGCGGCCTGGGTGATCGAATCACCAAAGAATATTACTTTCTTTTTCTGCATGGGAAGGAATGATGCCAGAGTCAGCAGCACGAAGCCAGCCATTAGGCCGAGAGCAATCTTCATTGTGGTCAAATTTAGTATCGGCCTAATATAGATGAAAGAATTCATTTTCATGAATTGAAACAACAGGAGCGGAATGCCGCAGGCAAAAAAAAGAAAAGACCGAATGTGAAGTCGGTCTTTCCCACAGCACAGTCTGCTGTTTTGGGTTACTATTGAATGGAAATGTAGGTCAATCAGGCTGTGCCGGGTATCTTTATTTTGTTAGGATCAGAACTTTCCAAACTTCATAGAGAGGTTGTAAGAAATATTACTGAGGGCACGGTCGCCGAGGCCGCGTCCATCGCTGTTGAATGCTGCGCGATATGATACTCCGGGGCTAAAGCGCATCCATTTGAACACATTGAATTCTATGTTCACGCCAGGCTCTGCAACAAAGAACCAATCCTCATCTGTGCTGTGATCCCAATCAAATTCATGTGGATCATCATGCCATGAATTACGATCGTATTGTAATGTAAATCCTGCACCTGTGAAGAGGTTAAAGGCAAGGTGTACTGCCTTGTCGGAAGCAACGGTGTATTCCACGATGCCGCCCACCTGACCGTACATATAACTAAGATTCTGAAGGGGCGACTCTGAGTGCTCTGCAGGCACGCGGATGTCGTTGGTCAGTGCCGATGCCGAGGCACCGATGAGCAGGCTGTGGTTCAGATATACACCGCCATACATACCAACCAGGTTGGCGAAGTTGCCATCGATGAAGGTGAATTTATTCGTGATGGCTCCGAAGCCGCCGGTGGATATCTTTCCCGGTGCAAACAAGGTGCTGATCTTGTAGTCATCGGTCTTAAGTTCCTCCTGAGCGGCTGCGAGATGGCTGCATAGGACGGCGAAAAGGATTGCTCCTCGGGTCATTGCTATTCTGATGAAGTGTTTCATGTAAGTTGTCTTTAACGCTGTTCGTCATTGAGACACCCGAAACTTTCTTCACCCCTATGCGGCATTAAACTTTTTTTATGGCACCCAGGACAATCCGAAATGCCGTTCAAGGCTGAGGGCCACTCCGTCGGCTTCACCCGCGGCAGTAATCTCGTCGGCGATTGCTTTCGCTTCATCAATGGCATTTTCGACAGCGACACCTATGCCGGCCTCGCGCAGCATTTCAACATCGTTGAAGTTATCGCCAAAAGCCATGGCGTCTTTCACATCCATTTTCAGGTGCTGGCTCATGATCAGTCCCATCCCCGACGCTTTCGATACTTCCTTCGTTGCCAACTCCAGATAGGTCGGCCGCGATTTATAGATATGGATGCGATCACCGTAGTGCTCATGCAGCCATTCGTAAAACGTCGCTATGTCCTGAGCCTCTCCCATGCACATTACTTTATGGGCTCCCGTGTTGTTGCTGCGCCAGTCAGACAGCACAGAGTCGAACGCACGAAACTCTGGCGATACCTTAGTAACGCGCTCTTCTTTATCCGTCCATTTGTCCTGCTTCAACGCATACCAATGGTCAGCATGATACAGACTTATATGTACCGGAGCACTTGACGCCCGGGCAACGATGCCGCTGCAAATGTCAATCGGAATAACATGACTTGCATACACTTTCACGTCATTACCCGACGCCAGCACATAGCCACCGTTGTAACATACCAGCGGATGATCGGTGATATTCAATTCTGCCTGAAGATGGCGCATTGCAGAAGGCATCCGCGAAGAAGCCAGAACAACGGAGACCCTGGCAGCGATAGACCGGATCGCGTGAATCGTTCGGTGCGACAACTGCCGCTCGCGATTCAGCAGAGTTCCGTCTACATCAGTAAATACCGCTCGTATCATAAGCATGTCAATTAATAGAGGCAGCTGCAAAGCTGGCAAATATTTGAATGATCTGCGTGGGATAAATAAGAGAAAAAAATACGCAATGTTACGTGACGTTTGAGGGTCAACTCATGCGTGCTCGCATCCGTTTGAAATACTGAACACAAACCAAGCGATATGAGACGTAAGATGTACTACCTGGTGATTATGCTTTTGGCTTCATTACCTCTGGCTGCACAGCCTGTGAAAAAGATTCAAACCATTTCTGAGTCTGAAGTGCCCGCAGCAGTAAGAAGGAGTTTCATAGAAAACTATGGAAACGTTGCAGATGGAACATGGACGGTTGCCTTTCATGTACTGAATGATGCCGGCAAAACTGTAGCACAACCCGTGAGCTATACTTTCAGAAAAGGAAACGGCCATGGCAAGGTTGAGGTTCGTTTATCACCCGACGGCCGAATAGAGAATTCTAAAGGGATCGAGAAACTGACTCCTGCTTCGTGACCGTCAGGAATGCAGGGCGCGAACGAGCGGCCTTGTCAGGCAGGTTGGTCCTCCCCCGCCTTTTACACTGATGTCGCCACCCGCGTATTCATAAACGGTGCAACCCGCCTGGATAAGCCGGGAACGAGTGATGGGATTACCGTCGACGACGACTACCTGCCGTGGACCAATAGCCAGCACGTTGCACCCCATCGAATCAAACTCCGCATCGGGTACCTCCACGAGGCCAATGCCACGCGCAAGCAGGTATTCCCGAAAGGGTATGGGCATCAAAGGAGAATAAACAACGGCCAGGTCGCGATCTATTGGACTGAGTATCGACATCAGATGAAAGACGTCACTCTTTCCCCTGTAATGGGGCAAGTGTGCCACCACCACTTCTACTCCACGAGGTTCAAGTAGCGCCTTTAATTGTCTGATACCCTCGGCGTTTGTACGATAAGTATGGCCGACAGCAAGCGTTGTTGTGTCGAGCCACGCCGTATCTCCGCCCTCTAGCGTGCCGGGTGCCTCGATCATGCCGAGAATGGTCATGCCGGAAGTTTCGAATGCAACCTGGCATGCTGCAGGCTCGGGCTTGCGCGCCTGCTTACCCATGTTGCAGAGGATCATGCCGAAATCGGTTGCCAGCGATGCATCACGGCAATACATCGAATCCATCGTTACATCCTTGTGAAAAGGAAGGTATTGTATTTCGGCAGGCGAGATCTTCAGAAGACTTTCAAATGCCGCATATTCAGTCATGGCGGCGGAAAGATCTGGTGGGGAAAGGAAATTCAACTCTTCCCACGTGCTGGCTATGCGCAACTGATCGACCATCGCTTCACGTGGATGCTTGATATAAACCGAACGGAGCTCGCCGTATTCTGAATGACAGGTCAGTTTCATTTCTAGGTTTGTTGTGTGGCAGCATGCGGTTGACGAACCCGTTTCATCCATACGTAAAACGGCACACCGCACAGGATGGCAATAAATCCCCAGTACACCGCCTCCTGTCCCGAGCCTGCTACGGCCCATATGGAATACGCAAATGCCACAGCCGCCAGCACCAGCTTGGATCCATTTCCCTTCTGCAAGCCTCCCTGCCCTAATATCATCAATGCAAAGGCCGCGGCCGAAAACAGATAAGGCAACAGCACAGTCACAGTGCCCAACAGAACAGCAAATGTGAATGTGTCGTTGAGACCTTTCGTAAAATTCGTAAAGATCAGAGCAGAGATCAGCACGCTTCCGATCACCATGCCGAGCGCAGGGGCGCCCTTACTGTTGAGTCGTCCGAATACTTCCGGAAATAATTTGTCTCTTGAAGCGGCAAGTGGAATCTGGCCCTGGAGAAGTATCCAGCCATTCAATGCACCAAAGGTAGATGCAATGGCACCCAAAGCAACCCAGCCTCTGGCACCATCGCCCCACATCACAGCTGCTGCATCAGAAAAAGGTGCATTTGATACACGCAACTGATCCGGAGGTACGATGCCCATCACTGAAACCGATCCCAGCACATAGACGGCCATCGTTACGAGCGTTCCTATAATGGTAGCACGCGGTATTGTTTTCTCCGGTTCTTTGATACTTGTCGATGGCACGGTAGCACTTTCAAGACCGAGAAACGCAAAAAGTGTTAACGTAATTGTCGCTGTGATAGCCGCTCCATCAGACTGGCCACTCGCATTGAAAGGAACAAAGTTCGCTGTATCGATATAAAATAATCCGATGACGGCCACAATCACCAACGGCCCGAGCTTCAGAATAGTAGTCAGCACCTGAACGAAGCCTGCAGAACGAATACCGCGGGCATTGATCCATGTGAGGAGCCATACAGTTGCCAACGCAGTCGCTATGGCAAGAGATACATTCGTGGCAAGCTCAGGGAAAAAGACTGTCAGATAACTAACAAAAGTAACTACGATCGCAGCATTGCAGCACCAGACGGAAAGCCAGTATCCCCATGCTACAAGAAATCCGGCGAACTCACCCATACCGACGCGTGTATAGGCATAGGGTCCGCCTGCAACATTGGGCACGAGTTTACTTAGATTCCCATAGAGGAGCGCGAGCGCGATTGCGCCCACCGAAGATCCGATCCAACCTACAAGGCTAATGGCACCGTACGAGGCAAGAGTAACGGGTAATAGAAAAATTCCGGAAGCGATCATGTTGCCAATCACTAGGGCCGTGGCAGTCCACAAGCCAATTTTTGCTTCCGGTTTAGGTTGACTCATACCCGTCAATACTAACCAATATTTTGATCAATTCGAACCGCGCCGCGGATTAGTCCGAAATTTTGTTCTGACAATTTGTTCTCACGAACTAACGACGCTGACCTTCACGCAGCAGTTCATTCACGGAAACCAACTCATATCCTTTCGCCTTCAGCAAAGCAATAAGCTCCGGAAGACGGTCGTAGAATTTATCCTTTCGTTCGGGGTCAGTGCCGATGTGCATCAGCAACATAAAACCATTCAACTGATCATCCTTCGATTTTATTGAATTCATGATATCGTCGCTGCTGCGATAGTTTTTCATCGAAGGTGTAGTATAATCTGCATGACTGAGCGTGCCGGGTGTGAGGTTAACAAGTTTCAAACCCGCCGACGCTGTCCAGGAGGCTATCGTATCATTGTACCATTCAAACGGAGGAAGAAAGTACGGTGCGGATTCGCGGATAATTCCGAAGCGACTCATCTCCCGATAATTTGCGTCGAGGTCTTTAGTAAAAACCTCCCGCGATACAAGTGTGCTGTCTCGATGCGTCCATGATGAGTACAGTAGATGCTTGTCAGAATGTCCTCCCAGGTAGTGCCCGTCCTTCTTCAGGTGGCGAATCAGTTTGCTGAAATGTTTGTCGCGATAAAAATTGCCTGTGAAAAAGAACGATGCTTTCACCTTATTGTCCCTGAGCGTCTGGACCATCTTGGCTCCTCCATCAGCGTATTGATCACCTGTAAACACGAGAGCAATCTTCTTGCTCTGACGACTTCCCCTGACGATCGCACCTCTGTCGATTGTGAATTCAGACGCGCTGTTTTCAGTTTGCATGGCTGCCATCAGATAGACGAGGCTCGCTGTTCCATCCATCGTGGGTTCATTTGTGACGTAATCACCATAATCGTCGTGATAAACAACATAAGGACTCTGAAATTCCGCGTATTCATCTCCATGAACGATCGTAACACCAAGTTGCTTTCTATAGATCGTGCCGTACACCGGTCCATCAACCAGCGCACCGAGCGTTTGATAACCATGAAGTACGTTGAGTGATGAGTGTGGATCATCAGGAGAGTCACGATCACCAGGAAGTCCAACAACCATACTGGTACCCCATGGGTTACATCCCATGATCCAGTCGAACGCTGCCTGTTCCAGTGCCTCGAATTGTCTGTCACCTGAAAGCTTCCTGTACCAATAGCACTGAATTGCGAACGACGTTTGCAAATTGTTGCTGCACCAGATAAATGGAACACCGCGAAGGAAAGCGTTCTTCGCTGCAATGTTATTTACTTTCTGAATTCCCTCTCTGTAATAGGCAACGACTTGGCTACGCGCAGACCCTTTTGAGCGTTTAGCAAGTTCATAGTGACCAACATTAATGAACGGATACCATTGGTAATGTCCGGCTGTATCGGTCCCTAACCATGGTGTCTGTGGCTCCTGCGCGGCGTACTTCTGCGCTGCATCGTAGTAATGGCTATCGCTCGTGTTTCCATACAACTGCGCAGCCGCCAATTCCATATCATCCACCCAATTGTCTTCCTCATAGAAATACGGAGACACGTAACAGGTAGTTTGTGTGTTACCAGGGATACGCAGACCATATTCGTAAGCAGCTTGCGCCCTATTTAACAACGAAGCTCCAAGCGTAGACGATGTATCGCCAAATATCTCATATCCCAATCCAAATGCGCTGGCAAACTTGCCTGCAGTCGATGATGTTCCGGTGGTGCGATTCTTATACTTTCCCAGACCCTGAGACTTTCCCGTTACAAAATATATTGGGCGCTCCCTCCCTTTGCCATAACTCGCCGTATCCTTCGTCGGCAATCTGAATCCCTTGTGGTCGCGATCATCAGCCAGCTGATTAAACATCCAGTCCGGCCGTGGATTCATTTTCATCAACCATTGCAGACCCCACGACGCTTCATCGAGAACATCGGCAACGCCGTTCGTACCGGGCAATCCGTTGTTGAGATGCTTATCGCGAAACGCTGCCGGAAAATCACGATACGACGCAAGTAAATGATATGTAGCGTTCGCTGATGTTGTTACATACTGGAGATAGTCAGTGGCATCATGCCAACCACCGCTCACGTCGAGATGAGTGCTGTCGGGCATCGGCCCATCCATCGTATAACCATCCTGAGTGTGGCAAGAGTCTCTGAGATAAGGATTGTATTTGCTTCGTTGCTGCCTCATGTATTGAAGTACAAAGTCAGCAGCTCCATCGTATACATCATCACCAATATCAAACACAAGGGAGGTCACCGGTCCCGCGCGTAACACATACTTACCCGCTTCGTGTACAGATGAAAAGTCAAGTCTGAATGTATGAGTGAATGGTCCGTAAGCGCCATAGTCTTTTCCAACAGAACTCTCAAACACTACTTGATTATTAGAAGCATTCAACAATTGAAATTTATCCGCGTTGGAATCAATCTTACTACAAAGGACGGCTACCTTAACTCCACCAGGTTTGTAGCCTAAAAGATTGATTCTTATCCATGACGAATCGGCGGCATCGACCGTTGAAACTGTTATCAACATGAACAACGGGGCGAGTGCAAAGAGTAATAATGATGTAAGATTCGGCTGTGAAATTGAGAATTCTGCCCTCGGTAAACTGTGTTTTCTATTCATATCGATCTGATAGGATAAAGCGCGAAAAAGATGGCGACGGTTTCGGCAGTCTGCGATGTTATCAAGAATACAATCTTGTTCCAACAACTGATTACATGAGCAACCGCTCGTGTGCGATTACGCCCGAACAATTCAATCGTTTTTCAGTGTTGAAAATACACGTTTAATACAGTTTTAATCTGCGATCTACAGATTTTGATTATTACTGCGTGTAGCGCAACGAGTTAGATCAATGCATCTATAGCGGGCCTTAGCATAGACTTACTCATGTAATATTCAGGTATGAGCGGTATCCCTTCCGCAATCCACTTTCTGCGCGATTTGTAGTTACTTTGTATGTGATGCAGATCATCGTTGTTCACGACGATCGTCATCGTATTTTTTGTTTGCTTTTTAACACTTTTGAACCAGGCTGATTCCTCAACCCCTACGGGACCAATGCCTTGGATAACGCGACTATTGTTTATTAATTTTTTTATTTGATGATTGAGGATCTCTACCAGCGCATTTGGAAGCTTTCGGGGGACGTGTGTCAACGTGACGCCTATACTCATCTCGTATCCTTAACGCGCGAATTAATCAACCTCTACGATCAACAGGGAAGACTATCCGAAGATCCATTCGAACCAACACGCCTGCGTGTTCTCAGCCTGCCTGAAAATATGGGTGAAATTTTGGATGGACGGGTGTGTTTCGTTACCGGTGGTTCGGGCTGCGTAGGCTCAGCACTTCTGCACGAACTGCTACAATTCAACGTAAAGAAGATCGTTGTTTTTGATCTGGCACCTGTTCCGGCGGCAAGCCGTCATCCAAAGGTTGTATACGAACAGGGCGATGTCAGAAACAAGCAACGCCTGTTAAGTGCGTTCGCGGGTCATCAACCAGATTACGTTTTTCACGCAGCTGCTCAACGGGACCCAGGTTATGCTGAGTCGCATATATTCGAAACGATAAGCTCTAATGTGACGGGTACACACAACGTAGTGCTCGCTTGTGAAGCAACACCATCGGTAAAGCATTGTGCATTTTCGTCTACAGGAAAATCCAGCCGGTACTTTACCGAAGAAGTGTATGCAGGAACAAAAAAGATGTGCGAATACATTCTTGATATGTATTCCCGAATTGGACGTGTTCGCTATTGCATGGTTCGCTTTACGCACATACTGGACAACAGTTTGATGAATCAGCAACTCATGCGCGAAGCTGAGTCGAACGATTACATTGCCGTTCATTGCCCGGGAAAATTTGTCACCGCTCAGAACGTCAGCGAAGGCGCCCGTCTGATGATGAATACTTTAGTTTACTCAGACAACAATCACAGCAACTTCCTGTTGGTGCGTAACCTCGAGTGGCCGGTTGAAAGCCTTGAGATGGCACTCTACTACATCAAAAGATCAGGACGTGAAATGCCCGTGATCTTTCTGGGCAATCCAATAGGATATACGGAAAAATTCTTCCGTGGTCAGATGGACTGGTCTAATCCACATGAATTGAATTTGCTGATCAATGTATTTGAGCAGCGCTATCGCAAATACAATCAGGCTAACGACATCATCATTTCTCATATTGCACCTGTCGACGACGAGGTAATTTTCAGATCATTGAATCCGATTCTGAATGCTACAGGCGACAAGGATTCGTTCCACGCACTGAAGTCAGCATTGCGGGCTATCGTTGAGGACTCGCTACAACGCGTCGACAAAGAAGACACCGTCAACATTTTGAACTGGGGCCTGCAGCAGAAGTACCTCGACGCTGAAAAGGCAAAAATGTCGGACTACGGACCGATCATCCCCATGATGTTTAAGTCGCTTGAACATAGCGAATACTATAAGCACGTGGAAAGCTTGTTACTACAGAAGGTTTAGACTGACGGTATTTTGAAAATCACAGCACCTTGTTTTTTGTCTATTGGCTCCATTGAACTGGAACAACTGATCTTACGCGCGGAAGCGACGCGTGAGGAGTGCTGCGGTTTCCTGCTGGGGCACGACAACGGCATCCGTGTTGTTACACATGTCGTACCCACAGCCAACATTGCTCCAACACAGCGGCATATGCGCTTTGAGGTTGACCCTCTTGAATATTTGCGCGCTGAGAAATATGCGTGTGAAAATGAACTGACGCTACTGGGCATCTATCATTCTCATCCTTCATCGCCTGCGATCCCGTCAGAAACGGACAGGAGCAACGCTCAACCCTATTTTAGCTACGTAATCCTTTCGCTGTCAGAGCAGAGCTTTTCAGAAATTCGCTCGTGGAGATTAAATCACTCGCACCAATTTGAAGAAGAAACTGTTATCCTTTGAGCTGGTACACGCTGTAAATGCTTTTTATCAAAACAGAAACTCGAACCTATAGAAGAATAATAAATCAGAAGTTAGATGGCCACCGTTTTTATTCCAACACCACTACGAAAATTCACTAATCAAACTTCAAAAGTTGAAATTCCCGGCGACACCGTAATGGAGGTGATCCAGGCATTGACAACCGCTTATCCGCCACTCCAAAGACATCTGATCAATGCAGATGGAAAAGTGCCGAGCTTCATCAATATATTTGTTGACGATGACGACATCAGGAATCTTCAACAGGAGCAAACTGCTGTAAAGTCAAATACCATAGTGAGCATCGTCCCTGCAATTGCGGGCGGATCAAAATAACATCAAGCGTATGGAACACTATACCGTAACGTTTTCAAAAGAGGAGCTGGCGCGTTACAACCGCCACATCATCATTCCTGAGTTTGGACTCGAAGCACAGCAGAAGCTGAAAGCCGCCAAAGTACTGGTGATTGGATCAGGAGGCCTCGGTAGCCCTCTCCTCCTCTACCTGGCCGCGGCGGGCGTCGGTAACATCGGCATTGTTGACTTCGACATAGTCGACGATAGCAATCTCCAGCGACAGGTTTTGTTCGGTGTAGAATCTGTGGGCCTTCCTAAAGTTGAAGGCGCTAAAAAGCGGCTGACTTCTCTGAATCCTCATATTAACATTACGTTATACAATACTCAAATCACTTCGAAGAATGCATTTGAGCTGATCAAAGGTTACGATGTTGTTGCCGACGGCACGGACAATTTTCCAACGCGATATCTGATCAATGATGCTTGTGTGTTGCTGGGAAAAGTGAATGTGTATGCTTCCATTTTCCAGTTCGAAGGCCAGCTTTCAGTTTTCAATTACACGAACGCAAACGGCGAGGTTGGACCTAACTATCGCGACCTGTATGCAACACCTCCGCCTCCCGGTCTTGTGCCGAGTTGCGCAGAAGGCGGAGTGCTTGGAGTGCTTCCAGGCATTATCGGAAGTTTGCAGGCGCTCGAAGTAATCAAAGTGGTTACCGGTGTCGGTGACGTGCTCAGCGGGCGCTTCTATAGCTTTGACGCGCTCACATTTGAGTCAAGAACATTCAAGATCAGACGCAATCCAACAAATCCCCTCAACGGAAATAATCCTACGATCACGGAGCTCATCGACTACGAGCAGTTCTGTGGAGTGAAGGCTGTTGAAAGAAAGATCAAGGAAATCGATGCATTGGAATTGCACGACTGGGAAACTACAGGCGTGGATTATCAGATCATCGACGTGCGCGAACCTCACGAATACGAAATCGTAAACATCGGCGCCCAACTCATCCCTTTAGGATCAGTCGTCGACAATGTCGCGAAGATCGATCGCACGAAGAAGGTCGTTGTTCAGTGCAAGACCGGCAACCGCAGCGGCAAGGCTATACGCGAACTCGAGGACAAGTTTGGATTTGAAAACCTGTACAATTTGAAAGGTGGCATCCTTGGCTACATCCGCGATGTTAATCCGGAACTCACGGCGTATTAAGAAAGTCCTTAGTCTCTGAGTCCTTAGTCCTGAGTATTGGTTAATAGTAGTTTAGTCTTGAGAGATTTCCTGATAGGTATTTGCTGACGACTAAAAATACCAGAAACCAATACTCACGACTCAAGACTCAGGACTGCTATCTATTTGTGCCAGTACACTTTCAGATTGTGCGTCGACCGGCCGGCTGCAATGACTTCCTTTCTACCGTCACCATCCAGATCAGCTACCTGCAAGTCTTCGCAGGCCATGCCATTTTCATCGATCCAATAAGAAGTCCATTCAGCATAGGACTTCGAGGGCACATAAAGTTTTACGCCAACTTTTTTGTCGGCATCGGGCTCGCGCCAGCCGGCGACGATCTGCAACGTTGATGGGTCGGTGATATTACCAATCGCCAATGCATGTCCCTGACCGAAGCCTTCGGCAAGAACCTTGCGTTGCAACGATGCATCATAAACAACGAGCATGGTACCGTGCATGGGTTGTATGCCAGCCAGCAATTGCTTCCCACCGCTTTTAGCGAATCTCAATTCACCGAATGATGCATCCTGAATGTAGGCAGGTTTGGTGTTCGTCCATTGCTTGCCGTCGAAGTCGAAGATCTTTACTCCTTCCTTGCCTCCGACGTAAAGTCGCTCGCGATTCCCGTCCTGTACCAGCTCCATATTGTGAGTCAGGTGCATGGTGCTGTCGATCAGCTGAAGTTTCCAGGAAGACTTAACATCCTTCGGCATTTGATAGGAAAAGATGCGCACGCCACGACCGGCACCATCCTTGTTACCACGGCCGTGGAGAGGAAGCACTACCAACAGAAATTGTTTAGGCCCTGTTTGAACCCATCTCATGCGGTGGACTGTCGGTTCGTGATGAAGTTCAACGGGTAGCCATGGAGTTGTAGGATCTTTTGGTCGGATCAGATAATGAACGGAGCCCGATTTTGTAGTATCAGAAGTCTCCCCCGGATTCCACTGCGCGCCCACTGCTATCTCTACTTTTCCGTCACCGTCAATATCACGGGCGGCAATGCAGACATTATCTGAGCTGGTGAGGTTTTCCACAAGAACGAATCGCTTCCAGTCGCCGTTGCGATACCAGACAAATTGTTTTTTGTCGGCCATCAGGATGTCGGGTTTCTTGTCGCCGTCAACATCGCCTATGGCGAGCCCATACCCTATCTGAACATTGTCATCCAGCAGCTGAGCTTTGAATGGTGATTGCGCCGTCGCATTGAGCGCGACGAATCCAAGCAATAGAGCAAAGTATTTAATCATGGCTTTGTGATGTGGGTTGGCAACGACAAATTGATCGTAGTACTAAATAAAAATAACCAAAATGTCGATATGCGGTTTCAGTTTCGAATGAGCGGGTCATCTATCCGCAACTTCCGGTGCCGATGCTATATTTTGATTTTCAGCTCACAAAAGATTACATGGCTGCCACTTTGGCTTCCACTGCACTTCGCAACTGCGTGTATCAACAAACTTAATGATGAGGCGGCGACTGTTGTTTCTCTATAGTGTCTCTATAGTGCTCCTATAGTAGCCCCAGTCTTTCTCTATATTTCTTCTATACTCTCTCTATACTTTCCCAGTCTTTCTCTATACTTCTCTATACTTCTCTATACCCTGGTGTGCTGCGATGCGTGGGGAAATCGATAAGAAGGCCTGACAATTCGGCGTTAGGGACTTGAAGCGATACGAACTTTAAGCTATTGTTAGGGTCGCACCGACGCGATGGTGTGGCAAGTATATAGCAACTCTTACCCAAAATCCTGCAACGAAAAAATGGCCAATCAAGGCAAATAGAGTTAATGGTTACTCACTCCTCAAAGTGTCTGCAGGATTCAGCTGCGTAGCTTTCAGCGTGAAATAGCCGAGCGTTCCCCAGGCAACGAACAGCAAGGCGATGCCACTGATTACGTAGGGCCAGAAACCGATGTCGAGGCGATAGGTAAAGTTCTTCAGCCACTCGTGCATGATGTACCATGACAGCGGCGCACCCAGCACAATGGCTATGCTTACGAGCCTGGTGAAGTCACCCAGCAGCAACACCATCAAATGCTGGCGCGAAGCTCCCAGCACTTTCCGAATGCTCACTTCCTTAGATTTCTGGTAGTACAGCATCATCGACATGGCGAATAATCCAAAAGCCGCGATCATCAGTGCGATGCAGGAGAACACGGCCAGTATACTCGCCGTGCGCCGTTCTCCGCGATAAAGGTTATCGAGTTGCACGTCGAGGAAAGAAAATTCAAATCCGAAGGTAGGCTCAAACTCCTTGTATGTTCTTTCTATGTCGGATATTCGTTTGCTAAAGTTTCCAAGCGATACTTTCGCCACAAGAAAGTTGAATGCTCTGTTTGATTCTCTGAAAATGAGCGGCCTGATCGGCTCGTGCAAAGATTGGAAGTGAAAATCTTTTACAACTCCAATGATATTTCCCTTGATAGCATTTCCATTGTCGTTCCAGATTAACTCCTTCCCTACTGCATCTGCTGAAACACCAAGCTGTCGTGCTGCCGTTTCGTTAATCACAAACGCGTCATGGTCCGCGATGTTATCCTTTTCAAACGTACGACCTGAGCTGAGGGAAATGCTGAATGCCTGGAAAAACTCGTAATCAACAAATGCTTCCGATGCATCTATTGGCGACTCCGGATGCTGTTGAAGAGCGATGCTATGCTGATTGAATTGCCTGCCTGGTATATTAGAAGTAGCCGATACAAATGTAACTCCATCAACGCGCTTCAGTTCATTTCTGAACGCGTCGAACCTGGGCATGCCGTCCTCATTTTTCAGGGGGATTACAATCACCTCGTCTTTACCAAAGCCCAGATCGGTGTTCTGCAAATATGACAGCTGACTAAAGATGATGAGCGCCGACGATATCAAAATCATTGAAATGCAGAACTGCAAAACGACCAGCATTCTTCTGAAGCGCGCACCCTGCGGCGCTTGTATCAATTTTCCTTTAAGGATAGCCTGGGGCTTAACGCCAGACAGATAAAGCGAAGGATAAATGCCGGCAATAAGTCCCACGGTCAGCGCTGCTGCCAATACAGCGGTGATGTACAACGGATAATCAATTCCAATCTGAACACCCACCAGATTGTTGAACAACGGAAGGGCTACCTCAATGATAATCATCGACAGAATCACAGCGATCAATGCGCTGGCCATTGATTCTGCCAGGAACTGCCACGCGAGCTGATGCCGGAATGCACCCATAGTTTTTCGTACGCCGATCTCCTTGGCTCGTTCGGCCGATTTGGCTGTCGATAAATTCATAAAGTTTACGCATGCAATGATTAACGTAAACAATGCAGCTGCGCCCAGAATGTAGATGTATTCTATGTTGCCATTGGCCTCCAGTTCCCAGTGAAGCTTCGATTTCAAATGTATGTCGGTTACCGGCTGGCAGTTTGAATCCATATTTTCTTTCGACGAGCGATGCATAAACCTCCTCTGTACCTTTCAGATATTTTCGCATCCAGGGCATAAGCTTAGCTTCGAGTTCTTTCGCATTTGTTCCTGGCTTCAGGCGTATGTAGTTATAGTGGCCGAAGTCCTCCCATGTATAAAACCTATTGCCAGGATCGAATGACTTTTCTCTTACGTAAGAACCGAGGAGATCAAAATGAAAGTGAGAGTTCTCGGGAACGTCCCTGAACACTCCAACCACTTCAACCAGATAGTTCGAAGAGTCCACAGCGAGCTGTTTTCCCAGTGGGTCTTCATCACCGAAATATTTTTTCGCCATCGACTCAGACAGGTATACACCACGGAGGTTTTTCAGCCCGCTCTTGTCTCCCCTGATCAATGGAAAATCAAATACATCGAAGAAAGTCGTATCAACGGCAAGCAGGTTAGATTCGTCATATCGCTGGTCACGCGCCGGATTCTTCAGGGAGTGTGTCTCGCGCGTAAGACCCGCGGCATAAAGCGGCGTGAGGCTCACCGCACTCTGCACTTCTGGAAAGTCGGCAACCAACGCCTGGGCCATGGGATGAGGCGTACGGGTTTGTGAATTGTCACTGTGCCAGATTATCCGGTAAAGATCTTCCGGATGATTATGAAATCTGTCGTAGCTGAGCTCGTGCTGAATGTACAGCGCAATGAGGAACACCGACGCCATACCAGCGGCAAGACCAAAGATGTTGATCAGTGTATGGAGTTTGTTCTTGAGAAGATTCCGAAGAGCAACCTGGAGGTAGTTTCTTATCATATAGACAGTGATCTTTCCCCCGCTGTGCAATAGAAATGCCATCAACGCCGCCCGTCACTGTACGCTGCTAATGACGTTTTTTGGAGGATAGCGCCGTCATTTCCGAACGGCCGCGTTCGGATTCGGACGACTGGATTTGGAGTGCGGGGATCCGGATTGCGAAGTCAACTACGAATCCGCTTCCGGACATCCAGGAATAGCCTATCGTGGATGAAACAGAAATTTCCGGTAACTGCTAGAACAGTTCTTTGGCAATGCGATAAATGGGATCAGATTTGCCCATCGAATAGAAGTGTATCGTCGGAACATTGCGCTTGATCAGTTCCTTCGACTGCTTCACGCACCATTCAATTCCAACTTCCTTCACCGCATGATTGTCTTTACACTTTTCAACGGCGTCCGACAATTCCTCCGGTATATCGATATGAAATACCTTGGGAAGAATGTTAAGCTGAGCTTTAGTCGTGATCGGTTTGATTCCAGGAATGATGGGCACGTGGATGCCCGCCTTTTTACATTCATCTACGAACTCGAAGTACTTGTCGTTGTCGAAGAACATTTGAGTAACAACGTATTGGGCACCCAGGTCGACCTTAAGCTTCAGATAACGGAGGTCCGCCTTGAGGTTCGGAGCAGAAAAGTGCTTCTCCGGATAGCCAGCCACACCGATGCAAAAATCTGTAGGTGAAGTATTCTGCAGATCCTCGTCGATGTAGCAACCCTTGTTCATCTGCACGACCTGCCCGATCAGCTCAGACGCGTAGCGGTGCCCATCGGGCTCGGGGATGAACTTTGCCTCAGTTTTAATGGCATCACCCTGAAGCAACAGCAGGTTATCGATACCCAGAAACTGAAGATCAATAAGCGCATTCTCCGTTTCCTCTCTTGAAAAACCTCCGCATATGATGTGGGGCACTGTGTCAACCTTGTAATGGTTTTGGATAGCAGCGCATATACCAACCGTGCCTGGTCTCTTTCTTGTTGATTGTTTCTCCAACAACCCGTTTTCCTTTTTGCGATAGACATACTCTTCCCGATGATAGGTAACGTCAATAAACGGAGGCTTGAACTCCATTAATGGATTAAGGTTGTCAAAGAGGTTTCGGATGTTTTCCCCTTTTAGCGGAGGGAGGATTTCAATGGTGAACAGGGTCTTTCCATTGGCGTTCCTGAGATGATCTATAACTTTCATTGAAATACAAAAGTGATAATAACTATCATATATCGTACGAGAGATTCGGAGACAACCACTTCTCCGTTTCAGCGAGCGACATTTCTTTTCGCGAAGCGTATTCTTTCACCTGGTCGCGGTCTATTTTGCCCAAACCAAAGTACTTGGCGGCCGGACTTGCAAAATAAAAACCGCTTACTGACGAGGCGGGATACATCGCGTATGAATCAGTCAAGACTATACCAGCCTTCGAAGCGTCCAGCAACTTGAATAACAATCCCTTCTCTGTGTGATCGGGACAAGCTGGATATCCCGGCGCCGGTCGGATGCCCTGGTATTCTTCGCTGATCAATTGTTCATTCGTAAACTTCTCGTCCTGTACATAAGCCCACAGTTCCTGGCGCACGCGCGCATGAAGACACTCAGCAAACGCTTCCGCCAGACGATCAGCAAGTGCTTTAACCATGATCTCGGAATAGTCATCCTGTGCCGCTTTATATTTCTCAAGGAGCTTCTCGATCCCAATACCCGCAGTTACAGCAAACATTCCGATATAGTCCTGTCTGCCACTTGATTTCGGTGCGACAAAATCCGAGAGACAGAAGTTGGGAAGCCCCTGGGCCTTCTTGGTTTGTTGCCGGAGGAAGTGGAACGTAGCAAATGGATCTTCTCCTTCTTTACGGCTCAGCAATACATCGTCCGTGTCGTTCGTATTAGCCGGGAAAAATCCAACCACTCCGTTCGCCTGCAGTGCACGTGATACTACAAGTTGATCGAGCATCTTCTGCGCATCGTTGTAAAGTCTCGTTGCTTCCACTCCCACCACGCTATCACTGAGGATACCCGGGTACCGTCCGGCAAGCATCCAGGTCTGAAAGAATGGTGTCCAGTCGATATATTTTCTTATTTCCTCGAGGGGAAAGTTCAGTAGCTGTTTAACTCCAACGAACGATGGCTTTTTGATTGGCGCGTTCGACCAGTCTATCGGCACCCGGTTGGCACGAGCGTCGGAAAGTGAAACATAATGCTTCTGTTCTTTCCGTCCTTCATAGTCAGCCCGGAGCTTGGCGTATTCGTTCTTAAAGCGTTGCTTGATATTCCCTGCTGTTGCCGGGTTGACAAATTCGCTGGCTACCGGCACGCTCCTCGACGCATCGAGTACGTGCACAACGGGGCCGTCATACGCAGGATCAATTTTCACAGCAGTATGGATGCGCGACGTTGTTGCACCTCCGATAAGCAGCGGCAACGACATCTTCTCGCGCTGCATCTCTTTGGCCATGTGCACCATTTCATCAAGCGACGGAGTAATCAATCCGCTCAGTCCGATCATATCAACATTCTCGCGACGCGCGGCTTCAATAATCTTGTCAGGCGGAACCATAACCCCGAGGTCAACGACATTGTAGTTGTTGCATGCAAGTACAACACCCACGATATTCTTGCCTATGTCGTGAACATCACCCTTTACAGTTGCCATCAGAATTTTGGCAGCAGGCTTGTCGCTTCCTCCCGATAATTTCTTTTCTTCTTCAAGGTAGGGTGTCAGATATGCCACTGACCGTTTCATCACACGGGCGCTTTTCACTACCTGAGGAAGAAACATCTTGCCTGAGCCGAACAAATCACCAACAACGTTCATACCCGCCATCAGTGGCCCTTCAATAACATGAAGAGGGCGTCCATATTTCACACGCGCCTCTTCGGTATCCTGATCAATAAAGTCAACGACACCCTTTACGAGCGCATGAGTAATTCTCTCTTCAACCGTTCCCTGTCTCCACGCCTCGTCTACTTCTTTCTTTTTGGAGCTTCCCTTAACCGTCTCAGCATATTCCAGGAGCCGCTCTGTAGCATCGTCGCGTCTGTTCAGCAGAACATCTTCAACGCGCTCCATCAATGGCTTTTCAACTTCATCATACACTTCAAGCATGGTCGGGTTTACGATACCCATGTCCATACCAGCCTTTATTGCGTGGTAAAGAAATGCTGCGTGCATGGCCTCGCGTACCTTCTGATTACCTCTGAAACTAAAAGACACATTACTTACGCCGCCACTAACGTGCGCATGCGGAAGGTTTTGTCTGATCCATTTTGCTGCATTAAAAAAATCCAGCGCATAATTACGGTGTTCCTCAATACCCGTAGCAACGGGAAATATGTTCGGATCGAATATGATATCCTGGGGTGGAAAGCCCAGCTCACTAACCAATATATCGTAAGCGCGCTTGCAAATGCTGATCCGACGATCATACGTATCCGCCTGACCCGCTTCGTCAAATGCCATTACAACTACAGCCGCTCCATACCGGCGAACAAGCTTAGCTTGTTTCTTGAAATCGTCTACTCCGCTCTTCATGCTGATGGAGTTGACGATGCCTTTGCCCTGGAGACATTTAAGTCCTGCTTCGATCACGTTCCACTTCGATGAATCGATCATCACGGGAATACGCGCGATCTCCGGTTCAGATGCCATCAGGTTAAGGAACTTAACCATTGCTGCCTCTGAATCGATCATTCCTTCGTCCATGTTGACGTCAATGACCTGGGCGCCACCGCGCACCTGATCGAGTGCCACGGCCAGTGCCTCATCGAACTTATCTTCCTTGATAAGTTTGAGAAACTTTGCCGAGCCCGTCACATTGGTTCGTTCGCCAATGTTTATGAAGTTAGACTCCTGAGTGATCTCAATCGCTTCAAGTCCGGATAAATAAAACGTATTTGGATTCATAACGAGATTTAAGGTCTGTATCAGGCGGTTGCTTCCGCTTCGACCTTACGAGGTTTATATTTTGACGCTAGTTGTGCGATTACTTTAATGTGATCGGGTGTTGTTCCACAGCATCCTCCCAACATATTCACCAATCCTTCTTTGAGAAACTCTTCGATCTGACGCCCCATCTGTTCCGGCGTTTCATCGTATTGGCCGAACTCGTTTGGCAAACCTGCATTGGGATACGCACTTACGAAGAACGGAGACTTATCGCTGAGGACCTGCAAATAAGGACGCAGTAAAGATGCACCTAATGCGCAGTTCAATCCGACGCTCAACAACGGAGCATGCGACACAGAAATAAGAAATGCTTCGGTGGTCTGACCTGAAAGCGTACGACCGCTTGCATCAGTAATCGTTCCGGAAACCATCACAGGAAGTTTCTTGCCTGTTTCTTCAAACAACTCCTGAATAGCAAACAGTGCGGCTTTCACATTCAGGGTATCGATGATGGTTTCAAGTAACAGCAGATCAACGCCACCATCCATAAGAGCTCTGGCCTGCAGTTTGAATGCTGCGGCGAGTTCATCGAAGGTTATTGCTCTGAACCCCGGGTTGTTAACGTCAGGAGAAATCGACGCCGTTTTGTTCGTCGGTCCCATTGCGCCGGCAACGAATCTCGGCTTATGAGGTTCGCGCGCAGTGAATTCGTCGGCTACCTCCCGGGCTATGCGCGCCGATTGGAAGTTGAGATCATAAACGGCATCCTGCAAGTGATAGTCAGCCTGTGCGATCGTTGTTCCGCTGAAGGTGTTGGTTTCTGCAATGTCGGCACCTGCTTCAAAGTATTCGCGATGGATACCTTTGATGATATCGGGGCGGGTGATCGACAGCACATCGTTGTTTCCCTTCAGCACGTGCTTATGATCCTTGAATCGTTCGCCTCTAAAATCTTCTTCGGTTAAGGTATGACGCTGAATCATGGTTCCCATGGCGCCATCAATAATCAAAATACGTTCTCTTAAAATGTCCTGGATCTTCATGGTAGCTCCCTTTACATATTCTATCCAGAGAGCCCCTCAGTGCGATGGGTTACTTATCTTTTCTCCTTTCGGAGAGGGATTTAGCACAACATTCCGGTTTCGATTTCGGAATAGGATGCTAAGACGTCAAAGGGCCCAATCCCTCGGTCTTTCTGGATAAGTGAGGCAAAGTACGCTAATAACTATATAAAATAAAAGGGCATTAGTTAAATTTGAACGTTCATGAAACTAGCTGCAGTCGACATTGGTTCCAATGCCATACGCTTTCAGGTTTCCACCGTACTAGACTCTGCGGGCAAGGGTACACTCAAGAAGCTAGAATACATTCGCTTTCCCTTACGACTTGGGCATGATGTGTTTTCAACGGGTCGCATCAGTGAGAAAAGTATCGCGAAGTTTATCAAGCTTATGAGAGCTTTCAAGTTGCTATTGGAACTGTATGAAGTAACCGATTACATGTTCTGTGCAACATCTGCGATGCGCGAAGCCGACAATGGTGCAGACCTGGTGAAGCGTGTTTACGAAGAGTTAGGACTAACCATCGACGTTATCGACGGAAACCGCGAAGCCGAACTCATCAACAAGGCAATAGCATCCTATCTCGTTGACAAGACCTATCTGCACATCGATGTTGGTGGTGGTAGCACTGAACTTAATCTTTACGTTCAGGGAAAAAAGATCAAAACTCGTTCTTTCAAAATAGGATCTGTTCGTGTGCTCGAAAATACCGACTCTCCGATCATTTGGGAGAACATGCAGTCGTGGGTAGTGGAGTCGCTGAAACAAAAGGTTGGTCGCGTTACAGCAGTGGGAACTGGCGGAAACATCTCCAAGATATTCGAGCTGGCGAAACAAAAACCCGGCAAAACCATCACCCTCAAGAAGGTGAAAACTGTTCAGGCGCTCATTGAAAGTCATTCTATCGAGGATCGCATTTACAAGCTTCAAATGAACCCCGATCGGGCCGATGTTATCGTGCCGGCAGGCAAGATTTACGTTACGGTGATGGAGTGGGCAAAGGCTTCAAGCATGCTTGTTCCGGAAGTGGGTCTTAAGGATGGCATGATGCTTTACCTGTACGAGCTGAACACACGACAGACTAAACTGTTCAACTGACCGACCGTCTTCCATGAGGTTGTTACCACATCAATTTGGTATTAAATCGCTGCCGAAATAAGTGTCATTTCGATGCTTATTACGGTCTTCCGAAACACACATTTCACACGACATTTCTCGCTCCAACGACGTTTGCGGAACGGCTTTATCGTCAGATGCGTCGATTGCTCTGTTCATTCCCCAGCTAATACAGCAGTTTATTTTTGAAAACCATACACCCGTCGGGTTACCCTTTAGAGGGCTTCAGGAATCATTAGCAAAGGCAGTATATTCGTAAGTTTAGCTAAGTACCCTATTAACTACAGAGTGCCGTTTGGGCAATCTGGTTTTTTGGTCGGCAGGAGGTGTTTTCCAGTGAAATTGATTGACTTACCTCGTGCCAACATTAATGGATTTTGATGCGCTATTTTTTTAACTCGTTGGTTGTCTTTCTTCTGTGGCTTTGCTGTGTCCAGGCAGTAGCCCAGAACTATCCTGTCTACAATAGCTTTTATCTTAATCCTTACTTATACAATCCGGCGGAGGCATTAACCGACTATACCCAGATTTATTTACTTCGTCGTCAACAATGGATGAACGTTGAGGGCGCACCGGTGATGTCAACCCTTACCTTCAACACGTTGATGAACAACTCCCGTGCAGGCTTTGGAGGCAAGGTCTCCTCCTACCAGCGGGGTATTCTAAGCACAACAGATTTTTCAATGTCCTATGCTTACGCCGTTCCGCTGGGTCAGCGCAACTGGCTGTTCATGGGTTTATCATTCGGGGCCATTTCCAATCAGATCGACATGACCAAGGTGACTGATCCAAACGATCCGGCCCTGGCCAATGCCGGCGCTAACAACATGCAACCAGCCGGAAGTTTCGGTATGCTCTATCGGTCCGGCAGCGGCCTTAACATCGGAGTTTCTTTTCCTCAATTGTTTCCACCTGTCTTCAACAGCCCGGGTAGTTTTACCAGCACAACGGTATCGCCATCCGACCAGGTTTTCGTAACGGTTTACTACAAGAAAAAAATGGATAGCCGAATCGTTACAAAAACCAAAGGCGGTGTAAAACGGAAAGTAAAATCACAGGAAGCAATCGCTCCGCTCGAAATGTATTTCAACTACAAGTACTCCAAGTGGGGTAACAGTCAGTTCGAGTTACTTGGAAAACTTAACCTGTCGCAAAACTTTTGGGTCGGAGCATCCTACCGACTGCCCTATGGCTTCACTGGAAACTTAGGATTGAATATTAATCGTTTTGTATTGGCCTATTCGTATGAACCCGGCAATCAACCCGTTGACGCCTTTTCACAGGGCAGTCACGAAGTGGTGCTCGGCCTTCGTCTGGGACAACAAAAGAAGTTCAAGCGCGCGGCGCCTGTACTTCGTTCTACCATCACGAAGACGACGGAGAAGCACACCGCCCGATTCCAGGAAACTGCAGCAGATCCAAATGCGATCAACCAACAGTCGGCAGGTTCTTCGAAGAAATTCTATGTAGTGATCAAAGTCTTCAACGACTTTACAGCGGCTGATGTGTATAAGCGAAAACTTACCGGTGAGAAGTATAACGCCGAGGTATTCTATAACCCTGCAGACAAGAAGTACTACGTACATGTGCTGGAGACTGAAAAAGCGACTGACGCGTACGAGGAAGTGAAGAATCTGAAGCGTTACACGAAGTTAACGGGAGCCAGGGTGCTTATAGTGACGACGACAGGCAAATAGATGCGGTTACATTAACTGGCATGAAGGGATCAAATACAGTCATGAATCGGTCAATTGCACGCATCAGGCGCGTTTTCCTGCTCGTGGGTGCCATGATTGTATGCCATTGCATCCATGCCCAGAAGCCAGAGATCAAGTCGCTCAGCATGGCTGCTGCAAGCATGGGCGAGATCGTTACGATTAAAGGCTCATTCTTTGGTACCGACGCCACGAAGCTTGCTGTTACATTTGGCGCCTCAAAGGGCGTAATCAAAACGGTCACTGATCAGCAGATAGAAGTTGCCGTTCCATTTGGCACGTTGTACAACCGGGTGAGTGTTACCAATACCACGACAGGTCTTACAGGATTTTCAACGGGGCAGTTTCTATTGAATTTCAGAGGCGATGGCGCGTTTGATCCTAATGACCTGCAGGGCCAGTTCGATTTCCCTGCCGGCGCTGCTGCAACGGAAGGGCTACATGATATGTGCATGTGCGACTTCGACGGCGACAAGCGTGTGGATGTTGCATCCACCAACGACAACTCGGGATTTCTCACCATCATTTCCAACGCATCTTCACCAGGCACAATCAATTTCCCCGTTAAGTTCGCCTCGAACATAGCATCGCGCTCGCTGCACATCCGATGTGGAGACCTGAACGGCGACGGTAAGCCCGATCTGGTTGCTACCGAGAGTGGCACTACCGATAAAGTCTTTATCATCAAAAACAATAGTTCCGGACCCGGAAATTTTGCATTTACTGCCCCTGCTATCATCACGCTGCCTGGCAAGAAACCGAGACGTATAGAGATCGCAGATCTCGACCTTAATGGTAAGCCCGATGTAATGATCTCGTCGATGGCCACCAACACAATAACCATTCTCATCAACCAAAGCACCGTTACATCTATCGCATTCTCTCCCTCGCCGCCGATATCCGTATCCGTTCCAGGCGCAGCAAGTACAGAAGCATTAGGAGCTCAAGACCTGGACGGCGATGGTCTGCCGGAGATTGTTACAGCGCAGTATCAAACCAATTCAGACTTATACGTCATTGAAAACAAAAGCTCACCAGGCGCTATCGCCATGGGGGCAGTCAAATCACTCACCGTTGGCACTACGGTAAAAACACTTCGTATAGGAGATCTCGATGGAGATCAGAAACAAGACATTGCATACACAAAGCTTAACAATGCTGAAGTTGGCCTTTTCCTCAACCAAAGCAGTCCTGGTAGTTTGACATTTGCACCGGCAGCTGCTGTTGCTACCGATGCGACGCCCTGGGGTATAGACTTTGGCGACCTGGATGGCGATGGTAAGCCGGAAATAGCCGTAGCGTCGGCTACGAAGAAGTCCATCACGATTTTGAAAAATAACAGTACTGCAGGCAGCCTCTCATTCACGCGACATATAAAGGGAACGACTTACATCAATCGTCATATCGGTATCTGCGATTTCGATGGCGATGGTAAACCCGATGTTGGATTTACCAGTGTTGACGATGTGAACCTCAATATTGCCGCGTCGAAGATTTCTATCTTCCGGAATGCAGCGTGCATGATTCCTCAGGTAAAACCTGAAGGGCCGTTGAACGTATGTGCGGGCTACGCGCTTACTCTCACTGCCACTTTAAGTGGTGGCGCCACCTATGCATGGACTAATGCTACCACCAGCACAACCGTTACAGGAACAAATGAGTTTTCACCTACCGTATCGGGTGATTATTATGTTACGGCAACTGCGGAAGGTGGCTCATGTTCTATTGTCTCTAACACGGTGAAAGTGACGATCTCACCAGGTACTGCATCAGATCCTGCACCCACAAACAACGGACCTGTATGTATTGGAAATACACTGACTCTTCAGGCAACCGACGTTGGTGCTGGGTTCACGTACCAATGGCGCGGTCCCGGCGGATATACGGGCACGGGGCTCACACCGGCTCCGGTGTTAAACTTCCAGACGGCGCAGGCTGGCACCTATTATGTTGATGTAGTCGCGAGTAGCGGTTGCGTTGCGCGTACGGAACAAACGCTTGTCGTTGCAGTTGATCTTCCGGACTTTAAAGTTGCATTTACGGGCTCTGCACTTATCTGCCAGCCTGATTTCAAGAGCCTGACCGTCTATCCGTCTGCGGCGGGATTTACTTATCAATGGTACGAGAAAACAGGAGGTGCAATTTCAGGCGCAACCAGCACGAGTTTACTGCGCAACACCTCTGGTGAATACTACTATCGCGCTACATCGTCAAATCCTGGATGCCCTGTAACGGAGTCGGCACACGCCACACTCACAGTTGTTACTCCACCGGTAGCTGCATTCACGATGGTATCAACAGCCTGCAAGGGGGAAGAGATAAGCTTTACTAATCAATCGACGTTTGACCCACAATCCACACTCTCCTATTCCTGGGCATTTGGTGATGGACAAGCTTCCAGCGATGCGAATCCAAAACACATTTACACGACATCGAGTACGTACTCAATAACACTTACGGCCGCGTACCCCAGCAATGCATGTCCAAATGTGGCAACAAAGACTATCACGATCACCGAAGCACCTGCCGCAGTGATCAGCACCGCCGGGGGCAAATTCGAGATCTGTCCCGATGCCAGCATCGTACTCGGACTTACCAACACATTTGGCAGCTATCTGTGGAATACAGGCGAGACAACTCCGACCATCGTCGCGAAGGAGGCGAAAGAATACAGTGTGAATGTTACGGCGACAAATGGGTGCAAGCTCAAAGCAGTCCAGAGCGTAACAACGCTTCCTATCCCTGTGGTAACGGCAATAGCTACACCCGATCTTGTCAATGAAGGTGAGTCGACTCAGCTTTCTGCTGAAGGACTGCTGACCTACGCATGGTCTCCCATAGAAACAATTGCAGAACCCTCGCAGGCCACAACGGCGGCGACTCCGCTTACGTCAACCACCTACACCGTTACAGGTGCCGGGGCAAATGGTTGCAAGAACAGCACATCTGTTGAAGTCAAGGTGCGAGGTGAAGTACTGGTGAACAAGCTTGTACCTTCAAACTTCTTCTCACCTAACGGTGATGCTACTGGACAATTCTGGACAGTCGACAAGATTGAAGAGTATCCTCAATGCGGAGTAACTATCTACGACGACAAGGGAGTTAAAGTATATGATGCCAAACCCTACCTCAATAACTGGGAAGGCACGTTCACCAATGGCCGCCAATTGCCCGACGGCGTTTATTATTACATCATTCGCTGCGACGGTGAGGAAGGCAAACCAAGAACAGGCAGTATTACTGTACTGCGCTGATTCAGAATAGCCTGGCGTTCGAAACGATCTCCCGCGTTACGTTGTAAAACTCCTTGTGGATGTTGAAGTTCGGCTCGCCGTTGAGTTCCTTGATCACGTACGTCCCGTCTTCCTTCATCGTGTAGGCATTTACATTGTCCTTCAGATTGTACCGCAGGTTATTAATCGCCTGCTTCTTCAGGAACTCGTCGTCGAGCAGGAACAATGATTCGATGCGCCGGTCGAAGGATCGCACCATAGCGTCAGCACTTCCAATGTAAACTTTAGGGCTGCCCGTGTTGTGGAAGTAATAGATCCGCGAGTGCTCGAGGTATTCTCCCACTATCGAGGTAACTTCAATATTCTCGCTGACACCCTTTCGTCCGGGGCGCAGACAGCACATACCACGAATGATCAGTTTCACCGGGACGCCTGCCTGAGAAGCTGCGAACAGCTCATCAATCAGTTCCTTGTCCTGAAGTGAATTCATCTTCATCACAATACCTGACGGCAAACCATTTCGTGCGTGCTCCGCTTCACGACGTATGAGGTTGCAGAGCTGGATACGCATATCGCGCGGCGATGTGATGAGGTTCCTGTACGTAGATGGCTGCGAATGGCCGGTAATTACGTTGAAAAATTCCGACACGTCATTCGCGTAAATCTCCTTGGTAGTGAGCAGACCGATGTCGACATAAAGCCGGGCTGTGCTCTCATTGTAGTTACCACTTGAGAGATGGACGTAGCGATATACCTTGTCTTCCTCCTCCTTGCGCACGATCAGGCACAGCTTGGTATGGGTCTTCAGGTTACCGACGCCATAGATCACAAAACATCCTGCCTTCTGAAGACGTTGTGCTTCGCGCAAATTGTTCTCCTCATCAAAGCGCGCTTTCACTTCGAACAATACCGACACGTGCTTTCCATTTTCAGCCGCGCGCAATAAAGCTGCAGTGATCCTGGATTCGCGGGCAACGCGATATAGCGTGACCTTTATCGACAAGGTATACGGATCATCCGCTGCCTTTTCGATAAGCTCAAGCACCGGTTCCATCGAGTTGTAAGGATGGTGCAATAGAATATCGCGCTCCTTCAGCACTTCGAACATGTCGCGTGTTCCGTGCTCAGGGAAATTCAATGGTTTAATCGGATCCGGAGAATGAAAGCGTTTCGACTTGAACTCCTTATGTCCAATGATCTGATGCAGACCCGAGAAGTCGAGCATGCTTTCCTTCGGAACGTAGAAAATGTTGTGCTCGTCAAGATCCCATTGGATTTTCAGCAAACGCATCATCCATGGATCGGGGTCCTCCATCGTCTCCAGGCGTACAACACGACCAGAACGACGTGTCTTCAACTTACGCTTCAGATCCTCGAGGAAATTCGATTCGATATCTTCGCTTTCCTCAAGCGTAAAATCTCCGTTGCGGTTGATGCGGAAAAGATTAGCACTCACTATCTCAACGTTTCGGAAAAGATTGTGAATGTTGTTGCAGATAATCTCCTCGAGGGGAACAAATTGTATAACATCGTCCTCGAGTATTTCATAAAAGCGCGGCAGGTTCTGCGGCACCTGGATGAATGAAACCTTCTGAAGATTATGATGATCGTTGGCGTTCTTCGTTACCACTCCGAAGAGCAGACGATTATTCATCAGTACCGGAAACGTATGGTAACTATCGAATACCATCGGCGTCAGCATCGGGTAAATCGTCTTATTGAAGTAGTCGTTTACCTTGTGCGTATTCTCCAGTGAAAGTTCGTTATAGCTTACTATCGAGAACCCATTCTTCAGAAACAAAGGCTTAAGCCGGTTCACATAGTAGTCGTTCTGATCTTTGTAAAACTTTTGTGTCTCCAGGAGCAGAAGCTTACGAAAGGGCTCTTCGCGAAGACCGTTGTAGTCAAACCGCTCCTTACCGTAATCCAGATAATTATAAAGGCTTCCGAGACGGATCGTACAAAACTCATCCAGGTTTGTTGCCGTAATGGCAAGAAACTTCAGTCGATCAAAAATGCTTCGATCGATATGCCTGGCCTGGTCAAGTACGCGATAATTAAACTTCAGCCAGCTGAGATCACGGCTTATGTAATTGCTCTCCTCAATTTGCTGAACGATCTTATCTGTCGCACTTAACGATTCGTCTGTTGATTGATGTGAAGTCTTAGATATCAACCCGAGCGTATTTTGCGTTCTTCTCTATAAACTCACGGCGCGGCGCAACCTCATCTCCCATAAGCATGGAAAACAGGTGATCAGCTTCCGCTGCCGATTCAATACTCACTTGCTTGAGTGAGCGCTTATCCGGATCCATAGTTGTTGTCCACAACTGTTCCGGATTCATTTCTCCCAAACCTTTATAACGCTGGATGTTCACAGAATCTTCTTTTCCACCTGCGAGCTGTTGAACGATGTGTTCTCGTTCTTCCTCTGTCCAGCAATAGCGTTCTTCTTTGCCTTTCTTAATCAGGTAAAGAGGAGGAAGTGCGATATACACGTATCCATTTTCAATCAGGTCGCGCATATAACGGAAGAAGAATGTCAGAATGAGCGTACGGATGTGACTTCCATCGACATCGGCATCGGTCATGATGATAATCTTGTGATAGCGCAGTTTATTCATGTTCAGGGCCTTGTCGTCTTCAGGTGTACCGAAGCTTACGCCAAGTGCCGTGATCATGTTCTTGATTTCTTCGTTGTCATAAATGCGGTGCTCCTGAGCTTTTTCAACATTCAGGATCTTTCCGCGAAGTGGTAGTATAGCCTGGAAGTTACGATTACGGCCTTGTTTCGCTGAACCGCCTGCGGAGTCACCTTCCACAAGATACAATTCGCATATTCCAGGGTCAGTGCTTGAACAGTCAGCCAGCTTTCCGGGCAATCCGGTTCCCGTAAGAACGTTCTTGCGCTGTACCATCTCGCGTGCCTTGCGTGCTGCGGCTCTTGCCTGTGCTGCAAGAATTACCTTGTTCACGATCATCTTCGCTTCGCGCGGATGCTCCTCGAGGTAGTTTTCTAGCATCTCGCCGACCGCCTGATCCACTGCACCACTCACTTCCGAGTTACCGAGCTTTGTTTTAGTCTGTCCTTCGAACTGAGGCTCAGCAACCTTCACAGAAACAACAGCCGTGAGTCCTTCGCGGAAGTCATCGCCACTGATGTCGATCTTAACATTCTTCAGCAGTCCCTCCTTGTCGGCATAGTTTTTCAGCGTACGTGTGAGTGCGCGTCTGAAACCCGCGACGTGTGTGCCGCCTTCGTGGGTATTAATATTGTTTACATACGAAACCAGATTCTCGCTGAATGATGTGTTGTAGCCCATCGCTACCTGCACGGGGATTTCTCCCTTGTCATTCTCTACGAAGATAGGATCCGGTATAAGCTTCTCACGTGTCGCGTCGATGTACGCAACAAACTCACGCAAGCCTCCTTCAGAATAAAACTCTTCGGTTTTTGGCTCACCATGCTCATCACGTTCGCGCTCGTCCTTCAGGATAATACGAATCTTTGGATTCAGGAAACACAATTCCCTCAACCTGGAAGCAATAGTCTCATAGTTATACTCGCGGTTAGAGAAGATTTGCTTATCGGGAAGAAAGTGCACCGTTGTTCCGCGCCTCTCTGATTCGCCTATAACTCGAACTGCATACTGAGGAGTGCCCCGCTCGTATTCCTGCTCGAAGATCTTGCCGAGGCGATATACAGTTACGCGAACATGCTCGCTGAGTGCATTTACGCAGCTAACACCGACACCGTGAAGACCACCTGAAACCTTATAGGTATTTTTGTCGAATTTACCACCTGCGTGGAGAACTGTCATGACCACCTCAAGCGCTGAGCGCTTTTCCTTTTCCATGATTTCGGTAGGAATACCGCGGCCATTATCCTCACAGGAAATAGAACCATCCTCTCCCACTGTTACAATGATGCGATCGCAATAACCTGCCAGCGCTTCGTCGATCGAGTTATCCACAACCTCCCACACCAGGTGATGAAGTCCTTTGATACCCACGTCGCCGATGTACATGGCGGGCCGTTTGCGAACGGCTTCCAACCCTTCAAGGACCTGTATATTATTGGCTGAATAATCAGCCGGAGTCAAACCATTATTATCACTCATGATGAACTGTTAGAACCGTCAAAAATAGTTGTTTTTAGGGACGAAAATACCCGTATGAGAGGAAAGTTTAAGAGAAAAATATGGGCTCAGGAGCGCTCATTTTCCCCTATCAGATGAGCTCTGCCCCGAGCGAGTTCATCCTTCTCTTTTGGAGAGAGTGTTGGATATTCAATATGCATGTTCTGGAACTGCTGATAGATGGCTGCCGCGATGACTAGCCTTGAATACCATTTGTCGTCCGAAGGAACTATAAACCATGGAGCATGCTTGGTAGACGTCGCGCTGAGCGCCTTTTCATAAGCCCGCTGATAGTCGTCCCATCGATCACGCTCGGTAATATCGCCTATTGAAAATTTCCAATTCTTTGTGCTGTCATCAATACGCTCCAGGAAACGTTTCTTCTGCTCCTTCTTTGATACATGAAGAAAGAACTTGAGTATTATCGTTCCGTTAAGCGCAAGTGATTTTTCAAAATGATTGATCTGTTTCATTCTGCGCTTCCAGAACTTGTCGTCAATCTGATCAACGGAATTAACGCCTGGCAGACGTTCATTCAGGATATATTCGGGATGGACACGCGTAACCAATACATTCTCGTAGTGTGAGCGGTTGTGTATCGCTATCTCGCCGCGGGGAGGCAGCGCAAGCACATGTCTCCACAAATAGTAATGGTCGAGTTCCTGCGCCGATGGAGTTTTGAAGCTATGCACGTTAACTCCTATCGGACTGAATCCAGTCATAATATGCTTGATGGCGCTATCCTTGCCTGCGGCATCCATTGCCTGCAGGATGATCAGTATGCTATATCGGTTTTGTGCATAAAGTTTCTCCTGTACTTCGGCCAATTCTTTTCTTCCAGCCTCCAGTACGGCAGTTCCTATGTCTTTGTTCAACCTGTCGCCTTCGTAGTCGGTTTTCCATTCAGAAAGTTTAACCGTTTCCTTTGGCTTCACTTTATATTTATCAGCGTCAACAACCCGTTCTTTTTCCATAGTTCGTAATTAGCGGAAGATAGAACTATTTGTTGATTTGTTGATCTCGTGATTTGTCGATTTGTTTGGTCCGAACGGGCGTAATAGCAACTGACACTTTATACAGCAGCCGCGGTATACAATTGCCTCAGTGGCAGCATACGGTCAGCAGGAAATATTTCGCTGTAAAAGTGATAGCAGTTCCAGGTTTCCGCCACAACGACGAGCAATCAAACACCGTGGTCAAGTGTCAGATCTTGGGAATTAGTGTGATCAGATATTAAAACTGACGGGAACGCAGCAGTACCAGCGTACACGCCTCTTCAACTTCAACACCCTGGGCTTCGGCTTTGCTTTCAAATTCCTCGTTCTCTGTTCCAGGATTGAAAATAATCCGTCTCGGCTTCAACCCAAGCAAGTAGTCATAATACTCCGGCTGGCGCTGCGGACCAATGTATAGCGTGATTGTATCTACTCCATCAATAACAGGTTTCTGACGAATATCTAATATGTTCGCTCCGGCTACTTCACCTGTTTTAATTCCAAGCGGAACAACCTCATGGTTATATTGCTTCAACATGTTGGCCGCAAGATATGCGTAGCGGCCCGAATTGGTAGTCGCGCCCACTACTACAGTCTTTTTTCCTTCCGTATTTGATGCAACTTGAGTATCCATTGTAATCTTGTTACTGTAGTCAATTCGTTTCAATCCAAAAGAAATCCTTCACGCGTGCAACCTATGCGCAGTTTTCGATCAGGACTTTAACTTCCTGACTACTGCTTCCGCACACCGTTCTCCATCCATTGCTGCGGAGACGATTCCTCCCGCGTATCCAGCACCTTCTCCACAGGGAAAAAGGCCCTGAAGAATCGGATGTTCGAGAGAATCCTTGTCGCGGGGAATTTTCACCGGTGAAGAGGTCCGGGATTCCACACCAAGCACCATCGCCTCGTTGTTTAAATAACCCCTCATCTTGGTACCAAAGTTCCTGAAGCCCTGACGTAATGCCTCATGAATTTCCTTTGGAAGTACCGATTTCAAATCGACACTGGTCACGCCAGGCTGATATGAAGTGTCCGGTAACGATGCAGAAACCTTGCCATTGACAAAATCCTGCAACCGTTGTGCTGGAGCATGCTGAGTGTTTCCCGCTACTTCACATGCTTTGCGTTCAATTGATGATTGGAATCGGAGACCAGCCAGCGGGCCACTTCCGCTATACTTGCCGAAGTCGTCAGCATCTACAGTGACGACGATTCCGGAGTTTGCATATAGTGAATCGCGACGTGAAGGGCTCATCCCATTTACAACTACCTCTCCATTCTGAGTGGCTGATGGCACAATAAAACCACCTGGACACATACAAAAGGAGAACACGCCCCTATCCCGGCCGTTGACTGACGCCTGATGCACCAGGGCATAAGACGAAGCAGGCAGCCACGGATCGCGGTCCTCACCCGTATGGTATTGAATTTTATCGATGTCCTTTTGATGATGTTCAACACGAAGGCCAAGGGCGAAGGGCTTGGCCTCAATCAGGATATTGTGTGCATGCAAGAGCTCAAAGACATCGCGGGCAGAGTGACCAGTGGCAAGGATCACCGCGCCTGCCATAATACGATCGCCAGCAGCTGTAACCACACCTTGAAGCTGATTCTTCCCAATAATGAAATCTGTTACGCGGGAATTAAAGTGAACAGCACCGCCAAAACGAATGATGGATTCCCGCAGGGCTGCTACAAGCACGGGAAGTTTGTTGGTTCCAATATGAGGATGCGCATCGAAGAGAATATCCGGACGCGCGCCATGAGCAACCATTACCTCGAGTATCTTTCGGATATCCCCCCTCTTCTTTGAGCGTGTATATAACTTGCCGTCTGAATAAGTACCCGCACCTCCTTCGCCGAAGCAGTAGTTTGATTCCGGATTTACGGTTTGTTCTTTATTGATGGCGGCAAGATCGCGGCGACGCGCCTGAACGTCCTTTCCTCTTTCAAGAACAATGGGTTTGAATCCTGATTCTATTAACCGAAGTGCAGCAAAAAGTCCGGCCGGTCCGCTTCCTACAATAATCACCTCAGGAGCATTGGTAACGTCGCGGTATTCGACTGGCCTGGTCGCAACAGAGGATTCTTCCGTTCGTTGCAGCACCTCACATTGTACACGAACTACAACATTTCTGCCTCGCGCATCAATTGAGCGCTTGACAGGCTGTATGTATACATTTCCATCAGGTGGCAGCGACAATTTTTGATGAAGGACATCCAGGAAGAGGTCATCGTCAAATGCCTCACGGGGAGAGAGTACGAGTTCTACGGTTTGCATAGTGGAAGGGAGTTAACCTTCAATGGAACAAAAATAGTAATTAGTCCTGAGTAATTAGTCCACAGTATTGGTAATGAGTGATGAGCAATTAGTGATGCCGGATGGATGTGTGTATTGCTGGATTTTCAGGATTGGCAAATGTCAATCCTGATAAGACACCAGTATAGTGGTAATCAGTTCAACGGAAGGAAAAGACGTTCCCAATGTTGATTCCGAAGTGGAATGTGCTGGCAAATGAACTTTGAGGCACTGAGGTAAATCGATCAACGTTAGACTCATCGACGTCAAAGCTGCGGTAACCGATGTCGGCAGACACGAATGCATCAACGGTAAGACCACTTGCACTATGCTTTCGCGTAATGCGATAACCTAAAAGCGCTCCCCATTCAATACGCTGTTCGGTGGCATTAAATGTAAACACACTCGTGGCTGACGCAGGAGTTGTGACAAACTCGTTTACGTAATGACCGACATTGGTAAATCTGACTTCATGTCCGAAGTACCACATTCCAACATTCAGCGGATTGTAGAACTTTTGTTTAATAGCAATCGAGTATCCGCGTTCAAACTGTTTACCTGGAGTTACCTCGCTATCGGCAACAAAAAAAGGATCGCGAATGCCAATGAATTCGAACTCGTGCCCAATTCGCTCCTCCATGTAAAACTCGATTGCCAGAGGCAGCTGACCAGCTGCCAGCCAGAGCGGATTGGTTCCAAAAATGATACCCTGAGCTTCGTTGTACCGCGGGGTAAAGTAACCCGTGTGTCTTTTATTGCTTGCCTTCTTTGTTGATTGGCTGTGCGACTGAATGTGGTTTGTCTGAGCTTGTGCCTTCTGTTTGGTAGCCATGCCTGTGATTTCCGCAGACAGTTTTTTATCGTCATAAAAGGGACGATAATAACCGGAAAGCGTACCATCATTTTCGTAAATCTCCCAGGTGCCAGTTTTCAGATCACCATCCATGGCACCCTTTGTTTGCAGTGCGCCTGAAGTAAAGTATCCATGATAAATTCCCTTTCCGGATTTGTATTCGCAGGCACCTTCCCGCTGACCATTCTCGTAATAGAACTCCCAGTTGCCCTCCCGCTTTTCGTCAACGAGCGATCCCTTAACTTTTGGTTTACCACTCTCATAGTATTCAACGTACTCGCCGCGCCCATTGATGTAGGTAACTTCGGTTTTGACTTTGCCGCTCGATGACCACGAAGTCCATTTACCCGTCTTCTTGCCTTTATCATCGTATGACCCTGTTGCAGAAGGCGTACCATCTTCGAACCAATGCTCCCACTGACCAGTTTGCTCATCGTTGTTCAACGTTCCCTTTGACGACACCTTGCCTGAGGGATAATAATTCGTCCAAATCCCCGACTTCCTGCCTTCTTTATATTCACCTTCGCTCTGCAATGTGCCGTCCTCTGAGAAGTATCGCCATAGACCAACGCTTCGCGCTCCGGATTTCGGTCCTTCCGATCTTACCTTGCCTGACTGAAAGTATTCGATGTAGCGTCCGTGATCATCGGTATAATCAATCTCTCCCTTTAGTGTTCCATCTTCGAAATTGGTCTTCCAGTGGCCCTGCCGTTGGTTCTTGACATAACTGCCCGTTTCCCTGATGTGTCCACTCTCATAATAGGTCTTCCATTCGCCTTCACGGTCGCGACCATTGATTATTCCTTCCATGCTTTTCTGACCGCTTTCAAAAAAGTATTCCCACATGCCGTAGTTGGCACTCTTGAATAGGATGCCCCTCATCTTTAGCTTGCCGGTTTCATAATAAAACTCCCAGACACCGGATGTTTCATTGTTTGTGAATTGACCCTTGGATTCAATCTTACCATTGAGAAAGTAAGACACATATCGTCCATGGGGTACGTTGCGGATCGTATCCTTTACCTGGTAAGTCTCTTTGATAATCTTCTGATCCTTGTCGTGGTAAGTATGCCGGGTGAATCCCTGAGTTACAGCAGCGGCGGAATGGGCATTACCCTGTGCCTGGCCAGACGTATCGGCCACAATCAGCAATAGCAAAAAAGCCAGTGCGCCAAAAGTGCTCAGGAAGGCGGGAGTTCTCAAAAAATGAATTCTTTGCGCTCCCTAATTTTGGAGATGATATCAGCTTTTGGAAACGATTTCCGACGGGTTGCTTAGAAAGGCGGCTTTACCCCATTCTTCCTTCTCCAGATCGCTCCACAGCTCAGGGAAGAACATGATCTTCTGAAATCGGGGAGGCAAAAACTTCTGCCAGTTCGTCCCACCTGTTGCCTTGATCTCACTGGTTGCCTTCTTGAGATAATGACCCGCCGCCTTTAAGTGTGCAAGGGGCCACAGCACATTTGCGTAAAGGTCAAGCTCCCTTAACGCCTCAATCACCGGCTGCGAGTGGGCAAAATGTCGGAGATAAACTTTGCGTATGTTCCTGTCGCGGGACTTCAATCCCATTGACTTGAACGACGGCATGTACTTCTCCTCAAATTGCTGAAGCGTTAGCGTCTTCTTTCCCGTAGCCAGCTCAGTGGCGCCGCTACGCCAATACAATTTCTCTACCTGCAGATCGATGTCGCTGTATTCGTTGAGCGCCTCGCGTTCAGGTGCACTCACCAGGTTTATCATATCAGTACAAGATATCTCGATCATCCTGTACTGGGCTGATTGAAAACCACTGGCAGGCAGCAGAGACATTCTGAACTTCAGGAACTGATCGCGTTCCATTCCCTCAACCATAATAGAGAAGGATTCCCGCAGCTGGTAGAAGTATCTATTAATCCTGCCAAGTCTTTCAATGAACCACTCCTCGGTGATGTCAGTCTTTGCGCCGATCTGTTCCGTCTCCCAGAGGATCAGATTGAAATACAGTTCGGTGATCTGATGATACATGATGAAGATCTTCTCATCTGGAAACTGAGTCTTTGGCGACTGCAGGCTGAGGAGTGTATCGAGGTGAATGTAGTCCCAGTACGTGAGATAGTCCGAGTATAACAACCCGTCGAGATAGGACGACAGGTCCTGCCCCATCGCATTGTATTTCGTCTGCAACTTCTTCAGTTGCTCCTGAAGCTTATGGTTCTCGTCTCTGGCCGCATCGGACAGTTTTGACTGCTCCTCTGATTTCTGTTCCTCCATAGCTCTCGTCTGCAAATTGGGGTCAACAAGTTCCATCGTTTCCTGAAAAGTCAGAATTGAATTAGTTGTGTAAATTGGGTCGAAGTTAGGATAAAAATAGTCCTGAGTCCATAGTCCTGAGTCCTTAGTTGTCATTAGTATTGGTAGTATGAAAGTGGGAACCACAAACAATTGGTGAACCCTCTGAACCTGGTACTGCTAACAACTACAAGTGCTCAAGACCCACTCAGGACTAAAGACTAAGGACTCAATACTATTCACCATGTCTAAGACAACATCACGGGAAAACAAATATCGAAAGCAAACGAAACAGGACCTGTTCGACCACCCTGACTTCTATTGTGTTGACGACTTACTTACTGATGAACACAAACTGATACGAAGTTCTATCAGGGAGTTTGTAAAACAGGAGATCTCACCTTATATAGAAGATTGGGCACAGGCCTCCCATTTCCCTTATGAAATCGTTCGCAAATTTGGAGAAATCGGTGCCTTCGGACCAACCATTCCGATTGAATATGGAGGTGGTGGACTCGACTATATTTCGTATGGTTTGATTATGCAGGAGATTGAGCGCGGCGATTCGGGAATGCGCTCGACGGCATCAGTCCAGGGGTCACTGGTGATGTATCCTATATACAAGTTCGGCAACGAGGAGCAGCGGATGAAATACCTTCCGAAGCTGGCTAGTGGTGAGTGGCTGGGGTGCTTTGGGTTAACTGAGCCTGACCACGGATCCAACCCTGGGGGTATGGTAACGAACTTCCGCGATATGGGTGATCATTACCTGTTAAATGGAGCGAAGATGTGGATATCGAATTCCCCCAAAGCCGATATTGCTGTAGTCTGGGCGAAGGACGAGTCTCAACGTATACATGGACTGATCGTGGAGCGCGGTATGGAGGGATTTTCCACGCCCGAGACACACGGCAAATGGTCTTTGCGTGCAAGTACAACGGGTGAGCTAGTGTTCGACAATGTGAAGGTTCCGAAAGCAAACCTTCTTCCTGGCAAGAGTGGTCTTGGGGCACCGCTAATGTGTCTCGACTCAGCGCGTTATGGAATTGCATGGGGCGCTATCGGCGCCGCTATGGATTGCTACGATTCTGCACGGCGATATGCGGCCGAGCGCATTCAGTTCGGTAAGCCTATTGGCTCGTTCCAACTTGTTCAAAAGAAGCTCGCAGAGATGCTAAGTGAAATCACCAAAGCGCAGTTGCTCAATTGGCGACTGGGTATGTTGATGAATGCTGGTAAAGCCTCAACTCCACAGATCTCACTTGCGAAAAGAAATAATGTGCACGTGGCGCTTGAGATCGCCCGTGAGGCCAGACAAGTCCATGGAGGAATGGGGATCACTGGTGAGTATCCATTGATGAGGCACATGATGAACCTCGAGTCTGTTGTAACGTACGAAGGCACGCACGACATCCACCTCTTGATTCTCGGCCATAATATTACGGGTATACCTGCGTTCGTCTGATGCCGAACGCTACGTTGGTGAACATTTTAGTCCGTTCGGGAAATCGTCCTAGTCAATATAGGCCGTGAGCGTTACCCTTTGAACGGGATTCAGCGGATCATTTGAATAAATGGTTATGGCCTTAGTGCTGTTTCCTTTGCGATCGCCAGGGCTAAACTCAATGCGCATCATTGTACTTTCGCCTGGCTTCAGCGTGCTCTTAGCTGATGATGCCGAAATACAAGTGCAGTTTCCCTGAAGGGCACGGATGTCCAGTTCCTTTTTACCCGTATTCGCCAATGAAACCTCCTGCACAGCAGTTTGATTAGGTCTGATTCTGCCAATGTCTACAGAGGTATTTTGCAGCTTCAACTGCGGAGCTTTCTGCAAATCCTCTTGCTTAATGTTACTGAAATCATCTTCAAGAGTGGCGTATACTGAAAATGACTTGTTTGGATTAAGTTCATCGTCAGTGAAGATTTCCACATTGTCAGACTGGAAACCATAAGTGTTCTTCAACCTGGCGTTATAGACGATCTTTACTGAACCGCGTTCGCCTGGTTGCAATGTCTTAGGCTTAACATCGACGGTAATGTATTTCGGACCTGCGAACTTTCCTGTATACGTGATTGGCTTCTGGCTTCCATTGACAAAAGGGAACTCGCGAGATGCCGCTTCGTTCTGCATAAAAACTTTACCCAGGTTAAAAGATCCTGTTTTTAACTTCCAACCACCATTTGCAACCTGAAATTCTGTTGGAGACGCAGCAACACCTTGCACCTGCACCTGGCCTTTGATTGCCAGAATGATTGGCGTTGGATCGAGATCAGTCGTTACTGTGAGTGTCTTATTGAAGTAGCCAGGTCTTCCTTTTGGATTATAACTCGCCTGAACAAAACCAGTCTTGCCCGGGGCGATTGGTTCCTTTGACCAGCTTGGAGTTGTGCATCCGCATGAGGCCTGGACAGTTAATACTTTGATGGATTTTCCAGTGTTGTTGGTAAAAAGAAATTCATGCAAAGCAGGACCCCCTTCTTCAGTGATGGCCCCAAAGTCGAACGTCTCTTCTCTGAATTGAATTGGCTTTGCAAGTTGTCCAAACGCCGCACCCGCCACAGTTAAAAAAATGATCGCTACCCAGATCTTCATGGAAGTGTAAAAATTATGCCTGCAAATTTAAAACTAAATCGCTTCAGCATTATTTTATTTTATTTGCAAAACTATGGCCAGAATTTTAACGGGTATACAGAGTAGTGGAAAACCCCATCTGGGAAACTTGCTGGGGGCTATCATTCCTGCCATCGAACTCTCCCGCCAACCGGGTAACGATTCATTCTTCTTTATAGCGGATCTTCATTCGATGACATCGATAAAAGATGCAGCAACGCGTGTGGAAAATACGCGGGCAGTTGCGGCGGCGTGGCTGGCCTTCGGCTTCGATGTTGATAAGAACTATCTCTATCGGCAGTCGCGTATTCCCGAAGTTACCGAGCTAACCTGGTATCTCAGCTGCATGGCGCCCTTCCCGATGCTGGCCAACGCTCATTCGTTTAAAGACAAGTCGGATCGATTGGCAGATGTCAATGCGGGACTCTTTACCTATCCAGTCCTTATGACTGCAGATATCCTTTTGTACGATGCGGACTTTGTGCCCGTGGGAAAGGATCAACGACAGCATCTGGAGATTGCGCGTGACATTGCCACAGCATTCAACAACTATTACGGTGAAACTTTTGTCGTGCCGGCTGCTAAGATCGAAGAGACGGTGATGACAATTCCCGGAACCGATGGTCAGAAGATGAGCAAGTCGTACGGAAACATCATCGACATTTTTCTTCCTGAGAAAGAGTTGCTGAAGCAAATCAAAACGATCAAGACCGACTCAACTCCAATGGAGGCGCCCAAGGATCCGGACACCGACAATGTCTATGCTATCTATAGCCTGCTGGCCTCGGATGAGGAACGATCGGCGCTTCGCTCAAAGTATCTCGCAGGTAACTTTGGGTATGGACATGCGAAGCAGGAATTGTACGAGCTGATCGTCCGTAAGTTTGACGCACAACGGAAGATGTATGCGCACTTGATGAATCATCCGGAAGATCTTGAGAAACAGCTAACACGCGGTGAAGACAAGGCGCGTTCAATCGCGCACAACGTTCTTCAGCGTGTCAGGAAGAAAGTAGGCTTCGCTTAAGAGATCAGGCGGTCCAAACCACCTGCTGCTTGTCCTTGCCGACACTAAGACTGATGCGTACAGGGCTCGCAGAAAGTACAAGTCTGGTATCCTTTCCAGGCATGCTTTCCACTTCAACAGGAACACCCTGGCCCAGGTATCCGATGGGCATCAGCACATCATTGTCAGGACAGTATTTATCATGGACCTGCTGCAACGCGTCCTCGAGGTAACTTCCATACTCTTCCTGAAAGTCATCTTCCAGGTCGTGAAGCTCTTCTTCGAGGTCGTCGTATTTGGGGTTGTTGTAATCGACTTTAGCGAGTTCTTCGCGTTTGCGAATTATCTTCAAAAGTGCTGCATCGAGCGCTTTTACGTCCATGGTTCAATTTTTCGTCAATATTAAAAAAAATAGGGAAGCAAAGGAGGTTTCAAAACTGAGAATCGAAAATCCTTTGTCTGCCGGCTGGAGATAGGCGGGCTGGCCAGCCCGGATCTGTGAGGCCACCCATTACCCTGGACGACAACGTACTTTGAGTAAATTATTGGTGAACGTTAGGAATGCCACAGGGCTCCTTTTACCGATGCTAACTTCTACTTCGTATTAATAGTGCTCTGTATAAGCCCTGTGTAACATCTCCATAACATCTGTATAACATAGGATAATAGTATACCGGGTACTTGCGTTTCGATGGGAGCGAACTGACGAAGTGGGTGAACGCTCACCAGATAACTCTTTCCAACATAATCATAAACATCACACCTACAGTTACTTCTGGTCGAAATCCTCCCTTAACAATGCTGCACGTTTTCTGGCATTGCTAAGCTCGGAGTTCTCTCAATCAAGACCGATTTGGTAATCATCAGTTCCCGATTATTTGACAATCACACCGCTCATCAATCCCTGATTTCTTTGTTACCTTTGCCCGGATTGCCAAGTTTTAAACGTACTCCATGGAAGATCTGAAACAACTAGTACAGTCGCGGGCGCAAGCATGGCTTGCCAGCCCAACCATTGATGATAATACAAAAGCTGAAGTAAAAGCATTACTAGCAAAGTCTGACGATAAAGAGCTGATTGACAGCTTTTACAAGGATCTTGAATTTGGCACCGGCGGCCTCCGCGGCGTGATGGGCGTGGGGTCAAATTGCATGAATAAATACACCGTGGGTATGGCCACTCAGGGCCTTGCCAACTACCTGAACAAGACTTTTCCCGGAAAGAAGATCCAGGTTGCCATTGCCCACGATAGCCGGAACAACAGTCGCTTCTTCGCACAAGTGGCCGCCGATGTCTTGTCGGCCAACGGCATCTACGTTCATATGTTTTCAGAATTGCGGCCCACTCCCCTCTTGTCGTATGCGATTCGCTACCTGAAGTGTGATTCAGGAATTGTCGTCACGGCTTCGCATAACCCCAAGGAGTACAACGGATATAAGGCCTATTGGAACGACGGGGCTCAGGTTGTTCCGCCACATGACAAGAACATTATCAAGGAAGTGAAGGTTATCAGCTCGTTTGATCAGGTAAAATTTGAAGCGAATAAAGCGCTGATCAGCACGATTGGTCCGGAGGTTGAAAATGCTTACTACGAAGAAGTAAAGAAGCATATTCCTAATAAAGAAACTATTGCACGACACAGCAATATCCCGCTGGTTTACAGCAGCATACATGGTGCTGGTATAACTATGGTTCCGGAGTGCGTCAAGGCGATCGGCTTCAATAATCTCCAGGTTGTTGAAGAGCAAAAGACCCCGGATGGAAACTTTCCGACGGTACAGTCCCCTAACCCCGAAGAGCGTTCCGCCATGGAGCTCGTGATCAAAAAGGGCAAAGCTGTTGGCGCCACTATGGTAATGGCGACCGACCCCGATACTGACCGTGTGGGAATTGGTGTGCGGAAGGGCGATGGCGAGTTCGTGCTTTTGAATGGAAATCAGGCCTTCAGTCTCATGATGTATTTCGTTATGAAGAATCTGAAGAACAAGACGAATGCTTATGTAGCCAAGACAATTGTGACCACAGAACTTGTGGATACGATGGCTGAAAAGCTGGGCGTTGAGTGCTACAACACGCTAACAGGATTCAAGTACATTGCCGAACTCATGGGCAAGCTCGAAGGCAAGAAGACATTCGTAGCTGCAGGTGAGGAAAGTTATGGCTATATGGTGGGTGACTTTGTCCGCGACAAAGACGCTGTTTCTGCATGCGCCTTCTTCGCTGCCATGGCCGCCGCCGCAACTGACGAAAAGAAGTCGCTCTATGACTGGCTGATCGATATGTATGTTGAATACGGCTACTATAAAGAGCAGCTCTTAAACGTTACAAAGAAAGGACAGCAGGGAGAGCAGGAGATCAAGGCAATGATGGAGAAGTTCAGGACCAACCCTCCTGCCGAGATCATTGGAAGCAAGGTAACACGCGTACTCGATTACAAGTCATTGAAAGAAAAGGATCTTGCCACAGGAAAGACGACTGACCTGGATTTCCCGGCTTCAGACGTGTTACAATTTTATCTTGCTGACGGCACCAAAGTATCTGTGCGTCCGTCAGGTACGGAGCCTAAGATAAAGTTTTACATCAGTGCAAAATCTGAGCTTAAGAACCGTGCAGAATTCGAAAAAGTAACAGCCGAACTGGATAAGAAGATCGAAGGAGTAGAACAATATCTGAAGTCTGTTTGATGAGCTGATGATGGCACGACTCGATCGACCATTAAACAAATCAGCAGACCAACAAATCAACGAATGAGCAGGCGCGTAGCATTTTACACTTTGGGCTGCAAGCTCAATTATTCTGAGACATCCACCATCTCCCGGATGTTTGAGGAGCGCGGCTATGCGAAAGTGGACTTCACGGACAAGCCAGACATTTTCATTATCAATACCTGTTCAGTAACAGAGAACGCTGACAAGAAATGTCACAAGATCGTACGCGAAGCTCGTGCAATTTCTCCAGATGGCTACGTGGCTATCATCGGCTGCTATGCACAGCTGAAGCCCAAAGAGATATCGGAGATACCAGGTGTTGATGCAGTCCTTGGCGCCGCTGAGAAATTCAGGCTGGTAGAACTGCTCGACGGTTTTGTTCGACCACCACAGCCGCAGGTGTTCTCCTCGGATGTTGAGACTGCCAGTTCGTTCAACGCCGCTTATTCGCTGCACGACAGAACCCGTACATTCCTTAAAGTTCAGGACGGCTGCGATTATTCCTGTACATTCTGCACGATCCCTCAGGCCAGAGGCTCCAGCAGAAGCGACAGCATTTCCAACATTGTGAAAGCTGCGGAGAAGATCGCTAACACCGATGTCCGTGAAGTGGTCCTCACCGGTGTGAATACCGGTGACTTTGGATTACAGGGAGGCGTTCGGGTTGACCGATTCATCGACCTCATTAAGGCACTTGATCAGGTTGAAGGGATCGAGAGATTTCGAATCTCCTCGATTGAACCGAATCTGCTAACAGATACCATCATTTCGTTCGTGGCCGGATCGAAACACTTCGTTCCTCATTTTCATGTACCTCTTCAATCAGGATCGAATAAGATCCTGAAACTCATGAAGCGTCGTTATCAACGCGAGCTTTATGTCGAGCGTGTACGTCGCATTAAGGAAGTGATGCCTCACTGTTGTATAGGCGTCGATGTGATCGTGGGATTCCCTGGTGAAACCGACGACGACTTTCTCGACACTTACAGGTTCCTGAACGAGCTCGATATCTCATACCTGCACGTGTTCACCTATTCTGAGCGTGCCAATACTCCAGCAGCTGAAATGGATCACGCGGTGCCTCATGCAAAGCGGGCCGAGCGTTCCAAAATGTTGCACATCCTTTCTGACAAGAAGCGCAGGAAGTTCTACGAGGAGAATCTGAACGGCAATGCAAACGTTCTCTTTGAAAATGATATAGAAGATGGAATGATGCACGGCTTCACTGAAAACTATGTTCGCGTAGTTGCCAAATACGATCCAGTGCTGGTCAATGAAATAGTGCCGGTGAACCTTCTTCGCATCAATGACCGGGGTCATGTCGAAGTCGGTGCAGTCGAAGAAGAATTAAGAATTAAGAATTAAGAATCGGAGAGCGGCTCTGTCGCTTTTTCCTCCTGCGATTTTTTTTAGTCTGCGCAGTTCAGCCGGCAGATTTTACTTGTCACTTTTGGAATATTCGCGCAATGTTATTCAGAAAGTTTTCTTGAAGAGCTAATGATTAAATAACTGTACTTGAGTTAATTAGTTATTCAGCTATAAAGCTGTGCACGTAGCAATTCTGACGTGCATCTTATTTCTGCTGCAATCGCGTGCAAGGTCAGTTTGTGACAGTTGATCCCCGATTTCGGCTCCGCATCGTTCAGAGTTACTGTCAATTCTTACATGCCTGACATAATACCGGGATTTGACCAGCATACCCCCCATGTACGCTTTACCTTTGTATCGGCAATTGGATGTTTAGTTTATTTAAGGTTAGGGAGTAGGAAGAGGATCAGGGAATGTGTTGGAGAACAGTGTGATCTTCTTCCTTTTTTTTGCTTCACTTTTTCTAACCAGTCGTCAACGTTAAGCATCACTTTTTATCCTGCCATCTTTCAATTCGATTTTCCTGTCAGACATATTAGCGAGCTGTTCATTGTGAGTAACAATGACAAATGTCTGACCTATATCCTTCCTCAACTGGAAGAACAGATTATGAAGATCGACTGCATTCTTTGAATCAAGATTTCCGCTTGGCTCGTCGGCAAGAATAAGATCAGGTGCGTTGATCATTGCTCTGGCAACGGCGACACGTTGTTGTTCTCCCCCTGACATTTCCGAAGGTTTGTGTTCCACCCGTTCTTTTAGTCCCAACATTTCCAGCAATGCACGAGCTCTGTCTCTGATTTTTTTCTCGTCACCCGAAGCGATCAGACCGGGAATCATCACGTTCTCTATCGCGGTAAATTCCGGAAGCAGGTTATGGAATTGAAAGACAAAACCGATTGACTTATTGCGGAAAGAGGCCAGGCTTCTGGCTGACTGACTGAACACATCCTTATTATGGATAACCACTTTACCCTTGTCGGGTGTGTCGAGTGTACCCAGGATGTGTAACAGGGTACTCTTGCCCGCTCCAGAAGCACCTACAATAGAAACAATCTCGCCGCGTTCGATTGAAATGTCTATTCCCTTGAGCACCGAAAGCTCGCCATATGATTTTTCAAGGCCTGTAGCCAGCAGCATGAAATAAGTTGAATTAGTAGCGTAAATAAACTAGTTTCGCAACAAACTAAAAATTCATGAACATCCACGAATATCAAGGCAAGGAAATTCTCAAGAAGTATGGTGTTACGATACAGCGGGGGATTGTTGCGGATACACCTGATAGTGCCGTGCAGGCAGCCAAGGAGTTAGCGGCCGAAACAGGTACAAAATGGTTTGTAATCAAATCGCAGATTCATGCCGGTGGACGTGGAAAAGGAAAGGTTAGAGAAACAGGCTCTAATGGCGTAGTGCTTGCCAAGAGCATGAATGAAGTACCTGAGAAGGTTAAGGCAATTCTGGGAGGTACACTGGTGACGCATCAGACCGGCCCTGAAGGTAAGAAGGTAAATAAAGTGCTGATCGCTGAGGATGTTTATTATCCAGGCGAGGGCCAGCCAAAAGAATATTATATGAGCATTCTGCTCGACCGCTCGAAAGGATGTCCAGTGATCATGGCATCTACTGAAGGTGGTATGAACATCGAAGAAGTTGCTGAATCTCATCCTGAAAAGATCATCAAGGAATGGATTGATCCTGCCATTGGACTCCAGGGATTTCAGGCGCGCAAGATCGCGTTTGCTCTTGGTTGGGAAGGCAATGCATTTAAAGAAGGTGTCAAGTTCATCAACTCACTATATAATGCGTATCTCGGACTTGACGCATCAATGTTTGAGATCAATCCATTACTAAAGACATCGGATAACCGGATCCTTGCAGTAGATGCAAAGGTTAACCTCGACGACAATGCTTTGTACCGTCATAAAGACTTAGCTGAGTTGCGTGACATCACAGAAGAAGATCCACTCGAAGTGGAAGCTGGTAAAGCTGGCCTGAATTACGTTAAGCTTGATGGTAACGTAGGTTGTATGGTTAACGGCGCCGGACTTGCCATGGCGACTATGGATATCATTAAGTTGTCAGGTGGTGAGCCTGCAAACTTCCTGGATGTTGGAGGTGGAGCGAATGCCGAAACAGTTGAAGCCGGCTTCCGTATCATCCTTAAGGATCCTAACGTGAAGGCTATCCTCATCAATATCTTTGGAGGCATTGTTCGCTGTGACCGGGTTGCCAATGGTGTTGTTGAGGCTTACAAAAAGATTGGTGATATCAAAGTTCCTATCATTGTTCGTCTTCAGGGAACGAATGCAGAAGAAGGAGCAAAGATCATTGAACAATCAGGACTTAAAGTTTTCTCTGCCATCCTGTTGAAGGATGCTGCAGATCGTGTTAAGGATGTGCTTAAATAACGGCGAAGACACTTATTCGCGAACAGGGAAGTTGAACGGTGCGGGGGATGAGTATACAAACTGGCTTGATTTTTCCTATATTTAGACGATAAGGCTTTTACCGGAATGAAAAAAATCATCGTAGTATTCTTAGTGGCATCCCTCGTGGTACCCCTGACTACGTATTCCCAGAGCTTTTTTGCCCTCCGCAGAGAGCGGAACTTTCTCGTGAGCCTTGGTTCAGGCACGGCCAACTATTATGGCGAGATGGTGAACCCAGGTGAGCTGGGAAGGTTGCGCCCCAATGTGGCTGCTGGTGCGGAAATGTACCTCACTAGTCGTGTTAGTGTTCGTACAGAACTTACCTGGTTCCAACTCTATGGCAATGACGCCGACGCTGACGATGATCGCGTAGAACGTAATCTTCACTTCCGTTCCAACAATCTGGAATTCGCTGCCCTTGGTGCTTACAACCTGAGTCCCATGGGGCAACGCTTTTATCAGCGTTCAACTTTGAACTTCCATGCTTTTGGTGGATTTGGATTGTTATGGATTAACCCGAAGGCAAAGGATGCGAATGGAAAGTGGACAGCATTGCAACCACTGCGTACGGAAAATGTAAAATACAGCCGGGTGCAGTTCGTTATCCCTGTTGGTCTGGGTGCGCGTATTAAGATTGATCCATTCTTTAACATCCTTGTTGAGGGCGGCTATAGGTTTACGTTTACAGATTACCTGGACGACGCGAGCAGTACGCGCTATGCTGACATCAAACCTGACGAAGGTGCACGCTACTATTTCTCTGATCGCCGCGAAGGAGAAAACCGGCCAAGAGAAGATCGAAGAACGATCGTAGGCAAACGAGGCAACCCTGGCAAGAATGATGGCTATTTTATCGCAAACATCACGCTGCAGTATTATCTGCCGAACCTGGTATTTGCTGACTTCTATCACAAACTCTACACAACGAGGCGTAAAGCTTACTATAGGAGACCGAGGTCCCAGTAGTAATTGATAATTGACAGTTTACAATTGATAATTTTGGAGGGGCCTTATCGGCCCCTTTGTTTTTATACTGTGCGCACTAGGAAATCATTATGTGGCACGTCGCGGAATGGTCGTCGTATTTATCCAATTAGCACGCGGCAGTTGTTTATGAGGAAGCAACCAAAAAGACATCAAACGAGCGATCAAAAGAAAGGGGCCGCTAGGCCCCTCCATAATTATAAATTGTCAATTATCAATTGTCAATTTGCTCCTACTCCATCAAAATCGAATTATACCGCTTCGTGTTTCCCAACGTCTGGGCTACACCGCGGCTGACGGACAGAAGCGGTTGCGGATCGATGTGTACAGGAAGATTTAATCGCTTCTCGAAGCGCTCACGCATACCACGAAGCAGTGCATTGCCGCCAGTGAGATGAATGCCGCCCTGATAAATATCTGCAGCCAGTTCCGGAGGGCAAGTCTCCAGGGTCTGGATAACGGCATTCTCAATAGATACGATGAACTTGTCCAGAATGTGAGCAACCTCCTGGTGACCTATCGAGCGAATCACCGGAATACCTCTGATCAGATCTTTACCGCGTACCTGCATTGCAGCGGGTGGCTCTGCAAGTTTATCCATGACAGCACCAACTGCAATCTTGACTTGCTCGGCAGTCTTAATGCCGATAGCCATGTTATACATCCTTCGGAAGTAATCCTGAATTTCAACATCAAACATGTCGCCGGCAGCTTTCACTGACTGAAACGCAGCAATGCCAGACAACGAGATAATCACAATTTCCGTGATCCCTCCGCCGATATCGACAACCATTTTACCTTCCGGCGTAGTAATATCCAGTCCAATGCCTAAAGCAGCTGCCAATGGTTCGTAAACCATATACATACGGCGTGAATTGAATTGCCCCAGAGCATCGCGCAATGCCTGCTGTTCGACTGATGTCGCGTAATAAGGAATACCGGATATAATATGATTGTATCCTGAGAAGAACGAACGACGAGGTGAAATATCTGTCACCATCTGCCGGATCATCTTGATGGCAGAGTCGTAGTCTGCAATTACTCCGCCCTTAAGTGGCTTGACAGGTAACAAAGTCTCCGGATTCTTTTCAAACATGTTGTAAGCCATTTCGCCTACAGCGCGTACTGCCTGGCTTTCAGGATCCAGAACAACGTACGACGGCTGCGAGAGTAAGACCCGGCTGTTATCACTCATTACAGTATTTGTGTTGCCCAGGTCGATCGCAATGTCTGTGCTGCGAAAAAAGTTAAATGCCATGTTGTTCCGAAAATAAGGGTTTACCTACTATCCAACTTCACAAGGAATGCAACGTCAGTAGCACAAAAAGTCAACTGAAAAATTCAAACACCATCAAGCGTTTAAGGGAATAGACCCAATAGTTCGCCAGGGTGCTTTACCATGAAGGCGGTGACCAATGCTGATCGCAGGACCTCACCTTCCAAACTGCATGCGAGACAAAGTAACACACTAACCCTGAAGGAAACTACACAAGGCAAGAAATTCTCGGCGAATGACCCGGCAACGGTCAAATTCGTCACTTAGAATAATCTATGAATCGATATTTGTAAGTGAATTGGGAAGCAGTATCCTGAAGGTGGTCCCCTTCCCTACTGACGAGGAAAGCTCTATCGCTCCATTTAACTTTTCAACCGCTTTCTTCACGATATAAAGCCCGAGTCCATTGCCTTTCGATCGTTCATTGCCCCGGAAATACATATCAAAAACCTTTTCCTGTAAGGAAGGATCAATTCCCTGCCCATTGTCCTCGATCTTAATAACAACGTTGTCACCCATGTTGTACGCCCTGATATCAAGCGTGCAGTCGCACATGGCTGCAAAAGCAATCGAGTTCTCAACGAGGTTTTCGATGATGATCCGGATCATCGCCGGATATGAGAAGAATGAACTTGTCAGATCTATTGAGGAAGTAACTTTGATATTGGCGTGCGCAATATCAGTCTTGAAAGCGTCCACAACACTATCGACGATTTCTTTCAGAAGTACTTCCTTGTATACCAGCTGTTGAGTGCCCACGTCGCTGATGGATTGTAATTTCACCAGCATCTTGTCAAGGTTATGTGCAGTTTCCTTCACCTTGGCAAATAGCTCGAGAGCGTTCGGATCCTTAACGGTGATCTTGGCTACTTCTGCAAGGCCAAGAAACGTAGTCAAGGGACGACGGAAGTCATGCGATGATCGATAAAAAAATGTATCAAGCTCTTTATAGGCTTGTCTGAGATCTGTCGTGCGGGCATTGATCTTTAATTCCAGGTCGCGATTGATGCTGGCAATAGTTTGATTGGCCTCGATTAACTCTTCTGACTGTGCCTGAATCTCTTCCTTCTGTTCAATGATCTCGAAGTTCGCGCGACGCATGCGCGACGTGTACTGATATGTCTTGTAAGCAAAGAACGAAACGAGGACAAGTCCTACGAGGCCGCCAATGATGATAATACGCTGCTGACCGATCTGTGCTCGCTGCAATTTGATCTGATCCATCTGGATCACCTTATTCTGATTCAGCAATTCAATCTGCTGATCCTTTTGCTCAATCTGATAGAGGGCCTGCATTTCTGCAAGCTTCATAGCATTGCCTTCGCTGAAGATGCTGTCATTGATGTTGGTATACATCTGGTGCCAACGCAAGGCTGCTTTGTAGTCGCCCTTCTCTTCATAATATTTTGACATGATGAGACGGTTCGCCATGATCAGATTTTTGGATCCTGTTTGTCTTGCCAGATCACTTGCCTTTGTCAGGAACTTATGGGCTTCCGGGTAGTTGTGCATCTTGGTATACAACTGACCTATCTGATTGTAAGAGATGCTCAACCCCTGCTTGTTTCCGATACGCTCATCGATTTCAAGGGCCTCAAACTGATAGTTGAGTGCCTTGTCCAGCTGCCCAAGATCTTCGTACACTGCAGCCATATTGAAGATACACGCCGACACACCTTCCCGGTGATCAATTCGCCTGCGGATCTCTATCGAACGCGAGAGATAATCGAGTGCTTTGTCGTATCGTTTCTCCTGGTAATACAACACGCCAAGAACATTATAACTGTTCGAGATGCCATGTTCATCTTTTATTTCCTCACGGAGCGTGAGCGAGCGTTCCATATAAGCCTTCGCCTGAGCAAAATTCGATTGATTCTTGTAGATCCAACCAATCTCGCTAAACAGTTTGGCCATCTCGTACTTCACTCCCATCCGCTCCCATATCTTCAGAGCATCGAGGTAGTATTTCAAAGACACATCATACTGGCCCAGGGCATCGTAAACTTCACCCAATTGATTGTACAACGACGCCAGGACTTGTGGCTGATCACGAATGCGCAGAATGTTAAGTGCCTGCAGTAGTTCTTCAAGTGATTTGAGATAATCACCCAGGTGATAATAATAGTCGCCGCGATTTCGATGGCACAATAGAGTCAGGTACTCCGAGTCATTGTGATCTGCAATATCGCATCCCTGCAGTTGAAGTTTTGCTGCCTGATCATAATCCGTGAGATGTTTACTTACCTCAGAAAGGAGAAACAATACCTCAGCCTGACCGACTGTGCGATTTCCTTCCTCGTAAATTGTGAGAGCTTTCTTGTAGTAAAACTCAGCATCTTTGTTGTGCCACATCATTACCTCGAGCCGTCCAAGACTCTTATAGGCGTAGGCGAGATATTTTGAATTCTGATGTGATTCGAGCAGTTTGATAGCCTGCGTATAGAGGTAGCGTGATGAGTCGTACCGGGCAATCGAGCGATAAACGTTTCCGCGGCTGACAAAAGAGTATGCCAGAATTTCATCTTCCGACGACATCAGTGCGTCCGAAGCCTGGTATGTGCTGATCGCCTGACGGAAGTCTCCGCTACACACATAGCGATAAGCCATAAGGATTAGAGCCAACCGCTCGCCCTGTTCATATTTAATTGTGGCGGCCTCCTCGCGTGCATCACTCGCATACTTGTACCCCTCGTCGAGATCGATGTCAAAAAGTCGTGTGGAAAGGTCGATGAGCACATCCACCCGCTGACGATGGTCATTCAGATCAACTAATAGTTGCTTTAGACTGTCTATTGACTGGGCCGCCAACGGCCCTGTGCACAACAACAGCCCCAACAGCCACAACGTGCTCTTACGCATTACACCACCCCCCATCAACACCAACATGCAACTTAGCGCACGGGCGAAAATGCCAGAAGTCTTTTTCGCTTCTCGAGTCATGCGCGGATGTAAACGACATTTTTCTTCGACGACCCGTCAATAAGAGTATAACGACCTGTATCGTTGTATCTGAATACCGCATCAGGAGTCTCATAGATTTCGCGCGATGTACAATCCATCCTGATACAAAATTCAACATAGGGAAGTGCCGCTGTGGTGGCTACGATCGACGCTAAATATAGAGGTATCGTGCAAACGTATGTCAAAACGACGTCCCATCTAGCATGCATAAATTTATCAAAAAATAGCACTAAACAATGGATTGACAATGAAGGGTATACAGGTCATCGTAACGAGGGTGCGTCCGCTGATCCCAAAGTGTTCTTCATGTGTTCGGAAGGCAGCAATACTAACCGTAATATTGGGCCAGAAATGACGAAAACACCTTTTTTTCGACATTCTTTTTCCAAACAAGGCTTTACCCTGTATATTTAAAACTTGCAAAAATTCAATTAATAAAATGTCCAAAACAGCTGAATTGATCATCGACGGTAAGTCTTATACATTGCCTCTGGTAGTTGGAAGCGAGAATGAAGTGGCTATTGATATTGGAGAGTTGATGGAAAAAACGGGAGCCATCACGTTAGATTTTGGATACAAGAATACAGGTGCCACAAAGAGTGCTATCACCTTCCTGGACGGTGACAAGGGTATCCTGCGTTACCGTGGTTACTCCATCGAAGAGTTGGCAGAGAAGTCAAACTTCCTTGAAGTCGCTTACCTCCTCATCTTTGGCGAGCTTCCCACACAACAACAATACGACAAGTTCAGCTACGACATTAAGACGCATACTCTGGTTCATGAGGACATCAAGAAAATCCTCGATGGATTTCCGTCTACTGCTCACCCGATGGGCGTACTGGCGTCACTCTTCTGCTCTCAGACCGCTTTCTATCCTGAATCACTTGATCCTAACCGGTCAACTGAAGGCGTTTACCTCAGCATAGTTCGTTCACTCGCCAAGATGCCCACGTTCGCGGCATGGGCGTACAAGAATGCGGTGGGACATCCGGTTAACTATCCCGACAACAAGCTTGACTATTGCGCGCGCTTTCTGAAGATGATGTTTTCGCTTCCAGCGCAGGAGTTTGAGGTAGATCCTATCGTTGCTGATGCTCTGGATAAATTACTCATTCTTCACGCTGACCACGAACAGAACTGCTCTACTTCAACCGTACGTATTGTAGGCTCTTCTAAGGCAAGCATCTATTCTTCAATCTCTGCAGGTGTAAATGCACTTTGGGGTCCTCTGCATGGCGGAGCTAACCAGGAGGTGATCGTGATGCTGGAGAACATCAAGAAGGACGGTGGCGACACTGAGAAATGGATCAATAAGGCAAAGGATAAGAACAGTGGTTTCCGGCTCATGGGCTTTGGCCACCGTGTATACAAGAATTTCGATCCGAGAGCGAAGATCATTAAGAAGGCAGCCGATGACGTGCTAAAGAAACTCGGTGTTAACGACCCTGTTCTTGAGATCGCACAGAAACTGGAAGAAGCAGCTTTGAAAGATCCATACTTTGTGGAGCGCAAGCTTTATCCGAACGTCGATTTCTATTCTGGAATTATCTATCGGGCGCTGGGCATACCTGTTGAGATGTTCACGGTTATGTTCGCTATGGGCCGTCTGCCAGGATGGATTGCTCAGTGGAAGGAAATGCGCGAAAACAAGGAACCAATTGGTCGTCCGCGTCAGATCTACACGGGAGCAACTCTACGACCATATAAGGGCGTAGGAGAAAGATAATAATTGACAATGTACAATTGACAGTTGCTGATGCCAACTGCTGACCGGCTTGCTCAATGAGTTGTTATGTAACCAACATCGACAGCAATGGATATCCGAAAATTTGAAGAGGCGGCTGCGCGCACCAAAGAGTTTACCAAACGGCCGTCCAATGAAGAGCTTCTGCTGTTGTATGCGCTCTATAAACAAGCTACCGAAGGTGATGTAGCCGGTGATCGCCCGGGAGGGTTCGATTTTAAGGCCATTGCAAAATACGATGCATGGGCTGAGCTCAAAGGGAAAAGCAAGGAAGCGGCGATTGTTGAATACGTAGGTCTTGTCGACAGGCTCTCCACCCAGTACAGCTAGCGATTGAATTTATTTTATCAGCCGCTCATTGATGAAGGCGTCCGGCATCTGGATCCGGACGAATCAAAACACGCCGTTCGGGCGCTGCGCCGTCGCGCGGGCGACATCATCCACATAACAGATGGAAAAGGACTCCATTTTGAGAGCCGCATTATATCCGACGATCAAAGTAAGTGCACATTTGAAATCGTCAGGGAAGAATGCGAGGCGCCTTGTTTGTACGATATCCACATCGCTATTTCACCTCTTAGTCATCCCGATCGGCTGGAGTGGTTTGTTGAAAAGGCCGTAGAGCTGGGCGTGAATCGCATAACGCTGCTTACTTGTGATCGCACAGAGAAGCGTCAAATAAAGGCAGAGCGGCTCGTCAAAATTGCAATTGGGGCAATGAAGCAATCTCAGCGTTATACACTCCCTCCCATTGAAGGCCCGTTGTCGTTTCAAACATTCTGTTCGGCGGATCACAGTAGCCAAAAGTTCATCGCATTTGTTGATGCAAGCAATCCCCTGCATTTGTACAAACAGGCAAAGAAGAACCAATCTTATGTCGTCTGCATCGGACCCGAAGGCGATTTTACCGAGGAAGAGATAGCATTTGCGCTTGATCATGGTTTTCAAAAAGTAAGTCTCGGTACCAACCGGCTGCGCTCCGAAACGGCGGGACTTGCAGCCTGTCATATGCTGAATTTGGTAAACTTGAGTTGATCATTGTACATTGTTCACCAATAGCCATCGCCTAACCGCCATCGCCTTATGGTATTGAACTACATCTGGGTTGCCTTCTTTCTCATCGCATTCGCAGTTGCTCTAATTAAGCTAATTGTATTCCAGGACAGCACGGTGTTTCCAGCAATGATGGAAGCGACATTCAGTTCGGCGAAAACGGGGTTTGAGATTTCGATCGGACTCACGGGAGTAATGACGCTTTGGCTCGGTTTGATGAAGATTGGAGAAAAGGGAGGAATGATTGCTATTCTGTCCAGGCTGGTTGCCCCTTTCTTCTCCCGCTTATTCCCCGACATCCCGCGCAACCACCCGGCTACCGGCGCGATCATTATGAACTTCAGCGCCAACATTCTCGGACTGGATAATGCAGCCACGCCTCTGGGACTGAAAGCGATGAAAGAACTTCAGGATATCAACCCGAACAAAGAAACGGCTTCGAATGCGCAGATCATGTTCCTCGTGCTTAATGCCTCGGGGCTTACGGTTATACCGATATCTATCATCGCCGACCGTGTTACGATGGGCGCAGCAAATCCCACCAGCATTTTTATTCCTGTGCTCATTGCTCATTCATGCGCTACCCTGGCAGGCTTAATCTATGTTTCAATTCGTCAACGCATTAACCTCTTTGAGCCGGTATTATTCGCATTTCTTGTTGGCTCATTTGGTATCGTTGCTTTAAGCGTATGGTATTTTGCGTCGTTATCGCAGGCAGAGTTGCAAAGTCAATCATTGATCGTAACTGCGCTTATAATACTTTCAGTCATTATCACCTTCATAGGCATGGGTGTCTATCGACGAATAGCGGTGTTTGAAACATTCATTGAAGGCGCAAAAGAAGGTTTCGAAACGTCGATTAAGATCATACCTTTCCTGGTGGGCATTCTTGTGGCCATCGGCGTCTTTCGCGCGTCGGGAACTCTGGACTATATCACAGATGGCGTACGTTGGACGCTCGAGCTTTTCGGTCTGAATACTGACTTCGTGCCCGCACTGCCCGTGGCACTGCTAAAGCCGATGAGCGGACAGGGCGCGCGGGCTATGATGATAACCGTTTCTGAAAATGCACCAGATTCTTTCGTCGCCAACATGGCTGCCGTATTCCGCGGATGCGCCGAAACGACATTTTACATCCTCGCACTTTATTTCGGATCAGTTGGCATAAAGAATACCCGATATGCCGTTCAAGGCGGTCTGATCGCCGATCTGTTCGGTATACTGGGCGGTATCTTCGCCGGATACCTTTTCTTCCATTAGAGGATCAATAGCAGATCAAGCTTGCGGTTAGCGGATAATATTACATACGTCCGTCACTCGTCGTTTTAGTCACACTTCACGCTTGTTAAAATCGCGCAGGACAGGTAAAATTGTTCTATGGAAAAAAAGGCAGATATCCAAAAGACCATCTACGATAACGCGAAGAGTCACTTCCTCGGAAACTTCCCCGACTCTCTACCTATCGAACAGGCTTACGTTCACATTGGAATGTACCTGGGATGGATCATCGACTCAGGATTGTATTCTGAATACTTTGAAGAAGAAGCTTCTAACCAGATCTTCCGTTTCAAACGTCGCGAGATATCCTGCACCATCCTCAGTGAAATCTGGGACGGATACCTTGGCTATGAACTGTTCAACCGACAGGGTAACATGTTCACTTACTACTATTATGGCGGTGGAATCTACCGCAATGATTATGATGAAATCCTGGTAAAGACGCTGCCTTCTATTTACCACGTAACCGACAGCTGGGACAATTATGAAAAACTGAAGATGCGCATTTCAATGCGGTTCAGTGATTGGAGAAAGCTTGTAGGGGCTTAACAGCAATTGATAATTCACAATTGACAATTGATAATTAAGGAGGGCCTGTCGGCCCTTTTTTTGTGATCTGCATTGAGTCGTTTGACGTCAAGGTCGCATCATCAATTCGATTTCGCTTTACCGCTCTTATCCATTGTTGTGAGTTCGCCATTTGCTCCCACGATCGTCAACTCCCCGGTGAGCGTTGCAAATTGCAGTTCCTTTGGAACGAATGCCAGCTTGTGATTGAAGCTCCAGGCTAGCCCATCTGATTTGTAAACTTTAGCCAGTGTTGCCGTGTACTTGTTATCCTGATCGGGAAGCTCCGAATAGATAAGTATATAATACAAGTTACCGGCAGTATCTGAAAAAGAAAGAGCCTTGGTCGACGGCAATCGTCCTTCGGTGAACGAACCCTTTTCAACTGGAAAGTTCACCTTTACTTCAGGCGTACGGGCGGGGTTGATGGAATATAAATACCCGGAAGGACTGATTGAATCTGTGTAATGCACACCCGCAGTATAACGCTCGTCAACCAACACAAGAGGCTTGTACCTGGAATGATTGCTCTCAGTAAACAGTGGTATCGAGTCCGCTCCGCTCACTATCCATCTCATCGATTCTGTTAGTCGTGCCAGCCTCGCCTGCTCACTGGCTTTTGCGGCGACGGCAAAGTCGTGAGTAGATTTTATGAAGTCCTTAACTGCCGCGGTACTGCCGTAAGTATCTTTAATGAAATATTGATAGTCTAACGCCAAAGTGTCGATATTCCTGGCCAGCAACATCGACGAAATACTATCAAGTCTCGCCGCGCTGGCGTACGTCTGCTTAGCCATGTCTATGCGTGTATGGATGCTGTTCGTGTCAGCTTTTAACTTGTTTTCGATGACCATCGACCGATATTCCAAATCACCAATCTTCAAAGAGAACAAGTCCATGGGCAACGGATCTTTGTCGTATTTCCTAAGTTGTTCCATCAACAGCCGATCGATGAGCGACGTCAGGTCACTGCGAACTGATATCTGATTTGCAGAAAGTTTTTCTCTCAATTTGTTTATCTCCCCGTCGTAAGCGACCAGGTGCTGACGCATGGGCAAAATATCAGCTTCAATAGAATGTTTAATGCGTTCGGAAAATGAAGTATAGTCCCACAATAAAACTTTTGCTGCGTAAAAATCTGCTGGTGTTTTTCCTTCCGTCCTGAAGTCGGCAATAGGTTGCCCTTCCAGTGTTTGATTATAGCCAGTCTTTCCCATCACCCCGCTTGCAGACCGGTATTGATCGAAAGCTTTCACGCACGAATCAAACCGTTGTGATAACGCGATGAGCTTCTTTACAAGCTGATCGTCGGCGCGTAAAAGCAATTCGCGCTCGCCCGGATATGACTTTTGAAGGGACGTGTAAAGCAATTGTGACCGCTGATAAAGCGTATCAGCAAGTCCGAAGTAGTATTTGACCATGCGGATCCGGTCTTTGCGCTCGCGCAATCCTTCCATCCTCTTCTCCAGGTCATATTGAATGTCTGAAAGAGTAACCCCAAACTCACCGGTACGCAAATCGCGACGATTGTAGGCGGCATAATATTCGCCGTTTCTCTTTATCTCCTTTTCATTGATCCCTTTGTATGCGATATCATAAAAAAGGATGGCCGAATCGATGTTCGACTGCATACGTTTTGTTTGCTTCAGCACGTCATCTTTGGATGCTTTCTCCTGGTAGATTATTCCCTTGTAGAGGTAGGCATTGGGGTTGTCCGTAGTTTCCTTCAAATAACGGTTAAGAAACGGCTCGGCCGATTCATACTGTTTCGTACTGAGCAGCGCATAGATATCCTTGTACTTGACTTTCTGTGCTGATGCTGGAAATACTATGGCTATGAGAAACAGGAACTTGAGGGCCGCAAGTCTGTCCATTGGTTCTTTTTTGAGCTTTCGAAATTAATTAAAATACAGACATTTGGGTAACCCATTGACAGGTGAAAAATAGTGTACCTCCCCTTTTAAAGCGATTCTGGCGTACAGCGCGACCGTGGCTCGTGTCATTAGGCCTGGTTTTGATCCTGAGCTACATCGGAGTACTGGGCATCATTTCCAATTTGACCGGCACGCTAATGCTCAAGACCGGTCTGATGGATGCCTCGGTAGAGGCACCACCCGTAATTCATGAGTTCCCGTACGATTTTACCCTTCAGGACATGAACGGTAATGCGGTCGACGTACGGCGGCTACGTGGGCGTACCCTGTTCGTCAACCTATGGGCCACCTGGTGTGGTCCCTGTCGTGTCGAAATGCCGACCATTGAAGCCCTGTATAAACACGCTGATACCACCCGCGTCGTATTCCTGATCATTTCTGTTGATGATTACGCCCATCATGACAAAGTCCGCAATTTTGCGCGTGATAAGGGCTTTACCTTCCCTGTATATATGCCGGCTGGTGGATTGCCTGAGTTGCTGCAGGTACCGTCAATCCCCACGACGTTTATCGTGGCGCCTGATGGCAAAGTAGTGGTGCGTGAATCCGGCTTAGCTAACTACAACACTGACAGGATTCAGAATTTCCTCAAAACTCTTTAGCTGATAGACAGATCTTTAGGATAAATCATTCCTTCAGTAACTAATTATATTAGTATAATAGTATATTTACATCAACTAATGTAATTAGTATGAAAACAATCAAAACTGCGCTTGGCGTGAAAAGAATTGAGGAGCGTGACCAGCATTTGGCACTTTTGCAGTTGCGCGAACTACTTGACGCTCACAGGGATGCACTGATCACACGGCTGTTGGCCGATCTGCCTACCTACCTTGATTATAAATTTGGAAAGCGGATTAACCAGAAACAGCTTGACGTTTTAAAAGACAAACTGTCTTTCATGAAAAACTCGTCGGTCGATATGGATAAATACGACTTCCTTTATCAGCATATGCTGAAAAATGAGGCTACGTATGTGCCATCAGAACCGTTCTATAAGGAGATCGACGAAAGCATCAGCTGGTATCTCAACGATGCGCAGCTCATGCTTGTCAAGTAGGCAGCTTGTTCAAAGGTCATTGTGTCCCCAGGTAGAAACCTGGACCTTGCTCCTACCCTGCCAGGTAAGCTTAAGAAGAAACGTATGCTTTCTGACGGATGAAGGTACGACTTTGATAAGTTGACGCGCTTCAAGATCACGCTTCACCTGGAGAATGTACCAACTTGTTTTATCGTTGGATGCTCCGGTTTCAGCGGCCTTCTTTTGTGCGCGCTCTAACAGATCGTTGAGCGTTAAACTCATCGTCAATGGCTAATGTTGAAAGAATGAAATGACTCCACGCCTGGTATTCAACTTTGGGTATCGATTCTCCGGGGCGTCCATCTTCACGTAGGGTGTTGATATATTCGACAGGCTGTCGCATAGACTAAACAAAAATATTAATGGGCTCTAATGCTGTAATAACGCACAAATTGAGTCAAATGATTCGCACAAACATGACAGTCTCGACAGATAGACGCTTTCAATCGATGCATCCGATTTTTCAATCGAGAGCATAACTAATAATTTTTTTGCTATCGACGATATACGGTAACCGACATCGATTTCAACAATCACCACTTACAGACACACTTGCAAATCCCTGAAATTGACAATGCCATTCAAAGGCACAGTTTGCCGCTAGGCACTCATGATAATATTGAGGTAACATGTTCGCTTTTGTATGCGTCGACCTGGGGATGCAGCAATGATTTACCGATCCTCCTTCGTCTGCCCGTTCAACTTGTTGAGATCACCGGGCACGCCAGGTATCAACCTTCCTTGGGCGAAAAAGAGCAGGTTGACAATGGCCACCCCCAGGTTCGCTACTCGTATCTGAGTGACCTTGCAGGGTTTGTTCGCGCTGCCTTTAGCGTGTGGACGCTCACGGTAAGAAGTGCGATCGCTACAACCAGGAGGCTAGGCGCGGCGAAAATCCACCATTGCAATGAGATGCGGCTGGCGAAATCCTGAAGCCAGCTGCTCATGATCCACCAGGTAAGCGGAGTGGCGCACGCAATGGCAATCGACATGAGGATCAAATAATCTTTGCTGATCAATGTAAGTATGCCGGGCACGGATGCTCCCAATACCTTTCGAACACCAATCTCCTTGGTTCGCTGGATTGCTGTCAGTGAGGACAGTCCAAACAGTCCAAGGCAGGCAATCAGTATCGCCATCGCCGAGAAGATACCGAAGACCTTTCCAAACTGCTGATCGGCCTTGTACTGCTTGTTGTAGTGATCGTCCAGAAAGAAATAGCTAAATGGATTACCTGGAAAAACGTTCTTCCAATCGGACTCAAAACCGGCTACTGATTCTCTAACGTTGCTGGTGTTAAACTTTATTGAATACAAGCCACCTGGGGTGTCGCTGTAGCGAAACAACAGAGGTTCGAAGGACTTCTTAACCGACTCCTGCCGATAATTTTTCACTACTCCAATGATACGGAATGTATCACCCCAGAAATACACGTGATCGTCTATCGCCTGCGTCCGCATTGTCAAAGCCCATAAGCTTCACCGCCGATTCATTCAACATCAGGCTTTTGTACTCATTCTTCACTTCTCCGGAGAATGGACGCCCTGCAATCACATGGAGACCATACATCGGAATGAAGTCTTCGTCCATCATGATTACACGATATTGATTTTGCTCGTCCTCCCGCTGGCTCAACCGACGAATTCCACCTGCGTTCCAGTCTGGTGATGAACCGGGAATAGAACTTGAACCAGTCATCGCTACCACTTCAGCATGCTGTTCAATTTGACGCTTGAATGCTCTGAAGCGATTACCATAAAGGGAATCAACTACAATGTTCGGTGACCGCATTACGAGTGTTTGCTCGAGATTTATACCAGGTTTTGGTCACGCATGAACGATAGCTGCTGATATACTGTGAAAGTGCCGATAATAAGGGTAAGTGATGCTACAAATTGTGTTATCACCATCACTCTGCGGAAGGCAACGCCTGCATGTGTGTTTTTGAAACGTCCCTTTAATACTTCAACAGGCTTGTATGACGACAGCACAAAGGCAGGATACAATCCCGACAAGAGCGCGCCGGCAAGAATAAGGAACAGTATTGAAATCCAGAATAATGGCTCGCGAAACAGGATGTAGTTCAGGGGGCGGTCGGTAAGATTGCTGAACCACGGGGTTAGCAAGGCCACGGCCGCGACGGAAAGCGTAACGGCAACTGATATTCAACAACAGTGATTCAGAGAGGAATTGTTGAACAAGCTGTATCCTGAAGCTTCCCATTACTTTTCTTACACCTACTTCACGGGCGCGCTCAATCGACTTGGCTGTTGAGAGGTTCACATAATTGATCCAGGCAATCACAATTGTCAGGGCTGCTACTACCATGAGGAAATAGGTAGTGTCGCGATTTCCATTTTCTTTGAATTCTCCTATAAAATCCGAGTCAAGGTGAATGTCTGATATAAACTGCAGATTCAATACCATGCTGGCGCTACGGTCTTTGTATTTGTCTGCCAGGTGCTTCAAAACATACTTATTGAATTTTGCTTCTAATTCATGTGCCTTTGCATTTTTGTCGATCAGCAGGTAGGTAAAGAATCCATCCCATTGCCATTCCCGCATAGCATCCTCGTTGTCACGCCCGGTGCGTTTCGCGTAGGTGGCAAACGACAATAGTGCATCAATTGACATATGCGAGTTTGCCGGAATGTCATCGAAGACTCCGGTGACCAGATACTCCGTAGTTCCGTTATTGCGCATGGTCTTTCCGACCGGACTTTCATCGCGGAAATATTTCTTAGCTAACGACTTTGACAGCACAATCTTGTTTAATCCCTTCAGCGCTGTTGAGTCGGTTCCCTCCAGGAGCCGGATGCCGAATACCTTGAAAAAATCCTGGCTTGCATAGTAGATATGATCTTCTTTGAAGAACGTGTCCCCATATGACAACAGGGAGTTGCTGGAGGCGAGACGTGTATAAGCTTCCACTTCCGGAAAATTATCTTTCAGATCGGGGCCAAGTCCATTCGCTCCCGACGCCCAGCGCGTGCTCAGTTCACCGCGGTCATAACGGTCGAGCTGTACGCGGTAGATTCTGTTACTGTTGACCCAGAACTTATCGTAGCTGAATTCGTGAACGACGAATTGCGTGATCAGCATAAATGCAGTCATACCGATAACCAACCCAAGAATATTGATCGCAGTGAAAAATCGGTTCCTGGCAATGTAGCGCCATACGGAGAGGAAGTAGTTTCTAAGCATAATGCGATGGATACCGCCAAATTTTGAAATGGTTACAGAGCGGTTTGGAACTTGATAGTAGAAAGGCGCAAGACACACGCACGAAAGCACGGCATTCAACGTATTTGCGATGCCCCAACCTCCGTTCATACCATCGGTTGGGGCCATTCGTTGAAGAAAAAGCACACAATTGTAAACTAACCCTGTGCCGTTGTTTTGAAAAGGTTAAATTTCAGACGGTATTGTGCATTCAAGGCATTAGAAGCCGGCAGATGACTGGCTCGTAACTGTTGCATTTTTTTGCCACTACTGTAAACTATCCCTATGGCAGATTTTCAAATCAAGAAGAATCCAAAATCGTACGATGTCTGCATTGTTGGTTCCGGCGCAGGTGGCGGTATGGCCGCTTATGTGCTGGCAAATGCCGGACTAAAGGTCGTATTGCTCGAAGCGGGACCTCTATATGACCCCGCCAAAAACGTAACACAACTCAAATGGCCCTGGGAATCAAAACGCAGGGGCGCCAGTACGCCGTACCGGCATTTTGGTGACTTCGACGCAGCGTATGGGGGTTGGGAGCTCGATGGTGAGCCCTACACACACAAAGACGGAACTCAGTTCGATTGGTTCAGGTCACGCATGGTGGGTGGTCGCACGAATCACTGGGGTCGCATTTCCCTCCGCTTTGGTCCCAGAGACTTCAAGCATAAAAGTATCGATGGTCTCGGCGACGACTGGCCTATCAGCTACGATGATGTGGCACCTTTTTATGACAAGGTCGATAAGCTGATCGGTGTCTTTGGTTCAAAGGAAGATATGCCTAATGAACCAAACGGAATCTTCCTTCCGGCACCTAAGCCTCGTCTGCATGAAATGTTTATCATGCGCGGAGCCAAGAAGATCAATATCCCGGTCATTCCTTCGCGATTGTCGATCCTTACAAAAAAGATCAATGACCAAAGAGGACAGTGTTTTTACTGCTCTCAGTGTAACCGAGGTTGTACTGTACACGCCGACTTCTCATCATCTTCTGTATTGGTGAAACCTGCCATCGAGACTGGCAATGTCGATATCATACCTAACGCGATGGTACGCGAAGTCCTTACTAACAATGAGGGTAAGGCAACCGGCGTTTCATTCGTGAACAAAGACGACAAACAGGATTACACCGTAGACGCAAAAGTCGTGATCCTCGCCGCCAGTGCATGTGAGTCGGCACGATTGATTTTGAATTCCAAGTCAACTCAACATCCAAACGGTCTTTCCAATTCCAGCAACGTGGCAGGTAAGTATCTGCACGATTCTACCGGTGCTGATATGGGTGGCATTCTTCCCGAACTTATCGGGCGAAAGAGATACAATGAAGACGGCGTTGGCGGCATGCACGTATACACACCGTGGTGGCTCGATAACAAGAAACTGGACTTTGCGAGAGGATATCACATCGAATATTACGGTGGCATGGGAATGCCAGGGTATGGGTTTGGTTTCGGCATGCAAGGTCAGAATGGCAAATACCCCGGACGTGATGGCAAGACTAAGGAAGCGGGTGGTTATGGAGCGTCGCTCAAAGATGACTATCGTTATTTCTACGGCGCGCATTTCGGAATGTCGGGACGCGGTGAGGCTATTGCCCGCGAGACCAACTATTGCGAGATCGATCCTAAAACCGTAGATAAGTACGGCATACCGGTTCTGCGCTTTCACTACAAGTGGAGCGATCAGGAAGTCAAGCAGGCCAAGCACATGAAGGAAACCTTTGAAGAAATCATTACAAAGAGCGGTGGTGTTGTGACCTGGGGTAAAGATGGTCCGGAAAATGATTATGGACTCGCAGCGCCAGGCCGCATCATTCACGAGGTGGGCACCACCCGCATGGGTGACGATCCAAAGAAATCAGTGGTGAACAAGTTCAACCAGGCTCACGAGTGTAAGAACCTTTTTATAGTAGATGGTGGCCCGTTCGTGTCTCAGGCAGACAAGAACCCTACCTGGACTATCCTGGCGCTGTCTATGCGCGCTTCCGAATACATCATTGACGAGCTCAAAAAACAGAATATTTAGTCACGAAGTTTCCGTAATTTAAAGGCAATATGGACAGACGAGAATCCCTTAAACGCTTAGCCATCGGTACCGCCGGAGCAGGTCTATTAGTTCAGTGTGAACCAAAGACAGATAAGCCAGCAGCCGAAGCACCATCAGCAGCTGCAGCAACTATCGATCGCACGCCGGAAGAGCTGGCGCACGATCAGAAACTTCAGGCTGAAAAATTTCTTGACGAGCACGAAATGAAGACGATCAGTGTTCTGTCGGACATCATCATACCGAAGGACGACAAATCCGGAAGCGCCACCGAGGCGGGCGTTCCTGCTTTCATAGAGTTCATCGTTAAAGACATGCCGCACTACCAAACGCCTATCCGCGGTGGTATTAAATGGCTCGACCTGCAATGCATGCGTCGTTTCAGTGCCGACTTTGCTTCATGCACGGCGCAGCAACAGCTCGAAATCGTTGATGAAATTGCTTACCCGGCAAAAGCGAAACCAGAGATGCAGCAAGGTGTTGCCTTCTTTAATACAATGCGCGACCTCACAGCCTGTGGCTTCTTTACAAGCAAGATCGGTATAGATGATCTGGGTTATGTCGGCAACCGCCCCAATCAATGGGATGGCGTACCTGACGATGTATTGGCGCAGTACGGATTGAAGTATGATGAGCGTACGCTGGAAATCGCACCTAAGTATACTTAGGCAGAATAGCTATCAACAATTGAATTGACTATAAAACAAAAGGCTGGGTTCTCCAGCCTTTTGTTTTATACCAATTAAGCGCTAGGCTGTATGTGATGCGTGCGTCGGAATCACTTCCAGCTTGGTCTTGATATACCGTTCAAATCCCAAACTACTTTACCTGCTCTTACTGTAAGTTCTGTCTCCAACTTCTGATCGCCATCCATACGGAACCCACCTGAGTCAATAAAGCCAAACTTCCCTTTCTGCAGACTAAATACTGCTACGTCAGCAACTGCGCCGGGTGAAAGGTGTCCTAACTCCTCATGCTTGATAGCCTGTGCGGGATGCCAGGTTGAGGCAGCCATAACCTGCTGAACATTCATCCCCATATTGAGGAACTTCGACATGATGTTCAGTTGATCTTTCATACCAGCGTTCATACTACCGGTGTGAAGATCAGTACTGATGGTGTTAGGAATAAAGCCGGCCTTCAATGCAGGAATCGCCTGGCTGAATCGGAAGCTTCCACCACCATGACCCACGTCAAAGATGATTCCCCGCTTCTGTGCCGCCACGATGAATGACTTTAACTTTCCCTGATCATCAACAATAGCTTCCCTTGAAGACAACTGAGCAAAACAATGGGTGAAGATGTCACCGGGACGAAGATGCTTCATAAAGAGATCTTCGATTGAGAGCGGAGGATTGTTACCACCGAAGTCGATCATCACCGGTACATTTGCTGCCTTACCTGCCTCCACTGCACGGTCTACAGGTTCCCACTCGGCACCCATGTAGTGCGCTACCTTGATACCCACTATTTCGTTCTTGTGTGCCTTTACAACGGATGCCGTCATCTTAGCATCCATATCATTCAGGTTCTGCTCCCATGCACCACCACGCATTCCTTCGCCAACAATGTTGAGGAAAGAGAAAACTCGTGTATCAGAATTTTTAATCGTTTGATTGTTGAACTGATTAAAGTTTTTCCAACCAGCACCACCGGCATCTGCAACGGTTGTCACACCGGACCTAAATGTGAATCCATCGGGCGCGACGGCGACATAACCATCAGACAAATAATGATCATCCTGCGTGCCGTAGAAATTATGAGAGTGGATGTCAATGAGACCTGGGGTTACATAGAGTCCCTTGGCATCCACAACCTGAGCACCTTTGGCGTCGATGTTCTTTGCCACGCGAACGATCTTATCGTCTTTTATACCGACATCCATCACTTCGTTAATATTGTTCTTTGCATCGATTACATGGCCACCTTTTATAACAAGGGTATAATCCTGTGCGATGAGCGAACAATTACCAAGTAATGCAACGACTAAAAGGCCAATTGCGGCCAGAGACTTACGAGTTCGATGATGAAGTGAAGCAAGCATTGTAAATCAAAAGGGTTCAGATATTAATACTAATACTAATTATGAAAGGTGCTGACAAACTTTATAAAGTTAGCAGCACAAATAAAGCACAAGCGCGTACGATCTGTAACGCTGGATACTATTGACTAGATGTATGCAATGCAGTCGATCTCCACCAGTGAATCACCAGGAACGCCGCCGTATACTGCTACCGTTGTGCGCACTGGCGGCTTGCTTCCAAAGCGACCTTTGTAGGCTTCATTCATTGCCTTATAGTCGTTCAGGTCGTGAAGAAACACGCTGCACTTGAGGACTTTCTCCATAGAAGATCCTGCTTTTACCAATTCCTTTTCGAGTTCGTCCAGCACGTGTTTGGTGTGAGCCGTGATATCTCCGTCAAAATGTGCACCCTTACCAGCGATGAACACGAGGTTTCCGAACTTAGTCGAGCCTGAGAACAGAGGTACATCCTGATCGTCTTTCACCACATTGAACACTTCCTTTTCAGGCGCAGCGCTGGCAGCATGGCCAGATACAGTGCCAAGGCCCACAAGGGCTGCAGCAGAAGCAAATAACTTTTTCAGCGTGGATCTTCTTTCAGTTTTCATGATAGTGGGAGTTTAACATTTAAAGTTTATTGTTGGTTAATTTAGTTTAGCAATGAACTGTGATGAGCCGCACAAATTTGTTTCGCTCGGGTTGCTTGTCAATCCTTAAGACAAGCCTTTAGACAATTCTTCCTTGAGTCGGGCGGCCACAATCTTCTCCTGACCGGGCTTCAGCATGAACACGGTTACGCTGACAGTGTTCGGTGGGCCTCCGCCAAGCTCAATGGATGGATTAGCCAATCTTAGTCCTTCGCGGAGTTGTTTATCAGTAAGTTTTACTTTATCCAGGTCCCAGCTTATTCTCAACGTTGGAGTATGATTTCCGAGAGGTGGTACATGAACTTCTGTGTTCACACCGGGAACAGACTTCACTGTGTTTTCAATCAAAGCGATCTTCGATTCCCATTCCTTCCACTCTTTGTCATGGTCCTGATTTATGTATTTTTCAAGGGCAACATACATGCCAAGCACTTCTTCTTTGTTCACCTTCATGCCACGGCCAATATTAAATCCCCGGGGCGGCATTGAGAGGCGGGCAGCCGCTATGATAGATTTCTTCCCCATAAGCAAACCTGCGCTTTGCGGACCTCGTATTGCCTTGCCGCCGGAGACTACAACAAAGTCGAAGCCCATGTCATTAAAGCGCCACAGGTTCGAAACCGGCGGAACATCAGCAGCTATATCGATCGACGTTGGAATATTGTACTTCTTCCCAAGAGCAACCCACTCCTCATGTTGAATCTTTCCCTGGTCGGCATTGATATTCAGGAAGTGCATTAACGCCGTACGTTCATTGACCGCCTTCTCAACATCTTCGACCGTCTCCACGATAACCATTTTGCATCCGGTGTTTGTCAGCGCCTGGTTATAAACGATATCGTGGCCTTTCTGACAAATCACTTCCGACTTCATTCCAGTATACTCGATGTGAGGAAGCGCCGCACCTTCTTCTCATCCATGCCTGTAAGGATACCAGCCAAACCAAGGGTCATTCCTGAGAATGCACCTGATGTAACAACAGCTGCTTCCGAATGAACCATTTGAGCAATCTTCTCTCCTACTTTGTCCTGCAGTTCATCGAGCAAACAGAACTCCTTTGCGCCGTAATTTATGGCATCGAGAACCTCGTCATGCATGAGCGAACCTGTCATGTATGTAAGAGTCCCTGCCGCATTGATAAAAGTGCGAACACCTAACTCCTTAAACAGGTCGCGCTTCGGCGCTTCCTTTTTAGGAACTGCAAAAGCGTTTGCTGCGGGTATACCAGAGAGTAATCCACCTACAATGGGAACACCTGAAAGACGTTGAATAACTTGTCTGCGATTGAGCATAAATTGTGTATGAGGATCCAACCCAAATATAGTTCAAACTCAACATAATGCTCCCTGGCATCAATCCGCTCATGGAAAAATACAGAAAGTGTGCGTGTGTGTTCAAATGCGTACGTGCTCTCGGCAGATCTAATCATTGCAGAACAAATCATATGTTTTCATTCGGATAGTTCGACAAGGTTAACATCCTCGCTAATACTTGAACCTGACTGAAAAGTTGTACCACACATAAAAGCATTTGCATTTCGCGGTGTCATCAAATAACATCACGGTAGATAAGTAACGTCCCCAGATTTCACGAACAACGCGAACCAAGATGATTATTTCTTTTCCTTCCGCCGGTTGGTCCATGCGCCTGCTGGCAGTTTTTGTCATAAGCACATGCGCAATTACAACGACCACTGCTCAGAAGAAGAAAGTTAAAAAGGCAGCTACTTCGAAAGTTGCAGAACTTGTGCTGGCGGAGAACAAGCAATCCCGCTACCGGATTGTGATCCCTTCCTCCTCTACGGCGGATGAGACGCGTGCTGCCGAAGTTTTGCAGTCGCATTTGCTTGAGATTTCGGATGCAGCACTCCCTATCGTAAAAGCTGATAAGTCGCGTTCGCCCTATGAAATAGTCATCGGACAAAACGAACGACTGGATGAATTGCAATCGAACATTAATCTCAATTCGCTCCGGGAAGACGGGTTCCTAATAAAGACTGATAGTGCGCGCCTCATCATCGCAGGAGGAAGTGAGAAAGGTGCATTGTATGGAGTTTATTCATTTCTTGAATCGTATCTAAATTGCCGGATGTATTCTCCGTCAGTAAAGGTAATACCGAAGGGAGATCGTGTGGTGATACCCCTCATTACAGAAGACAAGCAGGTTCCACCGATTGGATTTCGTGACACACACTATCGAGGTTCGTGGGATCCTGCGTACACTGAATGGCACAAACTCGATCATGGTCCTGATGGTGAAAGACCAAACTGGGGCATGTTTGTACACACATTCAATACTCTTGTCCCCCCTGACGTATACTATGGTGAACATCCGGAATACTTTGCTATGGTAAAAGGTGCGCGTATACCTACCCAGTTGTGTCTAACGAACAAAGCTGTACTCGAACTGACGATTCAGAGTTTGCGCAGAAAGATTGCAGCAAATCCTGGTGCTTTGTATTGGTCCGTAAGTCAAAATGATAACCGCGAGTTTTGCACCTGCGACAATTGCCGCGCTATCGACGAACGTGAGGGATCGCCATCAGGCTCCATCATCCAATTCGTGAATCAGGTTGCTGACGCGTTCCCTGACAAAATGATCTCTACGCTGGCCTATGAATATGGAAGACACGCTCCCAAAACGCTGAAGCCCCGCGACAACGTAAATATTATGCTGTGCAGCATCGAAGCATACCGCGATAAACCTCTTGAGCAGGACCCTCACAGCGCCGACTTTGTGCAGGATGTAAAAGACTGGGGTAAGATCGCCAAGGACATCATTATCTGGGACTACGTAATACAATTCAATCATCTCGTTAGTCCCTTTCCCAATCTTCATGTTCTGCAACCTAACCTTCAGTTCTTTGTTCGCAACGGTGTGAATGCAATGTTCGAACAAGGCAACCGTGAAGTGGGCGGAGAATTCGCGGAGCTTCGTGCATATATGATTTCGAAGCTCATGTGGAATCCCGATGCAGATGCGAACGTGATTATGAACGATTTCCTGCAGGGCTATTACGGCGCCGCAGCGACTCCCATACGAACGTACATCGATGAGATGAAAGAGGCGCTGCTTCGCGCAGGACAGCCACTTCGAATCTTCGGGACTCCGAACGAAGCATCAACAAGCTATCTCACACCACCTCTGATGGAACGCTACTCGCAGTTGTTTGATGAAGCTGAACGTGCGGTGCAGAAAGACTCCATCCTTCTCGAAAGAGTGAAGTTCGCGCGCCAACCCCTCATCTATGCTACACTCGAGCAGGCGAAAAAAAACTATGTTGGAGACCACGGCATTTTCGAGAAATCGAGTGGACAGTGGCGTGCTAAACTTAAGATGCGTGAACTCATCGATCCATTTACAGACCTCTGTTTGCGTCAGGGAGTTAGTCAGCTGAAAGAATGGAGCTGTACTCCTGAGGAGTATCGTTCTGCCTTTTACAGAATGTTGTCTCAGGGCATGAATGAACATCTTGCATACAAAAAGAAGGTGACGTTCGTAACGCCGAACGGATCCACGCTCCCTCCTGCTGCTGGCACGATGCTTACTGATGGTTTTCGCGGAGCGCAGGATTATGACTACAACTGGATGTCTGTTGGTGGCAAGGAGAATCTTGAACTTATCATTGATCTGGAAGCATCGAAGCCAGTGCGTCGTATTGAATCTTCCTTCTATCAATATGGATTCTGGTTAAAACTCCTTCCCAGGAAGGTTGAATACTATACATCAACAGATGGTGTTAAGTATGAACTGGCCGCGAGTATACAGAACACTCTTCCCATCGATCAATATGGTGGGCGCGTTCGGGACTTTGCCTCAGAGTTTCCGATACGTGACGCCCGCTATGTAAAGGTGATCGCCTACACAATCGGCAATACTCCCGATTGGCATCCTGGAGCGGGAAGGCCTGCAAACATGCTCGTAGATGAGATTGTTGTCGAGTAGAACAAGTAAGTATTTCAAAGAACGATTCACAGGAAGCCCGATGTGCTTATCACATCGGGCTTTATGTTCTCTATCAATCTACATCCCACCAAACAATGCTTGAGAGATTATTGGTGCCTCCCTGCCGTTCAACGGCCATATAATAGTTATCAGGATTATAAAGTAGTTCCGAATCGGGTATTACGAACCGGGTTGGAATCTTCCCGCCCGTAAGATTGCCGGGATAATTAGTTGGCTGGAGTGCAGGATATCCCGTGCGGCGCCAATTTGCGAAAATCTCATATTCGTCTTCGAGAAAGAGACTCACCCATTTTTGTGTTTGAATCTGTTTCATCTGATCCTGAAAGGAACCACCGGTGTACGGATTGTTTACCAGGTATTTTGCAATACGCGACTCAGAGATTACACCGCCTGCTCCGAACAGTGCCCATTGCCTCATAGCCGAAGCAACGGCTGCAGTATACGACGCTGCAGCAGTCGTGCCATCATACCATCCGCGCAACGACGCCTCGGCCATCAACAAGTGCATCTCTGCAGGTGCCAGAACAATTAACGGTGCGTTGTATTTAAGAATAGTGGCCGGATTCGGTTCAGAGAAGCTGTTAAAGTTTCCAGGTAAAGAATTGTAAGCTGCATTGGGCATACCCTGCTGCAACGCCGTTGTTGTGTCGGCCACAAACGAAGTACCGTTTGGTATCCAAACTATGGATATTACATTCAATCGTGGGTCGCCAGTATTTTTTAAATGATCAATGAGGGTTTTGGCAAACTTTCCGCCCTCCACATTATCTCCACCGGGAGTAACATAGTCCGTTGAAAGAAGGCCCGCTGCAATAAAATTCCGACTGGCAGTCTGTGAACCATCAACATACGCGATCAGGGCACGATCGGTGTCATTGGTAATCACTCCGCCGGCGATTGCCTTCTTCACCCACTCCTCTGCTTTTCCTGAATTTATCTGCGTTAGACGCATACCCAGACGCAGCATCAGAGAATAGGCAAACTTCTTCCATTTGGTGATATCGCCCCCGTAAATGAGATCCGAGTTTCCAAAAGTAGCCTGAGCAGGATCAAAGGAATCAATGGCTGTGGCCAATTCGTTGAGCAGGTCAGAATAGATTGATTCCTGAGTATCATATACCGGCGAATAGTCCTTATCCGTTAACGCCTTTGCAGCATCCACATAAGGAATGTCGCCATACAGATCGGTAAGCCGGTGAAACAGATATGCCTTCCAAATGCGTGCAACAGCGAGTTTATTAATATACAATGGATTGTCCTTCACTTTGTCAATCACTTGCGAGAGTTGGATCACTGCTCCCGAATACGCATTCCAGGTGCCGGTCGAATAACTAAAATTGAAATACTTATCTCCGGCGGCAGGCACTTCTTTGTACGTCGCAAAATGTTGCATCGACTGACCTATAGTGAGGTATGCACCTCCGACATAGTTCACATTTACAGCACTAAGCTGGGCGTTGGTAAATAAATATTCGGGTATAACCGCTATAGATGCGTTGGGGTTAACATTCATTTCTTCAAACCCGCTGTCACACGCACCGGCAACCAAAATGGCAGGGAGCGTGAAAAGTATTCTGATGAATTGTTTCATATCCTTAATGTCTACAGGTTTCAAAACTTGAGATTCAGATTTACGCCAATGCTTTTCGTTCTCGGAACACCAAAGGCTTCGAGACCTTGTGCATTCCCATTTGTGTAGCCAGATTCAGGATCGAAATAATCATTCTTACTATCCTTATACAGAATTGCGAGGTTTCGGGCGACGGCAGAGATCGAAAGACTCTGTGCCCATTTCAGGGCGTTGATTCGTTCAATGGGAACATTATAGGTAAGCACTACCTGACGGAGTTTTACGAAATCATTGTTGAACACAAACATCGACGTGTAATTCTTGTCATTATCATAGTACGTATCTACCTCCTGCATAGTCCATGTTTTTGAATATGCATCTCCGGCTGAGGTTACACCAGTAACGGTGATGCCAGTTTCACGTCCGGGAAGCGTTTCCTTGGGGAGGCCAAATCTGTACGCATATTGATAAAGGTTTGAGTAAACTACGCTGCCAAACTTACCGTCAATGAGTATGTTCAATGAGAAGTTATTGTAGCGGAAGTTATTGGTAATACCCATGGTGAGCGGTGGTACACCATTGCCGATTCGTTCAAGCGGGCCGCGAACTGCGTAGCCGCTGGCTGTATTGAATACTACGTTCCCGTTGGCATCGGTTTGCTTGCGGTATCCCCACACCTCGCCATATGTTCCTCCAATTACGTTGCGGATTGTTCCTCCTCCCACTCCATCGCCAACGGTAAGGCTAGTGATTCCCTCGGCCAACTGAAGGATCTCACTTTTATTATAGGCGACGTTATAGCTTACATCCCACGAGAAATCAGATCTGCGAACCGGCGTTCCCGAAACCAACAATTCAATTCCTTTGTTGCTGAGTTCTCCCACATTCAACACAGCCGAGGTATAGCCCGACGATGTCGCAATGTTGCTCTGAACAATATCCTGCGTTGTTTTCCTATGGTAAACTGTAAGGTCAAATGTTAGACGATTGCTGAAGAAGCCTGCCTCGAGGCCGGCCTCATAGGTCGTGGACGTGAGCGGGCGTAGATCAGGATTCGGTACTGTTGCAGATCCGAGTTGTTGGACAGGCCGGCCGTTGTGTCCACCCTGCACCATGCTATACGTTTGATAAGTCTGATAAGCTCCGACATTAGCACCACCCACCTGGGCCCAGGAAGCGCGTAGTTTCGCAAAACTTACTGCCCGCGGAAAATGGATCGCATCAGACATTACAAACGTACCTCCGACTGCAGGATAGAATATGCTGTTGCTTTTTGGATTCAGAACGGAGAACCAATCCTGCCTTCCCGACATCGTCAGATAAAGAAAACCTTTGTAGCTGAGATCCACTGAGCCGAATACTGAATTGATCGCTGTTTTATAATACGTCGGCGTGGTTGTCATTGTCGCCAGGTTCGTGTAGCTATAGAAATAGGGAACAGTAAATTCCGAACCGTTTATTGCAATCTGATCGTAGACATTCCTTTGCATATTTCCGCCCAACAGCGCAGTTACGCTAAATGTCCTTGCAAACTGAGTTGAGTAGTTAAGCGTAAGCATTCCATTGGTTTCTGACGACGTAACATCGCGCTCTTCATATGTACCCAACGGTGCATAAGCATTGCCGGTAGGCTGAACGAACTGCGATTTGAAGCCATAGTAATCTCTGCTCACGCTCCCTTTCAGAAACAGTTTGTCGGTAAGATCCAACCTGACGTTAGCCTGTCCGAGAAAACGATTCTTGAGGTCGTTGTTCTTGAACTTGTTGACGACGAAGTAAGGATTGGGAGCAGCTGGTACAGGATTCCACTCGACCTCCTTCATTGTGACAGGGTCATATCCAGGGGAAAGGCTTCTGATGTCAACCGTGTTGGCAACCAGGTAGGTCGCCCAGTGTGGATTCATGTCAGCATAGCCGACCTTAGGACGGTTGGTACCTTCTTCGAGGTTGTACTGAACAACGGTTTCAAAACTTAGCCGCTTTCCCAATCTCGCGTTAAGATTCAGATTGGCAATCTTACGATCGAACGAAGAATTCGGAACGATGCTGTTTGAGTGAGTATCGTTTAATCCGAAACGGAAGTTGACATTTTCATTGCCGCCAGTGAAGGCGATTGAGTTAGTGAAATTGGTTCCGGTTCGGTAGAAGTTCTTCAGATTATCCTTCTGAGGTGAGTATGGTCGTGATTGCCCATCAAATTGCACATAAGGCTCTCCGTCCATTTTTGCTCCATAAGAGAGGCGTCCGGAGCTTTTAGCCTGCGTTTGAGTAGTCGGCTTTACACCATCGACGCCCTGGCCATATTCATACTGCCATTCAGGAATTACCGCGATGTCTTCTGCAGTGAAGTTGCTGTTAATCTCTACTCCGATTCCTTTCTGCGCTCTTCCTTTCTTGGTTGTGATGAGTATGACACCGTTGGAGGCACGCGCGCCGTACAAGGCTGCAGCCGGACCGCCTTTAAGTACACTGATGGATTCTATGTCATCAGGATTAATACCGCCTATCCCATCGCCGCGGTCAACGTTGTTTCCATTGCCTGTAGATTCGGTAGCTCCACCAGGCACGCTGTTATCCATAGGCATACCGTTGATCACGTACAATGGCTGGTTACTTCCACCAAGAGATCCGTTTCCGCGAATCACAATTCGGCTGGAGCCACCAGGGCCAGTAGCCATACCGCTGGCATTGACGCCGGCTATTTTCCCGATCAATGCATTGGCCACATTTGTCTCACGCGCCTGAGTGAACTCGCTTCCTTTGACTTCGGTGACCGAATATACCAGCCCCTTCTTTTCCTTCGCAATACCAAAGGCTGTTACCACCACTTCGTTCAACGACTTTGCTTCCTGCGACAGTGTTACACTGATCGAACTTTCATTGGTAACTGGTACTTCTTTGGTAGCGTACCCAATGAATGAAAACACCAGTGTACCGCCGCCATCTGGTAGCTTCAAAACAAATTTGCCGTCTGCATCAGTTGTTGTACCTGTCGTCGTACCCTTCAGCAATACGTTCACACCCGGGATTGGTTGAGCATCATCTTCTGACGTTACTGTCCCGGCAATATCAAATGAAATGATCTGTTCGGTCGCATTGGAATGCGCCACAACTTCGCCAGCCGCTGCTTCGGACATCGGCACGACATTGGATTGCCTTGCAGATTTGCTGTCCAAAAATATAGAGAACTGTTTTTTATTGATGCGTTTAAAAGTCAGATTCGAACCAGTGAGCAGACTTTCGAGAAGTGCTTCCACGCTGCTATCAGACTTCGATGACAGCAACGCTGAGGGTACACGCATTCCATCCAGCAGCCCTTCGCGGTATGCAAATTTCACGTTATAGGTTTCCCGAATGCGATTGAGGGCTTGCTTCAGGGAAAGCGTTGCATCGCTTACGTTCTGGGAATGGCGGACTAATGATACTTCCGAAGCGGCGGAAGAAGGGTTGTTGACGGATCGCCGGGGTGTCGTACCAGCGCGAGCATAATCTTGTCCCGCGGCTTCCAACGACAGACTGACAACCATCACCAGGAAACAAAATCTCCAGGATGACCCTGTATGGTAATGTTTTCTCATAGGAAATAGATTGGAGGTTTAGGTATAGGTATTTCTAGTGCAGTATTATCACTTTCTCATAATGACGATTTCCTTTCCCGATTCTTCTTCTATCCTGATTCCCAGCGTCGACGATACTACCGTTAATAGTTCAGGCACGCTGGTTACACTGATCTCACCTTCAATTTTCAACTGTAGCAATTCTGTATCGCCCAGGTTGACGGCGTATCCATAGTTGTCTTGCAACGTCTCGACGATTTCTCCAAGTGACGGATCCGTGAAAGTGATTTCGCGTACCGTCCATGTTGCTGCCTTATGTGGTCGCAATAGTTTTTTCTTCGTAAGCAATTCGTGCCCCGAGTATTCGACATAGTCACCCGGCAACATCACGAGTCCCGCAGAGGAAACAGGTGAATCGCGATAAGTGACTTGAATCTTTCCGGTTAGTAGCGCGATGTTAGTTTTATTGCGGCGGCTCTTAACGTTGAATGAAGTACCGAGGACCTGAATGTCCATGTCATTGCCGTGCACTACGAATCGTTCACCGTCGGTAATGTTGCTTGTATCGATATTAATGTGCCTGATATCAAAATAGCCCTCTCCACGTATCCACACTTCGCGTAGTTCCTCAGTTTTCCAATTGTTGCGGTAAGTCAACACGGAGTTTCCGTTCAGCATTACGATAGACTGGTCGGGCAACGTGATGGCCTTGACCTCTCCATATACTGTGGAGACGCTGATCATTCTGTTGGAACTATAATACCAAATCGATGCCGCCGCGGCTATCAACACCAGAATGGCCGCTGCCATCCTAACCAGCGTCCAGGACTTCTTTGCAGAGGGAACGAGCGACTGGCGCCCGATGGACATATCGATTCGTTCCCAAACCGCCTCCACGCGCTTGTCATTTCCAAATGTTTCTTGTGCGCGGTACACCTGCACAATGGTTAATGCCTCTCGGATGACAGGTTCCTTCTCTGGAAATTCGAGCAGGAATGCTTTCCAGAAAGAATCGCTCCGCTCGTCGCGCTCAGTTGCCCACGTCAGAAAATAATCGTCTTCCAGGAAGTCAGTAAGAGTAAACCTGGCGTATTCGGCTGATGTCATTAAAACAACAATTGTTTAACACAACCTTAATAGACGCCAGGTCCCGGAATTATCCCCTCACGAAATTACTTTTTTCAGATTTTTTTTCTGGAGCCCTGTAAAGGGCATCAAATGTTCGAACTCACATTGCTTGCATGAAAGGGGTATCGCCCATCGAACTCACAGCGGCGGGTGGCAGTGAGTCAGCCGAAGAACCAGGTATGAGGCGAAAGAGAACGTGGACTGTTGCAAGGGCAATGACACCCAACGATTGCTGAAGGCTTTCAAGGGCCTTATATAACAATTTGTAAGTCGAGCTTACATTGATGCCCATGATGTCGGCAATTTCTTCATACGACAACCCATCATAGAAACGGAGATAAATTATCTCGCGCTGGCGTGGAGGAAGCTGGCTCAATACAGATGTTAACGTGTCCTGAATACGTTTCTGATCTTCATTGAGGATTAACTGTTGATCAAACGATACTTCAAAGGGCACGTATTCATCCGTTTCGGACAGGTCAGAAAAACGCTGCTGATTTCTGATCTTCCTGAAGAGCATATTGCGTACGGACTTATACAGGTAGTTCTTAACAGAGAGCGGATTTCCAAGATTCTCACGGTTTGCCCAGAGGTTTACGAACAGGTCATGAATAACATCTTCAATGAGATTGACATCACGCGTAAACTTGTATCCGTAGTTATTCAGAAGCCTGAAGTACGCGTGATACAGACTTGTATACGCGTCCCAGTCGCCGTTCTTAAACGCGCCCCACAAACGAACATGTTGTTCCTGCTTTGAGTCCATTTAAACACCGAAACCCGACTTGCTTCTTAATAATCTTATAGGTAAAGCTGTTCAATAAACTTTGATTAGTCAATAGCTGTTGGTGCATCGTACAGCTGCAATCGTTTGGCAGTGGTGCGAATTCGCTATTACTTATCACAACTTTTCAACAGTAGCGTTCAGTAGTGACGAGAATAAAATGACTGTGCGAATAGAAGCGGTTACCTCTATAGATTGGCACTGCTTCGTGTGATAATCAGCCGCTGCTTAGCGAACTACACCCTGCCAGAATGCAATATTCTGTCTCTTCCAGGTGTAGGTTAATGAAACGGTGTCGCCAGACGCTACAATTGCGGGATAAGAGAATTCGTCGTCCTTAACTCCGGTTTCAATGTCGGTTTGAACTGGCCAGGTAACTCCATTATCAGAAGATATCGCAAGCTTTATCGGATTGCGTTCTCCCCAGTTGGCATTATCGGAATTGTAAACCAGCGCAAGTCTGCCACCAGAGATTTTCACAAGGTCAATTCCACTATTGGGATTAGGCAATGATGTCTTATACACCTTACTCCAGGTCTTTCCATAGTCCTTCGAATCGCTGCGGCAAATGAATCCGGAAGAACTTCTGAGCAGCATGTGCACATTGCCTGGTGACGATTCCCAAAGCGTCGGTTGAATGATGCCCTCTCCTGAAATTTCCTTCCTATCCAACTGAAGAAACGGGCTGGCACACCATGTTCTTCCGTTGTCTTCACTTCGATCAACAAAGGCATTCCACACTTTATTCTTTTCGTTGGATGAACCTGCGATCAGCACACCATTCGAAAGTCGAACAGGCTTGTTTCGTACCGGGCCCCTGCCACCGTGATCACCTGACACAAGTTCGTGCGGCTTAGTCCAGGAGGTGCCTCCATCCGAAGAAGTCATATACCATGTCTCCCATTCGTCGATTGTTTGCCCCACCTTGAAGTACAGCGTTATCTCCTTATCCGTTGCTTTAAATAACACAGGATTCCAATGCGCGTCTTCGCGGATCTTGGCTACTTCCACGGGCTCGCTCCATCGCGTGCCGTCTCCTTTCGACATCCAGATGCCTACGTCAGGATGCTTCTCGTGCGTGCCTCCAAACCACGCGACCAGGTAGTTGCGGCCATCTGCCTTCACTATCGTCGAAGCATGCCCTTGAGCAAAGGGTCGCTTCGGTCCAAGTATGTGGCCTGATGTCAGCTTGATGATTTCCGGTGAGCGTCCCCTGGTTAATGCCACACATAGCACACTCAACAACATCATTGCTACAATGGCCGGAGTGTCCTTCAGCCGACGCGCGATAAAAGAAGGCCTGGAGCGGCGGTGAAAAAAAACGGAAGCGGAGGTTCTGCTATTATTTCTGCTCATACGGGTGCAATCAAGACTACTAATATATCAGCTCTACACGTGTTGATGGGGGTCATGGTGCGCATTCAACTTGTTAAAATGCGAACGTGTGTGATGTGTCTCTAAGAAATCAACCAGCCAAATAAAAACAGTGTGCACAGTGGATTCGAAATCCTATTATCGTGAAATTAATAGGTCGTTTTGCGAGGCCCATACGCGCACGAGCTGCAGCAAGGATCATTCGATCACGACTAAAATATCCTCACCCATGAATCATCCCACAGCATCAATTCCTGTTCATTCATCGACCACCGTGCAACGGGTCACCGCCATAGATCTTGTTCGCGCGTTAACCATGATACTCATGATCTTCGTAAATGATCTCTGGTCGCTTTCCGGTATCCCGGCGTGGCTGGAGCACGTTGAGCGTGGGGTTGATGGTATCGGCCTCGCCGATGTCGTGTTCCCGGCTTTTCTTTTCATTGTAGGACTCAGCATGCCTTATGCAATAGATGCACGAAAGAAAAAGGGAGATTCCACAAATCAGTTGCTCCTGCACGTTGTCATCCGTACAATAGCACTCCTTGTGATGGGTGTGTTCCTGGTGAATGGTGAAAATATTAACGGAGAGGCTACTGGCCTGCCACGATTAGCCTGGAATACGCTCTGCTGCATTTCATTCATTCTCATCTGGAATAGCTATCGCAAAGATTTATCGCGCGCACTGGTGTACGGGTTGAAGGCCGTAGGTATTGTTACCCTGGTTACTCTTGCCTTCATTTATCGTGGAGGTGAAGGTACCGAGCTACACACATTCGGGCCGCAATGGTGGGGTATCCTCGGACTCATCGGATGGGCGTACTTTGCAAGCGGAATAATAACTGTACTCGCCGGAAGTCGCCTTATGACCGTCGCAATAGCCTGGGGATTCTTTGCTGTACTTAGCATGGTTTCTCATGCAGGCCTCCTTCCGCAATTCCTTCACTTCATTCCCGACGCTATATTAGGAGGTACACTCACCGGACTTTCTCTCGGCGGTGTCGTCACAGCTCTTATTTTCAGACATTACCGCAGCAAACAAGACGACCGCGGACTTACGCTCGTATTGCTTGGTATTTCCGGAGGCCTGGTTTTATTATCCGTCCTTACAAGACCATACTGGGGACTGGCAAAACTGGGGGCAACTCCTGCATGGCTTTTTCTGTGCAGTGCGTTTACGATACTTGCGTTTCTAGCCGTCTACTGGATAGCCGACGTATATGGAAAAGCAAAATGGTTTTCATTCATTAAACCTGCAGGTACCGATACATTACTCTGCTATCTGATGCCTTACTTCGCATATGCCACGACGAATTTTCTTGGTGTTCATTTGCCCGAATTCATGCTTATCGGAGGAATTGGTCTTCTTAAGTCGTTTCTATTCGCCATACTTTGCGTATTTATAACGGGATGGCTAAGCAAAGTGGGCATCCGTCTAAAGCTTTAGTGTATTTCTTCTAAACGATCATTCCAATGTTTAAGTGTTTCGTCGCAGTGGTGCTCGTCACGTTACTGTGTTCATCTGCATATTGCCAAAATGTACCGTTCAAAATCGTCGGGTACTACAATCTGAAATCAGCAACCGCAGGATACAGCCGTAAGGAACTAAAATATCTTACGCACATCAATCTTTGGTTCGTGAATCCAGATTCCACCGGAAGGTATACGCAGGATTTTTCAGGACTTAAACAATTTGTTGCCAAGGCACACAAACACAATACTAAAGTGTTGTTCTCGATCGGCGGAGGAAGCAAGCAGCCGCAATACAAATGGTTGCTCGCAGATGGTAAACGAGGCCAATTGATTGACAGCCTCATGACTCTTGTCGCCCGTTACAATCTTGATGGCATAGACGTGGATCTGGAAGGCGGCGATATTCACGACACCTATGAATCTTTCGTTGTTGAATTAGCAACGGCACTCCACGCAAAACAAAAGCTTATTACTTCCGCCGTCGCGATCTACTATAAGGATCAGTTCACTGACAAAGCGCTGGCTCAATACGACTTTATGAATGTGATGAGCTACGATCGCACGGGGCCCTGGAGACCAGAGAATCCAGGGCCGCATTCGCTTTATACGCATGCGGTGGATGATCTAAACTACTTCGGCATTGAACGAAAAATACCCGCCAGTAAAATAACACTCGGTGTGCCCTTCTACGGTTACGGATACGGACCCGAGTTATCTTCGCCGGCGATTAGCATGGGTTATAAGAAGATCGTTGAGACATTCAAGGGAGCCGAAGAAGCAGATGAATGGAAGACTCCGGAAGGAAAGACACTTTACTACAATGGTATTCCAACCATACAACTGAAGACCCGCCTGGCGATGAGTAAAGCTTCCGGGATCATGATCTGGGAAGTACGGAGTGACGCGAAGGGAAGAAAGTCACTTTTGAGGGCGATCCATCGGGAATCTCGCAGATCGTGAGTTCATCAGCTTTTGCCTTCGAACACAATCTGTTCTATCTTCCGGAATATTTAAGTTCATGAACCCTCTCCTTTCCGGCACCTATACAGACTTATATCAGCTCACCATGTCACAGGTTTATTACCTGACTGGCAGACATGAGAGAAAGGCAGTCTTTGACTACTTCTTCCGAAAGCTGCCGTTCGACGGTGGCTATGTGATATTCGCCGGGCTGGATTCTGTGCTGAAAATGCTGGAAGAATTCAGGTTCACTGCAGATGATCTTGACTATCTGAAATCAATAGGACTTGACGGAAAGTTTGTTAACAGTCTTCGGGATTTTGAGTTCAAGGGTAACATTTATTCCGTGCGTGAGGGTGAAGTGATTTTTCCAAACGAACCGGTATTACGTGTTGAGGGAGATGTAATAGAGGCACAGATTATCGAGACCCTGCTCTTAAACATTATTAACTTTCAGTCATTGATCGCCACCAAGGCTGCGCGTATGCATACCGTTGCCGCAGGTCGCACCCTCTGTGACTTTGGATTGAGACGCGCCCAGGGCCTGGGTGGCTACCACGCAACGAGGGCTTCAATTGTTGGTGGATTTACTGCAACAAGTAACGTAAAAGCCGCCAAAGATTTCGGCATTCACTGCGTCGGAACCATGGCGCATGCATTTGTGCAGGGTTATGAAGATGAACTCAGCGCGTTTCAGGCCTTTGCCGAACACCGTCCTGATAATTGTGTCTTGCTCGTCGATACATACGACACTTTGCGATCGGGCATTCCCAATGCAATCAAGATAGCACAAGAGATGGCGCAGCGAGGATATCAGTTGCAAGGTATTCGCCTGGATAGCGGCGACCTGGCCTACCTGTCCACTCAGTCCAGAAAGATGCTGGACGCAGCAGGATTGAATCATGTTAAGATCACAGCATCAAATCAACTTGATGAATTCGTGATCAAGAGCCTTATCGATCAGCAGGCACCGATAGATGTATTTGGCGTTGGCACCAGTCTGGTTACCGGCCCACCGGACGCAGCGTTGGATGGAGTATACAAACTTTCGGAACTGGATGGTAAGCCGAGGATCAAACTCTCCGAGAACATAAAAGAAACGACATTGCCGGGTGCCAAACAGGTATTCCGTTTCTTTGCTGAGGGGGAAATGTTTCTTGGGGCGGATGCCGTGGGCTTCGATGACGAGGCAGCACCTACGGCAATGTATCACCCGTTCGAACCTGACAAGTCTCTGGATCTTGCATCAATGTCGAACGAACCTCTTCTTCACCTGGTGATGGAGAATGGAAGAACTGCAGGTGAAGCAATAGAGCTCGGCGAAATATCAAAGTATAGCCAGGATCGACTGAAACGACTTCCTAAGGAGTTCAAGCGATTTTACAATCCTCATATTTACAAGGTAGGTATTGGTGCGAATCTGAAGGAAGAACGAAACAGGTTACGTGCCCAATATAAAAGTAGATAAGTTACCCCCAGGTGCTCCTGCAACTGCCTCAAGATATTAACATCCCGACTGGAGCTTGTGCTCAATCACAACGACAATGAATGCATTGATTCTCGTAGATATTCAAAATGACTTCGTGCCCGGTGGCCGTCTCGCCGTGCCGGACGGAGATGCTATAGTTTCACTAGCCAATACGTTGCAGCCATCATTTGGATTGGTTGTAGCGACTCAGGACTGGCATCCGCAAAGACATAAGAGCTTTGCATCGAATCATCCGGGAAGGAAGTCGTTTGAACATATCGACCTTCATGGGCTTGATCAGGTCCTGTGGCCGGACCATCGTGTACAGGGGACGTCGGGAGCAGAATTCCATCCCGGGCTATCCATGAACAGAGTTGAGGCCATCTTCAGGAAAGGAATGGATACTGAGATCGACAGTTACAGTGGATTTTATGATAACGGTGCGCGAAAGGCTACCGGACTTGCCGGGTACCTGCGCGAACGCAAAGTAAAAAAAGTGTTCGTCTGCGGCCTTGCTGGCGACTATTGCGTGGCCTTTACGGCAAAGGATTCCATTCGCGAAAACTTTGACACCTTTGTAATCGCCGATGCTACGCGACCTATTGATCCTTCAGGTTTTGCCCGCGCGTCAGATGAAATTCTTGGACTCGGTGGTCAAATCATTACTACTGACCAACTATACCGGCATCTGTAAATCTTACTATGCAAAGGCAGCCGATGTAATTCAGGTATCGGCATCAGCCCAAATTGCGAATTGGAGTGCTAGTTCCTGACGTATCCCACAACTTTACTATCTGTTGCGCTGAATATCACCTGCTGCTTTCCGGCAACAATCGGGATAGCAATGTCGCGCACATCACCTCGCACATGAAAGCCACTTTCCGGCTGGCCAACGTAAGTAAAATTCCCTTTGCCGTCATTCCGTAACAGAACTCCATAATTTGCATCCGATTTTCCAATGCGAACGCGGGTATTGGATTCGTTGCCAGCCAGGATAAGATCAAGGTCGCCATCTCCATCCGCGTCCAGCGCGGCCGTGGCATAAACTGGGGCAAACTGTACCTCGACCGGGAGCTGTTTGACTTCGAACTTTGCTCCCTTGTTTTCGAGGTAGATTGTCCTTAGCTCAGTTGCGCGTAGTTCGTTGGCACCACTAAGTTGTTCTGGACTGAATATTTCCTGTAACGTGACATGTGAATAGCCTGTGTAGTCAGGGAAGCGTTGGCGTAGTGCGCCTACCTGACCTAGCGCCTCATCGCGACTGGCATAGGGCCAGGATTTACCACCGATAAAGTAGTTCAGGAATGGGTCAATTTGTCCGTCGTTGTTAAAATCCTTGTAGACCAGCGTCACTGGCGTTTGCGTCGAAGCATTGTAAAGATTGTTCGCACCTGCATTGCCGGCAATGAGATCAATGTCACCATCCCCATCAAAGTCTGCCGCTGTTAAACTGTTCCACCAACCACTGAGATTGGAAGGAAGCATCGTCGAACTCACATCCTGAAAACGCCTTCCTGACCTGATAAACACTTTAGGGGCGCTCCATTCGCCAGCGACAATGAGATCCTGTTCACCATCCTTGTTTACGTCAGTGACTACCGCGTCGCATACCATTCCAAGTGAATTGAGAAAGGGTGCCTCTTCAGCGGTCGCATTACGAAACGCGCCTTTACCATCATTCATTAAAAGTAATGAGGGCGATGCCACGGGATAGCTACCCGGCGTAAGTCTTGTGCCTACAAAAATATCCGATGCTCCATCACCATTAGCGTCCAACGTAACAACACATCCTGCCGCAAAAGTTTCTTTGGGCAAAGCTGTAGTGGATCGCTTGAAATTGCCGCGACCGTCGTTGATGTAAAGTCTGTCCTGCAACAATTCATGAGGGGCTTCGTGCATGTAGCCACCGCTTGCCACATAGAGGTCGATGTCTCCGTCTTTATCTACATCCAGAAAAGTTGCGTCTTCGTCCTGATAATCCTGATCAGCAGCAAAGCTTTGGTTTTTCAGTTCAATGAATTTGCCGTTTGCCTGTTGAATCATAAGCGCACCAGGTTGTCCCTTCGGACCACATAAGTAAAGATCCTCCCTCCCATCGCCGTTAACGTCACCAGCTGCCATGCGCGGTCCGGAGTATGAATACATCCTCGGCAACAACAACTGACGTTTAAAGTCGTTTATGGTAGCAGGTACCTGTTTCCAGTTCAGGCTTGCTGACTCCTTGTACATGGGACTTGTACTCGTGCGAATCTTACGAACGCTGCGCTCCTGAGCATCATCAAGATTTGGATACAACGTGGTATCCGATGGCAGATCAACAAAGAGCTGCGACTTGCCATTCGGCCATATCACGCGCAACGAATCAACGTGTTTGGAATTGCTCAGTCCAAAGTGCAATGGCACATACATCGCCGATTGAAATCCGCGTGCAGGTGAAAACTCAAGATACTGCTGGCGGCCACTTGCGTATAAATATGCCCTTGTGCCTATAATTACTTTTTTGCCATTCCCTTTTTGAAGATCAACGGTGAGGAAATGCTTCTGTTCTTTTCCTCCATTGTTTCGATAGATAGTTGCCGGTCCGTTAATCGTATTGATCACCAGATCCAGGTCTCCGTCATTATCGAGATCTGCTGTCGCTGCACCGTTGGACTTAAATGTCCTGGAGATTCCCCATGACTCATTCGCATTTGAGAACGTGAGATTGCCCTGATTGTGAAAGATTACATTGCCAACCTGAATGGCCGGCATCTGGTTGATGATCTGCTGCAAGTCTAACGGTTTGCCGGTTTGTTGCGACTTCATCTGCTCGTCAACCGTAAATTTGAGGAACTGCATGTTGGTGTAATCCTTTTCATAACCGTTACTTACATACAGGTCTTTCCATCCATCGTTATCAAAGTCAGCAAAAAGCGGCGCCCAACTCCAGTCTGTACTTGAAACGCCGGCGAGTTGCCCAATCTCCGAAAAAGTACCATCGCCGTTGTTCAGCTGTAACATATTGCGCATGGTTTGATGGTGAAATCCGGCATGCACGAGTATGTTGTACTTGTCATAGTTGTCGTCTCCTGATGACAACTTGATTCGCTCGTTGGATTCAGGGAGCATGTCGGCAGTAAAAATGTCAGGGAGACCATCGTTGTTGATGTCAGCAACATCCGATCCCATAGAAAACAATGAAACGTGGCCCATGGCATCGCGCACCGATTCGCGAAATGTTCCATCACCATTGTTCAGATAGAAGTAGTCCTCTTCGTTAAAGTCATTCGAGACGTATACATCCGGCCATCCGTCTCCGTTCAAATCCGATATCGCTATGCCAAGTCCGAAGCTAAGTACATTGTTGGTCAGGCCTGCTTTATCTGAGACGTCGCGAAACTTGCCACCGTCATTGCGATACAGCTTACTGTGAAATGCCGCCGCTTTCTTCTTTTTGTTATTGACCAGCATATTGTTGAATCCTGCATACTGCGGAAGAGAATGATTGAGGACAAACAAGTCGAGATCATTGTCCTTGTCATAATCAAAGAACGCTGCCTGCGTGGAGTAAGATGTGTCATCGATGCCGAATTCGGCCGCGCGTTCGGTAAACGTCAGGTTGCCATTGTTAACAAACAACAAGTTACGACGTAACGTTGAATCATTCGCAGCAGATCGGCACACGTAGATATCCAGGAAGCCGTCCTGGTTGAAGTCTGCCATCGTCACGCCAGTCCGCCAACCCTGAAAATTTACAACTCCTGCCCTATCCGAAATGTCTTCAAACTTAAAATTTCCCTTATTGAGATAAAGCTTGTTGGGCACTTGATTTCCGGTAAAAAACACGTCTGCTAATCCATCGTTATTAATGTCTCCTACGGCCACTCCTCCACCGTTAAAATAATACGGGTAGTTTAAAACGTTCTCCGATCCTCTTTGCACGACAGTATTGGCAAACGTAATTCCCGATGACGCCGGCAAAACCTCTTCGAACAACGTGTTAGTAACTACAGTCTTTGCAGGTTCGGTTGCCTCCTTATCTCCCTTGCGACATGAAGACGCTAACAACAATACTGCGATCGCGGTTACGACACACAATAGGTCGGCACTTCCTTTGTAAACTCTTGTTCGAGTCATCTTATTCACTATTATAATTCAAGCCATACTTGACCGAACCAATATACGGCGGCTGAGGTGCAAATCATCAATTATCCCTAAGAAAACCAAAGGGCCACCCCGACGAATCGGAGGGCCCAATGGAAACACTACTTACGAATTCACAACTAACTCGGGCTTATGCTCAGTGCCTTAATCTTCGAACTTTTATGCTCTCAAATCTGGCCGATGCACAGTTCCCGAAACCCAATTAATTCTTATCCCACCAGAGTGGAGTTTGAGTATTGTCAGGACCTCCCAACAGCGTCTTAGCTTGTTCAACCGCAGGACCGTTGGTTTGAGTTTCCGATACCAGGAATGGAATACGACGCAACCACTGTGTTGAAGGATCAGTGATCAGCGGATTATCAGAGTTAGCCGCAGGGTAAAGTTTTACCTTGTGACTTCTTCTGTAGTCAGCCCAACCTTCATAGCCATCAGGGAAAAGGGCGATCCATTTCTGTGTCGCTATCTGCTCTTCCTGTACAGCGGCAGACGCTCCAAACAATACCGGTATGTTGGTCATTGGAGGTGAGCTTAACGCATCGCCAGGAGCAACCGGCAGGCTTGTGCCTTGAGTATACGCTGCAGCATCGCCAACTCCCCACTGAAGGAATGAGTGCTTGATACCATCTTCGTAGTACTGCTTAGCAGTTCCACCGCCCATGTTCCAGCCCTTCATTACGCCTTCTGCACGAAGGAAGTATGCTTCGGCTGTTGCCATCACGTTCTGGCGTGTAGTGAGCGGGTTAGACACACCACCGGCAAGACCGAGTGATGATGGTGTCCAACGTGGACCCTGCTGCGAATTGTTACCAGGCAGGTTGGATGCTATGTTCATTTGGCTTGCTGTCAAACCATTGCGTACGCCATTCCATTCGAGCGGCTTGCTGGGATCGGCTGCATTTGCATCAGAGCTGGCCTTTGTAGGCATGTAGTATTCCTTCATACGAGGATCATTGTAGCCCTTCAGCACAGACTCCATAGAAGCTGTCATTCGGAACTCGTTCCACTGCATGATCGACAATCCGTTACCATCGCCACCATTAACACTGCGATCTACCAATGCATCGTCATCAGGACTTGCAGTGAAAACACCCGCTGCTACTGCAGCTTCAGCTTCTGTCTTGGCACGAGCAGCATCAACTGCTGATATCCTCATGGCCAGACGAAGTCTTAGTGTGTTGCCAAACTTGATCCATTTGCTGATGTCACCGTGGTAAATCAGATCGAAAGAACCACCGTATGCAGAAGTAGCTGAAGTTGCTTTCAGAGTTGCATTGGCAGCTGCCAGGCGCGTAAAGAAGTCGTTGTAAATATCCGACTGCTTATCGTAAGGCACGGTCTCACCTGAAATACCAGCCTGAGAGTAAGGGATAGGTCCCCAGTAATCAGTTACTCGGTGAAAAGCGAACACCCACCAGATGTTGGCGATCGCATACTCAGGTGATGCAGGATCCATTTGTTCGAAGATGGTCTGCAATTGAGGAACCACGTCTGTGTAGATCGGGTTGAATGCTGCTCCTACCCAGTTCTGATTGATCACGAGACGATCGGATCCAAATGATGAAGCGGTACACGCAAAATATTGCGCATACTGATCAGAGAACAGGTTCTGTGCAACCTGGTAGTTCCACTGGCTGTTTGTACCACTTGACAATGCCTTTGAGAAAAGGAAAGGCAGCTGCGATTCATCGAGTGATGACAGGGACGTAGGGTTCCTGTTAATCTCATCGAAATCAGAGGTACACGAAACCATCAGTGCGGCGGCGCAGAAGCCGGCCAGGAAGCGCTTATAGTGTTGTGTTATTATATTAACTTTTTTCATGTCTACTGCATTAGAAGGTGAGACTGAGGTTGCATCCGATGCTTCGGGTTGAAGGCAAAGATCCGTATTGCACACCCTGATAGTTACCGTTACCCAAGCTCATGTCTGGGTCGATCTGCAACTTGCGTGTTCCCAAACCTGGGATGTTGAGGACCGATGAACCGCGATACAACCATGCCAGGTTGCGTGCTACCACCGAGAACCGAGCGGACTTGATAAAGAAGTTTGAAGGCACAGGGATCTTGTAGCCAATCGAAAGCTCACGGACGCGGAAGTTAGTTGCGTCATAAGTGAAGAATTCACCTACGCCGTAACGCTTACCGCTGGTTGAACTTTGTCCCGCACTCCAGAATTGTTGCGCAGTAACTGTTTTGTTAACTGCTGCACCATTGGCATCTACACCACCGAGGCTCCAGCCTTCTTCACGGTGTGCTTCAGTTGCCTTAGTGATACCGTTGTAGGCCAGGTTCATTTCTGTACCATCTACAATTATACCACCTACTCTGCCATCAACCTGTAAGCGAAGTGAAAATCCCTTGTATGTAAAGGTGTTTGACAATCCAAGCAATGCCTTAGGATTGAAATTACCTAAAGATGATTTTTCAAGTTCCGTGGTAGCGACAGGCAGACCAGTAGTTCCGTTGACAACGTAGTTGCCGTTGGCGTCTTTCTGCCACTGGTAGCCCAGCATTTCGCCATAGCTTCCACCAGTTCTGATAACCGGTACAGCTGAACGCGCATTCGTTCCACCCAGATAGAAGATCTGATCCGGGTTGTTAGGCAACAGCTCAATAACCTTGTTTCTGTTCAAACCGAAGTTGAAAGCAAGATCCCAATTGAAATCGCCATTGGTAATCGGAGTAGCGTTAACAATGAGTTCAATACCCTGATTTTGAATATCACCCGCGTTCACATACTTGTTAGAGAAGCCCGTTGCCACTGGTTGTGCAATATTCAGCAGCTGGTTCTTTGAATGACTCTTGTAGTAAGTAGCTGCAAATCCCAAACGGTTTTCGTAGAATCTTGCGTCGATACCGAATTCAAGGCTGTTTACAACCTCAGGCTTCAGGCCAGGGATAGCTTGCGTTGGACTGCGGCTGATGAATCCGTTTCCTGCACCTTGTGAATAGTCGAACGTCTGGAAGCGGAGTTGTGGCTGACCACCGTTACCCACCTCAGCATAGCTGGCATTCGCTTTCAGGAAAGAGATAGCGGCAGGAAGCTGCACGAGATCTGAAATGATTCCAGAAATACCCACTGAGTAGTAAGGGAAGTTGTAAGGCGAAGGCAATGTTGAAGCCCACTCATTACGGAAGCTACCTTCTAAGAAAATGGCTTCCTTCCAACCGAGATTGGCTGTTGCAAACACAGACTGCGTACGCACCTGTGTAATGTCTGTCTGGACAGATGGAGCTGTAGCGAAGTTCAAGGCAAACATGTTGTTTACATTAAGTCCGTTCGCTGTCATCGCGTCTGTTTCCATATAGATATCCTGGAAGATACCCCCTGCTCTGAAATTCAGTCGCAGGTCGTCTGACAACTTCTTATCACCGTGGATAGCCGCGTCATACCATTGCTGCGTGATGTCGCCATTGATCTTTTGGAAATAACCACCAGGCTGTGATGCCCAGAGGATAGTACCAACTGAGTTGCTGTTTCGGGTTTGATCCATCGTCTTGTCGAGGTTGGCACGTCCCGTTACTCCCAGCCAGTCGTTGATCTGGTAAGTAGCAGTAAGGAAGCCAATCAGACGATCACGATCTTCATCGAGACTCGTTCTGTAAATCATCCAGTATGGGTTCTGGTAGATGGATGAAAGAGTAGCAGGCCATGGTGTAGGCACTGGCAAACCAACACTATTCGTAGTCTCAAACTTCTTCACGTCATCAATTGAAATGCTGCGGGGAGTCTGATACATATCCATAGCAGGAGAGTTTTCCTCACCTGTGCGAGGTCTTCCTGTAATTTCCTGATGGATGTAGGTAACCTTCGCGTCTGTCGAGATCTTCTTGGAGATCTGTGATGACATGCGCAGCGTTACGTTATGGCGAACCATGTCGTTGTTTGGAACGATACCCTTCACGACGTTGTTCGTATAGCCGAGATAGGTTTGAACTTTCTCGCCACCACCCTGTAATCCGATAGAGTTGTTAAGGCTCACACCAGTGCGGAAGAAATCCTTGATGTTATTTGACTGGCTGCTGTATGATGCGCTCTCACCAAGATGGTTGGTGTACGCCTGACCGGTCATACGCGCGCCCCAGCTATCACCAACAGTAGTGCTGAGTGCACCATCGATACCCTGTCCGTAGGTGTTCTGCACGTCAGGCACCTGAAAAGCTTTTTCAGCAGTTACACCAGAGTTGATGTTAACAGTAACTTTATTGTCCTTGGTACCCTTCTTAGTAGAAATTACCAATACACCGTTACCAGCCTGGCTACCGTAAAGCGCGGCCGCAGATGGGCCACGAAGAACAGTGATCGACTCGATATCGTCGGGGTTCACGTTAGAAGCACCATCTGAACTTTGGATACCTCCAAAGTCGCTTCCGGGAATGCTGCGTGTGCTGTTGTTAATTGGCACGCCATCGATAACGATCAGGGCATTGTTACTTCCCTGAATAGAACGGTTACCGCGGAGAACAATTCTCGCACCGCTACCAGGTCCACCAGATCCCTGGTTTACCTGAACGTTAGCAACCTTACCCTGAAGGCTGTTCAAGACGTTGTTTGGATCCCTGAGTTCAGTTAACTCAGAGGCCTTAACTGTCTGAGTCGCATACACCAGTGTTTTCGCTTCACGAGGAACACCTAACGCAGTCACGACGACTTCACTCAGCTGGGTTGCATCTTCCGAGAGTGTGACATCAATATTGGTTTGGGTACCAACCGTGATCTCCTGGGTTGCAAATCCGATAAATGAAACGACTAAGATTGCGTTTCCGTCGGGAACGTTGATTGAATAGCGGCCAGCCGCATCAGTCGTCGTTCCGATCGTAGAACTTTTCACGATTACCGAGACTCCCGGTAATGGCGAACCATCATCTCCTGAGGTGACTCTTCCTGTTACTGTTTGCGCCATGGCCGACGCACTGCACAGCAAGAGCAACACAATGAGCTTAGGTAGACATTTTTTCATGTGTTGATTGGGTTTGTTAGTTTATTATTTCGCGGATCTAAACTTTGCCATCAGTTTATTCCGTTACCAAACTAACCGGACCGAATACTAAATGCAAGACCGTTATGGTTTAGTCTGCGCACACACTAACCTTGTGTGCGCAAACACACACCGACTTACACCGATTGCGCTTCGCCAAAAACCGAATGCTTCAACAAGAAGCCATGCATCGATAAAATTTTAAAAAAAGTTAACAGACAGGTCATTTTTTTAGCCATACAAATGAGATTTTTTAATGTTTTGAAGCAACATTGGGCTACAAATGACCCACAGTATCAAAAAAAGAACTACAATGATATACCGTATCAGGCGGTACTTTCAGAACGCCCGGATCACCAGCCAACCAGGTGTTCCGACTGGTAATTTGGGTGGTTCATAAATCAAAAAATTATGACAAACGGCAATTTCCAATGATGAACGCGAGTGCAAACCTTGTCGTTGATGCCGTAGATCGCCCGTCAATTCAATGCTTATGATGTCGTTTATGACCGGCGCCGTTGCAATTGAGTATCTGCCTTCGGGCGCCGGACTGTTCATGGCTTGGCGATGGTGCCAGGAACCCTTTCTGCCATAATTGCACATTTCCACTTTGGTCGTGCATTTGAGCGCCAGCACTCAAATGGAGAATTAATTATGGACAGCTTTTCAACTATGATCATCGGCGCGGTCGATAAAACCAAGAATGCCGTAGTCAAAATCGATGTTTACAAGACTGTGCAGGGTAAACTTCGACCTGCCGGTTCAGGGTCCGGTTTCATTTTCTCGTCTGACGGTTTGATCTTCACCAACTGCCATGTTGTCGAGGGCGCCGAGAAGATCATGGTGAGCTTGCTCAATGAAAATGAAATCGAAGCAACTTTAATCGGCAAAGATCCAGACACTGATCTGGCTATTCTAAAAATTTATGCCGAAGGATACTCTGTAGCAAAGTTGGGTGATGCATCCCAACTTCAAATTGGCCAGTTCGTCATTGCTATCGGAAATCCCTATGGGTATCAGCACACCGTTACAACGGGGGTGATAAGCGCACTTGGCCGAACGTTGCAAACACAATCTGGCCGGTTGGTCGACAATGTGATTCAAAGCGATGCTGCATTGAATCCAGGAAATTCGGGCGGCCCTATGATCAATACCGATGGCGAGGTTATCGGTGTTAACACGGCAGTGATTCAGGGCGCACAAGGACTGAGCTTTTCTGTGGACATAAACACTGCGAAGGAAATTGCCAGACAGTTGATCAGCAACGGAAAGGTATTTAAGGCTTATCTCGGACTAATGTTACAGGAGGTCCAGGTGAACGCGCGAATCCGTAGTCACTACAATCTTGCCAACAAGCGAGGTTTGTTCGTTACTAAGATTGAATCTGACTCACCGGCATCCCGATCACAATTGCAGGAAGGAGACATCATTCTAAACTTCAATGGCAAGCAGGTGAACAACACGCACGAATTGTTTCGCGAACTGACATCGCGTGATATTCTGAAGATGGTAGATATCTCCGTGATCAGGCATACCGAATTACTTCACTTCAGTGTTGCACCATTAGAGAAAGTAGCCCGATAAAGACAACAAATTCAATATTGTTTGATTCTGCGCAACCTTGAAAAGGCAACGTGCGTATTAATACCAGCTGAAGAAGTTAAGTTAACAAAAAGACCTACTCTTTTTCCTTCACCTTTAGAAGGTTCCATTTTGGAATAGGAGATAAGAGTTTGACGCCCCGGTTACAGTTCCAACTGCGCCGGGGCGTCACCTTTTTAATGCTACTGCCCTCCTTCGATGATCACAAATCCAAAAGCCGGAATCTCAAACCTATCGGAACTAAACTTTCCTGCAGGGACGGCGTCATTGGGGTGTGTCAGCACATTGTCAATGTTGTCACTGCCAACGATCCGAATTGCCGATGCCTGGAATCCAGTCGGCATTGTTACCAGTAATGATGCCCGGGTATAGTTGGCCAGCACCACCATCATTGTCTCATCATCATTTCGAAATGCCATTCCATCCATCAGCAACGGTTCACTACTCCTTAACGGAAGCACTGCAGCGCCGCGCTGTGAAAGTAGTAAGCGAAGCATGACGTATACCGGATAAAGCTGACCATCTCCTACGTTAAACGCTCCTGGCCAGACCTGGTCCGGATGCGACATCAGCCCTCGCCAACCAACCATCTCATAATAAGTTACCATATCTGCGCCGGCCTCGGTGAGATACTTGAGGCTGCCCAACGTCCATCCCGCAGCATACAATGATGGCTGTCGGCTATCAACGTTTGCAGGGATTGAGCCTGCCGGTAATGCTTCAGCTGAAGTGGCGTCGGGGTTCCAGCGCATTTTTAAAGTAACGGGTCCGACGCGAACACCGCGTCCTCCCGATAATTTCCTGCAAGACTCAACGACGTCCCTATGCGCTACCAGGTTCTCCGTCATAGTACGAAGGTCGCTTGCGTGCGTCTGAGGATTTACGGAAAATGACAGGAAATCAAGCGAATGTGCAGGTGTTGGGTTTCGATTCAACTCAGTGAAGAATGCATCCGTTCCACTTCCAATTAATGTCTTAGGTAAATGTTTTCGGAGCGATGGTAAGAAGGATTCAACGAACGCTCCATCTGCCGATCGTTTGCCTTCAACCAACACCATCAGCTGCGATATATGAGAAGCGTAAGGCTTCAGCGCCAAAGCGATTTCTTCGGCTGAAAGTCCAACAGGGAACAATGCAATCTCCAGGGGAAGTCCGAACTGTAACGCGATGGGTATACGCTCGATGTCAGTCAGACTCCGAACCACGACACTGATAAAATCGGGGCTTAGTGCGTTAATCCTTTCAATATGAAACTTGCTTAGCACTACATCTGACAATGGAATGCCTACCCGGGGTAGTTTACTGCCCTTGAGGCTTTCTACAGAGAATGTTACTGCATCCGCGTTGGCGGACTGTTCATGCAGATCCCCAAAAACTTTCAAGTGTACTGACTGGGATATTCTATCCCCCTTCCCTATCGTTTTCGGAAAGCCCAATGCGAGCGGTGTGCAGTATACTTTGTGCGATGCGTCCATCCAATTTCGCTGGTCTTCCATTTCGAAGATGTCTCCTCCGAAAGTAATCGCCGCCTGCAAGTCCCGAGGCAGGTGACCAGGACATGGATTGTATGTCGATGAAAGGCTGATGAGGACTTATGGCATCAGGAAACAAGTATTCTTTAGTCATGTCGTCCGGATGCGTAACACGACATGTTTGCCCCAACAATTGCTCTGTTGGCAACAAGACCGTAAAACCGAGTCTGTTCTTTTTGAATTCGCTGTGCGACTCTCCGTCGATGGTAAACAAGATGGTTTCATCTGAGTTGCCCGTGATAGCGCACTTCCAGGAGAAATCAATCTCATTGTGTTTTATTGACGCTGCGTATTCGATCCGGAATGAGTCATTGGATTTGCTCACCTGCTCCGAATGGATATGCATCGGAATCGTAGTCCAGTTATGATCACGAACATAATGATTGATCATCCGAACGATTTCGTGCTCGCCGTTGCGTATGTAACGGATAAATCCCGACTCATAAAGCACACTGAGTCTGCCGGCTCTGAGTTCTACACTGTCGGGCAGTTGTAAGAGGGAGCCTTGAGTTAGTATTCGCTTGTCCATAGTGCATAAAAATCTTGCTCTAAACTACGAATAAGCTCGAATAAAGACTTCGGACGGCGCGATTTCGGGATTTTGCTCAGACGTGGTCCTCAAATGAAAGTTCAATCGGCTTTCACATTGTTTTCGACAACATATTTCTGATAGTAGAATGCCGGAATAAGAAGGAGTAAAAGAGTAGGATTAAGTATCAACCGATGAAGAAAGTTGAGATAAGGTCCATTGTAAGAAGGGAAACATACTTTCAGCGCAAAGTAAGGAATCAGAAAAGCGACAACGCCAAACAGCTGCACGTAGATGGCAAACATGACATACTTTCTCGTTGCAAAAAGTGCATAAATCAAACCAATCGCGAAGGCGTCATTGATGAGAAATCTTATTGTGCGGTTCACTATAAAGCGTCCGATTCCCGAGTCACCTATTCCAATTGAGCCCGCGACATCAATACGTTGGAACAAAAAAACCATCAACAGGCCAAGGCAACACAAAACCCCAATCACAACTCTACGCTTCATTGTCAGCTATCACACTTTGATTCTCTCGTGTCAGTCATTTAAACTTGCCGTCGGTCAGGCTTATCATATTTCATCACTCCACAACTCGACCATTGGACGCTTAAGCTTTAACCGTCTTAAGTCGCAAGTACATACGTACCCAAATAACCCACAGCGCGAACGTCACAACGTATAGCGCTGCCGTGAACAGGTATTTGTGCAGAAAATACATGAAGTCAGGCTTGTTCAGTGACACCCAGAACAACGCAGTAATGCGAAACAGGTTGCAGACGTGGAGTATCAATATTCCTAACGGGATATACCATAAGAGCCGTTTGTTCACGGGTCCGAAAGCCAGGAGGAAAGCGACAAATATGATCATCACATTTATGCCGTTACATCCTTCGTAAATAGACAGAACATTTCTGCTGTTATAAGCAATTTCAGTGGTTGGTTTACGGGTGTTGTCAATGGCGGAAGTATTCCATCCACAAACACCAAGGGCGCTGGACGTGTGGCGTGCAACAATACTCGTTGCAGAGTCCGGTCCAGGTTCAAACGACGTAACATAGGCGCCGTATATGACGCTGAGCACAAGGAAAATCCCGAGAAACTTTCCCAGGAAGATGATAGTCGGTAAAAACTCACGAAGAGTAGCGCGCATAATCCTCAGAAGATAACTGATACTTGATTTCAGAATTATCGTTAACCGACAACATCATCAGCTGTGATATTGTTGCGGGCTTTGCCGGATTCAGTTGACGTAAATTTACAGTTAAATTTACTGGCAGACCAGTTGGATAACGCAGTTTCAGATAAATGGGAGCTGCAGGAGTTTTTCGGAAGGTCCTAGCCATCCCGTCGCAATGGTCTGGCAGGAACACCGGCTACCACCAGGCCGGCGGCAACATCCTGCAATACCACAGCGCCCATTCCAACCGTTGCACGATCACCAACAATTATACGATTGATGAGCGCTGCACCGGACCCAATGAGCACTTCATTACCGATCACTACGTCGCCTGACACATTAACACCTGGCATCAAAGAAGAACATCGTCCGATTCTCGAATCGTGTCCAATAGTACAGTTAATATTCACCAGCGTATGTTCGCCAACCTGAATATCAGTAGTGAGAATGCTCCCTGCGCCGATAACGCATCCACTACCGAGACTGATCGAACCAGGATCCTGGATAATCGCCGAAGGGTGAACGATCGCGGGATATTGAAGGTACCGGTTGTCCAGACGCTTTGCCCGCATTGACTTCAAAATTGGATCGCCGAAGGCAAGTACAACATTTACTTTCCCGTCGAAACCATGCAACACTTCTTCACCTCCCAAAACTTTTAATCCTTTTATCTCCGTCCCACGCTGCACACTGTCATCAAGGAATCCGATTACGTCGAACGATTCTATTGCACGAAGAAGTGATAATACCTCGCGGCCGAGTCCCCCCGCACCATAGATCAGGATTTTGTCTTTCATACCTGGGCACCTATTTAGATGTTGTATACTTTATTATGCGTCCAGGATTTCCAACCACCACTGCATTGTCGGGAACATCGTCGACGATAACTGCCCCCGCGCCAACGAGTGCCCAGCTTCCGACCTTTGTGCCGGGCGCAACCGTAGAGCCCGCGCCAATCAATGTTCCTTCTCCAACGGTAACGCTACCGCACAAAATAGCTCCCGGTGCGATGTGTACAAAATCCCCTATCACACAGTCGTGATCAACCCTTGCTCCCGTATTAATGATCGTGTGGTTGCCGATCTTTGCCAGCGCCTGGATAATGACGCCGTGCAGGATCATATTACCCGCTCCAACCGAAACGGACGGGGAAATTAACACCGAGTGATGAATTGCATTCGTAAATGCGTGAGACACCTTTGAGCTGGCTCTCTTTCTCGTTGCATTGTCGCCGATCGCCACTATCGCACGTGCGGTGACATCGAAGGAAGGATTGTATTCTCCATGATGAGAAACGCCAAACAGACTGCCAGTCCTGGCTGGATCAAAGATGGCAATGACGTCCACACCAGATGCCAGCAAGCAGTCCAATACGACCTGCGCGTGCTGGCCGCCACCAACAAGTATCGTTTTAGTTGTTTCCATTAAATTTCTCCATCGTTACAGAAGTTTCACTGCTAATACCATCGGCCTTTAACACTTTCAGCACCGTCAGAAACAAGATCCTGATGTCCAGCCATAGTGAGATGTGATCTACATACCAGACATCATAGGCGAAACGCTGTGGCCATAATACTGTATTCCGTCCGTTCACCTGGGCCCATCCGGTAATTCCAGGTTTCACATGATGTCGTCTGAGCTGCTCGGGGTTATATAAAGCGAGGTATTCAACGAGCAAGGGCCGGGGTCCAACAAACGACATGTCGCCGCGCAACACATTGAACAGTTGTGGAAGCTCGTCCAGTGATGTTTTGCGTATGAACTTGCCTACCGCAGTCAGCCGTTCTTTATCCGGAAGAAGGTTACCATGAACATCGCGCTCATCGGTCATTGTTCTGAACTTGACGACGGTGAAGACCACGCCATCTTTTCCGGGCCGATCCTGCATGAACCATATCTTACCCCGGTTTGCTACGTATAGAATGGCGGCCACAATGGCAATAACAGGTGACGTTATGACGAGGAGAATGAACGCGCAGAAGCGATCGAAGAGTGGCTTAAAAAGGCTTTGGTACAAGTGCTGCTTTTGATGTAAAGATAGAAAAATTCAATCGGGCAAACCCATCGGCACCAGATCAGCCGAGCTAACGGATTATGGCCTACGGCGTGCACGTTTGTCTGTTGTCAAGGCTTGTTACAACCTGGCTCTTCCTGCCAGCAAAGCTGTACTCAATCCCAGCACTGCGATCAGCGCATACGAATAGCGCAGGTTTGCCGCCTCGGCAATGAATCCGATTACCGGAGGACCTAACAGGAATCCAAAGAAACTGATGGTTGATACAGCAGCAAGTGCCATTCCAGGGCTAAGCGTCTGCGACTTGCCGGCAGCACTGTATATGAGGGGTACAATTGATGATACTCCAAATCCTACCAGAAGAAAACCAATCGTCGCAGGGACAAGAGAAGGGAATGCAACAGATGCGCTTAGACCAAGCGTGATTAGCAATCCGCTGAGCTGTATCATCTTCTTTCTCCCTATTTGGTTCACGAGCCAATCACCCGTGAATCTCCCGGCAGCCATGGCACACATGAAGACGATGTATCCAAGGGTAACGAGTGTTGCCGGAGCCAGCACAACTGTTTGAAAATAGACTCCACTCCAGTCAAACATTGCGCCTTCACAAGCCATGCCGCAGAAACCGATAACACCAAGGCGCATTAATGGTCCATCCGGGAAAGCAAACAGTGGATGGTCATCGCCCGAAACTTTTGAACGAAGCAAAAATGACTGCCCCACAATTACGGTCACGATCGCGAAGCAGGAGACAAATGCAAAATGATAACCAGGAGTAATCTCTGCAGAGACCATAGCACCGCCAATAGCAGCACCACTAAATCCGGCAAGACTCCATGCGCCATGAAAAGAAGCCATGATCGATTTCTTGTACATCTCCTCAACGCCAATTGCTTGTGTATTGATAGCGATGTTAACTAGATTTCCACAGGTACCAAAAACAAGAAGACCAATTACGAGCTGCCATGTGGTGGCACTGAAGCCAATAGCAACGAGTGTTAATGCGTATAGAATGGCAGCGAGTGAAACGACTCTCTTGCTACCGAAACGAGTCACCAGAAAACCAGCGAATGGCAGTCCTATGATAGAACCGGCCGGAAGTGCAAACAGCACCGAACCAAGTCCTGCATCACTAAGAGAAAGTGTTCGCTTGATATCGGGAATACGGCTGGCCCAGGATGCAAACCCAATACCCTGAACAAAAAAGAACGACAAAACTCCCCAACGGATCGCGCGTGGAGGGCTGATAGGGGAAAGGGTTATGGCTGGTCACAGGAACATCGATGTGACCGGGAGTCGATTGCTCGAAGAATGGATCGGAATCGGATTTATCCATCTTTTAAAAAGTGAATAAGCTACAGGAACCCTACCTCGCGCGGCTACCTTTTCTTACCTCCTCACTGGCGGTCTTGACCAACTCATCCCCTATGCGCAGGTTGCCGAAAATTTCTGAACGACCATTCATGGTCCTGCCAGGCCGTACGGTGACCCAGTTAACAGTGTCGCCCTGAACTTTCAGGACAAACACTCCTTCAGCTGAGTTCACAATGGACGTCACCGGAACAACGAATGTACTGTCCGCTGCTTTTAACGGTATTGAAACTTCGGCAATCATCCCCGGTAAGAGTCTACCCGTGGAATTGTCGACATCCATTTCGACACGTTCGGACCGTAGCTTCGTATCAAGTGCGCCTGCGTGACGTTTGATCGTTGCATGGAATACTTCCGTTGCCCTGGCCTTCACTTTGAACTGTACAGAGTCTCCTTGCCTGAAGAACGAAGTATAGGCTTCAGGAACTGACACCACGAGACGCAAACGGCGCTGCTCCTGCAAAGTCAATAAGGGAAATTCAGAACCTTTCCCCGTTGGTCCTACGTAGGCGCCCAGGTTTACATTACGAGCACTTACCACTCCAGAGAATGGAGCGCGGATCTCCAGGTAACGGAGATTGGCGCCTACTTCCTGAAACGAAGCCTTCGAAGACTCCAACTGCGCAAGATCCGCATTCATACGGGCCTTTGCCTGATCGAGATCGTTCTGCGACACTGTGCCCGGCGTTTTGCTCGTTTCGAGAAGACGATCATACGTTGCCTTGCTGGCTGTGTAGATCGCTTCCTGCGACTTATAGCGCGATTCAGCACCTGAGAGACGGGAGTTGATCTCGGGCGCTTCCATTGATATAAGCATGTCACCTTGTTTTACTTCTGATCCCACATCAACGAAAAGCTTCTTCACAAAAGAGGTCTCGCGCGCATAAAGATCGACCTGCTGATAGGATATCAATTCACCTGGTACACTTAGCTCGGTACTAAACAGCTCCTTTTGCAGGTTAAAGGTTTCAAGCTTGGGTGTGGCTTTACTTTGCGGTGCCTCCTCCTTCTTTGAACAGGCCATAGGCACGGAAATAACGACAAGGCACATCGCCGGGAACCGCAGCCAACCAGTCAGCGAATGGGCAATACTGCTCCATGCAACGGAATCAATACACGCATGCTGGTTTCCTTTTGTATTTCTATCGTTCATATAAAGATCAAAATCTATGATCGTTTCCTTGTAATACTCTTCGCCATTGCATTTCGGTCAGCGATGGCTATTTGTTTATGCCACTCCTCTATTGCCGGAATCTGCAAAACTATTCAACATAAAACTTGCTCTCCTTGTCTTCAGGATCCAGCGACACGGATACCGTCGAGGTCTTCTCCTGCACCCACGCGAACACGAGCGGCAGCAGGATGATAACGGCGAATGTGGAGAAGAACAATCCTCCAATAACAGCGCGCGCGAGTGGTGCTGCCTGATCGCCGCCCTCTCCGTGTCCGATAGCCATCGGCATCATACCGGTAATCATCGCCACGCTCGTCATCAAAATAGGGCGCAAACGAAGAGCCGCTGCTTCACGTGCCGACAATAGTGCGTCACCATTGTGCTTGCGCAGTTCTTCCGCATTTGTAATCAATAATACGGCGTTGGCTATAGACACACCTACAGACATGATAATACCCATGTACGACTGCAGGTTCAATGTTGACCCTGTGATAAACAGCGAAATCAACGCTCCGGAAATTACGGCGGGGACTGTTGCGAGGATGACCAGCGAAACTTTAAATGACTGAAAGTTAGCCGCGAGCATCAGGAAGATAACCACAACTGCAACAATGAGACCGGATTGAAGGCTATCCAGTGTTTCTCCAAGTACAAGGCCCAAACCAGTTGGCTCAATGACCATGCCCCGTGGCAATTCACCCAGCGACGCAATCACCCTATTCACCTCATCAGTAGCTGTGCCCAGATCCATTTCATGGAGGTTGGCAGTAACAGTTACAATCGGAACTGCGCCAAGGTCATCATTTCTGCCGTAGGTTGTATCATAGGTGAATGTGGCTACATCGCTCAACACAGGTCGCGCATTGTTGCGCTGAACCGGGATTTCAGCCAGATCATCTAAAGAGTTCATCTGATTCTCGGGTACCTGCACCTGTACACCATAGCTTAGCCCCGAAACTTCATCCAGCCATACGTTCTTATCGGTGTATCTTGAAGAAGACGTAGAGGCTACCAGTGAGCGGGAAATATCGGTTACATCCACGCCAAGTTGTGCCGCACGCAGCCGATCGATTTCTATCTTCAAAGACGGATAACGGATCGACTGAGCAATCTGTACATCGCGCATATAGGGAATGACCTTCAGTTTCTCAACCAACTGCTGGGCCATACGCTCGTTGTTCTTTTTGTTCCGGCTGGCAATCCGTATCTCCACAGGGGTAGCTGCACCCTGAGCAAGAATTCTTTCAGTAAGTGCGATCGGCTCAAACGACACTTTGATACCAGGCAACTTCTCTGACATCATCTTTCGGAAATCGTCTTTGAACTGATCAATGTCTATGTGAAAATCCGGTTTCAAACTCACCTGCAAAATTGCTTCATGCGGCCCGCCCATGAACAAATAAATCGGACTGGTAGAAAAGAGGCCAGGGTGTTGTCCGACATAAGCAGAAGTAACGGCGATGTTCTCCTTGCCTACCATCTGCTCCATGTACGCAAGCGCCTTGATCAGCATTTCCTCCGTTCGCTCCACCCGAAGACCTTCACGCGCCTTAAACCTCACCTGAAATTGACCCGACCTGACCTCTGGCAACACATCTCTCCCAATGTTGATCAGTAATACGGCAGCAAGGGCAACGGTCAGGATACTGTACAATATCACAACAGGCTTTCTCACGGCGAGCAACCGTTCGAGCATGCGCATGAAACGTTGTCTGAATTTTTCAAATGGAGTGTCTGCCTTACCCTCAACCAATAGTTTCTTGTCGTCCCAGGTGTCACTTGTATCATGGTGATGAGCCGGAGCTGGAACGTGATCTCCCTCCTTCCGTTTATGCGGCTTCATGATCCAGTTAGCCATTACCGGCACGAAGGTCTGTGACAGCAAATACGACGTGATCATGCTGAACGCTATCGCCAGTGAAAGCGGGAAGAACAGCGATCCTGGAATGCCCTTCATCGTGAGCGCAGGTGCAAACACCGCGAGAATACAAAAGAGGATGAGCAGTTTTGGAAACGCGATTTCTTTACAAGCATCCCAGATGGCAAGTGCTTTCGGCTTACCCAGATCAAAGTGCTGATGGATGTTTTCAATGGTCACGGTAGACTCATCAACGAGGATACCGATGGCCAGAGCCAGTCCGCTCAGCGTCATAATGTTTATGGTCTGCCCAAAGAGCTGAAGAAACAATATGCCAGATATGATTGATGTGGGAATGGTAAGGATCACAATAAGCGCACCGCGCACGTCCTTGAGGAACAGCAGCACCATGAGTCCTGTCAATATCGCGCCGATAGCGCCCTCAGATATGAGGCTCTTTACAGCATTGATAACATAGGTTGACTGATCGAACTCATATGAAAGTTTCACGTCTTCCGGCAACTGCGCCTGGAAGCGTGGAAGATTTTTCTTCAGTGTCTGCACGACTTCCCAGGTGGAAGCATCTGCTGATTTTGCAATGTTCAGGTAGATCGATCGCTTGCCGTTTACCTGTGCGTAGCCCATCGTGATGTCTGCGCCGTCCTCTACCGTTGCAACGTCACCGAGATACAGGTTTTGAACGCCTCCTTTGAATAAGGGGATTCGCTCAAACTCTTTGAGCGTTCGAATCTGTGTATTCGTGGGCGTGAGATAGTTAATGTCGCCGATCTTCATACTGCCGGATGGCGACGTTTGATTATTGATGCGGATAGCCTCTACGATCTGATCGGGCGTGAGATTGTGTGATCGCAAAAGCTCCGGGTCGGCTTTGATAACGATCGTACGAACGTTACCTCCGAAAGGTGCGGGTGACACGAGGCCGGGAATCGATGTGAACGAAGAACGAACGTAGGTATTAGCGAGGTCAAGCAACTGATTGTTCGATCGCGTCTCGCTGCTGATAACCAGCTGCCCTATGGGAAGAGTCGAAGCATCGAAACGAATAATGAATGGCGGCTGCGATCCCGGGGGAAACACAGCCTGTAGCCGGTTTCCAAAAGCACTCACCTCCGCCTGGGCACCGGCCATATTGGTGCCCGGATAAAACGTCAGCTTCATGAGTGTGAGTCCCTGCAGGTTCCGCGTTTCAATGCTTTTCAGTCCATTCACATATAGGAATATGTTGACGTATTGCTTCGCGAAGTATGCCTCCATTTGAGATGGTGTATAACCTCCAAAAGGGTGAGACAGATAAATTACCGGCAGGTTCATTGCCGGAAAAATGTCGATCTTGATCGTACGCACGGCGCCGATACCAAAGAATAGCAAACCCGCCACGAGAACGACAATGGAAATTGGCTTACGTAAGGCGAGACGGATCAGGTTCATAGATAATCCTGGTTGTTGAGATACTATCGTGCCTGGTTGATAAACAAATCAAAGTCACCTGTAGCCGCAGCTTTCAGCAACAATGCCTGCCAAACATTGATGAAGGCTACGCTGCGATCAAGCTCGGCACGGTTGAGCGCATACATAGCCAGTTGAAGGTCAGGAAGGTTGGTAAGTCCATTCTTGTACAAAACACTCTTTTGCAAGTAAGCGTCGCTTGCGGCCTGGAATTGCAGAGGCACTTCTCTCGCACTGCGAAGGCTATTGGCTATCCGCTGGTCCGACACGAGCAACTGATTTTGTAATTGCGAATTGATGAGGTTGTATTCGTTACGGAATCCTTCGGCAACGAAATCCTGCGCACGTGCCTGTTGCCTTACGCGCAGGGGACTCAACAGGTTCCAGAATATGCTAAAGCCGGCAACATAATTATGGCGATCAGGGCTTACACCATCGGTGTATGATTGAGTGTATCGTTCGGGAAACTGCGGTGTGTAGTTGTAATCAAATCCAGAGCCGCGTGCCTGATAGATTCCAAACAACGTGAACCCCGGCATGATACTTCGACGGGCTACCGTAGCTGCGCGTTGTGCCTGATTGATGCGGGCTGCAAAGAATTTTGATTGTGGATTGTCGGATATCTCAGCCGTAGTCTGGAACTCAGAGGGAATACGATCGAGGAATGTTGAATCAAGCGCAAAGGTTGCAGCAGTCGTGTTCAGCAAAACAGCGAGATCCTGACTGCTCTGCAGCACGTTGTTTTGCATATCGACCAATGTTATCCGCGCACGCGAAGCATCGGCGTTGGCAAGCGACGAGTCGACGCCGGGATTTAAACCCGACAGTACCCGTGCCCGAACGTTCTGACGTACAACTTCGGCACGACTCAGGTTTGATTGAGCGTTGCGCACAAAGCGCTGAGCCACGAGGAGATTAAGGTACGCTGCGGCTACGCGCACACGATGCTGAAACTGTTCCTGTAACAAATCAGCAGAATCCTGTTTGACCTGAGCGTCGGCCAGGGCAATGCGTGATTTCAATCGTCCAAAAGAGAATACCTCCCAGTTCGTGTTTAGAATGTACAAGGCGCCGAATGCTGCGTTCCAGCTTTCAGTCCCAAATGGTGGGCCAGCAGATGACAGCCCAAGCACGCCGATGGCGCCTGCAGGACCGAATTGGCCATTGACGGTGCCGTATGCCTGTTGAGCTGATGCGATAACATTGGGCAGGTATTCATTTCGCGCATTACGCGACATAGCCACTGATGCATTGTAATAGTTCTGCTTGGCCCTGATGCGTCCAAAGCTCAGCACCCCCTGCTCTACGGCTTCCGGGAGACTTAATTGAACTTCGGGTTGCTGCGCCTGCGCCAGTGCGCTGACAGCAATAAAGATCAAGACGAGTAACGGCGCGTACGAAACGCTTGTTCGTTTGGTAACAATCAAAGTATTCTGACCTAGGAAAGGGATAAACTTAACTATCGGAGGTGGGTTAGAAAAGTCATAAGGTGATCATTTTATCACCATTATGTTGCAATCGGTTGTCGTGCGCCGCGAACGGAGGGACAGGGCCATATCATCCTTTGCCGTTTTTGTATTCGCCCAGCAAACCTTCCCACACTATCCCGCGGCCATAGTTGCCGGCAACAAATTCCCGCGCCGCCTTCCCGTACTGAGTGCGCATCTCGCTGTTGCCTGCAAGTTCTTTCATGGCTGCGCCCAATGCTTCAGAGTTCTTCACCGGTACAATCATGCCGGTCTCTCTGGCCGTAATGATTTCATTGCACCCATTAATGTCGGAAACGATGCTGGGTACCTCGAGCAGGCTGGCCTGCATCACAACATTCGGGAACCCCTCGCGGTAGCTTGGAAAGACAAACACATCCGAAGCAAGTAGCCAGGTCCTCACATCGCGCTGGAAACCCGCCAGCACAACATCCGGATCACCTTTAAGGAACGCCATGTATTCTGCCGGCAACGGATCGAGATCTTCTTCGAAGTCACCTACGATCATCAGTTTCATCGTAGCCTTCGGGCCTGACGTCGCCGAATCAGGCACTCCATTCCGCAGCGCCTGAAACGCCTGAATCAGTTCTACAATACCTTTATCCCGCACAACCCGGCCTATAAAACAAAACACCAGGTCCTTTTCCGAGATACCGTGCTCTTTTCTGATTAAGTCGGCCTGCATCCTTAACGCATCAGTAGCTTTAAAATATTCCGTATCAATTCCATTGCTGCTGCCTTTTGCAATCACTTTAAGCTTAGGCGGACCGATACCGAAATGTTTTTCTATAAACCTCTTGAGCCCCGCAGAATTAGGATAGACATTCGTGGCGCATGCATAGGTAATAGCTTCCGTAAACTCGAGGATAAAACGTTTTACGCCTGATGCCTCCATCAGAGGAAGACCGGCAACAGTATGCATTCGCATGGGCACGTTACAGATGCGAGCAGCGAGCATTCCCAGCAGTCCCGCCTTTGGCGTATGAGTATGAATAATATCGGGTCGCTCTTTTCGAATAAACTTCATCAGCATAAACAGACAGCGCAGATCCTGAAAAGGGGTGATCTTTCGTGTAAATGGGATGGCAACGTGTGGCACGCCCTCTTTAATCACCTCTCCCACTTCCTTTCCCGACGCACTCATCGTGTATACTTCGAATCCCTGCTCACGCATAAACCTGAATTGACCGGCGAGCAGCAGATGAAGGGATATTGGAACAGTTGTGATGCGGAGCAGTTTCGGCACAGGAATCTGAGGTTCTGATTACATCGTAAAAATAAAGAACGGGCAATTAAATATGACAACTATCCTCACCAAGCGTGTTTTACTGAATCCAATCTTTTGCCGGGAATGTTTGCCGATGCCTCAGATGGTTGCCAGGGACCATAATGCGGCTGGAAGTCTGGTAAAGTGTGGACAAGTGTGGTACAAGTGCGGTGAGAGTGCGGTAAAAGAGCGGTGACAGTGCGGTAAAAGTGCGGCGGGAGAGCGGTAAAAGAGCGTTGACACAGCGGTAAAAGTAGAATGACTGATGAGTCACTGGTGAGTCACTGGTGAGTGGCTGAAGCCTCAGTAACGGCGCCGCTATGCGCGACCGCAACATTTAAAAACCCGGTTGCAGTGATTTTCAAAACTTGAGTTGTCATTTCTTAATATTCAATTTACTTTCCGGGATGCTCACGAGATCCGAAATCGAACGGTTTACCTCGGAAGGATACGTCCGCATTTACAGGGCTTTCCCCGGTGAAGTTGCCCGGCAATGCAGGGAGTTGCTTTGGCAGGCCACAGGTTGCAACCCCAACGACCGGGCTACCTGGACGCGACCTGTGGTACGAATCGGAGAAATGGCCATGAAGCCATTTGCCGATGCAGCCAATAGTCGCGTGTTGCACGAGGCTTTCGATCAGCTCGTAGGTGATGGCAATTGGATTCCCAGGCAATCACTGGGCTCGTTTCCCATAAGATTTCCCTCACCCGGCGAGGCAAATGACACTGGCTGGCATGTGGACTCCAGCTTTCCCGGCGACGACCCGTTGAACTATATGGATTGGCGCATCAATGTGTTCTCAAAGGGTCGCGGGCTGCTTATGCTGTTCCTGTTTTCGGACGTTGAGGACAACGATGCACCTACACGCATTCGGGTTGGATCTCACCTTGACGTTACCAGACTGCTTGCGCCATATGGCCACGCCGGACTTTCATTTATGGAAGTTGGTCAGGCGCTTGACTCATTGCCCCAACGCGGCGAGGTCCTGGCAACAGGATCGGCAGGAACAGTATTTCTTTGTCATCCATTCCTCGCCCATGCTGCTCAGGATCATTGTGGTACTAGTCCAAAGTTCATGGCGCAACCACCCCTGGTTATACGCCACGAATTTTCCGTGCCGGCGTCGGCCTCTCCATGTGCCGTGGAAGCGGCGATAAATGTTGCATTGAAGCAATCATAGCATACCGGATTTCACCCTTGTATTGGGCACTGACAGGATTTTCATGAATTCCAGCCAATGGCGCCAGGTCTACACATTGCAGATGCGGCACCTCATTCCATCTTTGGTCGATGCGTCGTTACCAGCATTACCCGATGTCGGGTCGGCAAAATCAGTAAACCAAAAACTGCATTCCAGCCTTAAGATTACCTCGGCGTACCAGCATCCCCGCTTAACAGTTTACGTTAATACCTGGTAGATATTCGTGGCATCTGTATTGAAGTCCCTTGTTCAATTGGTGACCGTGGCACACATATCCTGAGGCATTCAGAAGCAGCTTGACTTCAATCGTCGTATGTGCCTGTTGCTATATGACATCAAAATTCAATAAATATGTTTGAACCTATCACATCGGAAATTGATCTTCACACCGGACAGGTGCTGAAGGAGATTGCAACCGGATCATTGTTTGAGGTTGGCGTGCGTATGAAGGATGGATCGGACAAGTGGGAAGTAACGGAGATCGCAGCAGAAGATCGGGCTCGGGTGGTTATGGTGGCCGATCGGCAAACGCTGGCTATGAAGTTCTTCGCAGAAGCAGAGGACTGACGCGCTGGCGTGCGCTAAGAAATCAGCGAATGATAAACTGAAAGACGAAGCCTAAAAAAATGAAAAGGCCCGCCAGTGGCGGGCCTTTCTGATCGTAATTCTGATCACAGTTTCATTCAATGATCTATTCTGGACCTTATTTCTCCGTCCACGTTTTCAAAATTCCGTTTTATCAATACCAGGATTGGCAAACAGAATACCGGTAGCAATGTGATGATGCTGAAACCCTGCTTCGTCACCATCACTATCGAAACGGCAAACATCAAAACAATGGAACCAGTGAAAATAGCCAGAGTCTTTTTCAGTGTAGTTCTTCGCTTGTGAAGGTTGTCGATCGACAGGCGTCTTAGCTCAATCTCCCTCATATATTGGTTTCAATCGTTGTCAAGTTAAAAAATTTTTCTGTCATCTGCGAAACACTGGCATAACATAGGGTCGCTAAGTTTCGTTCGCTAACGATTGCATAACTATTCGAATGGGAAGTCTGAGACTGGAATTCTTGCGTTGTTCATGAGTTTTTTGAGCGACTCAACCTCCTTCGGGCGCGTTGAGGCCAGGTCGTGAGCTTCTGAAATGTCGGTCTCAATATCATACAGTTCAAATGTTGTCCTGGTGGGATCAAGCACATTGCGTGACACCAGTTTCCAACGGCCTTTCCGGACCGCCTTCGTGCCACCGCCTTCATGAAATTCCCAATACAAATACTCATGTGCCAATTGTTTACCCTTACCCAGCAGCATTGGCAACAATGAATGCCCCTGAATGTCAGGAGGCTTGCTCACTCCGGCAACATCGGCAAAAGTTGGTAAGATATCCCACGCTGCAGCTACTTCATTCACGCTCCTGCCCGGGGCGATCTTACCCTTCCAGCGGACAATAAGTGGCACGCGAATCCCTCCTTCATATAAATCGCGCTTGTATCCCCGAAGAGGTCCGTTGCTGTCGAAGTAATCGGGATCAGCACCGCCTTCAAGGTGGGGTCCATTGTTTGACGTGAACAATACCAACGTATTATCTGCTATCCCCAAATCGTCCAGCTTCTTCAGTAATTCTCCAACTTTTTGATCGAGGATGGTTATCATTGCTGCGAATGCCGCGTGGGGCTCGGACTGGTAGGAATAAGGACCTTGCCGATAGCTGGTATCGCCCGGCTTTGCTCCTTCGTAAGGTTTTTCCGGACCGAATTTCCCCCGAAAAGCAGCCATTTCTTTTTCGGGTACGAGTAATTCTGCATGAGGAAGTGTCGTTGGATAGTAAAGGAAGAAAGGTTTCTGTTTATTTTCTTCCATGAAAGTTAATGCCTTCTGATGGATGAGTTCGGGCGCATAGTTGGCTGTCGCCGATCCACTATTGTCAGGGAGATCAACGCGGTGGCGGTCGCTCCAAAGGTGATCGGGAAAATAGTTGTGCGCCAGCGCCTGACAATTATAGCCGTAGAAATGATCGAATCCATGATGATTCGGGTCACCCTCAGTATCGATGTAACCGAGTCCCCACTTGCCGAACGCGCCCGTCGTGTAGCCGGCACGTTTCAACAGTTCTGCGACTGTTGTCGATGTTGATGGCAATGGCCATTGTCCTTCGGGTTCAACGCTCTTGTTCCCCGAATCGGAGTGTGACCTGTGTCCTGGCCAGTGAGCATTGCCGAGCGCGATGGTGCACAAACTGAAGTGCCGGCGTAATACTGGGTAAAGCGCAATCCCTCAGAGGCTAAACGATCGATGTTAGGTGTCTTGACTTTCTTCTGACCATAGCAGCCGAGGTCTCCGTACCCAAGGTCATCGGCGACAATAAGAATAATATTTGGTAAGCGTGGTGTCTGTGAGAAGCCAATGATTGAAGATGAACAGATCAATAAGAAAACAACTGCACGCTTTACCATAATCATATTTGCCACTGGTATTCGAAATTAGCACAGTTTGCTGAGGAAACCTCTTAACTTTAAACTACATCACGCACCACGTTGCTGCTGTTGGGTGGAGTCTGCATAGTCACCTCAGACTCAGTTCAGGCATAGACATATGAAAAAATATTTTTCAACATTACTCACTGCATTATTTCCACTTGCCAGTTTCTGCCAGGTTGCGTTTCCGCTTAAGGTTAGCGCAGATCATCGCTATCTCGTTGATCAGCGTGATAAGCCGTTTCCTATTCTCGGTCGCACAGCCTGGTTCATCGTGTCGCAGTCAGAAGAAGGCTACAAGAAGTTTATCACCAATACACTTCAGCACGGTTACAATTCCATAGAGCTTAGCGTGATCACGCATTGGCCAATGGGCAATCATGCGCCGTTTAATGCTGCCGGAGACGTCCCGTTTGTCAGGCGTCTTGATGGAAAGCCGTGGCTCGGAAAACTCAAGTACGATTCAATTGACATTCAGGCACCAGATCTTACCACGCCGAATGAAAAGTACTGGTCGTTCGTCGACAGGTTTCTTGAATATTGCGAGACGAAGGGAATTGCTGTTTTTATGTTTCCCGGCTACGTCGGATACGAAGGTCAGGAACAAGGTTGGATGAAGGAGTTGATGGCCAACGGAAGCAAAACAGAGCAGTATGGTGCCTGGGTTGCTTCACGTTACCGGAACAGAAAGAACATTGTATGGATGCTGCTGGGTGACATGGGTAAATTCAATGACGATCAAAAGCGGGCCGAAGCATTGTTAATAAAGGGTTTGAAGAGTGTGCCTGATCAATCGTCGAATCAATACACAGCGGAATCCAATAGCGGTGAAAACGCAGCAGACAACATTCATTTCGGCCAGGAGATGACATTGAATGGAAGCTATACCTGGGAGCTCAAGGTTCCGGTTCCCTACCTGGCACGGAAGGCCTATGCGCACAAATCGGTGATGCCCGCATTCCTGCTGGAAGAACCGTACGATGAGGAGGGGCCGGACGGCAACAACTACAATCCCAACGCCACACAGCCCGTACGACGGTTTCAATGGTGGGGATGGCTCAGCACGATTGGAGGATATATTGCTGGCAATGGCTACGTGTGGCAGTTCGTTGACCCGGTATGGCAACAGCATCTTGATACGCAGGGCGCCATGGATATGAGAAGACTGAATGGTTTCGTCAAGTCTATATCGTGGTGGAAACTGATTCCGTCCGGATTAGACGGAATGAAGACACTAGTAGTGAATCCAGCAAACGTCGATTCCAGTGCGTCCTATGTTTCCGCGGCTGCCGCAAAAGACGGTTCCCTGCTTATCGCTTATCTACCTCCAGCTCATCCAGGCAACGTAACGATTGACATGAGTGCACTTGCGAAAGAATCCTATGGCTACTGGTTTGATCCTACCAGCGCGAAATATTCAGTTATCCCTGGCACTCTCGCAAACAAAGGCATGAAGGATTTTGCTCCCGCTGGGAAAAATAGTCGCGGCGAGCATGATTGGGTGCTGGTAATTACGACGACGCGAATGAGATCGCAGTAAAAAAAAGAAGCCGGAGTGTCCAGCTTCTTTCATTTGAATCGTCTTCCGGCGTGACAGGCATCTCCCTTCATGCGAAACTAACCTGAATGTTCATCACCATTAACTCCCTTTTGGCTCCGAGCGCATATGCCGCCCGTTGTTACCGTGATGAGCCCTCTTCATGTCAGACCATTTTTTATACTGATCCTTGTTAAGAATTGACTTGATCGACTTATCGTAGTCTTTGCTCAGTCTGCCGAACTCGGCTTTGCGCGCATCGTTACCCAGTTCTTTCTTCTTCAGCTCCATAGCCTTTTGGTGAAACTCTGCATTTGCCTTTTGAAACTTTTCATATTGCTTGTCGCTCAAAGAAAGATCTTTCCTGATCTTCTCGGCCCGATCGTTAGCCACCTTTTGACCATGCGCACGATGTTCTTCGCGTCGGGCATTTTGCTGTTCCTGCCATTTCGTCTTCTGTTCGTTTGTCAGGACGCTTTCAAACTCTTTCCTTCTCGCTTCGCCCAGCGTTCGCATCGACTTCATTTTGTCGTCCTTTGATTTAGCAGAGTCCATTCGAAGGTCGTGGAACCTCGCCTTGTAAGACTCATCAATTGATTTGATTCGTTCGTACTGATTATCGCTTAACGACAATTCGGTTTTCATCTGGTCTGCTACATCACGTCGGTGATCGCCCCTACCCTTTTCCTGAGCCGTCACAACGGCAGCCGCCATTATGAAGGCAATTAAAGCCAAGTGCTTCTTCATATTGATTTTGTTTTGACCAGAAAGAATCAACAACGGTTCCAAAAACGACGATTTCGGAACATATTAGACGAAGCGGGACATTTAGTCTACCGACACCTTTAGTGGCGCGATAAAACTTCGTATTCAGCGTAAACCGATGTTATGCCGGTTATTCGATTTGCCTCTAAACAAGGTGAAGTAGAAGCTGACATAAGCGCGATCCGTGTTGCCGATAATGACAATTTGCAAGCGAATCGGAAGGCGTTTCCACATTCCTAAAACACAGACGCAACGACGTCGACATCCGCTGATGCAAACGCCTGCTTTGCTTTTGCCTTAAAGCTCCCGGCGTCTTTCGTCCTGCCTTGCTTTTGCAGTGTAAGCGATAAACCGGTCAGGGACCAGCCATTCGATGGATTGTGAACAAGGTCTTCGCGATATACGCTCTCAGCCTCTTTGAGTTTGCCGGCGTTCAGCAGATACTTGCCCAGGAACTGGCGCGCAGGTATTACCCAATCATGCGGTTCGCGATACACGAGTTTATCTTCTTCGTCGATTGCCCGCTGGAATGCTACGACAGATTCTTTCGCCTTGCCATCAGCCTGCAGCGTTCTCCAGAAAGCAACGCTGACGCTATACGGCAGGATTGCACCGGACTATTAAATGGCATATACCGAACGGCGAGCAAGGAATCCTTTAGTTGCGCATCTATGTGTTTGAGACACAATTGTGCCTGCTGCAGCTCTTTGCGACGCACGTGTGCGAGTCCCCGCGCAAACTGATCGAGTACGTAGGCGTATTTCCACGTGCTGTCCGGAGCATCGCCAGCCATCACTTCATCCCACTTTCCCAGCCGCACTCTTGCCAGCACAGGCATCATATACACGAATTGTCCATAAGTGTCGCTACGAAGATCGGACGATAATGCCACCGTTCGGATCCGGGCGCGATCGTAAACCGGCAGTCCGTCTTTATACATGCCTGCTGTCATGGCACAGAATGACTGCACTGCAAAGAAATGAGTGGACCGATCCTGTCCCAGCCGGAGGCCGGGCACACGGAGATCTGTTGCATTATTGACTGAGTTGGCCTGTTCGTTAACGCGAACTCCATCGCTGTAAAGACCATTGCGCTGATACATGTGTGTGGCCATATGGACCATGTGCCCGATACCTGGATTGGCATCTTTTAATGAATTGGCTGCAGCCAACGCGCGGCCTGGTGTACGCGACGCTTCCACCAGGTGAATATAATAATGCATGGCTGCGGGATGATTGTCTTTCTTCAGAACAGACTCACATAATCCAACCAGCTGATTTGTCCATGGCCTTGCCGTGCCGTCGTTTGCCCAGAAATCCCACTTGTGTTCCAGCATAACAGCATCAACGTACAACGACTTGATTTCATTGTCGTCTGGATATTTCGAAATCAACCGCTCGAGCGCAGCTGCATAGTTTCGGTTCAATTGTTTCCTATCTGCATTGCTCATGTCCGTCGAATAGCGTTGTGCCATCGCTGCAATGAGATCCGTTTCTTTTGCATTGACTGTACCGGATGTTCTCATCATATCAACGACGACTTCCGGCACATCTTTGGGCATCTTATATACAAACATGTTGTAGAATGGTCCACGCGAAAGCGCCTGACCCCAATAGGCCATCGCGCAGGAAGGATCCAATCTCGCAGCTTCCCTGAACGAGGCGTATGACTCCTGGAAATGATAACCATAATAGAAGCCCAATCCCTGATTGAAGTAATACTGAGCGCTATCACTATTGGTTGTGATCTTGTAATTACGTCCTCCCCACCCCGACAGTGCCTTAATGAATTTTCCGTCTTCACCTGGTTCAATGCTATCGCCGGATGAACCACACATCGCGGCAGTACTAAGAGTGGATACTTTAACAACGGCAGGATCCCGCCAACGATTCGACCAATCAGCTCCCATCAGCAGCATGGCAACGACGAAGCCTGGCACGAGGAGGAAAAAAAGTTTTCGCATGATAGTGGGATCTGTTCACTGCAATATACACGAACGAACGACCCGATGAAAACGAGATCGTCATGACCAGGGGCGGAATGCAGACCCTGCATCCCCGACACATGCAAGGAAAACAGATTAAACTGCAGCAGATGGTTATCGCTGATCTTTGAAACGTTGCACGGTAGCCAGGGTAACGACAGCAATCGCCATAATAACCAGTGCGATGAATGAACCTCTGAGCGTAGCAGCAGCGGCTATGAACCCAATGGATGGAGGTCCGATGAGGAAACCCATGAAACCCAGAGAGGAGACTGCGGTAATAGCAATGCCCGGAGCCATCGTGGAGGATTGACCTGCAGCGCTATAGACCATCGGCACGACGGCAGCAACTCCCATGCCCACCAGCGCGAACGCCGCAACTGAAGGAATGTACTGAGGAAATATCACGGCCACCAGCAACCCCGTTGCGGCGAGCGCTCCGCTCAGCTGGAGCGTGCGCTTAAGACCAAATCGTCCGGCGATTGTGTCGGCCAGGAACCTCATCGCTGTCATCGCAATCATGAATGCCGAGTATCCCAGGGCTGCATGATCGCGCGCCGCCTGTACAACTTTCGTCATGTACACGCCACTCCAGTCGAACATTGCTCCCTCTACCATCATTGAACAGAACGCAATCAGTCCTAATCCCATCAATGATTTGTCTGGTAAGGCCAGTAAAGAGTGTTTCTCGTCGGTCACACGATCGCGTGGCGTGAGGTAACGTGTAGCGAATGCCAGTCCTGGAATAAACACTGAAGCTATACAGATGAAATGCCACAGCGGCTCAATTCCCTTACTGATCATCCAGGCACCGGTTGCTGCTCCGGCAAATCCTGCAAGACTCCAGAGGCCGTGAAAGGAAGCAAGCAATCGTTTGCCATAAGCCTGCTCGATGGCAACTGCCTGAGTGTTCATAGATATGTTCAGCATGTTGGCAAAGAAGCCGAAGACCAGCAAGGTGGCAGCAATCTGTACGCCGGAGGACGCCAGACCTATGGAGATCAGCGCCAGGCTGTACCCCGTTGAAGAAAATATCACGACCTTCTTACTGTGAAATCTGGAAATTAACCAACCGGAGAAGGGAAGTGAAATGAAGAAACCTACCGGTAATGCGAAGAGTATTGTTCCGAGGGCAGCTTCATTCAACTGGAGTTGTTCCTGTATGGTTGGTATGCGAGATGCCCAGCTTGCAAAGCATAGGCCATGAAGGAGGAAGAAAACGCTTGAGCCTATCCGACGCGCCAGGAGTGAATGAGGTGACACCATGTTCATGGGCTGATTATCCTGAAAGGCCTTCACTGTTTCCACGCTGGCAATGTCAGAAGAATCATTCACCTTCTGTTTGCCGCGGGCGCCCGCCGCTTCTATTTCGCTGGCAGACAGCCTGCCAGGATCCCTCTTCGTATGGTCAATATCCCGGTTCATTTTTTGCAACTTTATGCAAACAAAGGAAACAATATTGCAACATAATTGCAACATATGGCCTCACATTGTTGAATAATATGCCATTTCAGCCGAAATAGTTGGTTAAAAATGCATAATATTGCACATGCTTAAAGAAGAGCGATTCCAATATATTCTGAAGAAACTGTCGGAGGATCAGAAAGTTAACCTTACGACGCTTAGTAAAGATCTGGATGTTTCCTCGTATACCGTTCGCAGGGATTTGAAAGAACTAACAGACAAGGGTCTCCTTCAGGCCGTCCGCGGAGGAGCTGTTCCCCACTCTCCTACACCTCACCATTTTCTGGACCGGCTTGGATATCAACCCGAACAAAAGAAGGCGATTGCCATGAAGGCTGTTACGATCCTGAAAGACGACCAGGTTATTGTACTCGACAGTGGTACTACTGCTCTGGCCATAGCAAGTCTTCTGCCCCGCGAATTGCGGCTCACTGTTGTGACCAATAGCTTCCCCGTTGCAAGTGTTCTTGAATCTCATCCTCATATTGAGGTACTTTTTGCAGGCGGCCGTTTATACAAGAGCGCGTTCACAACAACCGGACATGACACCATCCGCTTCTTCCGCAATATCAGGGCTGATGTCTATTTCATGGGCATTTGCAGTATCCATAACACGATCGGCGTAACCACGATCAATTACGAAGAAGCTGAAGTGAAGAAATCAATTGTAGAGGTCTCCAAACAGGTTATCGCTCTTACGGCGCCCGAACGTATCGGGACAGCCGAAGCATTCTTCATCTGCCCGATCGAGATGGTCGATGCAATCATTACAGACGACGATGGTGCGGCCGTGGCGAAAGAACTGCTCGCGGGCACGGGCATCTCGGTGTTGTAGAAATTTTCAGCACGAAATGAGTTCAATGAAGTCAAGGGCCGTCGTTATTTCCCGGTCTCGGGCAATTCATGTTGCTTTAACAATCGGCATATTGATTGCGGATAATGTTCATACAAGGGTGACATCGTGCTTTAGGTTATCCCCTTGCAAATTCTTAACATTATTCTCTATCGTTAATAAACTACCAGCATCATGAAAAGATCCTCAACCCTATTCCTTGCTCTGGCTATGCTCGCATTTGTTGTTGCCGGCTGCGGCCCCAACGACGAAAAGATTTCTGCTGCCGTTACGGAAGCACTAAAAACCAATCCTGAATTATCGGTCATTTCTTCGAACGTCAAGGACGGTGTAGTAACACTTTCCGGAGAAGTTGAAACCGATGAACAGAAATCCTCCGCTGAATCGGTTGTTGCCTCAGTGAAGGGAGTGAAGAGTGTTACCAACTCGATAACGGTAAAGCCCAAAGGGCCATCGCCGGAAGAATTGAAGAAGCAGGCCGACGACGCGTTGATCGCGAAGGTAAACGAGAATTTTGCAACCTATAAGGTAGAAGGTGTGACAGCAACAGTCGCCGACAGCATCGTAACGCTTACCGGTGAAATCAAACGCGCCAATCTTCAGAACGTTATGAAAGCCGCTATGGAATCTGGAGCGAAAAAAGTAGAGAACAAATTAACCATTAAGAAATAGCTATGACACTGCAGGAAAAATACAATGCGGTGATCGACATCGCGAAGAAAAATGCTGTCTCAAATCTCAAGGTCGAACAGCAGGGAACAGTGCTTCATATCTCTGGAAAAACAAGCGAATCGATAAAGCAAAAGATGTGGGATGCTTATAGCAAGATCGATCCTGATATGAGGGCAGGAGATCTCATGCTGGATGTTGAAGCTGCTGATTTCGATGAAGTGTATGAGATCAAGAAGGGCGATAGCCTGAGCAAGATTGCCAAACAATATGGCACGACCTGGCAGAAGATTCATGAAATGAATAAGGATACCATTAAGAATCCAGACCAGATATTTCCCGGCCAGAAGATTAAGATTCCTAAAGGATAGCCTCGACTCAGGGATTGGTTAGCTTATCATTAAACGGGCGAACTTAAAATTTTCGCCCGTTTTTTTATAGCCTACAAATGCTCCGATGGTTTAGGTGAGCAGCAGCCGTACTCACAAACTTCGAGCAGGCGGCATTGTGCACGCTAATAGATAAAAGGCTTTTGCCATGCAACGCTGCATCTTGCACCCACTGCAAGTTTGTCCATTTGCCACCTTCTTGGCATTTGTATCATTTCAAATTTGTGCGTTTCAGATTCCTCATAAACTGTCGTGGCGTTTCTCCAGTTGCCGCAGGCGTCATACTGATAAACGACCTTAACCTCATGAGGCCTGTTCCACATCTCTTCCACAATTACCTGGCGCGTGATGGTTTCGATCTGGCCGCTTTCAAAATAGGTCGTATCAAATTCAACCAACAGGGCCTTTATCATCGAAGCGTAGGACTTGTGCGCGTCCTGGCCAAAGGAAGATTGGGTTCCAATAACGATTAGTATCAGGAATATAACTACTCTCATACTAACGATGCTGTGATATTCTAATATACAAATTTTTCTTTGTCGCGAGTGAATTTACTTTTGTTCCTATGCTGGCACGGGATCGTTGAAAAGTTTTAACTTCCCACAAACCTAAACCTATGCCTACGTTACTGCCTGCGACACTGACAACGCCGTCACGCTCTCTGCGAATCACTTTTGCCGCCCTTAGCCTCATACTGACCAGCCTGGTAGTAAACACCACGAGCGGTCAGGACCTCAAACAACTCGACGCCTATTATTCAAAAGCACTTAAAGACTGGAACGTGCCAGGAATGAGTGTTGCCATCGTTAAAGACGGAAAGGTGATCTTCGCCAAAGGCTACGGTGTAAAGGAAGCAGGCAAAACCGAACCCGCAGATGCGAATACGCTCTACGCCATTGCATCGAACAGCAAAGCTTTCACGACGGCGGCCATCGCGATGATGGCAAAGGAAGGAAAGCTATCGTTCGACGACAAGGTGCGTAAGTATCTCCCCTACTTCGAACTGTATGATCCATTTGTTTCACAGGATGCCACCATCAGCGATCTGCTGTGCCATCGCATAGGTTTCAGAACATTCAGCGGCGATGCCATCTGGTATCTTTCAGATGATCTCAGCGCTGAACAGATCATCCGTCGTGCGAAGTACCTCGAACCTTCTTATCCGTTCCGTGCCGGCTATGGGTATTCAAACGTGATGTACATTACCGCCGGAGAACTCATGAAAACGGTTGCCGGTAAGCCGTGGGGAGAAATCATTCAGGATAAGATCTTCAATAAGCTGGGCATGGATCGGTCAGTCACCTCCAGCAAGTACATCGAGAGCAAGGGAAACTTTGCCACGCCTCACGCACTTACTGACGACAAGCATACTCCTATTGCCTGGGAAAACTGGGATGCAATAGCTGCCACTGGCGGTATCGTATCCAGTGCTGAAGACATGGGCAAGTGGATGATCTTCAATCTCAACAATGGGATCTGGAAAGGAGACACGCTCCTTAGCACGGCGCTACGAACCAAATTATGGACACCGCACAACGTATTCCCAGTCGACAATACCGACGACAAGTTTGACACACACTTCGCTGGCTATGGACTTGGCTGGACGCTCAGTGACTACAAAGGCAAAATGCGTGTAGGCCACACGGGAGGCTACTCAGGGATGTTGTCACTTGTTACTATGATTCCCGATGAAAAACTAGGTGTTGTCGTGCTGACCAACGGGATGAAGGGTGGCCTGATGCGCGCCATCGGTGACTATACTGTTGATGCATTCCTCAAGCAAAAGGTTCGCGACTACTCAACAGAATATCTCGCTGATACCAAGAGACGACTTGCTTCGGATACACGCATTGCAGATCGCGAGAAGGCTCGCGTCGCCGGAACAAAGCCATCTGTACCTCCCGAGCAATACGCTGGAGTATATAAAGCTGATATCTATGGCAATATTGAAGTGAAGAAAGAAGGTGACAAGCTTCGCCTTACGTTTGAGCACTCGAATCGATTCAACGCAACGCTGGAGCACTGGCACTATGATGTCTGGCGCATCAAGTGGGATAATTCAGAACAACTATCGTGGTTCAGCTTTGGAACGGTCGCCTTCCAACTGGATAACAATCTCAAAGTAAAGGGACTGGAGTTTGATGTTCCGAATGATGACATCTGGTTTGAGGAACTGCGCGGAATTAAGAATTAAGAATTAAGAATTAAGAATGAGTCGTTAGTCATGAGTTAAAAAGAAGTCGCTGCAATTCTTAACTCTTAACTCTTAACTCTTAATTCTTAATTCTTAATTCTTAATTCTTAATTCTTAATTCCCACGAGTCTGATCACGGAACTGGCTCCGGAGTGATACCGTCCTTCTTCGTTCACGACTTCAATTTCTTCCAGCATTTTAATATCGTAGTTTGCGAAGTCCGAAGCGAGTTCGTCTTTCGAGAATAACATCTCAATGTCGCGTGGACCGCCGACTTTAGGATTTGCTTTCACGTACTCCAAATGATTCTTGCTAAAGGCTTCGAAAATTATCCAGCCACCAGGCTTAAGGAACGTGCTCAACTTGCGATGGATCGATGATTTCTTATTGGCAAGAAAGTGAGCATAGATGAGGCCGATGGCATCAAATGATTCCTGCTGAAATCCCAGACTTTCGAGATCGCCGACAAGATATTCGATCCTGACATCCATTTCGTCAGCGAGACGTAACGCCTTCGCCCGTCCCTCCACGCTAAGGTCGACTGCAGTCACTTCCCAACCGAGCGTTGCAGCGTATACTCCGTTGCGCCCTTCACCATCCGCGGGCATAAGAATAGACCCAGGTGACAACAGCTGTAATTGATCACGGAAGAAGTCGTTCGGAGCTTTTCCATAGGCAAAAGCCTCCTCGCTATATCGTTGATCCCACTGCTTCTTATAAGACTCGTCATTTAAACTCATATACTTTGGGGGTTTTAATTGATGTTCCTGTAACGTGAACCACAAAGGCATGGGCGCTGGTTCCCAGGGTGAACAGGTTAATGGAAATTTTAAACACACAACACTCGTAAGCCGTTTAAAATACTCTCAAGGATCAGATTTAGGCCAGGATGACCACCTCGAAGCGGATGTGGATCAGCTTTGTAATTGGATCAATATTCTCGCTGTTTTATTAGCGCTAGGCAACCGTAAGTTAACAGGCAGTGCGAGTGGTTAAGATGAATCCAACAGAAAGTCTCCGGGCAAACAATTAGCTTAAGACGCCTTCTTCCCTATACTCGCTTTTAACTGCTCCATCAGATCCATTGGTTTTCGATGCGAGACTTTCATTACCGGCTCTTTTACCTTGCCCCCCTTCGCTTTGCTCTTGATGAATTTCATCAGAGCGGCAGTATACGTGTCTTTATATTCCGTAATATCGAATTCCGTCGTCAACTGATTGATCAGGTTGAGAGCCATCTTCATTTCGGTGGGTTTCGCCTTCGTCTTTGGTATCTTCAATTCAGAAGTCTTCCGGATCTCCTCGGCGAAACGAATCTTTTCAAGCAGCAGGATGTTCCCATAAGGCTTTATCACGCAGAGCTGTTCTTTGCTCCTCAGCACGAAGCTACCGACGCCAACCTTTTTGCTTTTCTCCAGCGCATCCCGTAACAACACATAAGCCCGTTCGCCGCCCTTAGTGGGCTCAAGATAATAAGGAACTTCGTAGTAGACCGTTTCGATCTCACTTTCATCGATGAATGCCTCAATGTGTACTGTCTTCGTCTTCTCCGGGCTTGCCTTTTTGAAGTCCTCATCCTCGAGAATCACGTAGTCACCATTCAGTTTGTACCCCTTCACAATATTCTTCCATTCAATCACTTTCCCTGTGTCTTCATTAACGCGTTGATAATGAATCCGCGCATGATCCTTCTTGTCGAGCATGTCAAGATCCAGACTGCTCTCCTGTGATCCACTGAATAGCTTAACCGGAATGTTTACCAGTCCGAAGCCGATGGCGCCACTCCAAATTGCTCTCATATGTTTTAATTTTTGTTGTTAGCTGAAGCGACTCAAAGGTCATGCCGCTGCTTCTAAGAGTATAACAGGCGTGATGATGCGGACTAATTTCTACAGAACAGGGAAGAATTAGGAATTAAGAGTTAAGAATTAAGAATTAAGGATATCAGCTATGAGCTAATAGTTGGTAGAACAGACTTCGATTAAAGGGAGATATCCCATTGTATGCGGTAGCGCCATCCTTTCGTAAAGTCGAGATCGTCATTCAGGAAGTTGAAGTAGCTGGCTTCAGCGGTAAGCTTGTTCCGGTGTCCTTTGAAGAACCAGTTCAGGTCAAAGGAGGTTTCCGTTTGGGAGTCGTCTTCGACATTCACTTTTGGCCTATACTGCGCGTGTCGCACGGCAAGCTCCATTGGCTTCGGCCACCAGTGGATCGCCTGATGGATCATGTAGCCGGCCTGAACGTAATATCCATGAAGTAGTGTAGCCTGGTCGTTATTCAGTTTGTCTATGACGTTCTTCCAGTGCATTTCCGATTGCCAGCTGAATCCACGGTACTTGAATGCAGTTTCAATATTAAGCTGGTTGACGCGATATTGACCCGGTTCGCCGTCGTCGAATCCTTCCAGCGTGCCACCACCGGCCTGCGAGAATCGCGTGTAGGGGCTCCTGTTGGTAACTGCTGCTACAGCCAGAACAGCAGCCGGCTTTTCTGTGATTTCAAAGTCACTGCCCTCAAACTCCATTTCGCGACCAAGGAAGTTCCATTGCAAGCGCCCGAAGTACATAAGATTACCGTCGTCGTTTTTTGTATTGCCACGACCGGTGCCCGTCAATATTGCGGCCCAGTAATTGAAGTCGGCAATGCCGTTGCCTTTAAGGTGACCATAAATCGATACGCCCTGTTGGCGATCGACGGTAAAGGCGCGATTGATCAGAGAACGTTCGATCAGTTGCTGCTCGCCGCTGCTGATGTATCGTTCGCGGGTGAACTCGACTTTCCACTGACCAAACTTGAAATTGAGCCACTCCCACTTTTCGATCATGATGCGAAAATCGAGAAGATTCGACTGTGACAACTCGTACTCGAAATAGTATTTCATCCACGGCTTAAAGGCGTGGCCACCAATTTTGAGGCGAGCGCGATTGATTTTGAAAACTGGTTTCGGATCCCCTATGAAGTCGTCGTAGGTGATGGGGTCCGTGTCTGCAGGTGTGGCGAAACGAAACTGGAGACGACCCTGGATCTGCATCAGGAATTTGTTGTCCAGGGTGCGCATCTCGAAGCCTTTGCTGCCATAACGCACAAGGGCTCGACTTGAGTCGGCAGATTGCGCACAGACCTCATTCCTTTGCGCAAAACATATAAGGATCGCAGCCAGCACGGCAAGAAGTAGAGAAGGATACCTGGCTAACGGCTGCGGCATGGTGCTGGGGTTCGGACCCGATAAAATTAAGAATTAAGAATTAAGAATTAAGAATTAAGAATTACCACGACCGATCGATTAAGTTCATGTGATCTTTCGGTGGTGTATGGTTGTCAGATGGAAGCCAATTCTAAATGCGGCTTAATTTTTCGTCGTTATTAAATTCAAAATTATGGACTCAATGAATCAGACAGATATTGTATTGATCGGCGCTGGTGTAATGAGCGCAACGCTTGGGATATTGCTCAAGGAACTTGACCCTGGCCTGACGATTCAAATCTTTGAACGACTTGATGGCGCCGCCATGGAAAGTTCGGATGCGTGGAATAACGCCGGCACCGGACATTCAGCATTCTGCGAGCTGAACTATACTCCGCAAAGGCAAGATGGATCAATAGACACCTCCAAGGCAATTAAAATAGCATCGTCCTTCGAGGTATCGAAACAATTTTGGGCTTATCTGGTGAAGCATGGCGCCCTGCCTTCCCCTCCATCCTTCATCAATCACGTACCCCATATCACTTTCGTATGGGGACAGAAAGATGTCGACTTTCTCAAGGCACGTCAGCAGGCACTCACGCAGAATCCACTTTTCGAAGGGATGTTATTTTCAACCAACCGCGACCAGCTACGTAGATGGATGCCGTTGGTGATGGAGGGTCGTGATACAACTACTCCCCTGGCTGCAACCTGCATGGACATTGGTACCGATGTGAACTTTGGATCTCTAACCCGCAGTATGATCAATTCACTTTCGTCACGTGATGGCGTTCAGGTGTACTACAATCACGAAGTAAAGAAGCTGCGACGCGACCACAATGGCATGTGGAATGTAAAGGTCAAAGATCTTCACTCGGGAGAAAAAAGGAAGGTCATGGCACGCTTTGTATTTATCGGCGCGGGAGGTGGTTCGTTACACCTCCTGGAAAAATCGCGAATCCCTGAGGGACGTGGATATGGTGGTTTCCCTGTAGGCGGACAGTGGCTGGTATGCACAGATGAAGAACTCGTGCGCCGACATGACAAGAAAGTGTACGGAAAGGCCCCCGTGGGATCACCTCCTATGTCGGTCCCTCATCTCGACACGCGTGTGATCGCAGGAAAGAAGGCTTTACTATTCGGACCCTTTGCGGGCTTCTCAACTAAGTTCCTGAAGGAAGGATCATATCTTGACCTATTTAAATCCATTCGTGTCGACAATATTTTACCTATGGCTGCCGCGGGAATGGATAACATTCCGCTCACCAGATATCTCATCGATCAATTGAGACAATCCCCTGAAGAACGCATAGAAGCACTACGACAATTTGTTCCCCTCGCGATGCGAGAAGACTGGAAACTGGAAGTTGCTGGTCAAAGAGTACAGGTAATCAAACGCGGAGAAAAAGAGATCGGTGTGCTGGAGTTTGGCACTGAAGTGATCACATCAGCTGACGGTTCACTTGCGGCCTTGCTTGGCGCGTCTCCGGGTGCATCTACTGCGGCATCCATCATGCTCGATCTGATTGAAAGATGTTTCCCGTTAAAGATGAATGAATGGAAAAGCAAGCTGACCTCCATCATTCCGTCATATGGACTAGATCTTTCCGTCGATAAAAAGTTGATGGAAAGTGTAAGACAAGCTACTGGTGAAGTACTGGAGCTGAAGAGGGAAGAAATCGGATTAAGAATTAAGAGTTAAGAATTGGATGGCAGCCGGTTGGGCTGCCGGCGATAGTTATAAGGCGACTAGTTAACTGAAAGGTGATCGGGATCTATGCATTGTGGTACAAATAACAACGCTTCTTTCACGAGAACCGTCTTTGTAACCAGGGTGTATAATTTGTTGGACGGTAGCACAGGATCATTTTGGTCTTGGTAGTATTGTTCAACGAGATACTGAACACTATGAAGCCAGGTCACCTTTTATTGTGCGTCTTTTTCGTTTTCCTATTACTCCGTGCCGCAACAGCGCAGGATCTTAACAGAGACATCGACCGCTACCGAAAGGGCGAGCTGGTTATCAAGGCGAAGCCAGGTGCGCAGGTAAGTGTGGAGCAGATCAGGCACAAGTTCTGGTTTGGTGCGGCCATCAGCAATGGCTTTGTTGATGGTCACATGGATCCTACTGATAAGTCCCAATATCAACAAAAGTTCCTGCAAAACTTCAACTCAGCCGTGACTGAAAATGCCGTTAAATGGCTCAGCATGGAACGGGAACAGGGCAAGGTTATTTATAGCGTTGTCGATAGCATGCTGGCCTGGACAGAGCGTCACCAAATCCCGCTTCGTGGCCACAACCTCTTTTGGGGTATTGACAAATTCGTTCAACCCTGGCTAAAGGATTTAAATGATGCCGACCTCCGATCTACATTACAGCGAAGAGCGGAGAGTGTAACCAGTCGCTATCGCGGACGATTTGCTGAATACGATTTAAACAACGAAATGGTTCACGGCAACTACTACGAACAGCGCCTTGGCCCCGGTATCACAAAGGATATGGCAGGATGGGCTCACAACGGTGACCCTGGAGCAAAGCTGTTCCTCAATGATTACGACATCACAACAGGCAATAAGCTAGCTGAATACATGGCTCAAATCCGTACGCTCCTCAGGCAGGGCGTACCCATCGCCGGCATCGGTGTGCAGGGGCACCTTCACGCGGAAACATTTGACCGTAAAGAACTCAAGCGCTCACTCGACTCGCTCGCCACCTTCAAACTTCCCATTCGTATTACCGAATTCAACGTGCCAGGACAACGTTCCCGCTACTACAAGGAAAACATCCGAACGATGACAGCCGAAGCGGAAAAAGAAAAAGCCAAAGAGCTAACCGACTTTTACAGGATCTGCTTTGCTCATCCGGCCGTGGAAGGTATCCTGATGTGGGGCTTCTGGGAAGGTGCAAACTGGATACCTGTTTCATCATTGTACCACAAGGACTGGTCGCCTACACCAGCCGCAGTGGCGTATCAAAACCTGATATTTAAAGAATGGTGGACTAAGTCTTCGGGTAAGGCCGGCAAGGATGGAACGTTCAAGGTAAAAGCGTTTTACGGAAAATATAGGGTTACGATTGATGGTGTAGTGACAGAGATGGAGTTCAATTAAGAATTAAGAATTTACATCATTCTTATATCTTATACCTACGATGATAATCAGGATATTGATTGCAATGGCTACTCCGTTAGTAACTATTACCGGGATGTCTTCTCTTCGAATGCCGTAGATGATCCAGAGCACCAGGCCCACGAAGAGTATGGCCAGGTAGAACAGCGAAATATCATTCGCCTTCTTTTCTCTGATGATCTTGATCAATTGCGGCAGCAGCGACAGCGACGTGCATGCGCCCGCGGCTATACCAATGATTAAAGTTGCTTGTTCTCCCATCGGCTACCTGCAATCCTCAAGATCCCGATCCAAATTTTTCTTCAATTCGTGATTGGCTTCAGCCTCGTCGATAGAGTGCGATTGCTGGAGTGATTCTTCACGTTTAGAAAATTCGCTGAGCTGCGCGTAGTATTTTCTGATCACCTTAAGCTCGTCTTCTGTCATATCTTCGACGTTAACCAGCCTGTTGCTTGCAAACTGATGCGCCGCCACGAGCTCATTTAACTTCAGCTGGATGGCAAGCGAGTCTTTATTCTGCGACTTCTGAATAAGAAATACCATCAGAAATGTGATGATCGTTGTCCCCGTGTTTAACAACGAGTTGCCATTGTTCTGAGTAGCGAAATACGGGCCCGGTCACTGCCCATGTGATGATCAAAGCAAATGCAATGATGAAGGCTGGTGTGCTACCCGCCATGGCCGTGAGGCGTGATGAAAATCTCTCCATAAGTCCCATATGAGGATTTACAGATTCTGCTGATTTCCGTTGCTTTCCATTGCCTTGTGTCGCTGCGTTTTCCAGCGGTACTTGCGGTCTGACCCGGGAGCTGGTCTTTCCATGGTGACTACGTGTACTTTTGCTCATAGCGCTTCGTTTTTCTCTTTGTAATGTATTAAACCTATCGAGGGTGATGGGTCCGGTTTACTGATTTGCAAAGGGCATGCCTCTCCATGCCACATCATTCGTAAAGCATGCCACTTTGGCTTTTGTCCGTGCTTCGCAATTACCTGGTTATACATTGGGAGACCATGGTTTCTCTATAATGTCTCTATAGTGCTCCTATAGTAGCCCCAGTCTTTCGCTATACTTCCCTAGACTCTTTCTATACTTTCCCAGTCTCTCCCTATACTTTTCTATACTTTTCTCTATACTCCACCTCTCAACATGCCTACACACCAAACTCCTCTTGCACTGCCAATTCGAGTCTTAACAATTTGTCCGTCTCATTTGTCGAACAGGTCCACAAGCGCCGATGTGCATGGTGGTCATGCTATTCTACACAAGATTAAAATAAGGTTGTTGTGGATAATTGTCCCCCCGGGCGTGAAGCAAATGACGAGCAAGATACTCGGTGGCGCTAAGTCATTTATGCCTACTACTAACTGAGGTCACGAGTTACATTACACCTTAACACCCGGAACAACACTTTCCGAGTCTTTCTGCATCGTAACGTTTTCAGATTAAGACGAGATACTGAATTGGCACTCCGTTAGCGAGGTAAAAGTCGAATCACCGCGATGCTTATTCGTTAGAAAGAAATAAGAATTAGTTAGAACGAGAGTTTGCGAATGAACGATAACAAAATGCTGATGCTTCGCAAATGGAATTAGGGTTTAACCTATCAACACCGAAGAGCTGGAATACCCTAGGACCAGGGACCAGTTAGCATTCAACCTGAGGGCCGGCGTCAGCGTCGGTCTTCAGGTTACCAACTTCAAGTATCGGATTTATCAATCCGGATGTTCAACAACTGGATAATTTTTTCAATAAGATGTCACCAGAAGTATCACCTGATTCGAAACTTGAAAATCTACTTATGGAAAACAAGACTATCAGGCACAAATCACGCAAGATTGCAGAGCCTGAAGAAATGTGCGAACAGTTTACAAGGCTGTTTGGGAAACAAACCAACAAGTACATCGGAGAACAATGTCTGTTACAGGTATTGATCCGACGAGGCGACGATTTGCAAGATGACTTTGAAAAGCCCAGAACGATACGCACTCCGTTGCCGGATGATCATGCCAGAAGAAGGAAGATGATTTTCAAAATTCTCGGATTAGAAACATTCAGCAACCGGTCACAGCTAACGTCCTCAAACCATGAGACCATTCTGACGTGATCCAGCATCAATCCATTAACGACCTCATGAATGACTGGCTGTTGTTCGATTTTCAAATAATGTGAAACTACAGGCAATTAACCTTTACCCCGCGGCAACATGGCAAAGCAAAAAAACAAAACAGATAAAAAAACCAGGACTAATGTTAATCAGAAAATAAATCTTCTTTCAGCCGATCGCGAAAGCAGTGAGGATCAACTGATGACAACCAATCAGGGGGTTAAGATCAACGACGATCAGAACTCATTAAAAGCCGGGGATCGCGGAGCCACGTTGATGGAAGATTTCATTTTCCGCGAGAAGATGACACATTTTGACCACGAGCGCATACCAGAACGCGTCGTACATGCGCGCGGAGCCGGTGCTCATGGAGTGTTCAAATTAAACACGTCGCTTGATCAATATACAAAGGCAGCGTTTCTTACTAACACGGATGTTGACGTTCCTGTGTTTGTTAGATTTTCTACGGTTGCTGGGTCTCGCGGATCCACCGACCTCGCGCGCGATGTGAGAGGATTTGCAGTAAAGTTTTATACCGAAGAAGGCAACTTTGACCTCGTGGGTAACAATATGCCTGTATTCTTTATACAGGATGCAACCAAATTTCCCGACCTGGTTCACGCGGTAAAGCCCGAACCGAACAATGAAATTCCACAGGCGGCATCAGCTCATGATACATTTTGGGACTTCATATCTCTTATGCCCGAGTCTGCCCATATGGTAATGTGGCTGATGAGCGACCGCGCAATACCGAGGAGCTTTCGGATGATGGAAGGATTTGGCGTTCATACCTTCAGGTTGATTAACAGTAATGGAAAGTCTCATTTCGTGAAGTTTCATTGGAAACCAAGACTCGGTGTACATTCAGTCGCATGGGACGAGGCGCAAACTATATCTGGCAAAGATCCAGACTTTCATCGCCGCGATCTTTGGGAAGCAATTGAAAATGGTCAATACCCTGAATGGGATCTTGGTGTACAGATCGTTCGCGAACAGGACGAATTCAAGTTTGAATTCGATCTCCTCGATCCAACCAAGATCATCCCTGAAGAGACCGTTCCGGTTCAACTGGTTGGTACACTTACGCTCAACCGAAATCCGGACAATTTTTTCGCTGAGACTGAACAGATTGCTTTTCACGTCGGAAACATCGTTCCTGGCATCGACTTTACAAACGATCCTCTCATGCAGGGCCGATTGTTTTCATACACCGACACGCAGCTTATCAGACTTGGTGGACCAAACTTTCACGAGCTGCCCATCAACCGCCCTGTACAAACTGTCCACAATAACCAACGCGATGGTTACGGGCGTCAACAGATCAATGCAGGGAGGGTTTCGTACAATCCCAATTCCCTGGGTGGCGGCTGTCCGTTTCAGTCCAAAATGATGCAAGGCGGCTTCACGTCATATGCTGAGCGGATCGACGCCAAAAAGGTGAGAGAACGCAGCAAAAGTTTTTTGGATCATTTCAGCCAGGCAAGACTTTTCTTCCAAAGTCAGTCGGAGCCGGAAAAGAATCATTTGATCGATGCCCTTAGATTCGAGTTAGGCAAGGTTAAGACTGTTGCCGTGAGAGAGCGCATGCTAAACATACTTTTCCAAATCGACGATGGCCTTGCAACTGCTGTGGCGCAGGGTCTTGGTATAGCAGCTTCCAGAAAAAAAGAACGGCTGAATCACAGCGTACCTGCTGACGCAAATCCAAAAACTTATGAATCTGTACAGTACCAGATGAAGTTAAAATCGTCGTCAGCACTGAGCATGGCCAATACGGTGAAGGGTTCGATCGTGTCGAGAAAAATTGCTGTACTCACAGCCGATGGAGTAAACGGACGATCTTTTTCAGCCATGCGCGATGCGATACGAAAGGCAGGGAGGAACAACCGTTGTTATTGCTCCACACCTCGGCGCCATTCGCTCAAGTAACAACGAATTTATCAATGTCGACGAAAGCTTTCTGACTGCTTCATCAGTTCTATACGACGCTGTGTATGTACCTGGGGGAGAATCGGGTGTTCAGGCCGTTGCATCAGAAAGTAATGCAATACACTTTCTCAATCAGGCATTCAAGCACTGCAAGGTAATTGCGGCAGATGAGGATGCTTTGGAGATTCTGCAACAAACGTATTTCGCTGATCGGCTTCCGCCTTCCAACGAGTCTGTAACCGAAGAGGGTGTGCTCATCGGTCGGGATGCTTTCAAACTATCACAACCATTTATAAACGCAGTGGGTGAACACAGGGTCTGGTCGAGAGAAATAATGAGGAAGGTGCCAGCATAAGGTTTGAGGAGTCAAAAGTTACTACACTCTGGCGGGTAGTTTGCATGGGTGAACCATCATATGCCAGCGAACCAGAATAGCCTTGGTACCAGCTTTCTAGATCAGCGGGGACCAACCTTTGAACTCATTCGTGCCATTGATTGGTCGAAGACTGCGGTGGGCCCCCAGGAGGATTGGCCACAAAGCTTCCAATCTGCTCTGAGCATATGCGTTCATTCTAATTTTCCCATCGCAATCTATTGGGGTCGAGAGCTTGTACTTCTTTACAACGACGCATGGAGTCCGATACCCGGTAACAAACATCCATGGGCATTTGGCAAGACGGCCGTACAGGTATGGCCCGATATCTGGAGCGCAATCGAGCCTCAGTTCGAAAAAGCCTTCTCTGGACGTCCCGGTGGGTCGAAGGACGCACTCCTGCCCATGCAACGGCATGGCTATACAGAAGAGTGCTACTTTGATTTTACTTTTACACCGATATATGGTGAATCGGGAAAGGTTGAAGGCATCTTTAACGCCGTGATTGAGACAACCTACCGCGTCATTAACGAAAGACGCGCAGCTGTTGTGCAACAGGTCGGCCAGGTCATTAAAGGCTCCACATCTGCCGATGCTGTCTTTAGCGAAGCGCAGAAAGTTCTCAACGAAGCCCGGGAGGACATTCCTTTCTATCTTATCTATGACATCAGTGCCGGTTCCGTTGTGCTCCGTACTGACGTTTCATTTGTCAATTCAGGGGTTGTCAATCCATGGCCTACAGACGAAGTGATCGGGAACTGTAGTACCGCGATTGTAGAAGATCTTCCACAATATCTTTCGTCCATTCCGTCAGTTCACTGGCCTGAAACTCCGGTAGAGGCTGTCATCGTACCTCTTAAAGCCAATGATGGAATAGTGTTCGGGTTTATAGTATGTGGGGCAAGTGCGAGACGAAGGGTCGACAACGACTATCGCGCGTTCTTCGAATCACTCGCGAATATAATATCGGGCGAGATCAATACACTCCAGTCGCTGGATAAGGAAAGGCAACGTGCGGAAGCCCTTGCCGAGATCGATCGGGCCAAGACAATATTCTTTAGCAACATTTCCCATGAGTTTCGAACTCCTCTCACTCTCATGCTTAGTCCTCTGGAGGAAGTGCTCAACAAAAGCGAGAATCTCACCGATGTACAACAACAAAATCTCAAAACTTCCCTCAGAAATTCACTGCGGCTTCAAAAACTTGTCAACACGCTGCTGGATTTCTCCGGCGCATTGAAGCGGGTAAACTCGATGCGACATTCGAACGTCTCGATATTGCAAGGTATACCAGAGACCTGGCAAGTTCGTTCAGGTCTGCCATTGAAGGGGCAGGAATCGTTTACAATGTTGCCATCACCGATATATCTGATGGCGCAGAGGTAGATGCCGACATGTGGGAAAAGATCGTATTGAATCTTATCTCGAATGCATTCAAATACACCGAGAACGGTCGCATTGATGTGAAGCTTTACGAACAAGACCAGGCGTTTGTGTTTGAAGTGTCAGATACGGTATTGGCATTGGCGAGGAGCATGTTCAAAGGATTTTTGAACGCTTCTATCGTGTAAATAACCAGGATGGGCGAAGCCAGGAAGGAACAGGTATAGGGCTGGCGATGGTTAAGGAACTCGTACACCTTCACGGGGAAATATCGAGGTTATTAGTGCTGCTGGCAAAGGAACAACGTTCAGCGTAACCATACCGTTGCGCATCAGCAATCATTCACTGCAGATTCAGGAAGCCGAAAACAGTCAACGACGTCAACAAAAACCAGGACGGCGTATATGAAGAGGCATCAAAGTGGAATACGACAACTTCTAACAATGGTGTCCACCGGGAAAACAAACACATCCACGCAAACCAGTCATAGTCGTTGCCGACGACAACAGCGATATGCGTGATTATATTGTAGACTTCTTCACGCGGATTTTGACATTTATTTGCTAGAAATGGAGTCGATGCCTTCGAATCTCTAAGAAATGATGCTCTTGATCTTATACTCACTCACGTCATGATGCCGAAGCTTGACGGATTTGGCCTCTTGAAAAATCTTTGTTCCCATCTCACAACCCGAAGTATACCGGTCATCTTCCTTTCCGCACGTGCGGGAGAAGAAGCTATGGTTGAAGGTATTCAGGCAGGTGCAGACCACTATCTTGTTAAGCCCTTTTCGGCGAGTCAGCTTCATGTCACGCGTGACCAACCAGATCGCCATCAATAACGTGAGACGAAGACAGAAAAGGAATTCTACAATCTATTTGTTCAGTCACCTGCCCATATTCACGTTTTCAAGGGGCCTGATCACATCGTTGAATTTTTTCATCCACTGGGTGCTCAGATGATCCGCCGGGATATCACCGGGATAAAATCAGAGATGCAGTTCCCGAACTGGCAAACCAGGGCTTTTTCGAGTTGCTCGACGATGTCTACAATTCTGGACGAGTGGTTGACATTCCCGAAAGCAAAAAAAGGATATTACCGGACAAACAAGAGGTGCTGTTCGGATTCTATCGTGTTTCCCTATTAACCTTAGCAATGCAACTGAACCAAAGAAGGTTAACAGAAA
>JASGJX010000029.1:0-15717 GCA_049840655.1 Chryseolinea sp.
ACTCCATTTTGCCTTTTTGTGATGAGCATCAATCCACACGCTCCCTGGACCGTGGGCGACACGACCGAATTTCAGCCGGACAAGTTGTCGTTGCCGGCAAACTGGATTGACACAAAAGTCACCCGCCGGCAGTTTATGAAGTACCTGGCCGAAGTACGGCGTCTCGACAACCAGGTTGGTGACATCGTGCAACTGCTAAAGGAAACAGGTGAGGATAAGAATACTATCGTGATCTTCCTTGGTGAACAAGGCGCGCAATTTCCAGGGGCGAAGTGGAATTTGTGGGATGCTGGACAAAAGTCCGCGATGATTGTGCGCTGGCCAGGCATTGTTAAGGCAGGTGAAAAATCTGAACTGCTTGTTCAATACGAGGACATCACGCCTACGATAATCGATATCGCTGGTGGGAAACCGATCCCTGGGCTCGACGGCAGGAGCTTCCTGTCTTCGTTACGCGACAACAAACTGGCTGCACGGGAATATGTTTACGGAATTCATAACAACATCCCGGAAGGCAATCCCTACCCCATCCGAAGTATTCGCGACCAGCGTTACAAACTAATTGTGAACCTCACGCCAGACAAACCCTACTATAATCGATTTATGATGGACGCTCAGCGCAAGGACAGGAATTCGGTGTGGTTCTCGTGGACAGCGGAAGCAGAAACAAATTCACAGGCGAAGTTCATTATTAAACGATTTGAGCATAGGCCTGCCGTTGAGTTTTACGACATATCCAAAGATCCCTTTGAACTGCTGAATCTGGCGGAGGATGCTGTTTATAAAACAAAGGTGGAGAGCTATAAGACAAAACTTGATCAGTGGATGCGCCAACAAGGGGACCAGGGGGCAACGCTTGACGTCATCTATCCGAAAAAAACTGATTAGGGTGAAAGAGCGGGCAATCCCGTCGCCCACTTCAGCAGCTGTTCCTTCAGCCTTTTGGTTAAATCAGGATTTTGCTCTGCCCTCGCAGGCGACACGACGATCGTGATTACACGTTATCCCGAATGCTATTTAGCACCTTCGTCTTTAATGCCCTTGCGAAAGGTCAGGGTTTCTTCTCCCCTTCTCACCTTCAGCTCGCCGATGCCCAGACCATTTTCACCTGCTACCGAGTAGATCAGGTACCAGTTGTCGCCCTCCTCGTACAAGTACGGATCGCGAAGCTGATGAACCTTTCCGTAGTAAAGTCCGCTCCTGGACTTTTCAACAGGCAGATTTCCTCCCTCGTAGGCCTCCCTGGACTGGACAACTGTTACCGGTACCGTTGGCGTCCATGTATTCCAGTCGGCGGTGAGCGGAATCTTCGACAACAGTATACGTTCCGGTTCATCTCCAACGCGTGAATAAAAGACCCACAACGTATTGCCTACCACTTTCACTGCTGAATGGCGCAGCGTGGACGGGTTCTGTACTTTAACGAAAGGATTGGGGCCTTTCTCAAACGGAGTGCGCCCGTCTTTTGAACGGTAGACATGACTCGAACGTCCGATGGCATAATACTCACCCTGCCAGTTAAAGACGCGAAAGTATGATTCACCCAGTAATATATCATCCGATTTAAACTTCAGTCCATCCTTAGATACTGCGCGCAACGTATACTGACCTTGCTTGTCATTCATCACCTGCGGACAATGGTAGTACATAATGATCTCCTTGCTTGCATTATCAATGAGCACATCGGGAGATGCTACGTGCTGCACATTGTCGTCAGCGTTTTCCGCTCCTTTATGACGCACGCTCTCTCCGGAATTCACCGGGGCCTTACTGCAGATACAATCTTCCAGTTGAAGGGTGCCCGGCTCATATATCTTCCAGGGACCGTGCAAGTCGTCTGCGTAGGCCAGCCGAATGTACTTTCCCTTATGATGAGCAAAGTACAGGTAATATTTACCCAACGGGTTTTTGACCCAGTCCGGCACCTTTATGAGACTGGGACCATTGATATTATCTCCTTCCAACTTCGGCAACAGTCCTTCGTGTATGATGGGGTTACTGGACAAACGCTCGAAGGATAGATCCTGTGCGCTGATCGATAGCGCCATCATAAAGCAGAGTATTGTGAAGAAGGTAGTAAATGCTTTCATTTTGCTGAAGGGTTATTGGCCTCAAGTGGTAAGGAATGATGTTGTTCAGCACGTGTATTCCTGGTGGTGCGGAAGGCTGAGTTGAAAACTCGAATGAAGGTTCAAATGCAGCAGATTCTATAATAAATACCCTATCAATCCTATAGGTATTTGTTTATTCAGACTTTCCACAGTACATTAGTCCTTTCCAAAAGCGTCACCCACCACGACGCGAAACTTATTCTTTCCTCACTTAACTGTTTGGTATGAGAACGTTCAAGACCTTCGTGGTGGTGGCCTCCCTATTGATGACCAATGCCGCCGAAAGACAAACATTGCCAACGGGTGATTGGCGTGGAGAGTTTGTCTTGCAAAACTCAAAGCGGATACCATTCAATTTTGTTGTTGAAGGCAAGTCTCCTCAAACCCTTCGTGTGTCGCTGAAGAACGGCAAGGAGCGTGCACCGCTCGACAGCGTATACTTCAAAGGTGACTCCGTAGTTATTGGCATCAGCATTTACGATGCAGTGCTCGTTGCAAAGCTGAGCGATAAATCGCTCAACGGTTTTCTCAGGAAAAATCAATCGCCAACGAAAGGATTACCTTTCGAAGCCATCCATAATCAAAATTTCAGATTCAAAACAGAAGGAAAATCCGCTACATCGTCAGTGAGCGGAAAATGGTCGGTGACGCTGACCACTGAGCGCGATGGTGCATCCTCCGCGCGTTATACCGTTGGACTATTAGAACAAGAGGGTTCCAAAGTAACCGGAACGATACTTACAACAACGGGCGACTATCGTTATCTGGAAGGAGTTGTTGATGGTACAAAGCTTAGGATGTCGGCGTTCAGTGGATCGAGTCCAACGATGATTGAGGCTGATATAAAGAATCGCAATGAGTTGTCCGGAGAATTTATTTCGCCTGGCGGTACCGTGAGATTGGAAGCGGTCAAAAATGACACTGCAAAATTGCCAGATCCTTACAGGCTGACACATCTGAGGCAAGGATACGATCGGCTATCGTTCTCGTTCCCCAACCTCAACGGCAAATCAGTCTCCCTGAAGGACGAGAAGTACAAAGGTAAGGTCGTTATTCTGACCGTACTTGGAAGCTGGTGTCCAAACTGCATTGATGAAGCTGCGTTTTTAGCGCCATGGTACAAGCAGAACAACCGACGCGGCGTCGAGATCGTAGGTGTCGCGTTCGAGCGTAAAGACGATTTTAACTTTGCAAAATCGAGACTCGACAACCTCGTTCGTCGGTTTGATATAAAGTACGATATCCTATTTGCCGGCATTGCAGATAAAAAGGTTGCTGCCGAGAAATTTCCTGAGCTCAATACTTTCCTCTCGTTCCCAACAACGTTGTTCATCGATAAAAAAGGAAAGGTGAGAAAAGTCCATACCGGTTATACTGGGCCAGCGACGGGAGAATATTACGAAGACTTTATTAAGGAATTCAACGACGAAGTTACAGCACTGTTAAACGAATCACCCGACACGCTGTAAGCCCTATCGTCTGGATTATCCAAATTCTTATGAGGAACATGTATCTCTGCGCATGCATAGCGACTGCGCTCACCTGCATAACATTTAATACCAGCGCGCAGTCTGCTAAGCCAAACATCGTCCTTATTCTTGCTGATGATCTTGGCTATGGCGATCTGTCGTGCTACGGCCAAACAAGTTATAAGACACCAAACATCGATCGATTGGCCGCAGAAGGTACAAAGCTTACTAATTTTTATACACCGACTCCCTACTGCGCGCCGACGAGAGCTTCTTTGCTAACGGGATTATACCCTATCCGACACGGACTTACATCCAATCCAAATCCTGAAAAAGTAAGCAATAGCTTTCAGACCTATCGCGGTGGCGATGATCTGGGTATCAGTGATCAACAGGTGTTGCTCAGTGAAGTCTTGTCAGATGCAGGCTACCAAACCAAGATAATAGGCAAATGGCATCTTGGCCACAAACCACAATATTATCCGACGCGTCACGGATTTGGAGAATACTATGGCATCCCCTACTCCAACGACATGCGCCCGGTTGTGTTAATGAAGAATGACAGTATCATTGAATACCCAGTCGTTCAAACTTCATTAACGACACGATACACAGGGGAAGCAATCAATTTCATTGAAAAGAATAAGAACAAACCATTCTTCCTCTATCTGCCACATGCCATGCCACATAAGCCACTGGTTGCCTCCGAAAAGTTCTACACACCCGAAACCAAAGGCGATCTGTACGCGGATGCCATGCGCGAATTGGATTGGTCCATTGGTGAAGTTTTAAAAAAGCTGACTGCGTTAAATCTCGATACAAATACCATTGTTATTTTCTTGTCTGACAATGGCCCCTGGTTTGGCGGCAGTTCTGGCAACCTGCGCGGCATGAAATCTCAGAATTGGGAAGGTGGTATTCGTGTTCTGTTCCTGATCCGCTGGAATAGTAAAGTTCCAGCCGGGCATGAGAGTCGGGAGGTTGCTGGCGTGATCGATGTATTTCCAACGTTATTAAAACTGGCCGGCATTCAGCAACCATCAAACGTTAATTTTGATGGTAAGGACGTTTCTGACCTGATCACTACTAATGGAAAGACACCGCACGATGCGCTATTTTCTTTTTACAATGCGTCACTTCAAACCGTGCGCAGTGGCAAATGGAAGCTGCATATCAATGCACCCGAATCTTCTAAGCTTCCCAACACTGAAGATTGGGTGGATCCCCGCCTGCCTGACGGCGTGACTATACTCGCGCCTTTCGAACAACCAAAGGCTACGCAGTTTCCAGGACTAAGAACCGGCGATGCATCCGTAGCGGGCATGTTGTTCGATCTGGAAAGCGATCCGACGGAACAACACAACGTCGCGTCTGCTCATCCTGACATTGTAAAAGCACTTACGCTGAAGGCAAAACAATACACTGATGCTTATCAATACAAAAGCGATAAAAGTCCGAACTAATTCCCCTCCGAACTCCTAAGAAATGATTACCCTACATAACATCTTCAAATCATTCCGCATCTGCCAATCTTTATTACGCTAACATCGCTATGAAGCAATACATCCTGTTTTTCATTTTCACAATTTGCTCATGCTGCACGATCAAAACTTTGGGTCAGTCGAAAGCACCGAACGTACTCTTCATTGCCGTCGATGATCTCAAGCCATACCTTGAGCCTTATGGTGATAAGATTGTAAAATCTCCGGCAATCGCCAGCATTGCTTCAAAGGGAATCGTGTTTGAAAAGAACTACTGTCAGCAAGCAGTGTGTGCACCGACACGTGCAAGTCTGATGACCGGGCTTCGTCCCGATAGAACAGGTGTTTGGGACCTTAAGACAAATTTTCGCCTGGTCGATCCCAGCATTGTAACAATGCCTGAGTATCTGATCACACAAGGGTATGAGACTGCGGCGCTTGGCAAGATCTACCATCCAGAACTCGTCACCACGTTCGAAGGCCATGATCCCAAATCATGGTCGATTCCTTACCAGGAAATTAAGGCGCGCGCGTATGTTACCACGGAGAAGCGCATATCGCTTGAGAACATGGACGTACCCGACACTACTTACTACGACGGTAAACTTGCCGTCGCTGGCAGTGAAGACATTAGGGCAATTAGCCAAAGGTGCTAAGCCATTCTTTCTTGCCGTCGGATTTAAGAAACCTCACCTCCCGTTTGTCGCACCAAAAAAGTATTGGGATTTATATAAACGTGATCAGTTCAAAGTGAATCCGCATCAACAGAAAGCGAAGAACAGCCCTGACGTTGCGTATCATGAATCAAAGGAGATGAAAGGCTATGTCGATGTTCCGCCGTTTGACAGTTATAGCAAAAATAAAGACGACCACTTTTCAGCAGAACGTCAACAGGAATTGATTCATGGTTACTATGCCTGTATCTCCTACACTGACGCCTTAATACAGCAGCTGCTGGATGAAGTTAAACGACTGGGTATTGACGACAATACCGTGATCGTACTATGGGGTGACCATGGATGGCATCTGGGCGATCATGGTCTTTGGAATAAGCATTCAAATTTTGAACAGGCAACGCGAAGTACATTGTTGTTGAGTGTGCCTTGGATTCCTGGAGGGGTGAAGTCATCTTCGCTTACAGAGTTTGTCGATGTGTACCCTACCATTCTGGACCTATTGAAACTTCCTCTTCCTGCCGGACTTGATGGAAAAAGTTTGCTCCCCATCATCAAAGATCCCAGGGCAGTCGTACATGAGTTTGCTGTAAGCCAGTATCCACGACCAGATAACATCATGGGTTATACGATCAGAACGGAACGGTACCGTTATACCGAATGGATAAAGGACTATAAATCCTATCAGCCTTATGATGAGGCTAAGGTTGTAGCGCGTGAGCTATACGACTACAAAAAAGATCCAGAGGAACTGGTCAGTGAAGCATCAAATCCGGCTTACAAAAAGATTGTGGCTGAGCTTTCCAGACAGCTTGTTGGTCATTTAACAAAGCAATACCAGGTTTCACAACAGTATAATGGCGTGGCACAGTTCTACTCAAAAGCAAAATAGCAATCAGCATCAGTCATCTGAACAAGTCTCCTAATAATATGAAGATCCGCATAATACTGTTGGTAAGTCTTACAGTCATTCAATTCAATATCACTGCCCAGCCCGGGAAGTCGAAGTCCAGGGTGTCCAGTAAGCCTAACGTTGTACTAATCCTTGTTGATGATATGGGCTTCTCCGATATCGGCGCATACGGCTCGGAGATCAATACACCGAATTTAAATAGGATGGCGACGCAGGGATTGAGGTTCAGCCACTTTTACAATACGTCGCGATGCTGCCCGACCCGTGCCGCTATTCAAACTGGTGTATATCCACATCAGGCGGGCGTGGGATTTATGAACGGTAACCTCGGTATTCCGACCTACCAGGGATATCTGAACAATAAAGTAATAACGATCGCGGAAGGATTAAAAACTGTTGGTTATACCACGCTGATGTCGGGCAAGTGGCATATTGGTAATTTTCCGGAACAATGGCCGGGCGCACGAGGATATGACAAGTATTTTGCGCTGATCGGTGGTACAAGTCATCAATTTTACCCGCATCCATTCAAGCTCCGTGAAGCTGATTTTTTTGTAAAGAATGGTGTCAAGCTCGAGCAATTCACTACTGAAAAGAAATCGTCCGAATTTTACCTCACTGACGAGATCACAAACAATGCATTGACATTTCTCGATGAAGCGAAACAGCTCGGCAAACCGTTCTTCTTATTTACCGCATACAATGCTCCGCATTTTCCGCTACAGGCGCGTAAGGAGGACATCGAGAAATATCGGGGAAAGTATATGCAGGGATGGGACGTCGTGAGAAGTGAACGTTATAAGAAACTCGTATCACTTGGCATTATCAAGCAGGAATGGAAACTGTCACCACGTGACTCGCTTGTACCGGAATGGAATCAGTTGCGTCAGGTTGAGCAAGAGGCATGGGATCTCAAGATGGCGGTCTTTGCCGCGATGGTCGATCGGATTGATTACAATGTGGGACGTATCCTGGACAAGCTTAACTCTTTAGGTGTTGCTGACAACACTTACGTGATCTTCCTTTCTGACAATGGCGCAAGTCATGAATATCCATTTCCGTTATGGAAGCAAACCGCTGAAGTAGCGAGTTATGTTAAGCCATTGCCTGCTGATAATCCTGAGTCATATGTGTCGTACGAGTACAACTGGGCAAATGTGAGCAATACACCATTCAGGTCATTCAAACATTGGGAACATGAAGGCGGCATCAGTACTCCGTTCATCGTCTATGCTCCTGGCAAGGTTGAGCCTGGAAGCTTTTCCGATGCACCCTCTCACGTGATAGACTTACAACCTACCATACTCGACCTTGCAGGTGCAAATTATCCAAAGACCTACAAGCAACAGACGCTGATTCCTCAGGAGGGAAAATCCTTTAAAACGGCATTAGAAGGCAAACCATATGATGGTCACGATGAAATTTACTGGGAGCATCAAGGTAACCGTGCGGTCCGCAAAGGCGATTGGAAGATCGTGTCAAGCTATCCCCAAAATGTTTGGGAACTTTACAATTTAAAGAATGACCGAACCGAACTTGAAAACCTCGCGGCTACACTCAAGGATAAAGTAGATGAGCTATCAAGGCAGTATGATACGTGGGCTAAGCGGACAGGCGTCGTCGATTGGGCGTCGTTGCAGAAGCAATAAATAATGCCTGTTACGATATTTTTCGACAAATTGTGGCCCGGACTCTTCCAGCGCCTACCCACCTCATGGTGTGTTTGTCATTACACCATATGAGACTTTATTTATTGCTGGTAGGAATCTGCCTGGCCACTGCTGCGCTTGGTCAGCAAAAGGAATATTATTCTCATAACCTATTTTGGGGTCGGATCATCCTCGCTGACAAAATCACCAACAAACTCAGAACTGAGCTTTGGATTCAAAAAAGAACCCAGGATACTGAAGCGGGCACATCAATCTTTAATGCTCCCCAGTTTGACAGTTATTGGTTATGGTTCAACTACACCCTGACTCCTAATCTTAAAATTGCCCTCTCCCCATTCGGGTACTTTGAAAGTTATCTTTTATACGCGCAGCCGTCCGACCTGGAACGGCCGCCTATTAAAGAGTTCCGTTATACACTTCGCCTGGAGCACGAGCAGAAAGGAAAGTTCCTAAACTACAGCAACCGTTATTCCTTTGAATATCGTACCCGGGACCTTGTTAACACGGGTGAGTATGAGCCAAACTGGAGAATCAGATATATGGCGCGGTTTGAGAAACCAATACGCGCGCATTGGTTGAATGGAAAGTCGTTGTCAATAATTGCTTACGATGAGATTATGGTACAGTTTGGCAAGGCGGTCAGTGCCAGCCCAAGCATATTCGATCAGAATCGGATATATGCGGGCTTTAGTTACTCGCTTGCGAAGAATATCAAAATCACACCCGGATACCTGTTCACCATTCAGCAACGCCCTGCCGGCGACGTTATTGATTACATCAACACCTATTGGGTAGTGTTAACTTTCGACAACCTGATTTCCCAATTCAGGCGTCCGCAGAGTATTCCCGAAAAAAAATAAACCCCATTTCGAAGGGACTATTGCAGTGTATGAATCCATGACATTGCCTGGTGGGCCATAGCGGCCAAAGTTATCGCATGCTTAGTTAATTTTTAATGGTAGTTTGTTGCGCGACTTCATCAACGTTCTGAGACTCAGTCTTGAGAAGATTTTGTATCAGTAATGGAAAAATTCAAATTGAAAGAAGGCAAAGAGTATATTGCACTTAAAGATCTTATCAAAATACTCGGCTGGGTAGCCACTGGTGGTGAAGCCATGTCTCGCATCGACAACCGGGAGATCAAAGGAATGCGGCAATCGAAACACAACGAAGGAAGAAAGTCAGAAGAGGTGATGTTGTGATGTTTGGCAGTAACCAGGCTCAGGTGGAATAGCGAAAGACGCTTTTTTGAAGTAGTTCCGACTTAATCTTTTAGTGTCTATAAAATTTGACGACTATTATTCCTTCCTTACTACTTCATACTTGCCTTGCGTTTGACTTTCCTTAACCGTCCAACCATCACCTACAATCAAAGTCCAACCTTCACCCTTGAAGGTCTTTTCATCTATTCGAACAGGTGCCGCCAATGTTCTTTTGCTTCCATCGCTGGCTACGAGTACACCCTGGGTTGCATCCAGGGAACCCCACGGACCACTGGCTTTGAAAGGCCCAAAATAAATAGTGCCTTCTCCGGGGATTGCAACTGCACCACGCGTGTCATAACTATGGCTTCCACCTGGAAAAACAAGAATGGAGTTTACCACAAATGCTTTCCGCAAATTCTCAATCTTCTCTTGTCTGTCTTTCTCTCTTCGACGCTCGGATGTCATGATTGCATCGCCATTGTAGCTGGAAACAGATTGTGGAAGATCCTTTGACGGATGAATTTTATACGCTTCGGCAGCCATGACGGCCAAATCATCTGACCCTTTTATATGTTTTCGCCAATCGCTGCTGGCATGGTCGAGCAAAAGACAGTAAGCTGGTCCTGAAACATAAGCGAATGTACGAATGAAACTAGCGGACAGTGCTGTATTCTCGATGTTATCAAGCAAATCAACAGCCGAGATAATGGCCTGTTCGTCTGAAGTCGCTACTAGTTTAGTTGCCGTATAAGCGGCTAAACCTTCTGTAATCTCTTGTCCTCTCTCAGCCTCTCTATACTTTGGATACAACTGCTGTCTCTCCTGACGAAATAAAAGTGCATCGGATAATGCTGTCTTACGATCTTTACCTGATGATCTGAGGGCTGAAGCCAAAGCACGCCACTCAAGTCTCATCCAATATCTCCCTTGAAGTTCATCAAGGTGCTCAGTCGGATCAGTACCTACTCCAAGACCCAGGCTCTGCTGTACGCCATGAAACAATTCATGCAATAAAAGCTCCTTCCTGTCACGTGGGGATTTCGTAGCCACATCATTCCATATATAGGCACCCCAGGATTTTCCACCCCATTGTACAGGAGCATTTACGACGCCCAATATTGCAGGTCGTTTTTCATTTGGTTCAGGCTCGCTTGTGGCAATAGTTTTTGAGGCAACGTCGTATATGACCATCGGGCCGCAGATTGAAACACCCCAAAGTTTTCCGTTGTCTTTGACGCACAAGTCCCTGGCTTCTTTAAAATATGCCTGAGCTAATTCCTGATTTACCTGTGCGTACAAATTCTTTAGCATAAAGACGGCAACCAGAAAGAAGTATATCTTGACTCTCATTTGAATATCATTTGGTGATGATCTTCAGTGTTTGCAATAATGCTCTTAAACTTGTCCCGACTATATCCCTTTACAATCTACCTATCCTGCGAATATCATTCACATAGATAACATTTCTCTCATATCCATTTCTGGAAACGTAGATCATCGCATCTGCAACCTGCTTCATCGTGCTATACGTGGAGGGAAGGATGGTTCTAACCAGCGGAATCATCCATGCAAAATATTTGTAATAGCTCAACACATGTTGCTGTCCAGTTGCAGGTTTAACGAAGCCAATCCGAAATCCAAATGTTTGCCTGAATGGAAGTCTAGCTAAATCATTTTCAGTTTTGCCTTTAACCCTGGCCCACATCATTCTACCCTTCTCTGAACTATCAGTTCCTCCGCCACTCACAAAGATGAAAGACATTTTACGATTTGGATTCAACACCTTTGCAAAATGTAACGTGGTGTCATAAGTGATTTTTTTGTACTCGTCCTCTGTCTTTCCTACTGCACTAACTCCGGCACAGTAGAAACAAGCATCATACCCCTTGAGCTTCTCATCATTTTCATTCAACGAGAGAAAATCCGAAACTATGTACTCCTTCAGCTTAAGATGTTTCTTTCCTGCAGATTTGCTCGTGTTTGCCTGTACCCGACAGTAGTGAAGCACAATCAATCACTTAGATCTCGTGACTTTCCATGTAGCAAACAACATGAGCTATTTGGACGCTGCAGACACGTTTCCATTAAGCTGCACAAGAGCCGAAACGACAAACGTCACTTTTTAAAAAACATCTCCCCACAGGGAATTAATTCGACATCAGACTGCGGGTCAATTCCCTTGATTCTATAAGAAAGCTGTTGGCCATTTAAAACAAGTCCAGTTCTTATCACACCTTCTGCCTTATGAAAGAGTACTGCTACGTAAAAAAGATACTCCTCTTTGGCATTAATAGTCCGTTGCAGTAGTGCTGGCTTATTAGAATTATGATCCCCAAACGCCTTTAGAGCCGACAGTCCATAGTCATACAAATATTGTTTTTCGTGTGTCATTGTATCCGAAGGCAGGTATACTTTAAAATAGGACTCAGGCGACCCCAAAATTGCAAATGAATCAGTGGGAAAATTGATTGTTAATTTTAATGGAGTACGAGTTTCATTGATGATGTGCGTCCAGAATACTCTATATCCGAATCGCTCACCTTTAGGAGCAATGTAAGTACCCCCTTTTGGTAAGCTGTTTCGTACCACTACACCCTTTCCAGCGGATTCAAGGTACCTATCTTCTGTGTCAATATCGACATAAGAATAAGACGTTAGCGGCTCTCTTCTCGTTGGCAATGTTTGCGCAATTGAGGTTAAACAAATCGTCAATAGCGCGAAAGTGGCTAGTAGTCTCATAAGTGTGTCCTGAAGGCTTACCCACAACGTCAGCATACAAGATTCGACGGCAACAATGCAGGAACCAGGACGAGGAACCAAGATAACGACTGTAGGTGCACTTTGAAAGCCTTCTGCGGAGAGAGTGTACAGCCGATGCGAACACCTCAACACCCGTTACGCTGCTCATGATCGCAAACAAGACTGACGTTGAGGCGTTCAAACTGTTTTCTCATTACCTGGTTGTCAGCGGCTTTTTGCCTGCATCGCTCTGATATTTTCAACTGACTTACAGCTCGTTACGGATAATGCCGCCAGAAAGGCGACCAAAATGAATATAATGGATTTCATAGCGCAATAGCGCTTTCGCGCTCGTTTGATCTATAGTTAATTTAGAACGAGCATTGAAAATATTGCATGATCGTTGTGTCGTTCCGGCGAGACTTTTGTCTTGTGTCACAATCCAACTATGCACTATTGAAAATTGATTGAATTCAGTTCTTACCATGTGCGCCAGTTTGCTGTGCACGACGGAAATCTCAAACCAAATGATACGAGAGTCAAAAAACGCTACTGCAATGGCTTGATGAACTTCATCAATTCGCGGTCATGGTGGTGACGAATGAGACACTCGCGATCAAAAATCATCGTCGATCCGTTTGACACAGCATATGGCTCCCACGCGGGAAGTTTATCTGCAACGTTAGGGTTACCCGTCCTTGCAAAGTTTAGCCATGCTGAACTCATTTTGTCAGCGATGTCGTATGATTCTTTTGTTGTCCCTGTCCAATCTGACCTCAGGTCTACATTGTTAAAAACTAAAGGAACATCCAGACCGTGAAAAGAACCGCGCGAGCTACTATCAACTGGACTTTTCCAGGAAAGAAAGTAACTGTAAACAGGCGCACCGGATTGAGCCGCCCAGGCATCCGCTGTGCGAATCGTAAAAGGTCTGAATACAGTGTCAATAGAAATCAAATCCTGGGGAGTGAAATCGGGATAAGCCTGCGCACATAACTTTACAAAGTCATCCGTTCTATTGTTGTATATCTTGTTTAGTCTGTCTTTTGCTTGTTCAAATGTGAGATCTTTTTCTCCGTAGGCAGTGCGAATCAATTCGTTCAATGTAGTTCCAATGAGCACAGGTATTTCCCTCGAGATGTTCGCAAAACCTGGAGTGAAAGGCTGCTGGCAGTAGTACATCTCCGTCGGCGGAAGGAGCGAAACCAAACATCGTCGGAGATCCAGGTATTCTTCGACCATTGATTGACTCAATCGCATCGTTTCCTGCCTTCACCAAAGTTTGATAAGAAAGAGTATCGAGTTTGTGGACGTCATTTGTTGTAAGCCCGAGATTCTTCAATACTGCCACACCCAAAGTCTGCGATTTATCTTTAGTCATTACATTAATAAGAGTCCCGCTTTGAATAATTGCTTTGTGAAACAATCCTATCGCGGAAGGCATGCACATGAGCGTTCCCACTTTTCCGCCGCCACCGGATTCTCCAAAAATTGTCACATTTGAAGGATCGCCACCGAAGTTTGTGATATTATCTCTGACCCACTCCAGCGCCTTTACAACATCCAGAATACCCGCATTTGCCGATTGCGCATATTTCCGGTCCACGCCGGAAAGGTCCAGGAAGCCCAGAATATTAAGACGATGATTTACCGATACCACTACAACATCTCCTTTCTTTGCAAGCGCCTTTCCATCAGTCATTGGATCGCTGCTGCTGCCGACATGAAAGCCACCTCCGTGTAACCAAAACATCACGGGTCGTTTTCTTCCGTCGGATAATCCGCGCGTCCATATGTTCAACCTGAACAAATCCTTTTCGTTCATCAACGAGTCGTTGATCCATGGCACCACTTGTTTTGCGACAGGTCCGAAGGCCACGCATTCGCGGACGCCCTCCCAGCGATCGGGATCCTGTGCCAACATAAATCTCTCAGCTTTTGCATACGGTATTCCTTTGAAAATAAAAACGCTGTCTTCACTTAAACCGGAAACCTTTCCAAAGCTTGTACTTACTGACGAGGCATGATCACCGGCAACCGGTCTGCAAGCCTGAAGAAATGCAGTAACGATGATAATGGTGATACCCGAAATGATTACGGCTTTCATAAAAAACAAAACGATAAGGCCATGAAAAAAAAGAAAGCAATTGGGACTCGTACAGGCTTACATCACAGGCTTCCCATACGCATTGATGGTTTTGATGCTTCCGTCAGCCTCGTGTATGAGCGGTGTTACTTTGATATTCCTCAGATGAGTTTTGCCTGAAAGCTCGACGTCATGATAGAACAGGTACCATTTCCCATTGACTTCCACGATAGAATGATGGTTTGTCCAGCCGAGAACCGGATTCAGGATTACACCTTTATACGTGAATGGGCCATAGGGAGTGTCACCGATCGCGTAACAGATAAAATGTGTATCACCCGTTGAATATGAAAAATAGTATTTGCCATTGTATTTGTGGAGCCAGGAGGCTTCGAAAAACCTTCTGTCGTGATCGCTGCCGGCAAGGAGTTTTCCATTTTCGTCAACAATGTCAACCTCTTTAACGGGTTCAGCGAATGAAATCATATTATCAGACAGGCGCGCGACGCGTGGTCTAATGGCAGCAGCACCATCATTGCGATCTGTCTTTGAGCCATTGGGATCGTACTTTCCGTTGTCCCAGCGCTGCAACTGCCCTCCCCAGATTCCGCCAAAGTACATATAGTATTTGCCGTCAGAATCCTCAAAGACGGCGGGATCGATGCTATAGCTTCCCTCAATAGGTTTCGCTTCAGGTTTGAATGGTCCCTGGGGTGAGTCACCGATCGCGACACCAATTCTAAATACATCTTCCTTATCCTTTACGGGAAAATATAAATAGTACTTACCTCCTTTCGCGGCCGCATCGGGAGCCCATAATTGTCTGCCTGCCCACGCAATATCTTTTATATTCAGGGCCACACCGTGATCAGTGACTTTTCCGCCCAAACTGTCCATCGACAAGACATGGTAATCTTTCATATCAAAGTGTGACCCAAGGTCGTCTTCAGGAACGTCCGAATCGATGTCGTGCGATGGATAAATATAGATACGGCCATTGAATACGTGCGCTGATGGGTCTGCCGTATAAATGTGACTTACTAATGGTTCGGAAATCGCCTGGAGCGTGTCTTTCTGTCCGGTGGTAGTTTCCTCGGCCGCTTCAGTGTCTTCTGAGGTGCGGGAACCACATGAAAAAAACAACGTACCCGCTATGCCAAACGTAATCAGGCCGAGCGTACTGAGCACAAATGATTTCTTAGAATCAGGGGCGAAGGTCGTCATGTGTTGAAATGTTGTTTGAGAATAAGTGAATAAATTTTCAGCGAAAGGCAACCAGAAAAGAAGTGGGGCATACTAATACAAACTTTTCCTCCAGGTCTGGAATTCAGGTGCTGTTCGGATTCTATCGTGTTTCCCGATGAACCTT
>JASGJX010000030.1:0-149251 GCA_049840655.1 Chryseolinea sp.
TCAGGAAGTTTATCATTCTGCATCTGCAATCAGGAACTCGGCGGCATTTGGCGAGATCATCATACTTGCTCTTCTACCTGCCCATTCTCGCTCTTGTTGGAGTTGAAGGTCAGATGTTCAAACCGATGGCGCAGACTGTTGCTTTCGCGATCATGGGCGCATTCATTCTGTCACTTACCTACATACCGATGATGTCCGCACTTTTCTTGAGCAAGAATCCTTCGACAGGTAAGAATTTTTAGACCGCATGGTTGAGTTTTTCCATCGGATTTATAGTCCAATTCTTGAGGCCGCTCTGCGCAGCAAGGTCATCGTCGTAGGGATAGCCATTGCGTTGTTTACAGGGAGCATTATTGTGTTCTCGCAAATGGGCGGAGAGTTTTTACCGACGTTGGAAGAAGGCGACTTCGCAATCGAGACACGCACGCTGACAGGCAGCAGCCTCTCCTACACAACAGACATGGCGTCTAAGGCAGCGGATATCTTACTACGTGAATTTCCAGATGAAGCATTGGAAGTGGTGGGGAAGATTGGATCGTCGGAGATACCTACAGATCCTATGCCTATTGAAGCTTGCGATGTAATAGTGGTGTTGAAAGATAAAAGCCAATGGAAGAAGGCATCAAGTCGGGAAGAGCTCGCAGACAAAATGGCGGAAGCTCTTGACTTCCTGGCGTTACGTTTAGTTTTCAGCAGCCAATTCAAATGCGTTTCAATGAACTGATGACTGGCGTGCGACAAGACGTAGCGGTAAAGATTTTTGGCGAGGACCTGGAGGTATTGACGGGGTTATCTAAGAAAGTGGCCAAAGTTATCGGTTCAGTAGAAGGTGCGCGCGATTTGTATGTAGAGGAAGTGACAGGATTGCCACAAATCGTTGTCTCCATCAATCGCGACGAGGTTGCAAAGAACGGGCTTGACATAGAGTCGATCAATCAGGTGATCAACACAGCGTTCGCAGGCCAGGTTGCCGGCGTCGTTTATGAGGGGGAGAAGCGTTTCGAACTCGCAGTTCGTCTGGCATCTCAGAGCAGAAAGAGTATCGAGGATGTAGGAACATCTTTCATATCCACTTCTACAGGTAATCAGATTCGCTTAAACAGCTCGCGGATATTGATTTTAAAGTTGGACCTAATCAAATCCAACGCGAGGATGCCAAGCGACGAATCATCGTCGGGTTTAATGTTCGAAGCCGCGACGTTGCATCGGTGGTGAAAGAGCTACAGCAAAAAGTAGGCGCTCAAGTCAAGTTGCCGCCTGGCTACTATACTACTTACGGGGGACAGTTTGAAAATCCCAAGAGCTCAGGCAAGACTCTTCTAATAGCTGTACCTGCTGCTTTATTTCTGATCCTTGTACTTCTTTACATCACTTTCGCTTCCTTCAAACAAACTTTGCTCATCTTCCTCGCTATTCCCATGGCGGCTGTAGGTGGGGTGCTCGCGCTGGTCATGCGAAGTATGCCGTTCAGTATTTCTGCAGGCGTTGGATTTATCGCTTTGTTTGGCGTGGCTGTTTTGAATGGCATCGTTCTGATTGCAGAATTCAATAGGCTGCGCAAAGGTGGATTAACTGATCTCTACGAAATCGTACGGAAAGGAACTGAGGTTCGCCTTCGTCCTGTTCTCATGACTGCGGCAGTCGCTTCATTAGGGTTTATGCCGATGGCATTGGCTACCAGCGCTGGAGCAGAAGTTCAAAAGCCTTTGGCCACAGTGGTGATCGGCGGATTGGTAAGTTCTACAATACTTACGTTGATCGTTCTTCCTTGCTTGTATATCTATTTTGAGCGCTTTCATATCAGGCGCGCCGGAGCACGCGCAAGACGGACATATACTTGTACTTATTTCAATGACGTGGACATCCGACATTTTTACGTCAGCTGAATCCCTCAGCGGGCTATTAACAAATCAGAAAATATTGAACCCAAAAAGTTTCAATCTATGAGATTGCTTATTGTAATAATCCTGATGTGTTGCTTCTCAGCGCTGCTTGGGCAGTCAACAAAGATTTCCCTCGAACAGGCGATGACGCAAGCCATCCAAAATAATAAAAGTATCCAGGCGGCAGATCTTGGAATTGAATACCAACAGCATTCTGAGAAAGAAAACTTCAACAGATGTTGGAAAAACCAACGTTGTCTACATGCGCGGACAGTATAACAGCTTCGCAAAAGACGACAACAATGTTACGGTGTCACAGATGACTCCGTTTCCAACTGTGTTTGGTGCGCAAAGTAATTTGAACCGATCGTTGATTGAAGGAAGTGAATTGCAAAAATCAACAGTGCAAAACGAATTGCTGTTTCAGGTGAAGCAAGCCTACTATCAGTTGGTGTATCTGGAAGGCGAAAGAATTGTTGCTGATGAGACAGGACAGCATCTTTAAGAATTTCGCCAGGGCTGCTGACGCTCGGTACAGAGCGGGAGAAACGAACTTGCTGGAAAAAACTACGGCAGAAACTCAACAAAGCGAAGTCGCGAACAAACTCAATCAGGCAAAGGCCGACGTAACGATTTATCAGCAGTTATTAGGGACACTCATGAACAATGGTGTACCGATCGATGCCGCGGTTGAAAGTCTAACGGAAAGACCTTTCGACCTGAGCTCTGATACATCCCTATTGGGTCAAAATCCTCATCTCGCATACCTTCGACAACAGACAAAAATTGCCGAGGCAGAGCGTAAGGTTGCAGGCGCGAAGGTATTGCCCGACGTTGTGCTGGGATACTTCAATCAAACGCTGATCGGAACGCCAGCGAATAGCAACGGTGACCTGGCTACCCGTAGCGATCGATTTCAGGGCTTTGAAGTTGGATTGTCATTGCCGCTTTGGTTCGGACCGCAGTCTGCAAAGATCAAGGCTGCTGCCATTGGTCGGGAACGAGCCGAGTCGTTGTATGAATACAACAAAACCATCATGAGTGGTCAATGGCAACAAGCGTTGCAGCAGTATTCCAAAAGTAAAAGCAGCCTAACCTATTATCAAAGCGCAGCATTGCAGAACGCGGAGTTGATATTGAAGCAGTCAAACCTTGCCTTTCGCAATGGAGAGATTGATTATATGGAGTTTCTGCTGGCAACAAGAAATGCAATACAGATTCGTGAGAACTTTCTCATCAGTATGAATGATGTAAACCAGTCAATTATTTATCTCGAGTTCCTGGCGGGAACAAGTGCAACACAATAATCGAAAAGTAAAAATGAACCATTTCATCAATAGATATTTTTTCGTGCTTCTGGTGGGAAGCCTTTTAAGTGGCTGTGGTAAACAGGACGAAAAACCTGCGGAAACCGCTCACGAGGATGAGGTAAATGTGACAGAATTTTCAGACGATCAACTGAAAGTGGCTGGAGTAAAGCTAGGTGCCGTCGAGCGAAAGGTGATTAGTGGAACTATTAAAGTGAACGGAGTCCTGGATGTTCCCCCACAACAAAAAGTGAGCGTCTCGATTCCTTTCGGTGGTTTTCTTAAAAGTACTTCGATGCTTCAAGGATCTCGCGTATCAAAGGGCCAGTTGATTGCCGTTATTGAGAACACCGAATACATTCAGCTTCAACAAGACTACCTTGAGGCGTTAACGCAGTTTGAGTTTTCTAAGGCGGACTATGAACGGCAGCAGCAGCTCTCTTCGGAAAATGTAAACTCTCAGAAAACGCTTCAGCTATCTAAGGCAAACTATCAGAGTTGGCTGGCGAAGAAGAATGGTTTGCTTGCGAAGTTACGGCTGCTCAATATTGACCTTGACAAGCTTTCAACAGGAGACATTACAAGTACGGCGAATGTCTATTCATCTATCAGTGGCTACGTAACCCGGGTAAATGTGAACATTGGAAAATTTGTCAATCCTGCTGACGTGCTGTTCGAAATTGTTGACACCGAACATCTTCATGCGGAGCTGATTGTTTTCGAAAAAGATGTCCCTAAAATCAAGATTGGTCAGAAGGTCAGGTTCACGTTAACCAACGAAAATAAGGAGCGCTTTGCAACGGTATATCTTGTCGGTCGGGAAATCAGCAACGATAGGACCATACGCATCCATTGCCACATCGATAAGGAGGACACTAACCTTCTTCCCGGGATGTATCTAAAGGCCATCGTTGAAGCGGGTGGAGTAGATGTGCCGGCACTACCGGACGATGCGATAGTCGATTTTCAGGGTAAGAAATATGTTTTTATTCCGGACGATAACGCTACCACGGGTAGCAGTGGGGGCGAACCTACTGACCCTCAAACCCATCATTTTAAGATGGTTGAGGTACAGGCAGGAAACAGTGAACTTGGCTTTACAGAAGTTACGGTGCCCGATAGCGTGAGCAAGTCATCCATCGTTGTGGAAGGCGCGTATGCTATCTTATCTAAAATTAAAAACAGTGAGGAGGAGGAGGGCCATTGATACCATCGTTCAACTGCATAGAGCGGTAATGTGATGCCAGATTTTGAAGTTGCGTGCCTTGGGCGAAATTGCTACTTTGAATCAGCTTTTTGAGGCATAGTTTCTGTCTCGGGAGTTAACCAATATCAATGGTGAGTTCGGGGCGTAGCGCAGCCCGGTAGCGCGCTTCGTTCGGGACGAAGAGGTCGCTGGTTCGAATCCAGTCGCCCCGACATAGAGATTGTCTGCATAGGGCAATCTCTATTGTTGAAATCTTAGATATAAACAAACTTTACTTGCACATAGACTAGGTGATGAACTCAAACAAAGAAAACGAACGGGGAACAGAAACCCCATTAGAGGCCGTGCATCAGTACATCGATGCATTTAATAACGGGGATGCCAAGATGATGGCCGCTACGTTTGCTGTTCCAGGACAGATTCTGGATGGTATGGCTCCTCACGTTTGGCGAGGCCCCAATGCTACTCTCGATTGGTATAGCGATGTTCTAAAAGAAGGAGAAGCGCATGGCGCATCCGATTATTTCGTTACACTTGGGCAACCATTACACAACAACGTAACAAAAGACAGCGCCTACGTTGTAGTGCCGGCCACTATGACTTTCAACGTCAAAGGCACTAAGGTGACGCAAACAGGAGCAATCTTTACGATTGCATTGCGACAGACACCTGATGGCTGGCGAATATCAGCGTGGGCTTGGGCCAAGGGCGTCTGAGCCATCCAGGCAATTAAATTGAGCCACACACGAAAGCTGCAACGATTCAAGGCAGCCGACATTTGTTGTCATAGTAACAAACAAAATATCATGACAACAACCATCGAAAAGATATCTCTCGGTAACAAAGGTCCCATAGTGTCTAAATTGGGCTTGGGATGTATGCGCATGTCGCCTACCTGGGGATCATCAGTGAATGACGAGAATGAAGGTATTGCCACCATTCATATGGCATTGGACAATGGCATTAATTTTTTGAATACCGGCGACTTCTATGGAAGTGGCCATAATGAAATGCTCATCGGTAAAGCAATAAAGGGAAAAAGGGACGACGTTTTTATCAGCGTAAAGTTTGGTGCAATATTTTATGGGGGTCAATGGCTAGGCCTGGACCTGCGGCCGGTTGCTATCAAGAATTTCATCAACTATTCATTAACGCGTCTGGGCATCGAAACCATTGATCTTTATCAACCTTGCCGATTAAATGACAGTGTTCCTGTGGAAGATGTAATCGGCACTATAGCAGATTTGATCAAAGAAGGAAAGGTGCGCCATCTTGGCGTCTCTGAAATAACGGCTGATCAACTCCGAAAAGCAAATAGTGTTCATCCCGTAACTGCATTGGAGATCGGATACTCATTGGCTGACCGCCAGATAGAAAGTGACCTGCTCCCGGTAGCAAAGGAATTGGGGATCGGTGTCGTTGCTTTTGCAAATACTGCTGAAGGATTGTTAACCGGTGAAATCACGGCGCCTCTACCCGCCGGAAGTTATCAGAATCATTTCACACGTTTTAAAGGCGAGAACCTGGTAAAAAATCTGAAGAAAGTAGAGGTGTTAAAGAGTATGGCAAAGGAAAAGGGTTTCACCCCGGCACAGCTCGCAATAGCCTGGGTGAATGCACAGGGAGACCACATTATGCCGTTGGTAAGTATGAGCCGTAGATCACGCCTTCCGGAAAATATGGAGGCAATGGAAATCAATTTTACCCCTGATGAGATAGCTACGCTTAATTCAAATTTTGCACCAGGTGCAATACTTGGCGGCACGTACTTACAAAGAAATTAACACATCATGCGCGGCTGCTTTTTATAACTTTGTATCATGACCAATCCGAATGAAATAGTCCCGGGAGTCGTCTTCTACTCTTACAACTCAACAACTCGAAAGGACAAAGTGGGTTTTCTCGCGAGTCATAAGCTCGTGTTGCTGGTTTCGGGACATTTCATGTTGGAGACGTCAGCAGAAAGGATTTCATTGAGCAAGGGCGAGATGTTGCTCATCGGTAAAAATCAACTGGGACAAATTACCAAATCACCACAGCCCGATGATCGCTACGAGACCATCGTTATTTCCCTGCAGGAAGATCTCTTGCGAAAAATCGCATTGGAGGAGCGAGTCGAAGGAATTCAGAAATATACAGGACCTCGCAACGTTTTAATACCTGCCAACGATTTCCTAGAGGGTACTTTCAATCGGTAATTCCCTACGTTCGCAATTCCGAGAAAGATCTTACTGCCGAATTAGGAATGCTGAAAGTAAACGAAGCTGTGAAGTTACTGCTGCACACAGTGCCCCACGTAGCTAATTTGTTGTTTGATTTTTCGGAGCCGCATAAGATCGACCTGGAGAAGTTTATGCTCAGCCATTTTCACTATAACATTCCCGTTTCCGAATTTGCTGAGCTTACCGGTAGAAGTCTGGCAGGATTCAAACGAGATTTCCAAAAAACATTTGGAATGGCACCGCGGCATTGGCTTCAGGATAAAAGATTATCTGAAGCTAAGAGTCTTATGGAGCGTAAGAACAAAAAGCCATCGGCAATTTATCTCGACCTGGGATTTGAAAGCCTTTCGCATTTCTCTAATTCCTTTAAGAAGAAGTTTGGGAAGACTCCTAGCGAATGCAATTTAACTCATATGTAGCTGCTCTAAGATTGTGTACAATGTGTAATTTATACACAACAATTTTCGAGTCTCGCTGAAAAGCGCAATATTGTTGCATACTGTCCTTTTCCATGAATTTCGGGTTATCTCTCATGAAGCGCGCCCCTGCGATTGTCTTCGTCATAACGTTCATCGCTTTGATAGCCGGGATACCGGCATATACACAGCAGGTAGCCACGTCGGGTCGTGTCGTCAGTTTTGTTATCAAGGCTAAATCGCTGGTAAATGCTGGTGGCGAAAATCCTGAAAGGAGAGTATCTGTTTACCTACCCCCCGGATATGAACGTTCAGGAAAACGATATCCGGTGATCTATTACCTGCATGGCTATACAGGCACGGACAGTATATACGCAGGTATGAAGGATATCCTTGATCGGGGGATAGCTGAAAACAAGATTAAGCCTTTCATTCTCGTGCAGTCGAACCAGTATACGCTTTTTGAGGGGAGTTTTTACGGCAACTCGTCATTAACCGGAAACTGGTCGGATTTCACTGCTAAAGAACTTGTAACCTATATTGATGCAAACTACCGAACGATGTCATCACGTGAGAGCCGTGGTATAGCAGGACACTCAATGGGAGGTCACGGTGCGCTCAAGATAGCAATGTTGTATCCCGAGGTGTTTAGTAGCGTCTATGCATTGAGCCCAGGCTTGCTCGCTTTGGTGAAGGAGTTCGGACCCAATAGCGACTCTTTTAAGGAGCTGCAGAGAGATTACGACAGTAGACGAACTCAAGAGGTCGTATTATCCAAAGGTACTCGTTGCGTGCGGAAGGACGTGGTCTCCGAATCCAAATAAACCGCCGTTCTATTGCGATATGCCCTACACATACGAGGGAGACAACCTTGTGATAAATGAAGCGGTGTTAAAGAAATGGAAGGATAACATGCCATTTTATATGCTTGATGAGTATGCGTCTAATCTCAGGAAGCTGAGAGCGATCAAGTTTGATTGGGGACGTAACGACTCTCAGCGTTTTCCTGTGCAATGCGGAATGTTTAGTCAGGCCCTCGAAAGTCTCGGGATCAATCATTACACTGAGGAATACATCGGCAACCACGTGAATAAGATATGGACTGCCGATGGTCGGGTATTAGATCGATCTGCTTCCTTTTTTTAATGACTATTTGAAGTTCAACTAATATTCAACGTCGTGCTTGCGCTACTGGGTTTTGCTACCATCATCGGATTTCTCGCCTTAATTGTTACGAAAGCGACTATCTGTTATCACAGCCCTCGTTATTGTTCCAATCGTTTTTGGATTGCTTAGTGGTGTAGGGCCGAAAGAACTTTCCGAAATGATGCTGGGTGGCCTCAAGCAGGTTGCTCCTACCGGGATTCTATTAACGTTTGCTGTTCTGTATTTCGCTGTGATGCTCGATGTGGGATTGTTTGACCCCGTGATCGGTTTCATAATCCGCTATGTTAAGGGAGATCCACTAAAGGTTGCACTTGGTACTGCGATTCTCACGATGATTGTCCACCTCGACGGCGATGGCACTGCCACATTTATGATCGTGATATCCGCTTTTCTACCCATTTACAAGGAGTTGAATATGAACCGGCTGGTGTTGGCAGGTATTGTTGCGCTGGGCGTTGGACCACTGCATCTTGTGCCATGGTCAGGAACGTCTGCGCGAGCTGTCGCAACGATGAGCAGTACGTCCAATGAAATCTTCAATCCTAACGTACCGGCTATGCTCGGTGGTATTTGCTGGGTACTGTTCGTTGCTTATTGGTTGGGTTTTAAAGAGCGTAATCGTCTCGGTATCTCGACTTTGAAATACGACCACCATCGATCGCTAACGCCTGAGCAACGACTTTTGCGACGACCAAAACTTGTCTGGCTAAACGCGATGTTGACGATCACCCTTATCGTGGTTTTGATGAAAGGCTGGGTACCCACTCCGGTACTTTTTGTGGCAGCCAGTTGCCTGGTGCTACTGATTAACTACCCGAAACTAAGCGATCAACAAAGGGTGATTAAGAGCCATGGGTCAAATATCTTCATGGTATCAAGTATGATTTTCGCAGCCGGAATTTTCTCCGGTATTCTGTCCGGGACTAAGATGATCGATGCAATGGCGACGACATTGGTTCATCTGGTTCCGCAGGGACATGCAAACTTGCTCCCGTTGCTAACGGCAGTAACGAGTATGCCATCCAGCCTGTTGTTTACGCCGGATGCATATTACTTCGGAGTGGTTCCAGTATTGAGCGAAACCGCACAGCATTTTGGTATTGACAAACTGGAGATTGGACGAGCTGCAATGCTCGGTCAAATGACAGTAGGCTTTCCGTTAAGTCCTCTTACGGCATCGACATTTCTGCTGGTAGGACTATGCGAGGTTGATCTTGGTGATCATCAAAGATTCACCTTTAAGTGGGCGTTTTGCACCACGTTGGTAATGTCCATCGTGGCCTTGTTGACAGGTTCAATTCACATATGAAGCAGAAAATAAGAATAGGATGTGGTGCTGGTTTTTCCGGAGATCGACTCGACCCAGCACGCATCCTGGTGGAGCAGGGCGACATAGACTATCTCGTACTGGAATGCCTCGCGGAAAGAACGATCGCACTCGCTCAGAAAAGGAAGCAGAAGGATCCTTCATCAGGGTTCGATCCGTTACTTGAGCGCAGGGTTAATTTGTTACTCGAGCCTCTTTTACAGAAGGGAGTGACGCTGATTACAAATATGGGAGCGGCCAATCCAGTTGCTGCGGCTGAAAGAATTGCATCGCTTGCTAGAACGCGTGGTCTTTTGGTTAAGGTGGTTGCTGTTCTCGGTGACGACGTTCTTTCTGAACTATCCGGTGATGAAAATTCCATTGAAACAGGTACAGCGTTAAAAGCATCCGGACCTTTAGTGTCAGCAAATGCTTACATGGGTGTCGATGGAATACTCGAAGCGTTGCAATACAGACCTAACATAATTATCACGGGCAGAGTTGCAGATCCTTCGCTTTTCCTGGCTCCAATGATTTATGAGTTTAGTTGGCAGCGTGACAATTATAAATTATTAGGTCAAGGCACCATTGTGGGGCATCTTTTAGAATGCGCAGGACAAATAACCGGAGGATATTTTGCAGATCCGATACTCAAACCTGTTTCAGGAATGGCTAATCTCGGACATCCATATGCCGATGTATTTCACGATGGCACGGCGTTGATATCAAAGGTGGCGGGTACTGGTGGAGTTGTGAGTCTTGCAGCGGCAAAGGAACAGCTGCTGTACGAGGTTGTAAATCCAAATGCTTATTACACTCCCGATGTGATTGCAGATTTTACGACCGTTCATTTGGAGCAAATAGAACTGGATACGATACGGGTAATTGGCGGGACGGGACGACGCAAACCAGAGACGCTGAAAGTCAGCGTAGGCTATCAGGCCATGTACATGGGAGAAGGAGAGATTACTTATGCTGGCGTAAATGCCGTTCAGCGTGCGAGGTTGGCGGGCGAAATTGTGAGCGAGCGGCTCAAGGATTTATTTCCTGCTTTGCGTGTTGATCTCATCGGCCATAGCTCGGTCCATGGCGATGACTTCGCAGTAGATCATCAACCTTATGAGGTACGCTTACGGGTCGCAGGCAAATCTCAGCGTGCTGATCAGGCAGCGCTTATTGGAGAAGAGGTGGAGGCGTTATACACCAACGGTCCGGCCGGTGGTGGAGGCGTAAGGAAATATGTACATGAAGTTGTTGGTATTGTTTCCAGCACAATTGATCGTCGAGTCGTAAAACATCAAACGAAGGTCTTTACGTCATGAAACTATTCGAACTGGCTCATAGTCGCGCAGGGGACAAAGGGAACACGCTTACCCTGTCGCTAATACCCTACAAAGAAGAAGACTATATGTGGTTGACAGAGAGAGTCACTGCCGCGCGGGTAAAAGATCATCTCAAAAGCATTGTGCAGGGTGAAGTAATTCGCTACGAGCTTCCAAATGTGTCCTCATTGCTTTTTGTTTGCCATAATGCATTGAGTACTGGCGTTACGACATCATGGGTTATGGATGCACATGGAAAGACTTTGAGTTATGCGTTGTTGGAAATGGAAGTGGATTAATTTAGGATTTTCCTTCTGACGGATCGGTTGTTAAATAGCATGAAAAATTAAGGCCGCTAATTGAATGCTGAAATTATGTCTTGTTGAGGAGGGTAGACGATAGTGGATGCGGTCGGTCCTTGTTTAGAACCTCTTCCCGGCACCGAAGCCAAACACCCAGGCATTGTAGGCGTCAACCTTGAAGTCAGCAACTACATTAATAGATAGTTCCCAGTTGTTTGGCAGTTCCCATCCACAGTCGCCACCTATCCGAAAGAGTCCAAGCGTTCCCTCAGGGGCCACTTCCATTCCACCCCCGGCGAAAAGAGAAAAGTGTTCACCAAATTTGCGAGTTCCTACCAGGGCCATTGAGAACGGCTTCGAACGCTTCTTAACTATACCCTCTTCTTTTTCGTACTCAAAGTCCTGGATCACCAGATCAGTGTGAATACCCGCGCTCCACTTTTCCGCGATGGAATAGTCATAGTCCAGACTCCAGCTGGGAAGCATGATCCAGCTACTTTCACCATTTTCGTTAACTCCTGTCGGAATATGTGTGTGCGTTATGGAGAGACTCACTTTGTTTCTGTTGAACTCCGGCTTGGTCGATTCATTTTGTGCACAGAGTTCATGCCCCGCCGACAGAAAAAGAACAACTGAACAATAAGTATACAGAAGGTTCAAAGGTTTCATATGAATATCTAATCAACGTTTGGAACGTTGTGCTATTTAGTTGCTGCATTTTGATTTTGCAGGTTAAACAGGGTTATTCACGGTGAAAGACCTGACTATTTAGGGAAGTTGGACTTGTTCCAATCTCCATTGAGAAACTCGCTGGTTCGACTAATAAAATCGGCCATGTTCGGCCCTTCAATTGGAACATGCCACCCGTTTGGAGAGATCCATAGTCGCGCGTTCGGAATGTTCTGATACATTTCCCATGCCTGAGATACAGGGACAAAATCATTATCACCATGTACAATCAGGGTGCGCGCTTTGATCTGGCTAAGATCGTAGGGAGTAATCGATGGGTCGCCGGTGAGCATTCTGAAATTGTAGAACTGCCGTGCCAACAGCGTGCCTTTAACTTTTCCATGCGTCGTTTCGTAATTGAAGAACTTATAGGACCATTCAGGTGCTGAGTTTCTCGATATAAAATCACGGACCTGATTACTGTAGTAGATCTGACCAGCAACGGGAACAATGGCGTCGAATTTTTCTGGCTTCATTGAGGATGCATACAGTAGAGTAATCGCGCCTGAACTAAGTCCGATTGCTTTGACCTTGTCGAGATGAAGCGCGTCGATAAAGGCCAGCAGATCGCGCGCCACGTTGGCATGAAGAAACGCGATGGTCGTGTCGGGGTTTGTAGAGCGGCCGTGACCACGCATGTCCCACGCAATGACCCTGTACTTTTTGCTGAATTCTGGTGTAAACGTTCTCCAGTATGATGCTGTTTGTCCGAAGCCATGGAGGAGCAGCAGCGGTTCGCCCTGCCCGGTCTCTTCATAATAGATTTTGCAACCATTTACATTAACGAATTTCCCGTTCGTGGCAGTTGCTTCCTGAGCGTAAATAATACTGGACGATAGGAATGCGGCAATGCAGAGGATGATGGAATACGACTTCATATGAATGCTGTTTTTATGTCGTGTGAGGTGTATAGTACAAAGAACTCACCTGGACTAACAGCACCGGATCAACGGGAAGGGGTTCGAATGTCTCGGAATTTAGGACACCCAGTTTGCATTGTCAAACTGCTCGCCTAAAAAGAATGCGACATCTGATTTAGTGTACGAGAGATAATTTGCCGTTTGCTGAAATTTCTACTGTCAAGGTAGTCGAACTCGTTGGTTGTACAAGTTCAGGCAGTTGTGTCCCGAAGACTGTTGATTGGTGCTGATGCCTCCGCCTCGGTCATTGATGACATGATGATCCAGTTTACGTCCGAGATGTCCAGCGGTGCGTAGCTGCAAAGCAGTTGGACACCCCGGGCGTCTGCCTCGATACGGAATCCTGTCTGACCACTGAGTGCAAGGGCTGTTGATTCCTGCCGTATTTCTTCAAGCAAAATGTTTGTTTCCATTTTTTTTATTTGCTGAAGCACTGAAGGCGCATAGCTTAACCGTTGCAACGATTCTATATGGTGATCCAGATCCTCAATGAGTGGCCTGGATATGGAGCGAAGTTTATAGTCATCTCCGACCATGAAAGTTTCTCCGCTTTCACCAAGGCCGTCGTCTCTCCATTTGTTATTGCCAGTCAAAATTTGATTAATCTTATTGATTGGCATTTGAAATACGAGGATGCCGATCTTTTCGTCACCTTCGTAAATAGGAGCAGCAATGAAGGATGCGGGAGCATGATAAGATGCATCGTAAGGTTCGAAATCTATTAACTTTACAAAATCACGATCTGTTGACTCGACAGCTTCCCTTACAACACGACCAAAGTTGGTATTGCTGTAAACTCCAGTCAGCAGACTGGTAGCAAAGTCCACTTCTTTGAAGACGCTGTAAACCATATCACCTGTCGCAGCATCGAGCAGGAATATGTCATAGTATCCGAACTTTTCCAGGAAGTTTCTCAATAGCGGATGATAGATCTTATGAACCGCGTCATACGGACTGTCGCCTGCAGCATCCAACGCTGATTTCTTTCCGGTAGGGTTGGGGTTGGCTGAGATGTAGGCATGTTGAAGAATCAGTGCCTTGTCGTCTGTGGGTAGATAGCGGTTGGAGGATACATCGATCCGAATATTTTCCTGAAGCCGCGGCATGAATTCGGTAGCATAATATTCTGAAACTCCAGCCCGAAGAATACTTCGTCTTTCGTCAGACAGCGGCTCGAATTGGTAGAACGCTTCCCTGAATTTCTTCATGGCATGGAGAATCATACGGTCTTCCGAAAACGTGTCGATCTGGTTTCTGATTATGTCAAAATAATATTCGACATTTCGTTTCTTCGTCGACGTAATAGATCGCAGCTGATCAAACTTCGATTGGTAATTCAGCTCACCAAGTTTCTTGAACAGCGTGTCGTATTTTCTGCTGATCGTTTCCTGAGTGGCCTGCAATTCTTCCTGGTTCTGCCGAAGCTCTTCTTCCTGCGCACGCATCTGCTCGGTTTGCTCATTCAGTTCTCGGAGCATCTTTTGAGTTTGTTCCGCCGTCAGGATCGATGATACCGTAAAGGCAATGCTCTCGCAAATCTTTTCGACGAATGCCACTTCGTGCTTGTCAAAATCTTTGAATGAGGCTAGCTCAAGAACGCCAACGATTTCTTCATTCATGATCAGAGGAACGATGAGCACAAAGCGGGGATTTGCATCACCCAGGCCTGAAGTGATTTTTACGAAGTTGTCAGGTACGTCGCGCAAGTAAATTGTTTCGCGCTCAAGAAATGCCTGGCCGATCAATCCTTCTCCTGGATTCACACGCTGGGTAAGGTGCTTGCTTCTGTTATAAGCGTAGCAAGCCTGCATCTCGAGGCATTCCTGCTGCATTTCATTTTTTGATAAGAGAAATATTGCGCCCTGGTTTGCTTTGATGATGCGCACCAGATTTACAATGATGTCGTTAGACATCGCTTTAAGATTTGTTGAGGATTGCAGCACGTTGACGAATCGTGCTAGTCCTTCTGATGCCCAATTCCGCTGCTCATCTTCTTTCTTTATGTTGATGAGATTCGATTTAATGTCTAACAATGCCTTCCCCAGCACGTCCTGTTCATGACGCAATGCATAGGTAGCCTCGAGATTGCCTGAGCGAATCTTTTCGGCGAAGGCGGTTTGGCGAACTACGTCCTGGCGAACCAGATCAAGATGATTACCTATTTCAGTCGTTTCGAGGAATCCATTAGCACGCGTCAAACCTTCAAAGTTGCCGGTTGACAATTCAATCGCAGTGGCGTTTACTGTTCGAATGCTTCTGGTAATCTTCCGACCAAGAAGAACTGATGTCAAAGCACTTGCTGCCGTGACGAGAAATAAGGCGCACAGAGCTATTAAGTTGTCTTCCAAATGATGTCTGAATGTCCAGGTAAACAGGACAAGCATGACAGTCAGAGGGACAACAAGAATGAGCGTAAGCCTTTGCGGGAGGGTAAGCTTAAAAAATTGCGTACGCATTGTCTAAGTCATCGTTCAGCTAAAATATTTGGTTGCGATGATTGGCGCCAGCCAGACCGCACGAGTTGACATAGAGCGGGAATGAAATGAGGAGAAAGGGGGTTAGGTGTATCCGTGAAAACCCTGAGATGAGTGGCTAAACGCTTAAAAAAGAGGGTTTAGTGGTTGCTTTATTCCCAAAACGAGACGAAGACTAAGGGCATATCGAGTCAAATCGGCTTTATATCCAGTATGCATCCAATATGTATCGAGTATGCATCGGGCTTCCATTTGAGATGGTAAAATTGTTTGGGTCGATAACGTCAAACCAAAACCTCTTCAGTTTTTCTGGATATAAATGGAATCAATATTATAGTATTGCATATCACCCGCATTTATGAAGTTGGTTCTGAAGGTTTTGACCGCCGGTATGCACACCCAGGCGATTGCAGCCACAACCGGATGAATCGATTTTGCGGACCAGTACTTATGAATCACGCCTTTTATCTATGAATCTGCAGCAACTCGAATATATAGTCGCCCTTGATATCCATCGCAACCACGTTAAGGCGGCCGAGCACTGTCACGTCACTCAGCCTACATTGAGTATGATGGTCAAAAAGCTGGAGGCCGAATTGGGAGTTAAGATCTTTGATAAGAGTCAGCCACTCAAGCCAACGGCATCTGGTGTGTTGATTATTTCCCGGGCACGACAGATACTACAGGAAATAAGGAACCTCAAAGATTTCATTAAAAATGAAAAGGATTCTTTGGAGGGTGAGTTTCGGCTTGGTGTGATTCCAACGCTGGCACCATATCTATTGCCCAGATTTCTTAATGAGTTTCTGGAAAAGAATCCTGGGACTTCTTTTACAGTTATTGAACTCCAGACAGACGACATTATCCGGTATCTCAAAACCAACAGACTCGATCTGGCCATACTTGTCACACCCATAGATGATAAGGAGATTCGTGAGATTCCAGTCTTTTATGAACCCATACTTCTTTACACCTCTGAGAAGCTAAAGTATTTTCAGCAGGAGCGTATCAATCTTAAGTCGCTTACCTACGATAATCTCTTAATGCTGGAAGAGGGGCATTGTTTTCGAGGTCAGGTGGAAAACCTCTGTTCGGCAAAAGGGAAGTCAAGCCACCATCAGTTAAATTATCAAAGCGGTTCTTTTGAAACACTGAAAGCAATGGTCGACAATAACTATGGCTATACGCTGATTCCAGAGCTGTCGGTTAATACCAGGAGCAAACATGTCAAACATTTTCTATCTCCTGAGCCCGTAAGAGAAGTCAGTATCGCGGTTCACTCCGGGTTTGCTAAAGAAATGCTGATTACAAAACTGCGCGATGCCATTCTGAAGTCGATCCCGTCGCATTTCAAAAAGAATGACAAGCAAATGAGGGTCAGGTGGGATTAATGTGGGCGGCGATAGTCAATTTCGCCATTTTGAGGCTATTCATACCAATTTTCAATTTGGCTTGTAACCTTTTCAGGACCGGCCTGTAGATAACACAGAAATCGACAAAAAAGCGCTGAAAGGATGACCGATGAAATGATCATGGAGGCCGTAAAAAACGGTGATCTTCAGCAAGCATCCCTGCTTTTTGAGCGGTATCACAAACGGATTTTCAATTTTCTGGCACGCATGACGATGGACAGGGCTATAGCAGAAGACCTGACACAAAATGTGTTCATGCGGATGATTAAATACAGGAATTCGTATCGTGAGGGAGCGCGATTTCAGTCGTGGATTTATCAGGTAGCACGAAACATTTTCTCCGACCACTACCAGGATGTGAAGAACCAGAGGCGCGGCTTTGTTGACGTTGAAAAATTAGAAGGCATTATGGCCGACTCCGATGAGACACAGATGATGGATGAACGCGAGGAATTGCTACACAAAAGCCTTGCGAGACTTGAGCCGGACCAGCGCGAGCTGCTTGTGCTCACGAGATTTCAGCACATGAAGTACGAAGAAGTAGCCGCGATAATGGACACCACAGTGGCCAATATCAAAGTACGCGTGCATCGCGCGATCGGTAAACTTCGCGAATACTATTTTGAAATGGAGAAGATCTGATTGAACAGAATCTTCGGCAGCAGGGAGTTAAATAACTGTTGATAGATTACCAAGAATGAAAAGGATTTCCAACTGCGATGCAGATCGCGAATAATAATATGGAACGGGAAAAATTGGAAACGCTACTTATCGACTACATCGACGGAAAATTAAGTCCGGAAGAGCGACGTATGGTCGAGCAGGAGCATCTTCAGCGCAATGAAGATACCTATAAACTGTATGAGCAATTGAAAGAAGTCATGCAAGCAATGAACAGGTCATCGCAGCTGGAGCCGAGTATGAATCTAAGAAGCAACTTTGACAGGGTTCTGCAAAATGAGCTGGCGGTCAACACGCGTGGTAAGGCAGTTTGGTTCACGCCAGCCTTCTATCGTGCAGCAGCAGCAGTGGCACTTCTTGCCGTGGCCGGAGCAGTCGGTTTCCTCATCAATGAGCAACGACAGCATGCAGCACGGCTTGCTGAAGCCCAGGCAGAGATACTACGAACCAAGAAGGAGATGATGGATTTGCTTGGTAATCAAAACTCCGCAAGTCAGCGATTAAGAGGCGCTACTGTAGCATACAATGATATCACAGAAGCTCATGCTGATGCCGACATTGTAAAGGTGTTGATCAGAACGATGAATGAAGACGAGAACTCCAACGTGCGTCTTGCAGCCATCGAAGCACTGGCGAAGTTCAACGAACAGCCTCATGTCCGGCAGGCGCTCATCTCTGCATTGCCGTCACAAAAGGATCCCGTAGTTCAGATCGCATTGATCAGATTATTGGTCGACATGAAAGCCAAGGGACTTCAAAAGGAACTGGAACAAATCACGACCGATGACAGCGTATTACCCGCAGTAAAAGATGAAGCGCACGCGGGACTATTAAAATTATCCTGAGTAAGAACATTCCAGCGACAATACGGGCCGGCCTCTGTCGCTAACGGATGACTACATACTAACACAATCAACGAGTAACATTTCTAACAGAGTAACAACAAACACATGAAACGCATATTGACAATTATTCTCGCCTGCTTTGCAATATCTGCCGTACGGGCACAGGAATACAAGGTGGCCAAGAGTAGCGGACGCCTGGAAATCAAAGAAGTAAACCACGTAACAATAGAGGGATACACTGGTAACGAAATCATTTTCTCTACCAAAGGTGGAAAAGCAGATCGCGACGAGCGTGCCAGTGGCCTTCGTTCAGTGAATCGCGAGGGTCTTGAAGACAATACAGGCATAGGACTTTCGGTCCAGGACAAAGGCGATAAGATCGAGGTTCAGCAAATGAAGCGTACAGATGGCCCGGAAGTAACGATCAAGGTTCCAAAAGGAGTGGTCGTTTCTTATCAACATTCATCGCCCTACGGAGGAGAAGTAGAGTTCAAGAATGTTGAAGGTGAAATTGAAGTTTCCACAGTGCATAACAGGGTCACTCTTGACAATGTCAGTGGACCGATGACCATCAAGACTGTTCACGGAGACATCGACGCCAGTCTGTCAGCCAACATCAAGGCGCCGGTATCAATAGTTTCTGTCCATGGGCACGTAGACGTAGCGTTGCCACTTGCGATAAAGGCCACAATGCGCCTGGGCACAGTTTACGGTGAGATTTTCGTAGATCCTGCATTCAAACTTGAGATTGAAGGTGCAAATGCTGGTACCCTGAAAAAGTATAGCAGCGACAACTTCACGGGTAAGATCAATGGTGGTGGTCTTGAGATCAATCTCAATTCGACGCACAACAACATTTATCTGCGCAAGAAATAAGTTTTCAAACCTCCCGCACCAGGCATGAGAGTGCAGGTGCGGGAATAAATCCCTACGCCCTATGAAGCGAATAATCATTTTAGCGCTGGCGCTTGGTATCGGATGGGCTACACGCGCTCAAACAGTTGTCGACAAAACGTTGCCTGTACAGAAAGGCCAGAACATTCTCCTGCATTTTGACTATCCCGAACTTGTCCGCGTGACCACCTGGGACAAAAATGAAGTCAGCATTCATGCCTCAGTAAGTATAAACTCTGGCGAAAACGACGATGCATTTGAGCTGTCAACGTCAACAGACGGAGGTATAGTTTCAGTGCGAAATCAAATCCGCGATATGAAGAATCTGCCTCGCCGAACTACGATCGTTGACGGCGGGCAAAAGATCACCTTCCGCACTCAGGCCGACTATAATAAATATAAGCAGGAAACCGGCCGCTCAGGATTTGAGATGGTATCAATGGGTGCCGATATGGAAATCATTATCGATATCAAAGTTCCAAAAGGCGTGCAAACACGAGTTGAATCTGTCTACGGAATGGTAGAAGTGAAAACTTTTGATGGGCCGCTCGTCGTAGAGGCTACATACGGAGGTGTTGATGCTGCCCTGATGGAAAAAAGCATCGGGCTTGTAGAGGCAGAGACAAATTACGGCGAGATCTATACTAACTTCGATACAAAGTTCACGGATGGCTCAGGACAAAAGGACTTCCACCTCGCAGTTTCAGCAAAGCCAGGAAGCGGCCCTCATTATGCATTTGAATCTAAGTACGGCAAAATATATCTTCGAAAAGCTGTTAATTGATCCAGCGAAGAATTGGGACAAGCAGTGTCACAATAGTTCATATCGTACGGCGCCACCTTAAAGTGGCGTCGTATTTTTTTCTAAGCACTGACTTTCCTGTTCCTATTGGCGAGATCGGCAACAGTGCTGGTGGTGAGAATCTTTAAGGTCGCATCCCGAACCTGACCAAAAAGATGATTGATGCGACAAGTGTGTTCATCCTCACACATTCCACAACTATCGTAGAAATTGAGTGAAACGCAGGGCAACATGGCGACGGCACCGTCGATATGTCTGATCACCTCAATTATTGAGACCTGATCCGCCGGCTTGATAAGGTAATAGCCACCCGCTTTGCCTTTCTTACTACCCAAAATGCCAGCATTCTTGAGATCAAGTAATATGGCTTCGAGAAACTTCTTCGGAATATTTTTCGCCTTAGCGACTTCTCCGATGGTCACGGATTGGTCCTCTTTAAGATCGGCAAGATAAGTGAGGGCGTGTAGAGCGTATTGACATTTTCTTGAAAGCATAATGCAAAAGTAAGTGACAGCTGGGTTTGCTATTACGAAAATAGAGAAAATTGGCGGGATCGGGATAAGGCCAATTTAGCTTCAGATGAGCTCACATAAGTCTATTAATTCGATAGATATTATTGATTGATAACAATCAATCGTATACTTTTGTTCCATTGGGTTTGAATTAGAGTTTGCGGAGGTGCTTCGTATGGTGGCGAGGTGCTTCCTGCAAACACACTATCGGGTATGGAAGATATTTGGAATAATTTGAATTACTCGGCTTTCGCTATACCAGCTTTTTTCGTTTTTGTTGGTTTGGAATATTTCGTAGCCCTCAGAAAGCAAAAGCCTGTATTCAGATACGAAAGTTCAATTGTAAACGTCAGTGTTGGTGTTGCTGAACGGCTGCTCAATCTATTTCTGACGACTGCTTTTCTTGACTTATTCAACTATGTTTATAACGAATATGCTATCTGGCATGTGTCAGATGAATGGTATGTGTGGGTTATCCTGTTATTTGCCACTGATCTTGTGTGGTATTGGTATCACCGGTTGGGACACGAGGTTAACCTCCTTTGGGCTGCTCATGTCGTTCACCATCAAAGTGAAGAATTTAACTATACTGTTTCGGCAAGAATTACAACTGTCCAGGCAGTAGTACGCAATGTGTTTTGGTGTATTCTGCCACTTGCCGGCTTTAAGCCAGAAATGGTGACGATGGTTCTTATTGTCCATGGTGCATATTCATTTTTTACACACACGCAAATGGTTACGCGGCTCGGGTGGCTCGAGAATGTGCTGATTACACCGTCCCACCACAGGGTTCATCATGCGTCAAATGAAAAATATCTCAACAAGAATTACGGCGACCTGTTTGTCTTTTGGGACAAGATGTTTGGAACCTTTCAGCGTGAGGAAGAAGAACCGCGATACGGCTTGACGCATCCGCTAAAAAGCTTCAGCTTCATTTGGCAACACATACATTACTATGCAGAACTCTTTTATGCAGTGCGAAACGCGAAAAGTTTATTGGAAGGCATGAAAGTATTGTTCGGCTCTCCGGAGCTAATGGACCAACGAATAAGGCCAATGCTGGAAAGGAGGCTGGTGCCGGCGCATGAGCCTGTGCCACTACCAGGAAGGGTAAGCAGATATATAAATATTCAATTGATGCTCACCATAGCCGGCCTATTTTTCTTCACGCTGTTCTTTTCTATTATATCGCCGACAGAGCGTGCAATCCTTGTACTAATTATTTTGATTACACTTGTCAATTGCGGTGCGTTGCTGCAACAACGTCGCTGGATATACTATTTGGAGTTCTCGCGCTTAATTCTGTTGACCGGCGTACTATCCACTTTCGTTGAAAGTGTTTCGTTTCAGGCTTCAATCGTAATGTTCTTCGCAGTAAGTGCCGAAGCATTTGAATGGAAGAGACAGTACTTGCAACTGCTTTATCAGCGAACGGAATGAGTTCGGTAGTTATAAAATGACTGGGTTGCAAAGTCATTCGATCATACAAGTCCAATATGGACAGTAATGATGAGTAAATTAATATCGCCGGCACTGCACAATTTACTATCTTAAGCCACTGAGTAGAAAATAAAAGCCCCAAACGAATAACACACAATATGGCAGAAGAAAACAGGAATCAAACCGCCCTTGGTGATGTAGCGGCACGACAATTGGCGATTGCCACGCGCACAGTACCTCAAATGTCCACCATCACGCCCAGATGGCTAACGCGTCTGATGAGCTGGATTCCGGTAGAATCGGGTGTTTATCGTGTAAATAAAGTGAAGGATGCCAGTCAGGTTACAGTTGATTGTTCGGGTCGGGATGAGCGACAACTTCCGCAAACATTTGTCGACTACATCGAAAATCCTCGCGAATACAACCTTAGCGCGGTCAATACTGTACTCGATGTGCATACCCGGGTCTCGGATTTGTATAGCAAGCCTTATAATCAGATCAGTGAGCAGCTTCGTCTGACAATTGAAACGGTTAAGGAAAGACAGGAAAGCGAACTAATTAATAACAAGGAGTATGGCCTGCTGCACAGCGTTGCTCCTTCTCAGCGAATCAAAACAAGAAAGGGGCCGCCAACTCCAGACGATCTGGACGAGCTTTTGACAAAAGTGTGGAAGGAACCTGCGTTCTTTTTGCTACATCCTATCACGATCGCCGCTTTTGGTCGCGAATGCACGCGACGCGGTGTACCTCCTCCGACAATTTCATTATTCGGATCACAGTTTATCACCTGGCGAGGCATTCCGTTAATTCCATGTGACAAGGTGAATATAGAGAATGGCAAATCGAAAATACTTTTGCTACGCACCGGTGAAAGCCGTCAAGGTGTGGTCGGTCTGTATCAACCGGGTCTACCTGGAGAACAGTCGCCTGGCTTATCTGTAAGGTTCATGGGAATTAACGATAAGGCTATTGCCTCTTATCTTGTATCGCTTTACTGTTCATTAGCTGTACTGGTGGATGACGCCATAGCAGTGCTTGATGATGTAGATACCGGTAATTTCCATGAGTACAAATACTAGCGAATCGGGGATACCGGATGAGCGCTTGCTACAACAGATGCTAAATTCTCTGTGGCAAGAGAACGGTGGTTATAACGTATCGCCATCGGAGTCCGCGAACGCCTTGCCTGCAGCAGTCGGCTCTGCCCCTTCAACTGGCTATCAGCCGGCTGAGCGAAATGGTGTTAACATGACAGAACCTCAAACCAGTCTGCACGATCCGCATTTTGGAGATAAGCAACCTGTGCCAGCATCGGTCGCGGGAAGCGGTATATCGCCTGAAGCAACACAAGCGAACAAATTTGGTGCGGCACTGCCACAGACATTGCCGGATACAAAGACTACAACTCATGGAGTTGTGCCGGGTTCGGTAGCCGGGAGTGGAGTATCTCCATCAGTTACTGAGCATGGCAAGAACTTCAACATAAACGATCCTCAAACAAGTCACGTGGATCCTCACCTGGGAACACCGGGAGTTGTGCCTGGCTCCTTAGCTGGTCGCGGGATTTCTGAAGAGAATGTATTTCCTCTTCAAAATCAGAACTGGGGATTCTCATCGGAAAACTCACCTCGCGGCCTTGCTGGTCTCGAGAGTTTTCCATTTCAGACCCCTCCAATTGTTCCACCTTCAATGCCTGGGCTTGGTATAAGCCCGTCAGCAGCTATTAATTATTCATCCGGGCCTTTTGGCATCGGCAATCCCGAACTCCCTTTCTCAAATTTTTCACTGGAGGGGGAGTTACAGGAGCAGGCAAGCCGGTTTTTGAATACTTCTCCGTTTGCGACACTGCCGCATAGCCCTTCCGATGCGCCGCCTCTTCCCAACTATTACTTCATGGACTCATTTCCCGGGATGGGGTATGGCCAGGGAAAGCTCAGCGGTTCGTATCTGGGTACTAAACAAAAGCTGGGATTGGTCCCCTCGCCATTTGATGCCAACCAAACAAAAAAGGACTTTCCAATTTTACAGGAACGTGTGAATGGGAAACCAATTGTGTGGCTTGATAACGCAGCAACGACTCAAAAGCCGAAGCAGGTTATTGACAGGATCAGTTACTTCTACGCGCATGAAAACTCGAACATTCACCGTGCAGCTCATGCCTTAGCCGCCCGCGCCACCGATGCTTATGAAGAAGCGCGAAAGAAAGTGCAACAGTTTTTGCACGCTGCATCACCGAACGAAATAATCTTCGTACGCGGTGCAACTGAGGCAATTAACCTTGTCGCCAAGAGTTGGGGTGATCAATTCCTCCAACCGGGAGATGAAATTGTGGTGAGTCACCTTGAACATCACGCGAATATTGTTCCGTGGCAACAACTTGCCTGGCGGAAGGGCCTGAAGATACGGGTCATCCCAGTTGATGACACGGGTCAGGTGTTGTTAGATGAGTATGCCAGGCTACTGGGACCAAAGACAAAACTGGTCGCCTTCACGCAGGTATCTAATGCATTGGGGACAGTAACGCCGGCAAAACAAATAGTGGACATGGGACACGCAGCGGGTGCTCGTGTGCTTGTTGATGGCGCACAGTCGGTATCTCATATGCCGGTAGACGTACAGGCCCTGGGTTGTGACTGGTTCGTATTTTCCGGGCATAAGGTTTTTGGGCCAACTGGCATTGGCGTGGTATATGGTAAAGAGTCACTTCTCAACGAAACTCAACCCTGGCAAGGCGGTGGCAACATGATCGCCGATGTAACTTTTGAGGAAACTAAATATCAATCATCGCCATCGAGGTTTGAGGCTGGTACCGGGAATATCGCCGACGCTGTTGGCCTTGGCGCTGCAATAGATTACGTTACTCGTCTTGGAATGGAAGCTATCCATCAATACGAGACATACTTGCTTCAATACGCGACGTTACTGATGCGTGACGTTCCGGGGCTACGGATGATTGGGACGGCTGTTGAGAAAGCGAGCGTACTATCCTTTGTATTCGAAGGATACCGGACAGACGAAGTAGGGAAGGCGTTGAACGAAGAAGGCATTGCTGTTCGGGCAGGTCATCATTGTGCGCAGCCAATACTTCGCAGGTTCGGACAGGAAACAACCGTGCGTCCATCTCTCGCGTTCTACAACACTTGTGCGGATGTAGATCTACTGGTAGCCACGTTACTTAAGCTGCGGGATCAGCGACCTATTAAAAGGAAATAGTTGATTTTGAGTTCAATACTCAATTTTTTGCCCCTCTGAGAAAAAATAATCTTAATGCCTATCGACTTAGTAGATAAAAGAATTACATTTGTTTAAGATTTATAAAGATCTGGGGTAGAGAGCAGACTCGTCGATCCCAATGCAACCTGCCGAAAGGAAAGGTGCATCATTCTGCCTATACAAGGAGATATAAATACTTTCAAATGAACATCGAGAATTCCCGCAGTGTCATGTTGTGTTGTTGTTGTTAGCAGCTACACACTATCGCCGGCTCCAGTATCGGAGCAATTACAACATCATAACAATCAAAAACTTTATCAACATGACTAAGTCAGCATTTGCCTGGTCAACAGGCCACGCATTGAATATATATTCAAATCCAACAACACCTCTTGCAATTCACGCGCTTAAAGAAGAATCGGACGTGTTGCCAGTGTCACCTGAGAAAGTCGATTCGGCTTTCTTTGAGGGAAAGTATTTCAGTTCAGTTTCTCAATTGCAGTATGGTGATCGGATAAAGATATCATTTGATATCAATCGCCTGTACCAGAAGGATTTTGTTCTGATCAAGGGTCTGCTTGAGTTCCATCGTTTGCCTGACTTCGCGTTCTCCTACAATAGGCAACATGGATCATTGGATGTTACGACAGCCAGCAGCCGGCAGAACGAGCTTAATAAATTCCTGAAAAAAGTATCAGTCTGGATCGACCAGGAATTTTCATTTAAGCGTCAATTGAAAGAGATGATCTCTTTCGAGCGCGAGTATCAAAAAAAACTTGCTAAGGTTTACGCCGGGGGAGAAGGATATACTCTGGGAAGAATCTCCTGACGATGAGCACATATCGGGAACCTTTATATACCCAGGCCTACATGGATGTGGGGTCGGGACCTGTTGTGATATTACTTCATGGATTGTTCGGGAACCTCGCAATGTGGCGTCCTACTATCCAGGCACTGCAGGATAACTATCGCGTAATCGTACCACGTTTGCCCTTCTTTGGAGAATCCATTTTTCGAACGAACGTCGAAAATCTGGTTGGCGCACTACATGAGTTTATCGAATGGCATGAGCTTAGCAATGTCACGTTGATTGGAACCGATCTCGGCGGTCAGGTAGCTTTGTGCTATGCAGATCAATATCCCGAGCACGTTGATCACATTGTGTTATCGGGCAGCTCTGGAATATCGGAGAACGTCGACTATAGTATGGATTATTCTGCAATTCGGAATCAGATCCAACAGGTATTCTACGAGAACAAGTTCGCGTCTTTCCACCTGGTGAACAGTATTTATCAGACCATGAACACAGCAAGCAATGGTCTTCATGTTAAATACTTTACGCAATCATCGCAGGAAACTGACGTAAGGAGTTTCCTGCGCACTTTGAATATTCCGGTACTTTTAGTTTGGGGATTACAAGATAAGATTACAACTCCCGAAACAGCCCTGCAGTTTCATGACTTGCTTCCGAATGGCACAGTAAAGTTTGTAGGCGAATGCGGTCATCTACCGATGGTTGAAAGACCGGATGAGTATGTACGTCATGTGCTGACCTTCCTTCAGAGCGAGGTAGGACCCTAAGGCTGGTTACATAGTTCTTACTAAGATTGTTTATTCAGTTCCCGAATCTACGTTGTGCGTGTAATTCATCTCACCCGCATGTACGCTAAATGGCAGAACGTTTTGACGAGGGGGTAACGGACAAGTTGCGTACTGAGTAAAAACACACGGGGGATTGTATGCCTTATTGAAGTCAATGACAATCTTTCCATCTGCATCCTCATGGCTGACGTATAGATAGCGACCTCCAGCGTAGGTCTCGTTGCCGCTGGTTTCGTCAGCCATGATCACAAAATATTCTGCCTTTCCACCTTCCAGCACATCGAGACGGTACTGCTTATTTTGCCATTCAAATACCAGGGTTCCTGGGGACGTCTGCGCTGTTGTTTGACCTATCACGTTGGTAATATCTATACTTCTGCCGGCAGCGGGTTGAAATTTTGCTTCTATACGATAAGCCCGATCAATCGGATACCGTTTGATTCCGTGGAATGACTTTACACCTTTCATCGTCAGGTCACGCACCCGAACACCAAACTTTCCATCGCGGCGGATGATATACCATGCGGCGCGATCATTCTCGGCAACAGGTTGTTTAGTAGAGTCTTGATTGAAAACAACTTTGTTCACAACAGCCCTACCGTTGACGCGGGCAGTAGCAGTGTCAGACAAGTGCATTTCAACACGATTGTTAACAACGAGAAAATACCCTGCCTTTTCGGAAACGGTACTATCGGGAAATATGATTTGATTGTCTTTTCCGGTGCCAAATGTATTTGCACCTGGTTCCAGCCAATAAAGCCCCAGCAAGTTCAGCCAACCGTCACGGGACTTAATTTCTTCAACTCGTTTCAAATGCCACTGATTTATTTCCATGGCATATTTCTCCATTTCCTCTCTGTTTAAGTTTGAACGACTGGTGCAACATGCCAGGGTAAGCAACAGTGAAGTAAAAAAAAATCTGTATGTGGGAGCGATAAAAAAGGAACGTTGCAAGTTGGTCTATAATTTTAGAGTTGATTCGAATGAATAGCTGTGCTGTGGAGACAATAGATTGTCTGAGGTTCAAATATATAATGAATGTTCTGTATGAATTGCTTGTCGCCGGATTTGCCGTGCCAGGTAATTGAAAATTTTAGATCATGGTTTACAGATGAGGCCTCAGTGCACACGAGTGAATCAATCAGGCGGTTGTAAATGGCTTAAGATTGGCGATCTAAAAAGCAGGTAACAATAAAAAAATATCAGACGTGCTTTGGATATTTCACAGACTAAGCTACATTTGTCTATCGATTTAGTAGATAAATCAATTCCCACCAGATTGATTTTATACAGAAGAGGGGAGAGAATAGGCTCGAAGAACCTCTAGCAACCTGTCACCACCAGATAAGGTGCTAACTCCTACCAATTAAAAAATTGGGACTATAAAAGATAAAACCGATGAAAACAATTTCGTCCGACAGCGGCAACAACAAAGCCGCGTTTGTAAAAAATCTGCATTTGATCAGTAGCTGTTGTTGCTGTTGACAAACGTGTTGGCTATTCGATGATCGAATAGCATATATGGCTTCCGGATGCACCAGGCTTTCAGTCGTATTGGTGGTATGTCTGCAAACTAAGGTGCATTCCGTGGCCACCCATCTCAGTTACTATATCATTCATTTTTATTGCTGAACTCAGAACAAATGAAATCTCTCATTTCAATACTCATATTATATTTTCTTATCCTGACATCCGTTGCGTCCTTTGCGCAGAAGGCGGAAAAGAAGGTTGTGATTACAGGCGTACGATTCTCATATCCTCTCGTGGAGAAATGGATCGAAGAATACAAAGTTGCTAACCCTGATGTTAATGTTGTGATCGAAACCAGGACCACAACAGATCCAGCCAAGTATGACCTTTTGATAGAGGCATACGAGCAGGATGCTCAAACAAAAGAAGCAAGAGACTTTCTTTATATCGGACGCTATGCATTGCTTCCTGTAGCTAATGCTCAATCTGCATTTGCTGCGGAGTTTGGTGAAAAAGGATTGACGAAAGAGTTGATCAAACAGATTTATTTCAATGATATCTATGCCGATAAGAAAAAGCAAAAGGAGATCAAATCTTCGTTTACCATTTACACGCGTCTCCAAAAGGCAGGTGCGCCGATCACATTTTCAAAGTATTTTGGATATGAGCAGGCGAATATCAAAGGTAAGGCAATAGCTGGCGCAGATGAACATCTTGTGAAAGCGTTGTTAAAAGACAGCACGGGAATTTCTTATAACGTACCTGGTTTGCTCTTCGACCTCAAGACAAGGCAACCATTGGCCGGTGTTAAGATCATTCCCGTAGACGCAGATGACAATGGAAAAGTTAGTGATGATGAACGTTTCTACGACAACCTCGACGCAGTTCTTGATAAAATCGAAAGTGGTCAGCTCAAAAATGTGCCACTGGAATTTCTTCACTTGTCGATCGCTAAGAACAGCGCAAACGAAGAAGCTCTGAAGTTTCTGCAATGGGTCGCGCGCAATGGACAAGAGACCCTTGAAGGGTACGGATTCCTAAAGCTGGACTCCAAGAGGCTTCAGGCCGAGAAGGCAAAATTCGACGTAGCTGTCAATTAATCAGAGAGCCCAAGCCCTAATAAATCAAATACATGAGAAAATTTATACCCGTCATTTTATTGACGCTGTCTTCTATTGCCGCATTTGGACAAGAAGTTATTCGCGGTGTGATTAAAGACGATGCCGGTGGTCCTTTGCCGGGCGCTACGATCCTGGTAAAAGGAACAAATAGTGCTACCGTTGCTGATGTTGAAGGAAACTTTTCGATTAAAGCCGCTGGAGAGTTGCCCATAACATTGGTTGTTAACTCAGTGGGTTTCAAAACTCAGGATGTGGAAGTCTACGAGTTGAGTGAAGAAGCCATTGAAGTAGCCTTGAAGTCTGACAATGTTCTGGATGAAGTTGTCGTAATCGGATATGGTGAGATCAAGCGCCGTGATGTAACAGGTTCAGTTGCTTCGATACCAACCGAACTTAAGGCTCAACCTGTTGCGTCGGTCGAGCGCTTGTTGCAGGGTGCAGTTCCCGGAGCGATTGTAACGCAGACCTCCGGCCAGCCAGGCGGTGGTGTGAGTGTTCAGATCAGAGGAAGCAATTCTATCACGGCTTCGAGCGATCCCCTCTATGTGATCGATGGTTTCCCAATCAATAACGATTATGGTATTGCCGATGCCGGAATCACAAATGGTCCGAAGATTAACCCTATGTCTTCGATTAACTCAGCGGACATCGAATCCGTTGACGTGTTGAAAGATGCGTCGGCAACTGCAATCTATGGATCCCGTGGTGCCAACGGGGTCATCCTGATCACTACTAAGAAGGGAAAGGAAAACGAATCATCAATACACTATGATGGTTACTATGGAGTGCAGGAAGTAATCAGACAGTTGCCACTGGCAACTGCGGGTGAATGGTGGCAGCTTCGAAAAGATGCGGCGTTCAATACAAGTGCAACAGCAGTAGCTAATCTCAAAAGTGCAAACAAGGCATATCTGGCAGCGGCAGAATCAGGTGGCTATACTCTTGATACGGCAGGTGTGGGAACGGATTGGCAAGGCGCTGCATTCAAACAGGCGGCCATTCAAAGTCACAGTCTTTCTATCTATTCCGGAACGGAAAAAACAAAAGTTGCCTTTGGATTTAATTACTTCAAGCAGGATGGTGTTATCAGAGAGACTGGATTTAACCGATATGCGGCGCGCTTTAACATCGATCATCAATTCAGCGATCGACTTCGCCTTCAGTCGTATGTGAACGCGAGTAGCATGGATGCTCAGGTCGGCCCTGATGCAATTGTTCCAAACCTACTGCAGTCGCCGGCATCTGTACCGATATATAAGAATGATGGTACGTTTCTCGTTGTTTCCGGCCTCGACCAGGCATTGGCAAATCCAATTAACTCGTTATACAATCAAACTAACGACACTCAAACCAAGCGCTTGCTTGCTAACATCTCTGTCGATTACAAACTGGCGGAAGGCCTCATAGCAAAGGTATTGTTTGGAACGGACGTACTTATTAACAAGCAAAACAGGTATCTGCCTAACTCTACTCAGGAAGGTCTTGCTTCGAAAGGTATCGCTCAGATTGGGTCATTGAACACGGTAAACTGGTTGAATGAAAACACGGTCACCTGGTCCAGGACATTCAATGATATTCATAGCCTCAACGTTCTTGGCGGATTTACAGCGCAGCGTTCAACTTCAGAAGGAGTTACTGCAGGAGCAACCAATTTCTCGTCGGACTTCTTTGAGTACAACAACCTTGGTGTAGCCGTTACTCCAACGTCACCTGGCAGTTCATATACGCAATGGTCGCTTGCTTCCTGGCTGGGCAGGGTAAACTATAGTTTACTTGAGAAGTATCTGCTCACATTGACGATTCGCTCAGATGGTTCTTCGCGTTTCGGTTCAAGCAACAAATGGGGATACTTCCCATCGGCTGCCGTGGGTTGGAATATCCATGAGGAGGAATTTCTCAAACAGATTAATGCAATTAGTTTATTGAAACTTCGGGGAAGTGTGGGTATCACAGGTAATCAATCTATTCCTCCATACTCTTCACTTTCACAGCTTAGTTATTTCCGCTACAACTTCAATAATCAAACTGTGTCTGGCTATGCGCCGAGCAACGTACCCAATCCAGGACTTGGCTGGGAGAAGACTTTCCAGGTTGATATTGGTGCAGACATCGGATTGTTCAATAACCGTGTCGATCTTGTATTTGACTATTATTACAAACGCACGAGCGATCTGCTGTTAAGCGCAATTGTACCGGGGACATCCGGTCTGGCGGTTGGTGGAAACGTAAACTCCGGTCAGCAGGCCGCAGTTTATCAGAACCTTGGAGAGGTAGAGAACAAGGGATGGGAGGTAGGAGTCAATACGCAAAATCTTACGGGTGATTTCAAGTGGAACACAATTTTCGTCTTCTCTCACAATACCAACAAGGTTCTTGATCTTGGCAATGGCATTACGCGGATAGTACCGAATACCAACGCGCCTTCGGTAATTGAAGTTGGTAAGCCTCTTGGTTCGTTCATCGTATATCAGACTGACGGATTAATTCAACCCGGCGAAGAAGGGTCTGGAGCATTAACGCCTCAGGCATTTAAAGGTGTTGGCGCACAAAAGTATGTAGACCAGGATGGGGACGGAGTGATTACACAGGCAGGTGATCGCATTGTAATAGCAAATCAGCCTGGAGTCAACCTCGGTTTTACAAATACATTTTCTTATAAAGGATTTGATTTGTCGGTGTTCTTCCAGGGCTCATTTGGTGGAAAGCTTTATAACCAAAACAGAGCGCAGCTCGAGCTGAACAACGGAGCGGGCAACGCTTCGGACGCTGCAGCCTATGCTTATCGGGTGCCGGGCACACGCGGACCTGATGATCCGGGATTTACCGATACGGATGTGAAGGCTGCCTATCAGGATCCAGCCATTACGTTAGCAGACCGTTTTATTGAAGATGCCTCATACATCAGATTAAAGAACATCTCGTTTGGATATCGAATTCCAGAGAGCCTGCTTTCAAAAGCTTTCATCAAGTCGCTAAGGCTGTATGTCTCTGCACAGAACTACTGGACATGGACTGACTATACAGGATATGATCCCGAGGCAAGTCAGGCCGGACAAGCGCTCATTAATCGTGGCGTAGACAACGGAGTGTATCCAAATAACAAATCGATTCAGGGCGGCGTACAGCTAACCTTCTAAGCTGCTCCCATTTTAAAGAACAGAATTTATGAAAAGAATATATACCCCATTTGCGCTGGCCTCACTCGTTGTGATCGCTGTTTCCTGCGCGGATTTTCTTTCAGAGGAACCGAAGTCCACGATTTCAGAGGATCAATATTACAAAACACCGTCGGATGCGTTGACCGCAGTGAATGCTACTTACTTCTTTTACAACGGTGGTGGCCCCAACGGTTCTAATCAAACTGCTTATAACTCGCTTCTTCAGGTAGGAATGGAGTTTGCTACTGATGAACAGTATCCTGGTCCTGGAGCGACAAACGCCGACGTGCGTTCGCTTTCGGTGCATAATCATTCATCAACGAATCGGACGATCTATGAGAATTGGCAACAACATTACGCTGGAATCAAACGATGCAACGTAGCCATTGAGAAGATTCCTCTCATAGACTTCGGATCGAGCGCTGCGTTGCAGTCACGATATCTTGGCGAGGCTAAGTTCAATCGCGCATTTATTTATTTTAATATCGTGCGTTTGTGGGGAGATGTGCCATTAATCACGGAGAATCAAAACTATGTAAAAGCGGAGGACTATTATATTGCTAAGTCGGCCACAACCGAGATCTACGCACAGATTGAAAAGGACCTTCAGGAAGCGGCGGCTGTTCTTCCGAGCTCTTATTCAGGTGGTGACATCGGCCGGGCTACTGCAGGTGCAGCCAAGGCACTGCTGGCAAAAGTCTATCTGACTAAGGCATCATTTCCTCTTAGGCTACAGTCGAATTATCAGGATGCTATTACGATCGCTGAGCAGGTACTATCTCCAATTGACGGAGGAACCGGAGTGTACAACTATAACCTGAGAAGAAACTATGCAGAAGTGTTCTTACCTGCAAACAAGAACAACGAGGAACATATCTTTTCAGCTCAGTACATGTCGAACTTTCAGTCGCAGGGGCGAAACGATTTTCCACGAACGCTCCCACGGTTTCCTTCAAGCTTTGGAATTATAGGCAACTACGCCGATCAGGTGAACTTTTATACAAAAGGTTCAGACAAGTCGTTCAACGTTTACAAGTTGTTCAAGAAGACAGATAAGCGCCGTAAGGTGACCTTTGCTACGCTGTTTGTAAATCCTCGTACCGGTGCGAAGTTTGGTTCACCAATTTCCAATCCGGCGTATCCAGGAGATTCGACGCCTTACTTCTTTAAGACATACGATCCAACAGCATTTACAGCTATACCATCTGAGGCCGCGACAAACGTTACGCTCCTTCGGTATGCAGAGCTCCTGCTCATTCATGCGGAAGCCGAGAACGAGCTCAATGGTCCAACCGACAAAGCTTATCGCTCACTGAATCGTATTCGTAACCGCGCCGGTCTCCCTGATCTTACTCGCGGCTTATCGCAGGATCAATTCAGAGACTCATTGTACCTCGATCGCGAGCTCGAATTGGTTTACGAGTATCAGCGATGGTTTGACCTCATTCGCGAACGTGATGCTGCAGGCAATCCACTTTTTGTTGCAAAGCTTCATGCGGCTGGTAAAACAAACGCCGTAGACAGAAACCGATGGTTTCCCCTTCCTCAAATTGAATTGGATAACAATCCGCTCTTAGTGCAGAATGATTTGTGGAAATAGTTTTAAACACCCTCACCATGAAAAAAAATAATCTTCTCGTTGCCTTAATGGCGTTGCTTGAAAAACGCCCTGGAACGTTTCCAGTTGTGATTGCACTTATTGGCTGGGCATTGTTGCCTCAGACAGTTTGCGCTCAGTACGATCCTGTGCAATCCTATCAGGGTACTGTTGGAAGAGACTTGGCAGGAACTCAGCAGTGGTGGCAGGACCGTAGCAAGCACTCGGCAGGTGCCCCAAACGTTGTGTGGATCTTGCTCGATGACGTCGGATTCGGCGCCATTAGCACATTCGGCGGGCTGATCAAAACACCGACGCTTGATAGCCTTGCCAACCAAGGTCTACGCTATACTAACTTTCATACGACGGCAATCTGCTCACCAACGCGGGCAGCATTGTTAACCGGCCGCAACTCTCACTCTGTGCACATGGGACTGTTTCCAAACACAGCGATTGGTGCGCCTGGATATGATGGATACATGCCATTCGAAAAAGCTACTATCGGTGAGATACTGCGTGAGAATGGATACAATACCTATGCTGTTGGAAAGTGGCATCTTACTCCGCCCTCTGACGGGACTGCTATTGGTCCATTTAACCGCTGGCCTACTGGCCGGGGTTTTGACCACTACTATGGTTTCCTTGGCGGCGCAACTGACCAATGGCATCCCTTAACGTGGGAAGATACACGGAAGGTGGAGCCGCCTGCGGATGGCAAGCATTTTACAACGCGTATCACAGACAAGGCAATTGAGTATATCGCAGAGCAAAAGTCTATTGATCCTGCCAAGCCATTTTTCCTCTACTATGCACCAGGCGCCGGACATTCGCCTCATCAGGTTGCCAAGCAATGGTCAGATAAGTACAAGGGAAAGTTTGATGGTGGTTGGGATAAATATCGCGAGACGGTCCTCGCAGAGCAGATTAAACTTGGAGTAGTTCCGAAGGGAACAGTTCTGCCACCAAGGAACGCGGGTATAAAGCCCTGGGATTCATTGTCTGTGAACGAACAAAAGCTCTTTGCGAGGTTTATGGAGGTATACGCTGGTTTTGTATCGCACACCGACTACGAGATTGGTCGTGTTGTAAATCATCTCAGAAAAATCAACCAGCTTGATAATACATTGATTTTTGTATCGGTTGGTGATAACGGAGCCAGCAAAGAAGGGACTTTCGTGGGAATACTTAACCGCAATGATCCGACATGGACAGATGCCCAGAGGCTTGAGAAAAACCTAGAGGACATCGACCTGATTGGAACAGAGGCGTCGAGGCCCAACTATCCACTAGGATGGGCAATGGCTGCCAACACACCGTTCAAGCAATGGAAGCAGGACGCCAATTCAGAAGGAGGAACGCGCAATCCACTCATAGTTTTCTATCCCAAAGGAATTAAGGATCCGGGAGGAATTCGAAATCAGTATACTCACTTGATTGATATCCTTCCCACAACTGTTGAGCTGGTGCATGCTAAGGTTCCGACTATTGTAAATGGATATCGTCAGGAGCCCATCGAAGGAACAAGTCTTGCATACAGCATCAACAATGAGCAGGCGCCTTCGCGGCACGTGGTTCAACACTATGAGATCATGGGCTCTCGATCTATTTACAAGGATGGATGGAAGGCAGGCACGCTTCACAAAAAAGGTGAAGACTTCGCGAAAGATCGTTGGGAATTGTACAACCTCAACGAGGATTTTAATGAGCGCAACGACCTTGCTGCAAAGTATCCCGATAAGTTAAAAGAGCTACAGGAACTCTTTGATTCCGAAGCAGGCAAATTCAATATCTATCCATTGAAGGATGGTACAGAAAAACAACTCGACTATACCAAACTCTATGTCGGCAATACTAACACCAGACTTGAATTTTATCCGGAGGTAAAACAATTGTCTGGAATTGCGTCTCCAATTATTCCACTTAAGTCTTATACCATTACTGCCGAGGCAGATCTATCAAAGGGCTCAGAGGGAGTATTGTTTGCAATCGGAGGAAGATTCAGTGGGGTAAGCCTCTTTATCAAAGAAGGAAAGTTCCAGGCCACAAACAATGTGGGATGGAAGACGACTACAATCGCATCCAAGACTTTACCCACTGGACCTGTTACGCTGAAATACGTGGTGAACTACAAAGAGGCGAAAGAACTTGCTGACGAAGCCGGGACACAGGTACTATACGTTAATGATCAAAAAGTTGCTGAGGCGCCAATCGTGAAAGCACAAGCCAACATTCGAAACACTGACGAGATCAGTGTAGGTAGTGATTTGGTCACCCAGGTCTCCGACAAGTATAAGGGAGTGTTTTCATTCACGGGTAAGCTTAAAAGGATTGTGATTGAAAACAACGTGAGTCCCCAACTTTCACTCGGCAGCAACGGTAAGTAAATTATTGAAGTGAAAGGGATATATCATTACATCCTTCTATCTACACCGGACATCCTAAAATAGCGACCATGATTACTTTTTCTGATGTTACTCTTCTGCTGAAGAAAATACTGATCGGTATACTGGTCGCTGTCATTCCTTTCGTCATCATTTTCGGGGGGCTGTGGATCACCCGAAGAGTCTTAGGAACGGATACTCAGCAAGTAAGAGCAGAAACCAAATCATCTACGCCATGAAAATGCAACCACATATCATTAAGAGAATTGTGAAGAATGCGTTGATCAGTCTTGTGATCTATTCATTACCAGTACTGGTTATGTTCCTTGTGTTCTACATACGGGGCGAGCGCCCATGGCAGAAAGTAAAAACTGGGAAAGTTGTTTCTGCTACAAATCAGCGATAAATGGGTGTATCCCTCGTGCTTGAACGTTCCTAAAATAGTCATTCTTAAAACTTTGAACTGATGATAAAAATTATTGAGTCGGTTTTTCAAAACCTCAGTACGTGGGGTCTACCAGTGCTTGTATTGGTGCTGGGCGTTATAGAGTTTTCACTTGGGCTATACAAAAAGCACTGGGACAAGAATGAGCGCATATTGGATATCGTATGCTACACGGTTCCCAAGCTAGTTGTGCGACCACTTGTAGCCTACTTCGGTCTGAAGTTTTTGCCATTTGCTCTGCCCGGGTTCAAGGGAGCATTTGAATGGGTTCCGTTTTGGTGGGGATTCCTGATTATATGCGTGGCGGATGATCTTACGCAGTATTGGTATCACAGACTGCATCACGAAGTGCCGTTCCTATGGCGTTTCCACCGGACGCATCACTCGGCACCTTACATGGGTATGGCGATGGCCAGCCGGCAGAATATTATTTACACGTTATTCTTTTCACAAACTTATCTGACAACTGCATTGGTCTACATAGGATTGGACTATCCTGCTTTGTTCGCAAAAGGGATAAAGTCATTGATTACAACGCTGGCACATTCAAGTATACCCTGGGATAAGCCCTTTTACGAGAACAGATGGCTTCATCCAATTGCCTGGGTGTTGGAGCGTTTGATATCAACGCCCGCTACGCATCATGCGCACCATGCCGCCAGCAATGATGATGGTATTGGTCATTACAAAGGAAACTTTGGTAACATGTTTTTTCTCTGGGATGTCATCTTTGGAACGGGCATCATCACGAGAAAGTATCCGAGTGCGTATGGAATTGCGCATTATCATCACGAAGAATGGTATGCACAGTTCGCGTGGCCCTTGTTAAAGTCTTCAAAGGAAGGTAGCGAGCTAGCTGTAAATGGGCCAATGGTTGCCGATGAGACTGAAGCAGCCCAACCGTTGCAGTCGCAGGATGAGGCAAACCTAACACCACTGAGTACCAGATCAGTACTTACCAACTAGTTATCGCCGATGTTTTCACTAGCAAAGAAAATGAACTACGTCCGTCTGGCGCTGGTACCGTTGCTGCTGTTGACTGTTGCATTCTTGTCGAAGAGTTGCACGCAGAGCAGTGCTTCACCTCCGGAAATCGACGAGTTCGGTGGGATCATTGGAACAACAATTGACGAATCAAAAGAGTGGTGGCCGGAAAAGAATAAGGCGCCTGACGGGGCTCCCAACGTTATTTACTTTCTGATCGATGACGCGGGCTACGGCACATCAAGCGCCTTTGGCGGATTGATGGAGACGCCCACACTCGACAGTCTCGCGAATCATGGCCTTCGCTATACAAACTTTCACACAACTTCTATCTGTTCTCCGACCCGGGCGGCGCTCCTAACTGGAAGAAACGCTCATTCGGTTCATATGGGATTATTTCCTGTTACTGCAAAAGGCTTTCCCGGATACGATGGCCGCCTCCCGGATGACAAAGCAACTATCGCGCAGATACTTAAGGAAAATCAATACAACACCTACGCAGTCGGCAAGTATCATTTAACACCAATTAATGAGATCACAGCAGTCGGGCCATTCGATAGATGGCCGTCGGGACGTGGCTTTGAACATTTTTACGGTTGGCATTTGGGACATACCGATCAATATCATCCCAATCTTTATGAAGATAATAACGTAATCGACGTAGAACCAAATACCAAACATGTTACCACACTACTTGCAGATAAGGCTATTAAGTACATAGCCAACCAACGATCTCTTGCGGCTGAAAAACCATTCTTCTTATACTTTGCAACGGGAGCTATACACTCACCTCACCAGGTCGATAAGAAGTGGAGCGATCTATACAAAGGAAAGTTCGACCGTGGCTGGGACTGGTATCGGGAGGAGGTACTGGCACGTCAAAAGAAACTGGGAGTCGTGCCTGAAGATGCAGAGTTGCCGGCACGAGATCCAAAAGTTCCTGCGTGGGATGAGCTGACTCCTGATGCCCGGAAAGTGTACGCACGTTATATGGAAGTTTATGCCGGTTTCATGACACATGCCGACTATGAATTCGGAAGAGTAATCAAATACCTGCGTTCGATTGACCAGCTTGATAACACATTGATTGTGGCCATCATCGGCGATAATGGATCGAGTCCCAGCTCCCTTCACGGAAGTTTCAATGGAAATATCAGCAGTCTTCCCGCCGACCAACAGGTAGGTGAGGCGCTTAAAAAGATCGATAAGTTTGGCACGGAAGAAGCATTTTCCGATGCCCCCTTTGGATGGACACAGGCAACAAACACGCCTTTCAGACAGTGGAAGACAGATGCTAACTCTGAAGGAGGTACCCACAATCCTCTGATTCTTTTCTATCCAAATCGAATAAGACAGCCAGGCATCAGGAATCAATACAGTCATGTAAATGACATCGCGCCCACAACGGTCGAACTGGTGAATGCGCGTGTTCCATCTTTATACAAAGGTGTTGCGCAAAAACCTTTCGAAGGCACCAGCCTGGCATATTCAATTGATGATGCTCAGGCGGCATCGCGACATACTGTTCAATACTATGAGATCCGTGGCAAACGTGCGATCTATAAAGACGGATGGAAAGCTTCTGTGCACCATGAGCCAGGTAAGCCATTCGCTGAAGATATTTGGGAATTGTACAATCTCAATGATGATTTTAATGAACGCGTAGACCTTGCCAAAAATGAACCAGATAGGTTACGTGAGCTTCAACAACTTTTTGATAGTGAGGCAAGAAAATATAACGTGTATCCCCTTAACGATGGCGCGCAAAGTGGCGGTCGTGCTTTGAGTGCTTTCGGAAATGATAAATATATCGTCCTGTATCCTGGAGTGGATCAAACTTTAAATTTCAGTGGACCACAATTTCAGTCTTCAACATTCTCGATCACCGCTGAAGTAGACTATCAGCCCAATCACGAAGGCGTTTTGTTTGCAACGGGTGGTTCATTTGACGGACTGAGTTTATTTATCAAAGACGGGAAGTTTCAGGTTGCACACAACACTGGAAGTAACATCGAACATCTGGAATCGGCGCCGCTTAAACCCGGACGGCAAAAGTTGAAGTTTCTTTTATCAGTGATATCGGAGGGAAAGAACAAGCTCAATGCCGAGGCTATGGCCACTTCACCTGGAGGTGTTGAAAGTGTTTTTGTGAATGGCAAGAAGGAATCGGAGAGAAGGATCTTTCGAAGCGAAGCCAAATATATCGGATACTACAAGGACGGTATCGATGTTGGAAGTGACCGTAACACTCCTGTGTCAGACCGTTATCAGGTGCCCTTTGCTTTTAATGGTGAGCTCACAAAAATCCTCATAGAATACTATTAACAATTGAAATGAAAACTACCCTCAGAATTACCTTAATCTTTCTACTGACTCCAGTCGTTGCCGCATTTGCGCAACCTTCAAAGTCATGGAAGACCACGACTCCGGTAAAAACAACCTTCAATAAAACAGCCAAGCCTGGATCGCCTAATGTACTTTGGATATTGCTGGATGACGTCGGATTCGGCGCGACAAGTGCGTTTGGCGGATTAATCCAGACTCCAGTACTAGATTCTCTCGCTAACCAGGGACTTCGATTTACAAACTTTCATACTGCAGGCATCTGTTCCCCAACACGCGCAGCGTTGTTGACAGGCAGAAATCATCACTCTGTGGGAATGGGATTATTCCCCCACTACTATCTGTCTGCAGACTATCCAGGTTATAATGGACATCTGCAGCCAAACACCGGTACGATTGCGCAGGTATTACAGGAGAATGGCTATTCAACATACCAACTTGGCAAATGGCATCTTACTCCTGACGACGAAGCCACAGATCTTGGGCCCTTTGAGCGCTGGCCGTCTGGTAAAGGCTTCGATCATAATTTCGGTTTCTTAGGTGGAGCAACAGATCAATACAAGCCTGACCTGGTAGACGACAACAAACATGTTGTACCGGATGGAAGTCACCTGAACAAACTCCTCGCAGACAAAGCAATTGGGTATTTGAAAACGCAACAAAAGCTTGCCTCTAATAAACCGTTCTTCCTTTACTTCGCGACGGGAGCGGGTCATGCTCCACATCAAGTCGACAAGGAATGGAGCGACAAATATAAAGGTAAGTTTGACGAAGGATGGGATGTATATCGCGAGAAAACTTTTGCCAATCAAAAGAAGCTGGGGGTGATTCCTGCAACGGCCAAGCTACCTGCGCGAGATCCATTTCTTAAGGCATGGAAAGACCTCCCAGCCGACGAACAACATCTGTACGCTCGTTTCATGGAAGTATATGCTGGATTCCTGGAATACACTGACTTCGAGATCGGTCGTGTGATACGCCACCTCAAGCAAACAGGTCAATTGGAGAACACTGCCATCTTCGTCATGATCGGTGACAATGGTGGAAGCAAGGAAGGATTAGAATACGGAGTCACAACGAAAACCATTCGCTTCGGAGGTGAAAGTCTCACGCGTGAAGAATACAAGAAGTTCATACTTTCCGAGTACGACAAGATCGGGACCAAAGAAGTAGCTCAGGTTGCCAACTATCCTTTGGGCTGGGCGCAGGCCACTAACACGCCATTCCGCCTCTGGAAGAGTGATGCAAATGCTGAAGGAGCAACACACAACCCGCTTATAGTTCACTATCCCAAAGGCATAACAGAAAAGGGTGCTGTTCGCAATCAATACAGCCACCTTATCGATCTCTATCCGACAGTTCTTGAGCTAACCGGTATTGAGCAACCAAAGCATATTAAAAATGTTGAACAGAATCCTTTACACGGAACCAGCCTGGCATATGCTTTCAATGAGAAGGGAGCGGTTTCAAAACATACACAGCAATACTATACCATATTTGGTAATCGCTCTATTTACAAGGATGGATGGAAAGCAGGGGCCGCTCATCATCCAAATTCCCTTGAACTATTCACATTTGCCGGTGAGTCGAGACCAAAACTTGATGGCGATCCTGACAAGGACGTTTGGGAACTCTATCATATTGAAGAAGACTTCAATGAACTAAATAACCTGGCCTCCAAAAATCCAGAGAAGCTTAAAGAACTCAAGGCATTATTCGATGCGGAGGCCGCGAAATATAACATCTATCCGCTTATCGATATTGAGTATGCAGCGCAGCGTTTTGCAGAGCAGCGTAAACTTCAGGAACAACAAGCCAAACGTTAATCTTTATGAAACTCTCCGGCACATTGACGCTCGCGCTTTCAGCCACCATTTGCTTTACGGCTTTTAGCCAGCATGATCCCCTGCAGCCGTATAAGGGAACAGTTGGAAAGTCACTGACGGACACCAGGCAGTCATTTCCAGTAAAGCAAGTCGCCGCGAAAGGAAGTCCGAATGTTGTTTGGATCCTTCTTGATGATGTCGGATTCGGCGCTATTAGTTCTTTCGGGGGACTCATCAATACACCGAACATAGACAGCCTTGCATTTAACGGCCTTCGCTACACTAACTTTCATACAACAGCTATTTGTGCTCCTACAAGAGCTGCCTTGCTAACCGGTCGAAACCATCACAGTGTGCACATGGGTCTCTTTCCTGATAATGCAGTAGGCGCGCCAGGTTATGATGGAATCATTCCATTCGAGAAAGCAACTGTAGCAGAAATACTAAGGGAGAACGGCTACAATACTTACGCACTCGGGAAGTGGCATATTACGCCCATTGCAGACCTAACTGCGGCTGGACCATTTAACCGTTGGCCTACTGGTCGTGGTTTTGATCACTTTTACGGCTATCCTTTTAGAGGAAGCTCCGATCAATGGCACCCACAAATCTGGGAAAATACGCGCCGGGATAGATCGGATACGCAAGGCAAACACTTTACGACACTGCTTGCCGACCGCGCCATACGATTGATTTCTGAACAGAAGTCATCCAACATCGACAAACCTTTTTTTCTTTACCTCGCGACTGGCGCTGGCCATGCGCCCCACCAGGTAGCACCGGAATGGAGTAACAAATACAAAGGAAAGTTTGATGGTGGTTGGGATCATTATCGCGAACAGGTACTTGCACAGCAGGTCAAACTTGGAATAGTTCCACCCAATACTGTACTGCCTGCACGCAATCCTGGCATTAAAGAATGGAACACGTTGAGCGCCGATGAGAAAAGAATCTTTGCCCGTTTTATGGAGGTCTATGCTGGTTTTCTTGAGCATACAGACAATGAGATTGGTCGAATTGTAAGACATCTTCGCAGCATTGGCCAGTTGGACAATACCATCATCATGATATCTGTTGGTGACAATGGTGGAAGTCGCGAGGGAACCCAAATTGGTGTTGTCAATACGGTGGATCCTTCACTGACAGATGACCAGGTGCTGAAGTACAACATCGAGAACATTGATAAAATTGGTACGGAGTTCTCGAAGGCAAATTATCCTTTGGGATGGGCAATGGCTACAAACACACCATTTCGGCAGTGGAAGCAAGACGCGAATACAGAAGGAGGTACCAGAAATCCTTTTATTATTTATTACCCAAGAGGCATAAACGGCAAAGGTGGTATCCGCAATCAATATGGACATGTTATAGATGTACTACCTACAACCCTTGAACTCATTAAGGCGACCGTTCCAGAAACGATCAATGGATACAAACAGGCGGGAATCGAAGGTACGAGTCTAGCTTACTCAATCAACGATGCAAAGGCTGCATCAAAGCACACCGTTCAGTACTATGAAGTGAAGGGTAGCCGATCCGTTTACAGCAGCGGTTGGAAGGCTGGAGTTCTGCACAAAGCAGGCGAGGATTTCAGCAAAGATGTTTGGGAACTATACAACCTTAACGATGACTTTAACGAACGCGTAAATCTTGCATCAAAATACCCTGAGAAGCTCAAAGAATTACAATCGCTGTTTGAACAGCAAGCTGACCGTTATAATATCTATCCACTTAAGGACCTCTCGACGCCGGTTTTTCCTCCACGTCCGTACGATGGACAGACTAAAATAGTTTTCTATCCGGAGACGCCAACGCTTGTTGAGTTAGCCGCACCTGAGTTCCGTAACACGTCGTTCGAAATCACTGCCGATGTTTTACTTAAGAAGGAAACTGTAGAGGGTGTATTGCTGTCCACGGGCGGCCGTGAGTCAGGATTGAGCTTTTACATTCAACAGGGGAAGCTGCACTTTACCTATAACAATGGATGGTCAACCTATACGACCACATCATCAGCATTGTCTTTGAAGGCTGAGCGCACGCTCTTTAAAGTACACTATGTGTTCGATGCTCAAACAAAAAGTGGCGTCGTAACATTGTTGGTGAACGGAGCAAAAGTAGGTTCAGGAAAAGTTGAAAAAGTTGGTTCAACGCTGTTTGGTCACGAAGGACTGAATATTGGATTAGATGATCTTACGGCCGTATCGCCGTCATACCACGTGCCATTTGCATTCAGTGATGCAATCAACAGCGTGACGGTCGAATTGAAAAATGTTTCTGGTTCTTCACTTGGTATGCGATAAAGTCTATGCGATTATCTCATTGCCTCTTTCTCATCGCGCTAGCATCGATTGCCGGGGCTTTCATCGGAAGTGTCAGTCTGACCAGGAAGTACGTCTCGGGCGATCATGGGACGCATCAAGCAGATCTGGCAACTAAAGCGGCCATCATGAAATCGCTTGACGACTATATGGATAATTTCAATGCACACGACCTTGCGGGATGGGAAGAAACTTACCATTTTCCTCACTTTCGGTTGGCAAGTGGTAAGATGTCCGTCCTTGAGAAAGCTGGAACGCGCGACTCTGCCGTAGTATTTGGCGCGCTTCATAGAACCGGCTGGCATCATAGCAGGTGGGAACACCGAAACATCATCCATGTTTCGCCTGACAAGGTTCATGTTGATACTCAATTCTCCAGATTCAATTCGCGCGGCCAAAAGCTTGGTGTGTATGAATCGCTATACATTCTGACAAAAGAAAATGGGCATTGGGGAGTTAAGATGAGATCAAGCTACGCTGAGTAGCGTCGGATGAATAGTGTACGAAGGATTATACAACTATCGGTCTTGTAAAAATGGTCCTAAGCTTTTAAAATATCAATTACCACCATGGTCAGCAAATACCTTAGCGCGGCGTTAATTGTCGCCGTAATATTTAAAACAAATGCGCAGCACAGTCCTCAGCAGGTTTGGAAAGGAAAGATTGAAACGACGTTGAAGGAGTCCACTCCATATCACATTGATTACAATAAGAAAGCAATTGCTGGTGCACCCAATGTGCTGTGGATTCTTATCGATGATGCCGGGTTCGGTGCTACCAGTGCTTTTGGTGGACTCGTCGAAACACCAAACATCGAGAAGATTGCCAACCGCGGAATTCGGTTCACAAACTTTCACACGACAGCCATTTGTTCACCTACAAGAGCGGCTTTACTCACGGGGCGAAATCATCATTCAGTACATGTGGGATTGCTGACTCCAGCGGCGATTGACTTCCCCGGCTATGACACGCGTATGCCGTTTGAAAAAGCTACGGTAGCTGAGATCTTGAGAGAAAATGGTTACAACACTTTTGCGCTGGGTAAATGGCACCTTACACCGGTTACAGAAAATGGCCCTTCGGGTCCGTTTAACCGTTGGCCTACTGGGCGGGGGTTTGATCATTTCTACGGCTTCCACCCAGGAGCTACTGATCAATGGCATCCTGAGCTTTGGGAAGATCAGACGAAACTTGACATTGAGCCAAATAAGAAACATGTCAATGAGTTGCTTGCGGACAAAGCGATCAAGTACATCGCCAATCAGAAGTCTGGAGATCCCGACAAACCGTTCTTTCTTTACTTTGCTCCGGGCGCTACACACTCGCCTCACCAGGTGGCGAAGGAATGGATTGCAAAGTATAAGGGGAAATTCGACACGGGCTGGGATAAGTATCGCGAACAGGTTATTGACCGTCAGCGAAAGGCCGGCATCATACCTGAAAATGCAGTGTTACCTGAACGCAATCCGAATGTAAAGGAATGGGCGTCGTTGACTGAAAAAGAGAAGAAGGTATACGCTCATTTCATGGAGGTATATGCAGCATTCTATTCTTATACCGATTACGAGATAGGCAGGATCGTCGACTATCTCGACCTCATTGGACAACTTGACAACACACTGATTGTGCTTGTACTGGGAGACAATGGAGCCAGCAAAGGTGGAGGTGTCAGCGGAGCTGCAGACATTGATAGCCAGTTGAAAGGAGAGGCAAAGATCGATGCATTGCTGAAAGTACATGGGGATCCTGAGCTTGATCAGTCTATTAACAACGATTACCCTATTGGCTGGGCTATGGCCTGCAATACTCCATTCAGGTATTGGAAGACAGACGCCAACTCTGAAGGTGGTACGCGGAATCCGATGATACTTTCCTATCCTAAAGTCATTGCTGCAAGAGGAGAAATTCGTCACCAGTATGGACACGTGATTGATGTGCTTCCTACAACCCTCGAAATAGTTAAAGGTCAGATACCGGAAGTTATCAATGGCTATAGACAGGAACCTATCGAAGGAACAAGCCTCGCGTATACTTTGCAGGACCGGAATGCACCGTCCCGGCACACGATCCAATATTATGAGATTGCAGGGGCGCGTTCGATTTACAAGGACGGGTGGAAGGCTAGCACGGCGCACGCAATTGATGGGAATCGGGGCGGTGGTGGAGTGAACATTGCTGCGGGAGAGGTTGCGCCGGATGGAAGCAAAGTAGACTTCTCTCAGGATGTTTGGGAACTCTACAACCTCAACGATGATTTTAACGAACGAACCAATCTGGCTTCAAAGCATCCGGAAAAATTGAAGGAGCTGCAGGCTGTATTCGATGCAGAGGCGCGCAAATACAACGTTTATCCCTTGAAGGATTTTACTGCTCACGACATGCCTGCTGGTCGTACGATTTATGGAAGATTGCCAGTGGTGACTTTGTTTCCAGGTGTCGATAATCTCATCGGAGTGAATGCACCTTTGTATGAGGGGAGGAGTTTTTTAGTTAGCGCCGAAGTTGATCTCACAGGAAATGAACAAGGTGTTCTTTTTGCTGTCGGTGGTGAATCTTCCGGATTGAGTCTATTTGTTAAGGAAGGGAAATTACAATTGGCCCACAAAACAAATGGCATTGTTGAACACCTCGAGTCGCAGGATAAGTTGAAAACTGGCAAGCAGTCATTGGCGTTTCAGTACGTGCTTTCACCAACAGGGGAGTTTGCTGGTTCTGAGATCTTGCTTGTAAACGGAACGAAAGTAGCAGAACGAAAGATTGTCAGGGGTAAGGCAGCAATCGTTAAGAACAATCTTATTGACGGAACTGATGTTGGTCGCGATCAGCATGTGGCAGTTTCAGACCGCTACGTTGCTCCTAATACCTTCACTGGGAGATTACGAAAGGTGAGTATCACCTATGATAAGCCGTCACTTCCAGTGGGCACAAATTAATTATAATGAAAAATGTCAAGTATGAAAATTACAATGTGCGGCTTGAAACCCAGAACTTCCTACAAGTTGTTCGCATCAATTCTATTTGTATCAGCAACGTTGTTGTCAAATGAAGTTGGCGCACAAAAAGAGTCGCAAAAGTTAAACGTTCTCTTTATTGCTGTTGATGACCTCAACAATGAACTTGGTTGTTATGGTAGTACCGTTGTTAAGTCTCCAAACATTGACCGTCTTGCAGCGCGGGGAGTGAGATTTGATCGTGCTTACACACAATTCCCACTCTGTAGCCCAAGCCGGTCCTCTCTGTTGACGGGAAGACGTCCTGATGTGACGGGCATATACGAATTGCAAACGCATTTCAGGAAGAATCTTCCCGACGTCATTACGCTTCCACAATTGTTCAAGAACAACGGTTACCATAGTGCTCGTGTCGGAAAGATCTTCCACTATGGAGTTCCGGGTCAGATCGGAACGAATGGTCTTGACGATTCATTATCGTGGACACAGCGTATAAATCCAATTGGTCACGATAAGGTCGATGAAGCATCAATAACTAATGTTACTCCTGACCGTGGTCTTGGAAGCGCACTTTCATGGAGGGTTGAGAATACTCCCGATGAAGAGCAAACGGATGGAAAGGTCGCCACCGAAGCCATCAAAATTCTTGAGCAAAGAAAAGACGAGCCTTTCTTTCTTGCTGTAGGATTCTACCGACCGCATACTCCTTACGTTGCTCCATCAAAATACTTCGATTTATATCCGGCGGATAAAATCAAACTTGCCGAAGAGCGACCAAACGATTTAGACGATGTTCCTGACGCCGCATTGTTCACGAAGCCACCGCATTGGGGTGTGAGCGAGGACAATCGTCGTCAGGCACAACGTGCTTACTATGCGTCAATAAGTTTTATGGACGCGCAGGTCGGTCGCGTGCTCGATGCGCTGGATCGCCTGAAGCTGTCAGACAAAACTATTATTGTTCTTTGGAGTGATCATGGTTATAACCTTGGACAGCATGGTCAATGGATGAAGCAAAGCCTTTTTGAAAATTCAGCACGCGTGCCATTTATTGTTGTCGCTCCTGGGTTCAGGAAGAATTCTTCTTCGAAACGAACAGTAGAACTTCTCGATATCTATCCGACACTGGCAGAGCTTGTAAAGCTCAAGGCGGATGGCCTTGAAGGAAAAAGCCTTGGTTCGCTTCTGAAAAATCCAAACGCAACATGGGACAGACCGGCCTATACGCAAGTTCGTCGCAATACGCTAATGGGAAGGAGTGTACGAACAGAGCGATGGCGTTATACAGAATGGGATGACGGCAAAGCAGGTGTTGAACTATACGATCATGAAACCGATCCTGGCGAATTCACCAACCTTGCGAAAGATCCAAAATACAACGAACGAGTGAAGGAATTGTCTTCCTTGCTGAAAAAGAATCGCGCATAAAGCAAACGGAACGCTGCGCGACTTGATGACCCTTCTTAGGATCTCTATCTCCATGAATAACAACAACCGACCAATGAAAAGAAGTCTTCTTTTTGCCTGGAGCCTGCTTGCATTTACATTAATGGTTTCCGCACAATCATTCGCTCAGGCGCGCAAAAAATCAGAACCTGTTAATATTCTTCTATTAGTATCAGACGATCACAGCGCCCCGTTTCTGAGCTGCTATGGATACCCCGACATAAAGACTCCCAATATTGATCGGCTTGCCAGTGAAGGATTGCTTTTTAAGAATGCTTTTACCACTGCGCCGCAGTGTGTATTGTCCCGGGCAGCATTGATGACGGGACGATCCACGCTTGACATTCGCATGACAAGGTTCTCAGCACCATTACCTGCGGATGCCATCTCATTTCCCGAACTCTTGAGAAAGGCAGGTTACTATACCGGCATCTGTGGTCGAAACTTTCATCTGAATGGAAATCGGGCAGTGAAGGAGTCGGCTGACGTTTACGACGAGTATGGATTGGAAACTTTTGTTAATCGGGTAGACTATCTTAAAGTTAACGCAGTTCGTGACAGTATCTTTGGTCAATACAATACGTTCCTCGACCGGGTGCCAAAGGGTAAATCGTTTTTTCTTCAGGTTGGTTATAGTGATCCTCATCGAATATTTGATGCGAAGGAATTTGAACCTGATCCAGCTAAGATCACACTTCCGTCGACATGGCCAGATACAAAACTCGTGCGGGAGGATTTTGCAGCGTACCTTGGTGAGATTCAAAGACTCGACGCCGAAGTCGGCCGAATACTGGATGATCTCAAGCGTCGTGGCCTCGATAAGAATACACTCGTTGTTTTTATCGGTGATAATGGAGGTGCATTACTGAGAGGCAAAGGTACTCTTTACAGAACGGGCCTTAATGTTCCATTGATCATGCGATATCCTGGAAAGATCACTCCGGGTCAATTAAATACTGCGATTGTTTCGGGCGAAGATCTTGCTCCTACTTTACTGGAAGCCGCAGGTGTGTCGAAGGGAAAAGACATGACGGGTGTAAGTCTTGTGCCGGCATTCAGCAACGCTAAGTTTGAGCCGCATCAATACGTCTTCGCAGTTCGTGGTGCACATGGTTCGGGCCTTCCTACAAATACGGCGCACTTTGATCTTGGAAGAACGATCTTCGATAAACAATACAAGCTGATATATAACGCCATGTGGCAATTGCCATATTATCCGGTTGACTTTGGTTCACAACCCTTCTGGTTAGAACTCAAGCAACAACACGTAGAAGGAAAGCTGGATAAAGAGACAGATCGATTGTTGTTCAGTGAAAGGCGCGAGATGTTTGAGCTATTTGACACACAAAATGATCCCAATGAAACCAGGAACCTGGCGGGTGATCCTTCATTCCGGGAGATTGAGCACCGCCTCAAATCAAAACTTCAGGAGTGGATGATCTTGAACGAGGACTATGTTCCGCTGCCAATTGCACCACAACCTGTTCAAACTCCGGTGCCTGCTCCGGTTGCAGGTTCAAAACCTTAAGCTCGTTCTTGTCGGAATTTCGCCGGCGATTCTTACCTTATCATTCGATTCACTGAAGACTATGCACAAGTTCGTACTTGGAGTTTGCCTTGTCGTGTTTATTGCAGCGCAGGCGATCGCGCAAACTGAAAAGCCAAATATCCTATGGATTGTAAGCGAGGATAACAATGCGGATATGATTGGATGCTACGGTAATACGTTTGCCACTACTCCCAACATAGATCGCTTTGCTGCATCCGGCGTCTTGTACAGGAATGCATTTTCTACGGCGCCTGTATGCGCCCCGTCCAGGTGCACTATCATTACTGGAATGTATCCGCCAACACTGGGTACAGAACATATGCGCAGTGTATATGCAATACCTGGATCGGTAAGATTCTTTCCGCGTTACTTGCGTGAGGCGGGATATTACACCTCCAACAATGTAAAGAAAGACTACAATACGTTAGATCAAACTGAAGCGTGGGATGAATCAAGTACCACGGCGACTTATAAGAATCGGAAGGAAGGCCAGCCTTTTTTTGCGGTCTTCAATTTGATGGTGTCGCATGAAAGTTCACTACACAAGCCGCTGGATACACTTCATCATGATCCCAATAAAGTACCGCTGCCTCCGTATCACCCGGCGACTGCTGAGATAAAACACGATTGGGCTCAGTACTTTGACAAAGTGGAAACAATGGATCAGCAGGTTGGCGCATTGTTGAAGGAGCTTGAAGGTCAGGGTCTGGCAGAAAATACCATCGTATTTTATTATGCTGATAATGGTGGCGTTCTCCCGAGAAGCAAGCGCTTTCTTTTTGAATCTGGTCTTCATGTTCCGCTTATTGTACGTATTCCCGCGAAGTATAAACACCTTACTGAAAATTCTTCTGGCACTGTCACCGATCGCATCGTTACGTTCCTGGATTTCGCGCCCACCGTACTATCGCTCGCAGGTGTCAAGCCGCCGCTAAATATGCAGGGGACTGCTTTCCTTGGAAACTTCGCAGGTGCGCACTCACGATATGGCTATGGGTTCCGCGGCCGAATGGACGAGCGAATAGATTTATCACGAACAGTGCGCGACAAGAAGTATCGGTATGTTCGAAATTATCTGCCGCATCTGATTTACGGTCAGCATCTTCATTATCTGTGGTTGGCGCCGTCAACTCGCTCCTGGGAAGAGGCATATAACAGCGGAAAACTTAATGCCACACAGTCCGCATTCTGGAGAGAAAAACCGGCCGAAGAGTTATACGATGTCGGCGCTGACCCATTCAATATTAACAACCTTGCCGGTAACAAATCGTACGACAGCATCCTGGTGAGGTTGCGCAAGGCAAATGATGAATGGCTAAAGGCAAGCAAAGACATTGGTTTCATTCCGGAAGCTATACTTTATGAATTGTCAAAAGATGGAGTATTGATGGAGCGAGTAGACTATTCGAAATTGCCACGTATCGTAGAGACAGCTAGTCTCGCCTCGTCGCGAGATCCGAAAGATCTTACTAAGGTCTCAGGCAGATTCAAGGACCCAGATGCTTCGGTGCGGTATTGGGCAGCAATTGGTTGTTCGGTATTACCGAAACAGGCATCCATGTATAGCAACGCGTTAAAGAAGATGCTGAACGACAAGGAAGGTGCAGTTCAGGTAGCTGCCGCCGAAGCGCTCTGGCGTATCGGTGAGAAGGAAGTTGCATTGCAGGCGCTTACAGCAGCTTTGAGTCATCCTCACACATTCGTAAGAGTGCAGGCCATGAATGTTTTGCAGTATCTGGGTAAGGACGCTATACCGGTATTGTCGAAGATTAAGTCACTGATACCCGATCGTGCAGCAACCCCACAAGACGATAACGTGTATGACGTACGGGCAGCCCGTACATTTCTGGAGACCTATGCCCAGCCTTGATGCCGCAGGGTACTGTCACGCACCGTCTAAATTCGGTTCCATTATTATGCTGACGGCTCGGAAGGCAAAGGCCGTTGCGTTAATTTTATAAGGTAGGTGTGAATGTGTCATGAATATTTCTGAGATCAGCCTGAACCGTCCTGTACTTGCTATCGTGATGAATATCATCATCGTGGTGTTTGGAGTGATTGGTTTTACCTTCCTCGGCGTTCGTGATTATCCAGCTATTGATCCACCCAACGTCAGTGTGCGGACGAGTTACTCTGGTGCCAACGCCGAAATCGTTGAATCTCAGATCACCGAACCACTGGAAAAATCAATCAATGGCATTGCGGGCATTAAAAACATTACCTCCAGTTCCAGTCAGGGGCAAAGCAGCATCAATATTGAATTTGATTTGGGAGTTGATCTCGAAGCAGCTGCAAACGACGTTCGCGATAAAGTTTCGCAGGCTACGCGCCAATTGCCTAATGATCTTGATTCGCCGCCGGAGGTTTCTAAAGCGGACGCCAGCTCCGATTACATCATCGCCCTTTCAGTACAAAGCAATACAAGAAATCAACTTGAACTTACTGAGTATGCAAACAACGTCCTGGCTGAGCGCTTTCAAACCATCCCCGGAGTTTCAAGCGTCCGCCTTCTTGGGGAGAAGAAGTATGCAATGCGCATCTGGCTCAACCCGAACAAGCTCATCGCTTATGGTCTAACTCCACTCGATGTTCAGCAGGCACTTGAGCGTGAAAATGTCGAGTTTCCTGCTGGAAAGATAGCGGGCACATCTACGGAGCTCACGGTGCGTACATTCGGTCGCCTGTTTACTGAAGACGACTTTAACAACGTTCGCATACGAAGAGCAAACGCTGGAAATCTGCGATTAAAGGATATTGGCGAAGCTGTACTGGGCCCTGAAAACGAAGAGACTGTTTTTAAATCAAGGCTTAATCCGATGGTAAACGTCAGCATCATTCCATTGCCGGGTGCAAACTATGTCGAGATAGCGGATGAGTTCTATCGGCGTCTTGATAAAATTCGTAATGAAGTTCCCGAGGATATTCAGCTCACCATCGCTACCGATCAGACAGTCTTTGTTCGTCGCTCAATCATAGAGGTAGAGGAAACGCTGTTGCTGTCTTTTGTTCTTGTAGTCTTAATTGTGTACCTCTTCTTTCGGGACTTCATTATTGCTATCCGACCCCTTATCGATATTCCGGTCTCACTTGTTGCCACCTTCTTTATTATGTACCTCTGTGGCTTTTCTATCAATGTCCTTACCATGTTAGGTATTGTGCTGGCCACAGGGCTTGTAGTAGATGATGGTATTGTAGTGACTGAGAATATCTACAAAAAGCTGGAGGGAGGAATGGATAAAATGACTGCAGCTCGCGAAGGATCTAAGGAAATCTATTTTGCTGTAATCGCTACTTCCATTACCCTGGCCGTTGTATTCTTACCTATTATCTTCCTACAGGGATTTGTTGGTCGATTGTTCCGTGAGTTTGGCTTTGTCGTTGCAGGTGCGGTATTGATCTCCTGCTTCGTATCGCTCACCCTAACTCCAGTACTGAGTGTTAAACTAACACGTGATCACAAAAAGAAGTCAAAGTTTTACGAAGTCACCGAATCATTTTTTGTAGCGATGGAGAATGGCTACAAACAGTCTCTCGAGAGATTTATGCGTCATCGATGGTTGGCGATTGTTATCGTTATAATGTGTATTGGTGCCTCTTATCTCATTGGAACAAATGTCCAGACTGAGTTGGCACCTATGGAGGATCGAAATCAGTTTCGCGTTCAGGCATCAACTCCGGAAGGCACAGCTTTCGATTACATGGAGGCGTACATTGATAATGTTGTTGTTTTTCTGATGGATTCGGTCCCCGAAGCGCGCGTCATTTATTCACTAACTGGACCTTCAAATTCCGGTGGGAGCGGAGTGAACAACGGCATGGCCCGCGTATTCCTGGATGATCCTCATACAAGGTCGCGGTCCCAACAGGATATTGTTCAAATGGTGAACAGGAATCTGTCCAGGTTTTCAGCAGGCAGAGCGTATGCACTACAGGAACAAACTATTTCAACTAACAGGAGGTCAGGGCAGCCTGTGCAGTTCGTTATTCAAAATAACAACTTTGAAAAGTTAAAATCGGTACTACCTCGCTTCCTCGAAGAGGCCGCAAATCATCCTGTTCTTCAGGGCGTCGATACAGATCTGAAATTCAACAAGCCAGAATTGCAGATTGTAATCAACAGGCTTAAGGCAACGGAGCTGGGAATCAGTGTTGAAGATATATCTCAGACGTTGCGGCTCGCTTACAGCAATCTGCGATTTGGATACTTTATGAAAGATGGCCGACAGTATCAGGTGATTGGTCAGGTTGACCGTCTCAATCGCGACGACCCGAATGATCTTCGCAGCCTCTATGTTCGTACAGGTACCGGTGAATTGATATCCATCGACAACGTTGTGAGTATCGTTGAGTCTACTACGCCACCTTCCTTGTATCACTTTAATAGATACAAATCAGCGAGTATATCGGCCGGGCTTGCACCTGGAAAGACAATCGGCGATGGCGTTAAGGCCATGCGTGAAATTGCTGACAAACTATTGGACGACACCTTCACAACCTCATTGGGAGGTTCATCACGCGATTACGCAGAGAGCTCAAGTAATACGTCGTTTGCATTTGTGTTGGCGCTGCTGCTCATATATCTGGTGTTATCTGCTCAGTTTGAAAGTTTCATTGACCCGCTGGTGATCATGATTACGGTGCCACTAGCGGTAACCGGCGCGTTGCTGGCATTGTTTATTTTTGGTCAGACACTCAATATCTTCTCGCAGATAGGCATCATCATGCTCATTGGACTCGTAACCAAGAACGGCATTCTGATCGTCGAGTTTGCCAATCAGCAACAATCAGAAGGGTTGTCTAAACTAGATGCCGTGATACAGGCTTCCAAGCTCAGACTTCGCCCCATTCTCATGACGAGCCTTGCCATGGCGCTTGGTTCTCTACCTCTGGCCCTGTCACTTGGTGCAGCATCAAGCAGTAGGGTACCCCTTGGTCTTGTGATTGTAGGAGGCGTTATCTTTTCGCTTGTCCTTACGTTATTCGTAATACCCGCAATGTATTCTTATCTTTCCTCTAAGAAATCAAAGACTGCACCTGTCGCTTTAGTACAAAAGCATGAGGCTGCGCTGATATAGAGTTAGTGCCATAACGACGTCACCCCATTGAAAAAGTCATACTCTTATGAGTGAACCAACGAAAAGTAACTCGAATTCACCTTTGCTTCACGAAGATTGGGCAACCGTTGTGCTCGGTGTGGCAATCATCGCCGTTTATCTGTTTGGTGGCGTACTGCAAGCTCCATCGTTTGGGTGGGGATCGATGGCTGATATTTCTGATAAAATATTTACCGGAAGCAACCTGGGCGCCATTACGCTCCAATTTCTATTTACGTACATCGTTGCTGCAGTAGCTGCTGTTATTACGAACAAGAATCTGCGCTATACACTGATGACATTCCCGATCCTTTTCCTGCTGACAACAATAGCGTTGATACTTGCGGGAAACAGCGGTGTAAAATCATTGAACCTCGAGGCTGTGATTTTTAGTTTGGCTATTGGCCTCATCGTAGGAAATCTATTTGAATTACCCGCATGGTTTTCAGCTGCACTGTCCACAGAATTGTACGTCAAGATCGGATTGGTATTGCTGGGCACGAGTGTGATCTTCACCGATATCCTAAAAGCGGGATCACTCGGGTTGTTGCAGGCACTGGTTGTAGTTGTGAGTGTGTGGTACTTTGCCTATTGGATTTGCAGGAAGCTTGCTGTCGATGATGAGCTGGCGATGATGATATCCAGCGCAGTTTCCATTTGCGGAGTGTCCGCTGCGATTGCCACGGCAGGTGCGATACAAGGCGACAATAAAAAGCTCTCTTATGTGATTTCTCTGGTGCTGATCACAGCAATTCCGATGATGATCGTAATGCCATGGGTAGCCCATCATTTTGACTTCAGCCAGGAAGTCACTGGGGCGTGGCTAGGGGGAAGTATCGATACAACGGGAGCGGTAGTGGCATCTGGTACGCTCGTCGGCGAAACTGCTTTGAAAATTAGTACCATAGTTAAGTTCTCGCAGAACGTCTTGCTGGGTCTCGCAGCTTTCGCTATCAGCATCTACTGGACATATTCCCGAAAAGAAGTAAACAAGGAGCAAGTCCAAAAGCCAACGTTGGCCGTGATATGGGAGCGATTCCCCAAGTTCATCATCGGGTTTATGGGGGCATCGCTTTTATTTTCCTTCTTCCTTTCGCCAGAACAGGTGAGTGCTGTCAAGGATGGCCTTAAGAGTTTCCAGACCCTATGGTTTGTGCTTGCGTTTACAAGTATTGGCCTGGAAACAAAATTTAAGGACTTATTCAACTCATCAACTCAACGGCCATTCTATGCGTTCCTTATTGCCCAGACGTTCAACATCATCATAACGCTGATCGTTGCGACCCTGCTATTTGGACAATAGACCAACAATCTTCGCGGTCAACGCTGTCACTTTTTCTTTCGTGACTCAACCGTTTTAGTCTTACCTTGTTCTTCCTTCGCTTCAGCCTTCCAAAGCTTGATATTGTCGCGAATTACTTTCCAGTAATCTTTGCCATAGTCGACGAAGATTTCGCCGCCGGCAGGAATGTCCCGTTTTGACTCGATATAAGCCTTCAGGCCGTCAACAACATAGTCAGAGTTGTTGATCATTCCTTTGATTCGTGTGAGTCCGCGAGCATCATTCGCGTATCGGGCCAGCGCCTTCTTCGTAGGAAGCGCATCGATCACATGATTCCGGTTGATATAAAAGATGTAACCGTTCTTGCCATCTTCGTCGCGTACATCTTTCCACTTGGAGCGACGTCCCTTGTATTCCACAATACGTGTGCCCTTGGGTATTGGCTTTGTCGTGAACAACCCCTTTCCAGCATTCGGCAACTGTGAAGTCTTTACTTTTAATTGTCTTTCCAATAGCGCCATTCTTTCCCCGTTTTTGATTAAGGGCGCCAAGATAGAACAAAAAATTCTTGAACAAACAGCCTTTACACGACTGATGATGTCACAAGCTAAGACGTAATACGTTTAGCGCGTCAAAGAGATATAAATCAGACGCATGCTAACAAGGACAATCACGACGCCGACAACGAGCATCATGCGTCGAAGAGGTAGGCGATGAGTTAGGTATGCAGCAAAAGGAGCTGCAATAGCACCACCGATTACAAGGCCTGCGATAATCTGTAGATAGGATATCCCCAGGGTTGCAAAGAAAGTAAGAGAACTGGAAAAGGAAATAAAGAATTCAGCAAGGTTAACTGACCCAATGGTATATCTCGGGTTTCGGCCCTTTGCAATCAGCGTTGACGCAACAATCGGACCCCATCCTCCTCCGCCAACTGAATCCATGAACCCTCCGAATGCAGCAAGGGCGGGAATATTTTTCGTTTTACTTTTCTGCTGACGGGCAATCAGTGCTTTTCTGATGATGATAACTCCAAGCATCAGCGTGTAGATGGCGACTATTGGGCGGATAATATGATTGTACGACTCGAAAGAAGTCAGAATGTATGCGCCTGCAATCGCGCCAAGCGTTCCCGGAATCAGAAGGCTTCTGAAAAGCTTCTTGTTTACATTCTTGAATTTCAAATGGCTCAATCCCGAGATTCCGCTGGTAAAGATTTCGGCCGTATGGATGCTGGCACTTGCGGCCGCAGGAGGCACTCCGAATGACATAAGGAAAGTCGAAGCACTTACACCATAGGCCATTCCCAGCGAGCCATCTATTAACTGGGCTACGAATCCTCCCAGTACAAAAATGAAGAACATACTGTCAAGCCGGCGAACCGCATGGATGCCGTGATCCAATAATTCTGGAAAAAGCAACAGCCCCATGACCACCACTGCAAGTAAAACACTCGCCACAACCACTAGCTGTTTTCGAACAACAACGCGCTCGGACGTTGAGGAAATTTCCTGTTGATGCGCTATCGCATCCGTTTGCACGGTCGATTCTATTGGTTGATGATTCGCCATTACTAATGAATATCGCTTGGTCCTTAGTATAGAGTAGGTCAAATATATACCAATACTCTATAAAATCAATAGACATTTTATTTTATATTATATCTATCAGATTAGTAGAGTTTAAATTTCTTTTACATACCTTTATGCCGCACAACGCTCCGAGGCTAGAAGCAGGCCATTTCCAGTCCGTGTGAGTAGTGTTCAGATCAAACCACCAATAGTTAAATGAAAAAAGCATTACTAAGCCTGCTGCTCGTCATCGCGGTGACGAGTGTTGCAATGAGCCAGAACAAACTAACGGGTATCGTTAGAGGCTATAACAACGAGCCCATCGAGGCGGCATCCGTTTTAATCAGAGGAACGAATACGTTTGCCAACACCGGTGAGGATGGTCGTTTTACCCTGGAAGTTTTACAGGCCCCGCCTTTCATAATAAGGATACAGGCGGTCGGCTTTAAGTTTCAGGATATCCAAATCAGAGAAATCACCGGAACACCAATCGAAGCGACATTGATTGAGGATAATCTCCTCGAAGAAATTGTTGTAACGTCGAGACGTCGCGAGGAAACTGCGCAGAGTGTACCCATTCCGATTTCAGTAATAAGCGGTAACCTCATCGATGAGGCTGGCGCGTTCAATGTAAACCGTGTAAAAGAGTACGTGCCATCCGTGCAACTGTACTCTTCAAACCCGCGCAATACAGGTATTAACATTCGCGGTTTAGGCTCTCCATTTGGATTGACAAATGATGGTCTGGATCCAGGTGTTGGTTTTTATGTTGATGGCGTTTATTTCGCCCGCCCCGCTTTCGCGACACTGGATTTTATTGACGTAGAGCAAATAGAAGTTCTAAGAGGACCTCAGGGGACATTGTTCGGCAAGAATACAACGTCTGGTGCGTTCAATATCAAGACGAGACAACCTGGCTTTACTCCTGGTGCCAGCTTCGAACTAAGCTATGGAAACTACGGATACGTGCAGGCCAAAGCTTCTATTACAGGTCCGATCGTCAAGAATAAACTTGCTGCAAGATTTTCATTCTCTGGAACGCAGCGTGATGGAACGATTCACAACATCGCTAAAGATGAATGGGTGAATGACATCAACAACCTCGGAGGCCGTGCACAATTCCTCTACACTCCAAGTGAGAACATCACCATCACTTTGTCAGGCGATGCATCATCACAAAATCCTAATGGATATGCGCAGCCCATCGCGGGCGTTGTCGAAACTAAACGTGCCGCTTATCGCCAATTTTCGGCGATTATTAAGGATTTGAACTACACGCTGCCAACAGACAATTCTTACGATCGCGTTATCGATCATGATACACCGTGGAGATCAAAAAATGAATTAGGTGGGGTTTCTCTGAATGCGGATTTTAAAATCGGTCCAGGTACTCTTACATCAACAACTGCGTGGCGCTACTGGAACTGGGGCCCCTCTAACGATCGCGACTTTACAGGACTGCAGGCATTAAGGCTGTCACAGAATCCAGCCGAGCATAAGAACTGGTCACAGGAAGTTCGTTACGCAGGTGAGATTAATGATAAATTAAGCGGCGTAATCGGTGTCTTTGTTCTGGGTCAGGATTTAAAGATTCATGGAACTGAAGAGTCAGGTAATGCTCAGTGGCGCTTTTCTCAGAGCACGACCAGCAGCCTTTGGAAAACTCCCGGTTTGTTCGACGGCTACGGAATTAGAACTGAAGCGTCAATCGAGTCGTTGAGTGCTGCGGTTTTTGCAAATGCGGATTGGGCAGTTTCTAAACAACTCCATATTCAGCCAGGCGTTCGCTTCAACTACGACGAGAAAGATGTGAAATATGACCGTAAGACCTATGGAGGTCTTCAAACAACCGACCCGGCACTTCTGGCTTTGAAAGCGTTGGTGTACACGGACCAGGCATTTGCCACGAAGGCCGATGAAAACAACCTTACCTATTCGTTGACTTTAAATTATAAACCGACGGAGAACTACAGTGTGTATGGAACATTCTCAACAGCTTTCAAGCCAGTTGGTGTGAACGTTGCAGGCTTGCCGGTTGTTGATGGACAACCTGCGCTCGATTTGGCTACTATTAAGCCTGAGTATGTTAAACATTTTGAAGCAGGCGTGAAGACCTCACCAGTAAGCGGTCTCACTGCCAATGCAACTTTCTTTTACACAGTTATCGAGGACTATCAAACCAACGTACAATCGCCACAACTGGGTGTGAATCGTGGCTATATCGCCAACGCAGAGCAAGTGAGTGTGAAAGGAGCAGAGGTAGATTTGAACTGGAGAGTGAGCGAGCACTTCAAAGCATTCACTTCAGTAGCGTACACTGATGGCAAGTACGACAAGTTCACGAATGCACCTCTTCCTCTGGAAGAAGTTGGATCGACGCAGGATGGACAGCAGTTGGCATTCAAAGACATCTCTGGCGGCGTGCTGCCTGGCATTTCGAAGTGGGCGGGTTCAATAGGAGCTGAGCTTACTTCGAAAACATTGCAAGTGTTCAACCTTCCAGGTCACCTGTTCCTTGGTGGTGATACGTTCTTTCGCTCGGACTTCTCGTCGAGTCCCTCTCCATCAACTGAACTCAACATCAGTGGTTACTATCTTGTGAATGCACGTGCAGGATTCCGCGCGCTCGACGGACTTACTGTATCGGTATGGTCACGAAACCTTTTGAACAACAACTATAATGAGCAGTTATTGGTTGCTGGTGGTAGCACCGGTCAGTACGCTGCGGTTGTTGGTGATCCACGAACCTACGGTGTAACGCTCCGTTACGAGTTCTAGAATATTATTGACAATACACTGCCTGGAATCCAAAAGTGTATAATGTTTGAGGTACGAATGGGTTGTGCGAAATCACAGCCCATTCGTTTTTTACGAAAGTTTAGAAGGCTGATGTGCGATACATTACTAAATGTCACTTCAGATTTCGCTGCAGTTCTTGCAACCTCTCCGACGCTCCAGCGGCGTAGTCATCAAATCCAACCCGTGTAGCTTCACGAATATAGGCTTCGTACAACGGGATTGAAGAATTGTTAATCTGTATCGCTTCGGCCAGGATAGCGTAAGCCCTCAGCTTGTTGTGACCATGCGTTCGAAAATAATTTGCTGCCGCGATCACGCCATCTTCAAGATAGGGGTTCCATGCAGCCAATAACGAATAATATGATTTAGCAACTGTGGTGTCGCCACTCGACTCGGCAATCATCGCCGTGTAGAGCCATTTGTTAAGTTGAGTAGACTGATCGAATGTAATCCCCGAATTAATTTGAGTCGCTAATCCTTTCAGATCTTTTTGACGGGCCATCATCAAAAGCTCAAAGTGCTGGATCTGATTGTGGAGTTCCTTACTGGTCAGTTTGAGTCCACCGATGCGATGGAAATATCGAATAGCGGGAATCAATTTACCGGCTTCGTAGTATCTCTTGCTGTAGTCCAGCAGCGTTTGAGCTTTATAATCATCACTCTCAAACCGCTCAAGATGTTTATTCATTTCCAAAGAGTCTGAAAGACCTATGCGGTAACGGCAATATTGATATCGTTCAGTGTCATTAAGGCTTAGAGCAGTTGCAGCAGGAAGGGTCAGGATCTTTTTCATTTGCAGAGCGATCACCTGTAAATCTCCTTTCTGCGTTAAGGCTACCGAATCCCACGCCGAGCGGGCCTTATCAACTTCTCCGGATTCCGACAGAGCTATCGCATTGTAGAACTTAGCTTCTTTATAGTCATACGTGTCAGCATAGGTGAAGTAACTCGAGGCCAGCTGAGGATTCCCTTGCTCTAATGCCCATAGGCCCATCGTGTAATTGTATTTGCCCTGATCAGCTTGCGTTACGTACACCAGCTCTGCAAGAATTTCCAACGCATGGGCTACGTTACCCTGATAGTAGTAAGCATGCGCAAGAGACGCCTTCAGAGCTTCGCTAAAGCCGCTATTGAGTGAATCAGATGCGAGGCGATATGCGCGCTCAACAAAAGTCGTATCCACCGACCGTACAAACTTGATGACATAATTGTTGAGCAATGTCGCGGTATAAAGGTTTAATCGCTTGTTTGTCATCGGAGAGATGTTTTCAGTCAGCGATTTTTTGGTAACGGTGCTTACGGCTATTGCGTTGGCGAGCACGGCAGGATCAGTTGTCTTGAAAAGCTCGAGAACAGAATCCGCATTCAACGGAATATCTTCCAGGGCCGCTAACGCAAGAAAATTAGTTTCGGCAGACTCCTTTGTGAATGAATTCTCTCTCGCGATATTCAGAAATAGAACGGCCGAATCCAGCACGCCGCTCTTTGCATAAGCGAAGCCAAGATTGTTGGCCATTACGCCTGAACCCTTCAGTCGTTCGTAACCTTTACGATATTCTCGTATCGCATCGTAGGTCTTTCCTTCCCAAACGTAAACATTTCCACCATTCGCCAGCGAGAACGGAGTGGGACGTTTGCTGTTTGCACTTGCAAATTGCTCATGTGCTATGTCGAAGTTCAGTCGCGAGGCCGACAAATTAGCAAGCTGATAGTTTGAACGGTTGTTTTCAAAAGCCTGGAGAGCACCTTGCTGATAGAAGGATTCAGAATATAATTCGTTGTCCAACATGCCGTATAGGTCACCCGTGGTATTGTAAAATCCGGCCACCGCGTGAAAAACATATTCCCGCCAGTTGGAGTAAAATACGAATGCCAGCATAGCGATCAACCCCGCAAAACGATAGGTGAAGTAAGGCATTCGTGTCGGGTTATACAGGACCTTATCGACTGGAAGATTCCGGGCGAGCAGATACACGAAATTGGAAAAGATGTAAACCAGGAATATGATGCCGTATCCGGTTTGGCTGAATATGATTGCATCTCGCACGACGCGCAGGGCGGGATCATTCCAGCTGGCTAATAAATAGCCTACGGTGCCAAAGCAAACCGTTGCCAGCCCCATGTAACCAAGTGCTCCTACCGGGGCGAATGAAAAGATATTCTCGTACTGAGCCTCGCGCTGGCGAAGTCCCCAAAGGCCGAGCACAGCCGAAACCGTTAGTAGCAGATAAAGATCAAGGTAAACGAAGTTCCAGTTGATCGCTCCGATCTCATGAAGACAGGTGGCAATGACGTTCGCCATGTAAATAATGGCGATCAATGTAAAGTGCCTTAGGCTATGCGATCGGTTTTGACTGATGATGTAAATGAAGCCAGCAAGGATCTCGTGTGCCACCATTACGATGAACAGAATCGAGATCACCATCCCGGACGCGTAGCCAGTTAGTGCCAGGTGAAAAAAGGGAAAGCTTACGCTTGATCCAAAAAAAACTGCAAGTCCGACGGTGAGCCATATGGCGCAAAAAGCCGATAGCCGCACACCAAAGGAAACAGAGGGGTTTATGCGATTGAAATAAAAACTCGCAAGCATGAACACGCCAACAATTACTCCATCCGCTACACGATTGTAGACACCGAATATTCCAAGCACTTCAAACCGAAGGCTAAACATGAACATGACGAAGAATGCCAGTCCAATGAAATACCAGTAACGAGATAGTGTAGAGATAGCAGAAAGCAACACAGCGCTCCCGAACGCGAGACACAGGAGAAAAATGTAGGTAGCGCTCTCGTTGGGAACAATATTACTACCATGGAAGTATTCCAGGATTACGTAACTCTCTGCGGGAATGCTAAGATTGAATGGTCCAAGCGTGAAGGTGTGGATCACGCTGTCGATCATTTTTTGCTCCTGCAGTTTGATCCATTGAGTAACACCAGCGGCTCCGTCGTATCTATGGAGCCAGAGAAATGCGACAGAGGCTAATAATACGCCAGCAACGATATACCATAAGCGCCGGTACTCTGTTACCCAGCCTTTCCAGAATTGATCAACGCGCATCGATTATTCAAGTACTTTGGGCACACGGAAATAATCCGAATCCTTTTTCGGAGCGTTTCTCAGGGCACGTTCATGACTCAGGTGTTCGCCTACTTCGTCTTCGCGAAGTACGTTTACCTCGCTGCTCATCGTAGTGAGGGGCTCGACACCGTCAGTATTTACTTCTTTGAGTTTTTCAACCCAGTCAACAATTGCTGTCATGTCTTTCATCATCTTTTCCGCATCTTTCTCGTCAAATTCAAGACGCGACAAATGAGCGATCTTATCCAATAGTGAGCGATCGATCTTCATACGATGTGTTGTTTCAATTCATGATCAATAATTGTGAACAGTCGCAGCTTCAACGTGTCGACGTCGGATAAAGTCATCCCTGTAGTCTCTACAGGTTCATGAAAGATGACTTTGAGCTTGTGCCAACGGAGCAGAAACCGATCAGGGGGCAAAATTATCCAATTATAGGGAATCGTTACTGGTACAATAGCGATTTGTTTTTCGATTGCTACACGAAATGCCCCATCCTTGAATTTGGCCATAACGGGCTCTTTTTCTGCTACAATGCCCCCCTCCGGAAAAATGACAAGGCTCTTGCCTTCATCAATAGCGGCCATAGAACGCTTTAACGATTCATAACGACTCTTAAGCTTTTTTCGATCAACGGTAATATGCAACCGGCCGTACATATGACCGAATATAGGGATGCGCTCAATCCCAGTCTTTCCCACGAAAATGGTGTTGTGTCCAACCAACCCGACAGTTGGAATATCCAGGTATGAAAAATGATTTGAACAGAATATATAGGTCTTCTTTTTGTCAAGCTTTGTTCTGTATTCAGCGCGAACTGGAATGGCAATAAAAAAGAAGAGTAGTCGTGCCCACCAGCGGTTGACAATCCCTGTAATTCTATGCTGAGATGGGAAATACATAGGTATTGCCAGGAACGGCAATGACAATAGGAACAATGTTCCGAATACTACTACCCCGTAACCAGTATAGATTGCTCTGAGAGCCTTCATATCGTAGCCATACCGTTATCGAATCGTATTGATGTCACTTCCCCGCGGTATCAGTATCAGTCGCTCCTGGCGGCCATCAATATATCTGAACTTTCCGGATTCGTCGAAGAAACCATCCTCTTCTAACTTGATCTGAATGTCTTTCTTCCACGCATCAATGTGAGTCGTGATATTGAGCTCGATGGAATACGCGGTGCGGGTATGCATAGGATAGTCTCCTGTGTTGGGGACACCATTCTGCATATCCCACTGACCAATAGTTGTTCCAGCAGCATGCCCATGATATCCAATCGGATGTGTGTAGATGGAAGGCGTTAGTCCGGCAGCAGTTGCCTGATTTCTCGCGTTAGCCAGTATCTGATTGCCTGTCCTGCCAATCTGAAAGTTCTTCGTGAGTATATCCTGCAGTTGATTGCCTTTGGCTAGCGCTTCTTTCAGAAAAGCTGGCGCATCGGTCTCTCCGGGCAACAGCACGTAGGCATGCTGTTGCGTGTCCGTGTTAAGGCGCAAATAGGTGATGCCAAAGTCTACATGCAGCAGATCGCCGGGTATGATAATAATCGGCTGTGTCCTTTTTAGAAAAGTTATGTTGGATTCTGCGCGCTCAACAGATACTGATGGATGAAACCAGGTATCGAGTTTAAGTTCTTTTATTCGTTCGCGATACCACCAAACTACGTCATCAGTTGTTGTTACACCTGGTTGTATAACCGCTTCCGAAAATCCCTCCTGAATGATTTCGTGAGCTATGCGGCAGATCTGCGGATACAACGTCATTTCTTTCTCCGTTCGTGTTTCAAGCCAGCTGACGGCAAGCTTTTCTGCCGAGGCAACCCGCGAACGCAGAGGAGCAGCAAGACTTTTCACTAATTGCTCATAATCATTTGCTGTTAGTCCATCGGCGTGACCATAGTATGGCGCTTTGTTGACGCCAATCTTTTTGGGGTTGCGTTCGTTGATGATCGTGGCGAGTTGTGCCCACTGATCCGGCTGGTGTTCTGGATCCCAGGCGCGCTTAAACATTTTGCCTACATCGTAACGGGCAACAGCCCAGTACTCCATCTCCTTTCCGCTGCCAGGGTCAAACATCACGAGCATCGTTGTCCTTCTGGCGGCGTGCCACGTCGCGGGAAGCAAGGTTTTGATAACCGGATCTTCATTGTATTCGCGTGACATGATGATCCACATATCGAACCCTTCCCGACGCATGAGTTCTGGTAACAGGTTGCGTAACCGATCCTCCAGGATGTCATCAATAACTGTTGCCTGCTCGCGCTGCGTTAGAATGCGGGCATGCTGTGCCATTAGGGAAATTGAGGTCAACAGCAAAATTGTTAACGCCAGTGTATGCTTCATGTAATTAAGAGATCAGGTTAATGACACAACGTTCATCCTTCAGCAATTCCCTCGCCTCATCGATCCGTACTGATGACTTTGCTTCATTCAGTTCTTCACGTGCCTTGTTTCGTATATCTTTCCTTCGCATGGCTTCCAGAAAACGCCTCACATCATCGCGTGACTCGAGGATAAGTTTCGGTACTTCCTGCGGTTCGTCACTATCGCTTTTCGCCACCATTGTGAAGTAGCATGAATTTGTATGCCGAACAACACCGGTCTTTACATTTTGAGCCTCGACGCGAATACCTACAATCATGGAAGTCCTGCCGACGTAATTTATTGATGCGTGAAGCGAAACAAGTTCGCCAACCTCTACAGGTTTTAGAAACTCGACGCGATCCACGGACACCGTTACACAATACGTTCCAGCGTGTCTGCTCGCACAAGCATAAGCAACTTTGTCCATCAGCGAAAGGAGAATTCCACCATGGATCTTTCCTCCAAAGTTGGCGTATGACGGAATCATAAGTTCTGTGATCGTCGTCCTCGAGAAGTCTGCAGTTCTAACGGCGCTATCCATGCATTGAAAATTTTTGATACTGAATTACAATCCTCTCAGTCTGGCCATCTTCATCAGAGCAAGAACAGTAAGGCAGTCGGTTATTTCTCCACTATCCAGCATTGCAACGGCTTCGCGAAGGGAGATTTTTCGAACTTTGAGATCGGCTTCTGTTTCTTCAAGATTGTTGTCGCCAAAAGAAAGATCCTCGGCAAGGAATAACACACCCACTTCATCCGTAGTCGAATTTGACGGGTGCACAGTAAGCAATTGCGTCCACTTTCCGGCGGTGATTCCCGTTTCTTCCCTCAACTCACGTTTAGCCGCTTCAAGGGTGTTTTCTTCCAGCGGACCGCCACCCTCCGGTAGTTCCCAATGGAACTCATTGAGCGTATATCGATATTGTCCAACGAGCCAGATGTTGTCATTCTCATCCAGCGGAATGATGCCGATACCAATGTTCTTGTAATGGATCTTTCCGTAGATTCCCGCGCCGCCGCCAGGAGTGATCACCTGATACTCTGTAACTCTAATCCATTTATTTTCATATTTCACTTCGCCGGAAAGTGTTGTCCAGGGATTTTTAGCGTTTTTATCAGGCATACGTTAGCAGTGTGGATCGGCTGACCTCAAAGCTATAGAATTTCTTTTGTGGAAGTTCATTTCGAGGTTTAAGTTTGTGACAATGCTGAAGTCATCGTTTTCGAAGGAGTTTATTGAAGCGGGCTGCGATGAGGCTGGACGCGGTTGTCTTGCCGGTCCTGTGGTCGCCGCGGCTGTGATCCTTCCGAAAAAATACAGACATAAAGGCCTGAACGACTCCAAGCAGCTTGACAAGACTGCGCGCGAACAGTTGCGAGAGGATATCAAGCGCGATGCAATCGCATGGGCTGTCGCAGAAGTGGATCATGAGGAAATTGATAGAATCAACATTCTCAATGCATCATTCAAGGCTATGCACCTCGCATTGGATCAATTGCACACAAGACCGGAGCTCCTTCTGATCGACGGTAATCGTTTTAAACCATACTTTGATATACGTCACGAATGCATCATCAAGGGTGATGGCCGTTATTTGTCAATCGCGGCAGCCTCCATCCTGGCGAAGACTCACCGCGACGATCTGATGATGAATCTTGCCATACAGTTTCCGGGATATAGCTGGGAAACAAACGTCGGCTATCCGACCACGGCGCATCGCGACGGCATAAGGATGATTGGAATCACCCCTTTTCATCGTAAGTCATTCACGTTGTTACCAGCGCAACTTGAACTTTTCGGGGAGGAAAACTAGCAGACGATGTGCCTCATTTTTATTTCTCTGAATCAACACCCATCATATAAGTTGTTGATCGCTGGCAACCGCGACGAATTTTATAACCGCCCCACACAACCAGCTGGCTACTGGCCGGAGCAAGGCGTGCTGGCTGGCCGTGATCTCGAAGCAGGTGGTACCTGGCTGGGCGTTACTACGTCGGGCCGCATCTCTATGCTCACCAATTTCCGCGATCCAAAAAATATCGATCCTGCAGCGCCAACACGAGGAAGGCTTGTGGCCGACTACCTTCTGGGTTCTGCGCAGGCTGATCAATACCTTCAGTCGATCAACGACAGCGGTATACGTTATAATGGATTTAACCTGCTTGCCGGAACTGCCGACGAGATGTTCTACTATTCGAACTATCAGGGTATCGTGCAGCGCTTAGAACCGGGATTCTATGGCATTAGCAATAGGTTCCTCGAGACACCATGGCCAAAGGTCGTAAGAGGGAAACAGCTGATCGGTCCGGCCTTTCAGAAGCCAACCATCGATCCCGAGGAGATCTTTGCATTGCTTTACGATGATGCCACTGCGCCCACGGAGCAGCTACCGGATACTGGACTAACACAGGAAAGGGAGCGGGCCCTTTCGTCGATGTTTATCAAAACGGGAAATTACGGATCCAGGTGCTCAACCGTTATTGCAGTCGACAGAAACGACAATTGGCTGTTTTCTGAGCGGACATACAACCCGGCCAATTTCTCTTACGAAGACCGTGCTTATCGATTTTCACGCGGTTCGTAACTTTTTGCACCTCCCGCCCGTCTTCACTCTAAACCCCCTCATCTCCATATATTTCGGTCGAAGGGTCAGAATTTGCTAATTTGAGGTGGACAGATTTTCAAGAATTCATGCGGAATTTGTAATTCAACCGTTAATAGAGACACATATTACCAACTTATGAGAATCATCGAGACAAAGCACCTGGCCAAAGAGTATAAGATGGGTACTAACATTGTTAACGCCCTTCAGGATGTTTCCATCTCCATCGACAAAGGAGAATACGTGGCCTTTATGGGGCCGTCCGGTTCGGGAAAATCCACCCTGATGAATATAGTGGGATGCCTGGATTCACCCAGCTCAGGAACGTACAGTCTGGCCGGTCAGGAAGTTAGCGAGATGACCGAAAATGAATTGGCAGAGGTTCGCAATAAAGAGATCGGATTTGTATTTCAAACATTCAACCTGTTGCCGCGTGCGTCGGCCCTCGATAACGTAGCGCTTCCATTGATCTATGCCGGCTACGGCCGATCCGATCGGGAAGAAATGGCGATGGCGGCGCTCGAAAATGTGGGACTTGCTTCCCGACATCATCACAAACCCAACGAGCTTTCAGGCGGTCAGCGTCAACGTGTTGCTATAGCGCGTGCGTTGGTCAACAATCCTTCGATTATTTTGGCTGATGAGCCTACTGGTAACCTCGATAGTAAAACGTCGCACGATATCATGGCGCTTTTTCAGGAGCTTCACGATAAGGGCAATACGATCATCATGGTTACACACGAAGACGACATAGCTCACTACGCTCATCGTATTATTCGACTTCGCGACGGACTCATCGAGTGGGATCGCAAGAACGAAAACGTTACCCGCAGTCAGGTCGTTCATTGAGCAGTTCATTGCTCAATCAACTGGAATCATTCAATTGAAGTAATCACTTTCTTTTATCGGCCTGTTACATTTCGGTAGCTGGAAATTGACGCATGCCTTTGTACATTTAAGGTATGAAGATCTATACCCGCACAGGCGACGAGGGCAGCACAGCTTTGTTTGGAGGCAGTCGCGTATCCAAAGCGGACATGCGTATCGATGCATACGGAACGATCGACGAACTGAATGCTTTTATCGCAGTGGTGCGCGATCAGGAAGTCAACAAAAAGCGGGAACATTTCATCATCCAGATCCAGGAGCGTTTGTTTACCGTTGGTTCAATGCTCGCTACTGTTCCTGGAAATACGAAAGTGAAAATACCCCTGCTGGTCGATAATGATGCCACTTCACTGGAAGATGCCATCGATCAAATGGAGGCTCATCTTGAGCCCTTGCGCAATTTCGTGTTGCCGGGTGGGCATGTATCGATCTCTCACTGTCACGTTGCACGTACTGTGTGCAGAAGAGCAGAGCGCAAAATTGTAGCTCTGAATCAAATCGAGACTGTCGACCCGATAATCATAAAGTACATCAACAGACTTTCGGACTACCTTTTCGTGTTGGCACGAGCCATGGCTTCCGAGCTGAATGTTGTTGAGACCCCCTGGAAGCCGACCCTTTGATTAAGTATGCGTTCGAATGTAATGGGCATCTGTATATGGATCTTGCTGGCAACTGCGCTAACGGATGCCTATGCGCAAAAGCAGTTGGTGCTCTTGAAAGGAGAGAAGGTGATTTATCGTTTATATCCTGGCGATGATCTTGAGCTGAAGATCCGTGGCAACGAGGACAGAATATACAGTTACGTGAACAACCTGTTCGATACTGCGGTCATGGCCCATGAAACACTCATCCCTTTTTCAAAGATTGAACGTATTTATTTCGTCCGGCACAGCTTCATGAATAAGATCGGAGCTGCGCTGATCATTGGGGGCGCTGGCTACTTCCTCATCGATCAGTTGAACACAGTTATTGTTCAGGGTGAGGATCCTACGCTCGACGAAAACGTTACCAAAACTTCGGCCATTATGGTTGGCGTCGGATTGCCGATGATGCTGATAAAGAAAAAATCTCAGCGTATAAAGCCTGGTTATCATTTGCTTACCGTAGAGTATGGCTCGCCTTTTTACAAACACGACGTCAGTCACATGGCCTTCTGATAGGGGGTTTGGTGATCGATTCGTATATTTGTCCCTTTAAATTAATTACAACCCTATGACAACAGATCAATTGAAAGATCTGAAGGCCCGTGTTAGCGCCTTGAGGAGGTATCTTTGACTACGACCGTAAGAGTCTCGAAGTAAAAGATGAAGAGCTGATCACACAGCAGGCCGATTTCTGGAACAATCCCAAAGAAGCAGAAGCCATTCTAAAGAACATCAGGACCAAGAAGGTCTGGACTGATGCGTTTGAGAACGTCACTAAAATGATCGACGACCTCGAAGTATTGAATGAGTTTCATGATGCCGGCGACGCAACGGAAGACGAACTCGATGCTGAATACGCCCGTACTGCCCAGGCAGTCGAGGAGCTCGAGTTTAAAAAGATGCTGAGCAAAGAGGAAGATCAGCTTGGTGCCGTGGTTGAAATCAACCCAGGCGCAGGTGGTACCGAAAGCCAGGATTGGGCAGATATGCTTAACCGTATGTACATTATGTGGGGCGAAAAAAATCGCTACCGCGTAACGCAAATCGACTATCAATCAGGTGACGTAGCAGGTATCAAATCGGCGACGTTAGAGATCGAAGGTCCATTCGCTTATGGAAAGCTTAAGTCCGAAATCGGTGTACATCGCCTCGTTCGTATATCACCGTTCGACTCAAATCAGAGAAGGCATACATCATTTGCCTCGATCTTTGTTTATCCTAAGGTCGATGACTCCATTGAAATTGAGATCAATCCATCAGACATCGAAATCCAAACGTCGCGTTCAGGTGGCGCCGGTGGACAGAACGTGAACAAGGTGGAAACCAAAGTTCAGTTGACACATAAGCCAACCGGTATCGTGATTGTTTGCCAGGTGGAGCGCTCACAGCACGCCAATCGCGAACGTGCCATGCAGATGCTGAAGTCGAAATTGTATCAGCGTGAAATGGAAAAACGAAACGCTGAGCGGGACAAGATCGAAGCCGGAAAGATGAAGATCGATTTCGGCTCTCAGATCCGGAACTATGTTCTTCATCCATACAAACTCGTAAAAGATGCGAGGACCGGTGTTGAACGTCACGATGCACAAAATGTATTGGATGGCGATCTCGATGATTTCATCAAGGCATTTTTGCTTGGTGCGCAGGAACAACCGCAGCAAGCGTAGAAACAGTCCTGAGTCTTTAGTCCTGAGTCGTGAGATTGGTCTGTAGTATTTTTAGTCGTTAGGTATCTTTTCTAAGGGGAGTTTACCCAGAGACCAGTAATAATAATGGCGCCTACTAGAAGCTCAAAGTACTAAGGACCAAACTCACGACTTAAGACTAAGGACTCAGGACTAACCAGATATTGAGTACGGGCCATTTAATGTTGAACTAATCGATTTGAGCGACCAAAAGATTTATACGCCACAGTTCTGGCTGCTGTGTTCAAGCTCATTGCTATTTTTTGCCAGCTTCAATATGTTGCTGCCCGAGCTATCGGGCTTTCTCGAGCGCCTGGGAGGAGGTGAATACAAAGGTCTTATCATCGCATTATTCACACTGACAGCGATGATCTCAAGACCATTCAGTGGAAAGCTCGCCGATAAGATTGGTCGTGTGCCTGTCATTATGGTGGGTTCTATTGTCTGTTTCCTCTGTAGCCTGGTTTACCCGGTATTGACCACAGTCGCTGGCTTCATGTTGCTGCGACTCGTGCATGGATTCTCAACAGGTTTTACGCCAACAGGAACCGCGGCGTATATGTCCGACGTTATACCGGCCGCCCGTCGTGGTGAAGCAATGGGTATGCTGGGCACATTTGGTTCACTCGGAATGGCAGCAGGGCCGGCACTGGGTGGCATGCTTGCAAATCGAATCTCGCTGGAAGCTGTGTTTTATTGTGCTTCAGCATTTGGTCTGGTTTCGATTGCCATCTTATTAGGGATCCGGGAAACTTTGAAAGAGCGTCAGCCATTTAAGTTTTCAATGCTGAAGGTCCGGAAGGAAGACTTGTTCGAGCCGCGGGTATTGGCGCCCTGTATCGTCATGGTGTGCCTGGGCTTTTCTTATGGTACGGTATTTACGTTGATACCCGATTTCGGCGAGTCGGTATTGATACGCAACAAAGGTCTCTTGTTTACCTATATGACGATGTCCGCACTGGTGATCAGACTGATTGGTGGTCGCGCCTCGGATCGGTGGGGAAGAAAACCGGTATTACGTGTATGCAGCCTGTTCATTGCCATAGCGATGGTCACTATTGCTTTTGCAAGTTCACCACTTCAACTCATCATAGGCATGACGATCTACGGCCTGGCTCATGGAACAACGTCGCCAACGCTTATTGCATGGGCAACCGACCTGAGTGATCCGGCTCACAAGGGTAGGGGGGTAGCATCGGTTTACATTTTTATGGAGCTAGGCATCGGTGTTGGAGCCTTAGCTTCTGGTCTCATCTATTCGAACGACACCACACGATTCCCATACGCATTTGCGTTGTGTTCTTCCCTGGCAGTGATCGCTTTTTCATACCTCATGCTGGCAAGAAAGCGCGCTGTCACCAACTGATCACATGGTTTACATCGTCGCTGCAAATGCTGACGTTTTGGATCAAGTGACAGACTTCTTTGTTTCAGGGGAAAACGCTGGTCGGTATTCTTTGACGTAAGCCGGGTCAACGGCCTCATCTTTTTGTGCGTTGTAAAATGCTTTGCATCATTTGATTTGGCGTGTAACATAACAACCCGATGAGTTTTTCCATTGAATTGATACCTTGTTAAAAAGAAACATCGTATGGTTACACGCGTATGGCACGGACGTACATTACTGTCTCACGCTGACAGTTATCTGCAGTTCCTCTTAACGAAGGGGACCGCTGACTACAAGAAAGTGAAGGGCAACATTTCCGTTCGGATATGGCGAAGACTGGAAGCAGACTGTACTCACTTCTATACTGTGACGGAGTGGGAAAGTATAGATTCAATCAAAGAATTCGCTGGAGAAGACTTTGAGAAGGCCGTGTATTATCCCGAAGACAATGGAATCCTTCTCGAGTTTGAAGAACACGTAAAACACTACGAATCTTTTAAAATATAAAGTGATTCCGTACGATTCAAATCTCTTTATCGCGTGGAATCACTTTATCAATCAGAACCGGAGACCTTTCTTTCTCCTGGAACACCAATGGAATCAGACATGACGCGAATCACCCGGCAACATTATCCCGGGGGCTAGCGCACGAATCCTGCGGCGACGCCGCCATCTACGTTAATGACATTGCCGGTTGACTTGTTTAATAGTCCCCCCACAACAACGAAGCAGGCATTTGCAATATCAGTGGGAAGAATGATTTCATTAAGCAAAGTTCGCTTAGCATAGTATGCAGGAAGTTCTTCAACTTTTACACCATAAGCTTTAGCGCGTCCTTCAGCCCATGCGCCAGCCCAGATCTTGCTGTCGGCTATGACTGCATCCGGATTGATTACATTGACACGAATCTTGTCGGGCCCCAACTCAGCTGCATTCAATCTGCTTAAGTGAAGCTGCGCTGCCTTCGCCGATCCATAGCCTGCGTTGTTTGGTCCGGACACCAATGCATTTTTGCTGACAATGTTGATGACATCGCCACCTGTGCCTTGCTTTCGCATCACGTTCACGCCAGCCTGAGTTATGAGGAACTGACCTTTTACGAGAACATCATACAGGATATCCCAATCCTTCTCCGTGTGTTCGTCAATAGGCTTAGATATAGAAAGACCCGCATTATTGACAATAATATCGACACCGCCGAAGTAGCGCGCGGCCTTGTCGAACGCGGTTGAGATTTGCGACGCATTCGTAACATCCAGTACCGCAGTGCAGAATGAGTCCTTGCCATATTGTTTGGTGAATTCGTCCTCAGCCTCCTTCAAACGCTGAGGATCATTGTCGTTCAAAACGACACATGCTCCTTCATCAACAAATCGTTTGGCAATTGCTTTTCCGATACCTCCGGCGCTGCCTGTGATCAGGGCGATTCGTCCTGATAGCGGTTTTGGCTTAGGCATGCGCTGAAGTTTAGCTTCTTCAAGCAGCCAGTACTCTATGTTGAATGCTTCTTGCCGTGGTAAGGAGGTATATGATGAAACCGCCTCAGCTCCTTTCATCACGTTTATGGCGTTGATATAAAATTCAGCAGCAACACGCGCCGTCTGCTTGTCCTTGGCGAACGTAAACATACCTATGCCTGGATACAACAATACAACTGGATTCGCGTCGCGCATAGCCGGACTGTTGGAATGCTTGCACGTATTATAATATTCAGCGTACATCTTACGATATGCTTCGAAAGAAGGAGCAAGTGTTGATTTTATCGACTTCGCATCTGATAAGTCCTGATCAGCCGTCAACGGAAGAACCAACGGACTGATCTTGGTACGGAGGAAGTGATCAGGACAGCTTGTTCCCATCGGTGCCAGCCGATCCAGGTCCTTGGAGTTAATGAATTCAAGAACTCTGTCATCATCCGTGAAGTGACCAACCATCCGAACATTCGAAGAACAGAATCCACGTAGCACGGGAGCAAGAGCCGAAGCCTGAGCCGATCTCTTCTCCGCAGGCGCAGACTGTATCTTTGAGCCTCCAAATACCGGCCGCTTCTTTCCATAATTATCTTCCAGGTATTGCGCACAGCGTTCAATAACTTCCAGCGTATTGATATAGCTCTCGTATGCCGTGTCGCCCCATGTGAACAGACCATGTGATCCTAACATGATTCCGCGTATACCTGGGTTCTCGTCCAGACATTTACGAAGCTTTAGTCCAAGGTCGAAGCCAGGTCGCTGCCACTCCACCCAACCAATAGTTCCGTTAAATAACTCTTGTGTGATTTTCTTACCATCCTTTGCTGCAGCGATAGCAATGGCAGCATCTGGATGAAGATGGTCTACATGCTTGAATGGTAGAAAGGCATGCAGTGGTGTATCTATCGATGGCGCCTTAGATGCCAGATCGAAAATGCAATGATTAAAAAGTTCAACCATTTCATCTTCGTGTTCGAGTCCGCGATAAACGCGTTCGAGCGCACGCAGGCGATCAACGTACAAAGCAGCCAGACCGCTCTTCTTCAGCGTCCCAATGTCGCCGCCTGATCCTTTCACCCACATGATTTCGGTCGATTCTCCAGTCAGTGGATTCTTGGCCATTGCCTTGCAGGAGGTGTTTCCACCGCCATAATTGGTGAGTCGTAGATCGGCTCCTAACAGGTTTGAACGATAAATCAAAAGTCCTACCTCGTCGCCCGCCAATTCGGCCGCTTTCTTATCATCCCACAGGTAGCTGACATGTTTGAATTCTGTTTTCGCTTTTGTTGACATATTTGAAATATGTTAAAAGTTGATATGTTCTTTATGTGCTAAAATCGTTCTGTCAATCCTACAGCTCTGCATCGGCATCGGAACGACCGCCTTTTGTTACGTTTTTATGGTCTGCTCACTTGATCGCATTCCCATAGCCCACAACCAATACAGATAAGATAATCAGACCTATTCCACCAATGATTGTGTTTCTCGTTCGACTCCCTACTCCGTGCCACTCTTTGAGGATGATCCCCCACGAGTTTGCAATGAGAATGATAAACGCCATGTGAAGTATCCATGAACTGGCACCGTTGCCCAATTTGCTTTCGCCCATTCCATAGAAGAAGAACTGCAGAAACCACGTCGTTCCGGCTAACGCAGAAAAGAAATAGTTATTGGCCAAAGGGGCCCGGTCGTTTGTGTAATCACCGAAGGTTTTGTTTCGGGTATTCAGGAAGATGCACCACAAAAGATTGGTGGATAGTCCGCCCCAAAGAAGCACCACATACGTGACGTTGTTTTGATACAGCGGATTTAACCCAAGGGCTACTGCCTGCTCCGCCATGGGCTTACCTGCTTCAATACCAAAATTGAAACACGAACTGAGAATTCCAGACGTGATGGCAACGAATAGTCCCTTACCTAGATTGAACTCAGAGATGCTTTGCTTTTTTTGTTCCTCAGTCATCTCGCGTTCCTTAAGAACGCCGGCACGCCCGCATACATAGATCCCGGCAAGGCAAATGAGAACGCCAAGGAGTACTACCTGTCCCCAGGTTTCTGTTAGCATCTGCGAGAGTGTTGTCTTATCCGGGGCGGGAAAGAAATTGTAATAAAGGGAAGGCACCAGAGCGCCAAATGCAGAGCAGAAACCCAATACGACAGAGTTTCCCAGAGACATACCGAGGTATCGAACGCCCAGGCCATACGTTAGACCGCCAATGCCCCATAGAACACCAAACAAAATTGTATAGAAAATGACATTGCTGGGGGTCGATGAAATGATCTCGCTAAAACCGGGAAGTGTTAGCCATGCTGCCAGTGGCGGTACAATCAACCAGGAGAAAAGTCCACCGACGATCCAGTAGCTCTCCCAGGACCATTGCCTTACTTTCTTAAATGGAACGTAAAAACTCCCCGAAGCGAAGCCGCCTATGAAATGAAAGATGACGCCAAGTACAACACCCATATTTTCGTATTAAAGCAATTTGCGCACCCCGAGGCTGGTGTGCGTCATGCACTGTCATGGTTGGTAACTCGGCTAAAACAACGGTAAATTTGTAATATAGCAGCGACCGATAACTCAGGCCATTGCGATCTCCATCTCCCTGAAACACTATTTTACCTCCGACACAACTAAAACTCAAGCAGCATGTCTCAGGAATTTCAACGTCTGGCATTCAAGATGAAACTTAAGCCTGGCTTCAAAGAAGAATACCGCAAACGGCATGACGCCATCTGGCCAGAGCTTCGCGAGTTACTCGCTGAAGCTGGTGTGTTTGAATATTCTATTTTCCTGGATGATGAAACGGATACATTGTTTGCGTTTCAAAAACTGAAATCAGGCGGCGGTTCTCAGCTCCTGGGAGAAAATCCGATTGTCAGGAGGTGGTGGAAATACATGGCCGATATCATGGATACTAATGCCGACTATTCGCCTGTCTCAGTCCCTCTGGAAGAGGTGTTCTTTCTGCCTTAGGTCTTAAGGGCTGCAATCCTATCCTTCGTTTGATAACGGGCAGGTTCCCTCAAAATCTGATTGATGCATCGAAGTAGTAATGACAGCTCGGAGTCCAGGGACCTACCTAAATAGAATCCCGGTTAATAAATCTGAAAACGTTTTTCACCACTTCCTTCTTTCTCTTCAAAATCATGTAGGCGGCGGTTTCACCCATGGTTTCAAAGTCGGTCGAGATAACTGTTATTCCCAAAAGTTCTTTCAACGGCGTATCGTTGTAGGATATAACGCCGATATCCTGGCCGGCTCTCAGTTTCTTGTCGCGTATCTGTTTCAGTAAACTTACCAGATCAGATTCCTCTATAAGGATATAGGCATCGCGAACATGCAACTCCATGTCGGGATAAATCTCATCAAGCACTTCAAAAGAAAAGCTGAAGTCAGTGCAGAATTTTTGAAAGCCTTGCAGTATCTCTTGCGGATAGGGGTAGAGTGACTTGGTTGGATAAACGAGGATCAGCTTGTCATAGCGACGTAGCCGCTCCATGCCTTCCTGCAGCGCCTCGAAGATATCCATCTTAAAATCCTGATAAACTGAGGCGACACTTTCTTCCAACGCAGGGATGTGATTGTCGAGTATGAGCAATTTCTCCGTTGGAATCTTTCTTAGTTCTTCAACAACTTCGTCATCAGCACTTTGATGTGCGAGGGATGCATCTTTGAAATGCGGCATTACTACATACATGTCATATCGGCCACTGTTTTCGCGCAGTGCATTCAGTAGCAGTTTGGGATCGCAGTGATACACGACAAGGTCTACCTGGGCATTTTGTCCCAAACGGGTAACCATCGCGTTGTAGATCTGCAGCTTGTACGAACTTAGCTTGTTGAACAGGAACAGAACATTGATCTTCGAGGGCAGAACATTGCGTGCTACGTAATAGCCTTTGCCCTTGGCAGAAACAATGATCTTCCGCTCCTTTAAAACATTGTATGCCTTCTCGACTGTGTCTCGTGATAAATAGTACTCCTCGCTGATTTCATTGATCGAAGGCACGCGCTGACCCACCATAAGGACGCCGCGCTCGATGTCATCAATTATTGAATTGACAATTTGCCGGTATCTTGGAATACGGGAGTTACGGTCTATACGGATCTCGACGCCAAGTTCTTGCTCCTTCATGATCACTGATTTTGGAAGTAAGGTAGCGATTTTCCGCAGTCCCGAAAACGATTCCTAAAATAGTAGTCATGGGTCATTAGTCCTGAGTCATGAGTTTGGTCCTGAGTGTTTTAAGTTGATAGATAAATGCGTTTAATGGCCAAAATGAACAAGCTTAAGAACTGCACCGCTAGTACGGTCCATCTGCTAACTACTCAAAGTACTAGAGACCAAACTCGTAACTAAGTACTTTGTACTCAGGACTGCCTCAGTATTCGTACGCCGACACCTGATCAGACTCCTTCAGGAACATATTAAAATGATCGAGCAGCTTTTCGCTCCCCCTCAGATGAAAGACGAGAACAAAACTGTCAGCTGTCTTCATCTCCCTTTCCTTTTTATAAGACAACCGCAGTTCCGATACGCGCTTCATGATCGTTTTTTCGAAGTCGCTGTAGTGGGCGAATGTGATCTTGTACGTCCGCTCCTGGTGCATTTTGTTGATCCTGTTCGTAAAGACTTCAAATGCCGACAATACAATGATAACAACCACCGTTCCTCCTAAGGCGATAAAATACTGAGCTGCACCTACTGCCATTCCAAGAGCTGCCGCAATCCAGATGGTCGTGGCCGTGGTAATTCCACTAATGGAAAGGCCATCTTTAAAAATTACGCCGGCACCGAGGAAACCAATGCCCGTTACGATGTTCGATGCGATGCGGTCTGGTGAATTGGCTCCCATCGCTATGGAAACCTCTGTAAAAATGGTTGAACCAAGACAGATCACGATCATCGTTCGGAGGCCCGCAGTTTTTGTTCTGTATTCGCGTTCCGCTCCGATGAGGGCCCCTATGGCAAAAGACATGACCAGTTGCAAGGCCGTTTCCAGATTGTAGTTCATTTCCATATTTAATCGATTTCACGTGAACGCATGTGGCCTTAACGTTGTTGCCATTTGTGCCATTACTAAACTAATACACATGGAAACTCTCACCAAATCTTCCGAATCAATCCTATTTGTTCAGACAATTCTTAAGGCCTGGTTATTACAGCTGAAGCGTTTTACTCAGGTCGTTGATGAGCTGGATGACAACACGTTAGCAAAACAAACCGCCCCGGGCCGCAACACAGGCATTTACATTCTTGGGCATATGATCGCAGTGCATGATGGAATCTATCCACTGCTGGGCTTCGGCAATCGGTTGTATCCGCAATACGATGCTCCTTTCATAAAGTCTCCCGACGGTGCAGCTAAAGACTACCCAACCGCTACAACCCTCCGTGCAAACTGGAAGGAAGTGAACGCACGATTGAACGAGCGCCTGGAAGCGCTCGGGCCAGCAGAGTGGCTTGGTCGTCATACCGCTGTAACGGAGGCCGACTTCGCAAAGGAACCCAACAGGAACAGGCTGAACGTCGTTATCACCCGTCTTGCTCATGTGGGTTATCATGCCGGACAGCTCGTCTATCTGAAAGAGAAAGTTCAGGACTAGTAACGACGATTGTCCCTTCAGACATTGGTTGGTTCTGGTCTGCTCGATTGGCTTGAACCTGCTGACTTCGTCAATGAAGATCATGTCACAGTTCATGTCTGCGCATAACTCAATACCAACAAAAAAGGCCTGACGGTTTCTTCGCCAGGCTTTTTATTTATTCTTTAGTAATCAGCAATTACATCTTTCTTACGCTGCCACTGCCGGTTGCATGGCTATTTACCTTGCTTGGCTCTCCGCGATACCGTACAGATCCGCTTCCTGTAATGTTCGCATCGATTTCATTCTTAACGGCAATCTCAACATCGCCGGAACCAGAGATGCGAACATTGCAAATGTTCGTTTCCATATTCGAAGCAAGCACCTTTCCAGATCCACTTATCGATACTCTTACTTCCGACGCGCTTCCGCTGGCTTCAACTTTGCCAGAACCCGACACGCCGAACTCGGCACGATTTGCAACCGTAACTCCTGCGTTAACCTTTCCTGAGCCACTAACATCACTGTTTAAGGATGCGCAACGACCCTTCACATAAAGGTCGCCTGAACCGGAAACGTCAGCTTCCATATCGCCGGATACTTCTGCTTCAACTTTCAGATTGCCCGAACCGCTAACGTTCAGTTTGAGCTCATTGGTAACGACTTTAGTTTCAACAATAATGTCACCTGATCCGCTAACATCGAGGGCATTGATGTCTTTCACCGTTACATATACATTTACCTCGTCGTCATCTCCAAAATTCCAGTTTGACCATTTGCCTTCGCGACCAACAATCAGTCTTGATCCTTCAACTTTAACAATCGTTTTTTCCAACGCATCCTTGTTACCCTCAATTTCAACCTTCTGTGGGCTTCCCTGTTTCACATACATGTTTCCAGATACACGGAAAGATATTTTGTTGAATGTGTCCACATTCTTTGTTTGTCGGGATTGGCCGACTACAGCCGACGATGCTATCAAGCAGATCACCAGGCAAGATGCGAAATACTTCATGAGGTTTTAACTTTGTTTATTTAATCCTGATTTGATTCCAATTGATTTCCAGAACCTCGTTGAAGTTCCGGGTCACGATGCATGTTAATATGCCGTGACGATACTACCATAAGACCGACGTCGAACTGTCCAGGTTGCACTTCCGGATAAAAAACTTTACGAACCATCCGAGATAGCTCTTAAACCTATTGAGATCAGATCCCTATACTGCGCTCCAGGTTGAGCAGAAAGGTAATGTTAACTCGCCGGACTCCCTCCCTGGTCTGTCCAGATTATCGAAGGTTCATCCTAGGTTCATCCAAGGTTAATGCTAGGTTAAAAAAGGCTGAATTATGCGAAATTGAGCTTGAAATTGACTCCGCACTAAACAATGTCGCGAAATTGGCCTAAAAAACGCGTATTCTTTTCTGGCCTGACATGTTATACCTGCTTCGAATGCCATCCTGGTTCGCGGTCATTTGGCATTTCCGGTCACAGTTGTGAATATAACAACTGAAGGTGAGATAAGGACCAGGTTCTTAACACTTGTACAATTTTTAAACAAGCTGAAAGGTTACGTCAGAAGTTGTCGGAGTGTTTTTGTTTTTTTACGATGGAGAGATTGAAATGTATATTCAGAACGAGCAATACAAGTTTTCGGCAACTGACCTGTCAGACTATCTTGGATGTGAGCACCTCACCGCGCTTTCCATGCGCGTTGCACAGGGAGAATTGAAGCGTCCGTATCGCAAGGATCCTGCAATCGAGGCTTTGATTCACCGTGGAGCAGCACATGAAGCTGCTTACGTCGATCACCTGCGACTGCAAGGTCGGAGCATTGTCGACTTAAGGGGGAAGGATCACGAAGCTACGAGGCAGGCATTGCAAGACGGTGCCGACATCTTAATACAGGCGACCTTATCACACGGAGCATGGGGAGGTATTGCCGATATCATCGTCAAAATTCCGGGAAGCAGCAGTTTTGGACCGTGGACCTATGAAGTTCAGGATACCAAGCTTGCGCGTCAAACGAAAAGTGGAGCAATCCTTCAGTTATGTCTTTACACCGACTTACTGGGACAAATGCTTGGCAGCACGCCGGAATACATGCACATCATCAAGCCGGATGTGGATTTCAAAGCTGAGTCGTATCGATACGACGACTTCCGGGCCTATTACGGGATGATGAAGGATCGTCTTGAGTCTTTCGTGGGTCAACAAAGTCAGGGCACATATCCAATCCCTGTTGAACATTGCAGCGTATGCAGGTGGTGGAGCCGTTGTGACACGCAATGGAGAAACGACGATCATTTGTCGTTGGTCGCAGGCATGCGCAACGCACAAGTGGAGGAGCTATCGCGACAAAATATTAAGACACTTGAGCAATTGGCTCTCTCGCCATTGATTCAAACGCCTTTACAAGGTAACCTCGATGCTTTAATGCGCCGTAAGAAGCAAGCTGAATTGCAATACAGGTCTCGTCTAGCCAGGCAGTTGCTTGAAGAAGATCTGCCCATTGAAACGGGTAGAGGGTTGTTCAGACTTCCGATGCCAAATGAGGGTGACGTATATTTTGATATCGAGGGCGATCCCTTTTTCGAAGCCGGAGGTCTTGAGTATCTCCTGGGATACGTCATTCGCGATCAGGACTCATTGAAATATCACGGACGATGGAGCATCAAACGAATGGAGGAGCGCGACGCCTTCGGAGCGTTTATGCATTTTCTGATGGATCGTTGGAAACGATATCCAGGATTTCATATTTATCATTTTGCGCCATATGAACCATCGGCGATAAAACGACTGGCACGTGTTCATGCCATATATGAAAAGGAAGTTGATCTGTTATTGAGAGCCGAACGCTTCATCGACTTGCATGCTGTAGTAAAAGAATCGTTAATGGCCAGCGTTGAACGTTATTCACTTAAAGAAATAGAAAAGTTCACAACGTATACGCGACAGATCGATTTGTCTGATGCCGGACCCGCACGAAAACTATTCGAGGTTGCTCTTGAACTTGGTCAGCTTCGCGATCTGCCAGCGGAAGTTGCTATGACGGTTGAACGATACAATGACGATGACTGTCGCGCTACGGCTGCCCTACACGATTGGTTAGAAAGGGTTAGAGCAAGGCGCGAAACAGCGGGGGAGAAATTTGAACGGCCGGTGCTTAAGACAGGGGAGGCTGGTGAAGACGTGGAGATACTTGAAACGCGCAGCACTCAAATCTTCCATAGTATTGTAAGCGCCCTTCCCGAAGACAGAAATACCTGGGGCCACGAGCAGCACGCCATGTGGCTATTGGCGCATATGATCGATTACTTCCGCCGGGAAGCTAAAAGCGCATTCTGGGAGTATTATCGACTTCATGAGCTTGACGAAGACGATGTAATGTCTGAACGCAAAACAATCGGCGGATTGACTTTCGTTGGCGTCCAGCCTAAGCGTGGCAGGGAAAGGAACACTACACATCGCTACCGATTCCCGACTCAGGAGACTTCACTGAATGAAGGCGACGACGTTGTAGCCGTAAAAGGTGAGAAGCTGGGTACTGTAAGAGATATTTCATTGGGTGAACAATTCATCGACATCAAGAAACGTGAACAGGCGATTGATATACATCCGCGATCCGTCCACATTGCCGAAACGCCGCCACTAGAACCGTTGCCCACTGCGTTAATGGATATCGCAGTTCAAATTGAAGAAGATGGTCTTAACCACAACTGGCCCTATGCAGCAACAAAAGATCTGTTGATGAAGCGGGCGCCTGTTACTATAACCGGTTATGTTCCCCTCAGTACTGATGATGTCCTGAAAGAGGCTGTTCATTGGGCGTTAAACCTTGATAAATCAATACTTCCCATCCAGGGGCCTCCTGGTTCCGGAAAGACCCATACAGGCGCAACCATGATACTGGCTTTGATAAAGGCTGGAAAGAAAATTGGTATCACGGCAACCAGCCACAAGGTTATCAGGAATCTTTTAGACAAGGTCAGAGAACTGGCAGGCAACGAAAGTGTGCGACTTGCTCATAAGGTCGGTGAGAAAGATGAAATAACGCCTTTGCATGTTCTGGAAGTTCTGGATAATAAGTCGGCGCGGTCCCTGCTTGATCAGGGATATGCGTTGGGAGGCACTGCCTGGCTATGGGCCGATAAGAATTTTGATAAGTCGCTGGATTATCTTTTTGTTGATGAAGCAGGGCAGATGTCGCTTTCATATGTTCTCGCCGCGTCGCGTTGCTCAAGAAATATCATTCTCTTAGGTGATCCACAGCAACTCGAACAACCCCAGCGCGGTGCGCATCCCGAAGGAAGCGATGTATCCGCACTTACCCACTTGCTTGATGGCCACGCTACAATTCAAAGTGGACGCGGATTGTTCCTGGCAACAACGCGACGCCTCAGTCCTTCACTGTGTTCTTTTACGTCTGAATTGTTCTACGAAGGCAGGCTGAAGTCCTTGCCTGAACTGGTTCATCAGCATATCGGTGGAGGGACCAAATTTGACGGCACAGGTTTGTTTTATGTTCCTGCCCATCACATGGCAAAGCAAGATCGTTCTTCTGAAGAAGTATCGTTGGTCGAGTCAATTGTTAATAACCTGCTTTCATCAGGAACGTGGACGGATGACAAAGGCACCAGCCGCGGACTCATTGCTTCGGATATCCTCATCGTGGCGCCTTACAATTCTCAGGTATCCGCTCTGCTCTCCCGACTACCGGGATTGCGTATCGGAACTGTTGACAAGTTTCAGGGGCAGGAGGCACCGGTCGTAATTTATTCAATGACCAGCTCATCAGTGGCCGATGCACCACGTGGTATGAACTTCCTGTTCAATCCCCATCGCCTTAACGTTGCTACCAGTCGCGCCCGGGGATGTTGCATTCTGGTAGCGTCACCCAGACTGTTTGAAGCGGAGTGTCATACGATTCAGCAGATGCGCTGGGCTAATGCTTTGTGCCGGTATCTTGAGATGGCCACAACAGTAATAATGGATTAGTCCTATGCTGATGGCCCGAACTTTTACATTTTGCATTTAGAGTTTTACATTTTGCGGTTATCCCCTGGCAAAACTCGTATTGCGAAAACTAAAACCACTTTGAAAAAATGACATTACTTTAGCAAAAAAAATCCAAGTCGGAACTTTCATTCCAGCTCAACAACTCGTCAGTCGTAACGCAGATCTTCAAAATCAACAAATAGAATGGCCCAGAAGAAAAGTGCATTGGTATTTATTTTCATCACGTTGTTGATTGACATTATTGGTCTTGGCATCATCATTCCCGTAGTACCTACGCTGATTCAGGAGTTAACCGGGGGAACGGTGAGCGAGGCGTCTGTTTATGGAGGATGGATGTCGTTTGCATATGCGTTGATGCAGTTTCTTTGTGCTCCGATTATGGGTGGGTTAAGCGATCGTTTTGGCAGGCGTCCTGTACTTCTTGCTTCATTATTTGGATTCGGAATTGATTATCTCTTTCTCGCATTTGCCCCGACACTGGCATGGTTGTTTGTCGGCCGTGTTGTCGCAGGTATAATGGGAGCTAGCTTTACAACTGCCGCGGCGTACATCGCTGACGTTAGCACCCCTGAAAATCGCGCGCAGAATTTCGGAATTATAGGTGCTGCTTTCGGACTGGGCTTTATCATTGGACCATTCCTCGGTGGTGTACTCGGTGAATTCGGGTCACGGATGCCGTTCATGGTAAGCGCTGCACTTTCACTCATCAACTGGTTGTATGGTTTCTTCATATTGCCAGAGTCGTTGAAACCAGAAAACAGAAGGAAGTTCGAGTGGTCACGTGCTAACCCGATAAGTTCACTGACAAGACTTAAGCGTTACCCGGTTATACTCGGACTGGTTGTTTCACTGATACTCATTTACATTTCTGCTCATGCCGTTCAAACGAACTGGGTGTATTATACCGAGGAGAAATTTGCGTGGGATCACAAGACGGTAGGTATATCGCTTGCCCTGGTCGGCGCCATGTTTGCAATAGTTCAGGGAGGGTTGATCAGAATCATCATACCGAAGCTGGGGCAGGCGCGCAGCGTATACGTTGGGCTGGGCTTTACGGCGGCAGGATTTGTGTTGTATGCGCTTGCAACGAAAACATGGATGATGTTTGCTTTTACTGTTGTCTATTGTATGGGGGGTATTGCGGGCCCGGCTCTTCAGGGCATCATCTCGACTCAGGTACCGCCTAATGAACAGGGTGAACTGCAGGGCGCTCTTACCAGTCTGATGAGTGTCACTTCAATCGTTGGTCCGCTTCTGATGACGACGATATTCGCGTACTTCACCAAACCGGAAACGCACATCTATTTGCCTGGGGCACCAATGCTGCTGGGGGCAGTGCTGAGTATAACGGCGACATTGTTAGCCCGAAGAAATCTAAAAAGAACGATGAGCAAGGCGTCGCCGGCGGGCTCTACTTCATAAACAATTCATCTCCCCACAGCGGCAACTCGAAAAATTTCGTTTGCTATTCTTGGAAACATTACGGAATTTTCTCCGCAATAGGCTAACGCATAAGTACCATTTTTTACTTTTTAGCTCGTTAGTAGGTATTAAGATGACTATTTCTGGCATAATTATTCGTTGAAGTACCCCAACGAAATAGCTAGTGCCACGGCTCTGAAAACAATGTACAACCCATGAAATATAACACGATTCGATTCCTGAGAACGCTTCCGAGACTCACTTTCTTTGCCGTCTTTGTCGCCCTTGCCTCGGTAGGCACCGCTTGTAAAAGCAAAAAGAAGGCAATGGAAGTAGATGCTGGAGCGGCGGAACGCGAACGCCTTGAAAAAGAAGCAGCATTAAAACGTCAACAAGAAGAAGAGGCTCGAAAGAAGCGTGAGGCGGAAGAGCGCGCAGCACGTGAGGCTGAAGAACGCAAGCGCGCGCCGTATGCAAAGCTCGAAGGCTATTTCAATTCTATCAGCAGTGCATCTTCTGCAGATGCTGCCAACGCCAGCATCAACGAGGCACTGTCGTTATTCTCTTCGCCTGATACCCCCGTGCTTATTGTTATCCATGAAGCAGCTGGTCAGAAAGACTACGACCGTCCGACGACGATACGCAACTATTTGAACTACCTGAAAGATCAGAAGAAGAAGGCAGATAAGATCGGTGAGCTCAAGTTCGATGGCTCCGGAAAGATCACTGAAGTTGAACTTGTAAAACAATAACACCATCATTCTAAAAATCAACACCATGTTTAAGTACATATATTCCGTCATTTTCTTCATTGTCCTGACTGCAGCGAGTGCATCAGCACAAACCGCCGACATTAGTCCAGCACGCAAGCAGGCGATTGATTCCCTTGCTCTGGAGAAAGTGCGCGATTTAAGTAAATACATCTCTATCATTGGAAGCAAGAAGACACCTTATTCTGAGGCTCAACGCGTAATGGATCGTGCCGAAGAACTCTTTGCTCCTGAGAGTGAGATGGGCGTATCATCGCTCAATAGAAAAGAGATCAATTATTATAAAGTGCGTAAATATTTTGAACGCCTTATCGCATTGAACTATGATAAAGTAACTATTTCATGGTACGATATTCATTACATCAGCGATCTCGAGCGTCAGCCTGATGGTCGTTACGTTGGCGTCGTTACTATCTATCAGAAGTTTGAAGGAACATCTGACGATGGAATGAAATACAAAGACACTACTAAGAAGGACATCACGATCTACGTAGAGCGCAAGAAGACTCAGATCGCCGGAAGGACTGTGGAGTTTTGGGATGTGTTGTTGGGCGATATCCGTGTTAGCGAAACGAGTGCATGAGGTACCTGAAGCCTTTAGTAGTACAGTTTCTTTTGCTGATCAGCGGATATGGATTGCATGCGCAACTCCTGGATAAGGAGGACGAAAGTCGCCTTTATGCTGAGACTAAGCAGGTGAATCAATTCTTTCGCCGTTTCAACGGTGAAGAAAACGAAAAAGGCGACCGCTATTATCCAAAAGACAAACAATACCGCACCGAGAAGCTCCGTCGGAAATATATCGGAATGCTCTTCGATGCAGACAATAGCAACATCGGAGGCGATCTTAAAGTACAGTTTGCTAAAGACGTACTTGAAAGAACGCCTCCGGCGGTGCTGGAATTTCATGGAGGCAGCTGGTTTGCCGAAGTGAATACGACATTTACCATGAACGGCAAGTCAGAAACCGTAACGCTGTTCATGGAGATTGAAAAGGCACAGGCAGGGAGCAAATGGGTCATCAGTCGTGCTCATGCCGATATGTTTGATCCGTATTTTATCAGGGACACAACCCGCGTGGGTAGGTTCATGCATCCCATGAGCCATGAACTGGACTTTATGAATCTGCGCAAAGCTTTCAATTATACCGACAGCATTGCTCAGTTCTCTGTGCGCCGCTTCAGACCAGACCATCTTACATTGCTGTTCTATGAAGTGAAGCGCGGCAATATGAAATTCAAAACGGTGGAGTCCGTAAAGTTTCATTTCTTCCAGGTGAAGGGATGGTATTTTGAAATCTCTGAATTCAATCGCTCGGGCTACAACACCGGATGGTTGATTTCAAACCTTGTTAAGCTGAACAATGATCAGGACAGGAAAATTCTGCAACGCTATCTCTACTATGAAGGCCGTTAATGCGCTCGCTATTCTTCTTTTGGTCTTTTGTGCAGGTAATGTATCAGCTCAGCAGGCGAAATCAGAAGTAAAGCAACACGAGCAGGAAGTTAAGGATATCATCAAATTCCTTGAGTTTATCCTCAATACATTGGGCAGCAGCGAGTCTTCCGCCCGTGACAAAGACGTTCTCGTTACCGAGAGCTATACCAAGATATTCCGCGACGGCAAGGTGCAGGTCGAAGACGATCTGGTTGAAAAACGAAATGTAATCACCAATAAAGATGTACAGGCTTATCTGAAAGATGTAGACTTCTTCTTTCAGGATGTGAAGTTTGAATTCAACATCAAAGACATTAAGGGTAGTGTTAACTCCAACGGCAAGTTGTTCTATAAGGTATCCATCGTGCGCAACATGCGCGGTACTACGATGGAGGGGCGTACGGTGAACAACACCCAGCCACGGTTTATTGAGATCAACTACGATCAAAATGCAAAGGACCTGAAAATCGTTAGTATTTATACCAAAGAGTTCGACGAGAGAACATCTCTTCTCACCTGGTGGAATACGCTTTCTTTTGAATGGCAGTCATTTTTCAAAAAACGCATTAATGTCGTAGGCGATACGATGGACATTACGGATATCCAGTCCGTTATGGACGTTGAGTCGATCGATCTTAGCCAGAATCAAATGGTGCAGAACCTGGAGCCACTCACAGCACTCATCAATCTTCAGGTGCTCAATATCTCGCATACGGCAATAGTTGATCTTAGCCCACTTCGAAATCTTACCGGGCTCGTCGAGCTTAATGCTTCGTATACGAAGATCGAAGACGCGACAGCGCTTCGCTATTCTGATAATATGACCAAGTTGAATCTAAGTTTTACAAAAGTTGCTGATCTCAGCTTCGTAGAACGGATGACTCATCTTGAACAACTGGAATTGAGAGGAACGCATATCTCTGATTTCAGCATGCTCGGAAATCTCACGACCCTCAAGATGCTGGATATAGCGGGCACCGGTGTCCAGGGAGTAAGTGCATTAACCACGCTGACGAATCTCTCTGAGGTGAATTTATCAGGAACAATGGTGGAAGATCTCAATCCGATATCGGGATTGAAGCAGATAAAAACGTTATACCTGGATAGTTCGCGTGTGGTGCAATTGACACCACTGAAGGGGCTGGATAATTTGGAAAAGCTGTCGGTGAACTGGACTCAGGTTGGGGACCTAACCGCACTGGTATCGCTTAAAAAACTTCAGCGCGTCTATTGCGATCATACTTTAATCCAAAAAGATATTGCCGAGTCCTTCATGGCTGCAAATCCTCGCGTGCTTGTTATATATGATTCTGAAGATATGCGTGGATGGTGGAATGCGCTCCCTGAGGCATGGAAGGCCGCTTTTGTTAAGTCGGCATCTATTGGCCAGGATCCAACTAATGAAGAGCTCGCGCGAATTCCAAATCTTGATTCCATCAACGTGTCAGGAGTTACAGCTATAAAAGACCTTGAGCCCCTGAGAAATGTTCCGAGGCTTCGTTCTTTGAAACTTGATAAGACTTCAGTGACTGATCTGAGCGCGATTCGCGATCAGAAACTGCTTACCATATTGGATATCAGTGATACGAAGATTAATAACATTGACGTGGTCAGTAACTTTACCAGGCTTGGGTTGCTTCGTGCCGAACGCACAGGTGTGAATAACATCAGCGCCTTATCAAATGTCGGTGCGATTAAAAAGGTTTTTCTCGACGGGACGTCCATCAGCGACTCCGTAGTGCAGGAGTTTCTGCACAGACAACCGAAATGTCTTGTTGTATTTAAGACGGACACTCTCGTGAGCTGGTGGAAAGATTTGCCTGGCGCGTGGAAAGAAGTTTTGAATGAAGCCGTTGCCATTACGGATGCAAACCAGAAGGAAGACTTGCACCGCCTGGTTGAAGGTGAAGTCGTTCGCGTAAAAGATGCTTCGATCAGTAATCTTTCTATTCTGCAGGAATTTGTGCGACTGAAGGAACTTGATTTTTCAGGTACGTCGATAAGCGACCTGTCGTCGCTGATCAAGATTCCAACGCTGAGAACCTTGCGGGCCACCAACAGCCCTATCAAGAATCTGGAGCCATTGCGTTCGATGACCCAGCTAACTTCGCTCGATATTTCCAATACACCTGTCGAAGACCTGCGACCGATCAAAGCACTGCAGCAGTTGAAATCATTTAACTGTTCCGGCACGCAGGTAAGCAGCCTTAGCGCACTGGAAGAGTTGTCTAACCTTGAATCTCTTGATTGTTCGAATACTGGTGTAAAGAAGATTGATCCTTTGTACCCGTTGCCTTTGAAATCATTGAAGTGCTACAATACCAAGATCACCGGTAAGGCAGTCGATAAATTCAAAGAGAGCAATCCAAACTGCAAGGTCGTACATTACTAACATCAATGTACCGGCTATGCGATCAATTGCGTCGCTATCATTTCTCCGTACTATTCTGAAATCGCCGTAGCAGGTTTGTGGATTTTTTGCACCACAACAAAAGTTATAGCGCTTGCCACCGTATAGTCTGTTACCTATTGGCTGCCCTGCGTGATCAACTCACCGATCGATCCGATAGCTTTAACGACTCCCGGTCAACGCTCGGGAACGAAAGCCCTATGTTGGTAGTTTCAAATCTATGAGACTGTCGTTGCTTGATTTGTCGCCTGTGCCGCCCGATGGCAATCGGAGTAGTGCAATTGCGCAAACCATCGAAAGTGCACAGCATGCCGAACGCCTGGGCTACTCAAGATTCTGGGTCGCAGAGCATCACAACACGGCAGCGCTGGCGGGCAGAGCACCTGAAGTACTCATTCCATATATCGCGGCGAAGACTTCGAAGATCAGGGTCGGCTCAGGTTCTGTGTTGCTCAATCACTATAGTCCTTATAAGGTTGCTGAGAATTTTGCAACCCTCAACGACATGTTCCCCGGACGGATTGACATGGGTATTGGTCGTGCCAACACGGGTCCGATTTCAGATATCGCTTTACAACGTAATCGCACATTCAGACAGGATACTGAGGACTCGTTTGAGCAGTTGGTGGAACTACTAAGCTGGTTCAACAATGACATGGAGCCTGCACATCCTTTTCATAAAGTGCGTGTTTATGGAAGCGGCACAATTCCAACACCCTGGCTTCTTGGATCCAGTCCATGGAGTGCGCTAGCAGCCGCTCAGTTAGGATTGCGTTATTCGTTTGCTGCATTCATTAATCCGTCGTCGGCCTACGACATTGTTAATTCATACCGTGAAAACTTTTCGCCTTCTTCCAAAGCTACTGGCATACAAAAGCCGGAGGTTATCTTATCAGTGAGCATTTACTGTGCGGAAAAATCTGAAGACGCCATACGGTTAAGTGCGCCAGTACAAGTCATGCTTCAGAGACTACAACAGCGCGGTGATCTGAGTGGATTGCTGCCTACGGAAGATGAAGCGATCAGGCAACTGGGAGGCTCATTGCAGAAGGGTGAGTTGTCTGACCCAACAGCACCTCCACGTATGCTGACAGGTACGCCGGACCAGATCAAGGTTTGGCTGCAACAACTTGTTGTTGGATTTGGAGCAGCCGAAATAATGGTCCAGTGCATAAGCCCGCATCACGAGCGCAGGCTTCGGTCGCTGGAGCTCATAGCTCAGGCGTTAGCCCCCTTAAAAACGATCTGACGTCCTAAGTGTTCAATAGGATAGGATAGGATTAGCGAAATACTTCCTTAAGATATTTGAACATTTTGTCGCGGATGTCCTGCGCATCGAACATCTCACCGAAATGAGGAGCACCCTTTACAATAGTGAGTTCATTCTTCACGCCGGCGAGATTGAGATGAGATTGCAGCAGCACTGACTGTTGATAGGGGACGGCATCATCTTTTTCTCCCTGCACAATGAAGAACGGTGGATCATTCTTGTCGACATAGGTGACGGGGCTTGCGCGTTTACTCAGATCGGGACGCCTTAGTGCTGATGCTCCCAATAAACGTGATATGGGATCGTTCACGCTATCGGGATCTGCTTTGCCAACAATGGCAAGAAGATCGGAGGGGCCATAGAAATCAATTATACCTCTGAGTTTATAAGCAGGCTTCTTTCCTCCTGGGTAGAAGTCGGCTACGTTGTTATTGAGGGCCAGACCTTGTATGGATGCAAGGTGACCACCCGCGCTGAATCCAATCAGCACAATTCGTTCTTTGTCGATGCCGTACTTTGCTGCATGACTGCTCAGGAAATCGAGTGCCGCATTACAATCCTGAATCTGAGCAGGGAAGGGCGCCGTAGTTGTAAATCGATAATCGATCGATGCCAGGGCATAGCCTGCCTCAATGAAACCACTCACAGTCCGCTTCATGTACCCCATATCTGCGTATTTATCGTTTTGCATCCACGCACCACCGTGGATCCAAACGACGAGGGGCAACGAACCCTTTGCGTTAGCCGGCAGATAGATATCCAGCAGATGTTTCTTCAGTGTGTCGTTAGCGTAGGGGATGTTTTGATGGAAAACTGTTCCGGCAGGGAACCACGCGCGTACCCGGTCAGGAACCTGACCAACGACGGTGGCTACAGTCATAACAATTAGAAGCGCGGTGGCTGGAAGTAAAATGGCAGATCGTTTCATTTGAGGTGCGGATTATTGTCTACACAAACCGGAGTTGAAATGGTGGTGTTCAACTTACGCATAATTTGAATATTGTTAGCAGATACGTCCGTCACTGTCAGCGGCCGACGCAGAATTCATTTTGTGGGAAGTGATGTCTGATCATCTGAACGATCACCACGGACTATTGGATTTTTGCTACCTTTATTGTGCTAGCCCCATTTTTAAGTGAAACACACCCATTTTTTCACGAGGCTGTTTTTCGGCGTCGTAGTATCAATCCTGGCTGGATGCCAGTCACGTACAGAAGAAAATCAATCCGACGATTCTACATCTGCGGCTTATGATACAATTGAAGCCCTGGTCGACACGGTTGGTCAACCGTCAGGCGACGGGGTTGAGATTCTCGAATGTCCCCGCGGCGTGCCTGAACGGATCGTTAAAGCAAGCGTAGAGCCGCAACCTACCTTCGAGCTCGATAAAGGCAAGAACATGGGTATGGAGACTCTCCAGTTTCAGAACGGAGACAAGCTCATTGTCAAGAACAGCGGATGCGAATACTTTGTAGTTACGTTCCGCTTCGAAACAAACCGATTCAAGGCTGACACATCAGACATGATGTACTGGCTGGATAAATCTGCGGTCCTCGTTAGCGAGGTGTCCGATGCAATCGACGCTCCCCTCGACTTTCACGATGGTGTGACGATGATCAAAAAGTTTAACGGTCCGGAAGTTAGGTACGAGCCAGGTCAGGACATCGTTTACTCTGATGGTGAAATCAAACAGGTGGCGTCTTTGGATCGCGTGCAAAAGTTGAGCGACTCAAGATATGCCGTTGAAGTAACGTTCATGCTTGGTCCGATCTGAGATCGGTTGACTTGAAATTACTGAAATCTTGCAGTTGCTCTGGTGCAAGTTGAGAGTCTGCCTGATCACAACCTGAAATCTGTTCGGGTAACAATAGCTTGAGTGCTCACTGTCCCACAAGTTCGTCCGTCACTACAATCCAAGAACCACTTTCAGTTTAGCATAACCGCTTTTGCTCAATGGAACTTTAGCCCCACTTTTGAGCAGCGCCAGGTATGTGTCCTTCTCAAGGGGCTCGATCTTTGTTAGCTGCTGAAGATTCAGCATATAAGAGCGGTGCACGCGTACGAACTGAGATTCATCAAGGCTCTTCTCATAGAAGCTCATGGTTTTCTTTTTCATGAACATTTCTTTCTGAGTGAAGATCTTCACGTAATCATCATACGCTTCAATGTAGTGAACCTCATGTACCGGCACGATGCGAATGTTACTCCCTTCCCGCACGACAATCCGGTTGCGTTCCTCGGGCTGCCTGACATCTTCCGTCAACAGCGCTTTGGGAGCTTCTGCGACCTTGTGCTGCTGCAACCATTTCTGAAGCGCCTTGTCGAATCGCTCTCTGCTGAATGGCTTAAGCAGATAGTCAATCGCATGGGATTCGAAGGCTTTGATTGCATACTCATCAAATGCCGTCGTAAATATTACTGATGGAGGTTGTTCTAATAATTCAAGCATCTCAAAGCCATTGATCTTCGGCATTTGAATATCAAGGAAGATCAGATCTGGTTTGTGTTGTGTGATCGCCTTTACTCCCTCGAAGCCATCGTTGCATTCCTGAACGATGGAGATTTCGGGATAGTGCTGCAGATATTCCACGACAATGCTGCGCGCCAACGGTTCGTCATCAATGAGGATTGTCTTTATCATACTGACTGTGGAATTTTCACTTCGGTTATAAATATCTTTTCCTGTGTTCTGGTGGAGAGAAGGTCATTTCGCCCGTAGAGCAAGTATAGTCTACGCTGTACAGAACTTAACCCAAACCCCGTTCCCTGTCGCGGCTGCGAGGTTTCAGGATCGAACGGATTCTCTACACGCAGAATCAATTGCTTTTCACCTGCTTTTGCTTCAATTCTTATTACGATTTCTCCGGTCGTGTCGTACAACCCGAATTTGATAGCATTCTCTACAATTGGCTGCAGCAATAGTGATGGCAAAGTATTGGGATTCGCCGACTCTTCGGCAATTATTTCTGTACTGAGCCGATGTCCAAACCGAACCTTCTCAATATCCAGATACAATTGAAGGTGCGAGAGTTCTTCTTTTAAACTCACCAGTTGCTGATCATCTTTCTTTATCGTTCCACGCAAAAAGTCCGACAGCTGCTGAATCATTTTCCTTGCCTGTTCGGGTCGCACTCCTGCGAGTGCGCTGATAGAATTCAAACTGTTAAAGAGAAAGTGAGGTTGAAGCTGTTGCCGTAAAGTGGCGAGCTCAGCATCACGCGCCAATCGCATAGTATCACTTTCGCGTTTCTCGCCTGCGCGAACATCCTGCATGAAGAACCAGGTCCAGCTGATGATGCCTATCAATGTGATCATGAGCCAGGCAAGCACGCCCCGAAATACCTGCGATGATTCCAGGTAGCTAAGGTATGTGTCGGTATGACCGAAAGGGCCATTCACCATGATGCCGTTATGCGCCAGGACCGATAACACAGCAAGACCGATATCCCAAACGATCAGATAGATCGCATTCTTCGCGTTCGGTTGATAGTACCGCATGGAAACAAATGTGATGTATCCGGCAGTAACAATCAGCAGGTTGAAATTGACAGTGTCAGCGAGGGCAAGTGAAACTGAAAATCCAAACGTATCATACAGTGCGTAGGCCTCCACTGCCACAAGTGCACCGACCCAGGAGACGACAGCGATTACTATCTTCCGAGTCGATATCTTAAGCAGTTCCCTGGACATAATTTCGGTGCGTCGAATTACTGAACTTTGCATTTCCGATCCGGGCAAGTTACGTATTTCAACCTAGTTCGGCACGAAGGTCGCCAGCCGAATACCGATCGCTTTCATATGCACGAAGTGGATGTAGTTCGAGCCTTCGTCCGTTTCATGAATTCGCGAATGCAATTCGGCTCCATCCTCCAATGCTTTCAGAGGCGTAACTTCGGACACATTAACAAACTCCCACCTTACCTGCTTGTTCTTTTCATTGTAGAAGCAATCCTCTTCGTTGAGGCCGAGTGCCCGTGCCTTTAGAAATGCTTCCTCCTGGTCTTCAGCAGAAACCAGACGTAGTTGCTCGTCGAATTGAGTTGTCGACTGATTGCCTTCCTGCTTTATCGCGAATATTACTTTTGTGATGTACCAGTTCATAAGTAAAACTTGAAATATGATTAATACCTGGGCCATAATGATAAGTCTAAACGTGTTGCAGACTTATTAGAAACTTTTGATATCGATACCGCCAAATATGGAGGTGCCGCGCAATACCAGGGTCTTGGTAGGGTCGGTTACTGTATTATTGAATTGACGCTTGTCGTTTAATCCACCGAAGATGGTCACTACTTCTTCAGACTCGATCTTCCAGTGTGCAGGAACGATCAGTTTTGTTCCACCAAAGACCTGTACCAACTCCAGGGGTACGCGTCCAGCGATGTCGGCCTGAGTGAGGTTGATCTCCGCGCCACCGAACACGCATACGCTTTCACCACCTTTAAATTCCTTAGACAGCACCTGATGTTTATTCTCACCGAATATGGTTACCGTTTCGAAGATTCCTGAGTCACCTTTGTTGGGATCAATCCTTCCGCGGTCCAGCGCTCTGAACAGGGAATCGTTATCCGCCCGTGTACGCGACCGCAGCATCATCACGAGGCCCACTCCAATGATCATGATCGGCCAGAGATACTCGCGCAATTCAATGCCGGGCACCATCTGATCGATGAGAAACACCGTACCGATTGCCATGGGAATCAGAAACCCAATATTTCTGAAGTGGTGACGAACACCGATATAAAAACCTAATACGATGAGCCACATAGGCCAGCTGAACAGCCATCCGGGAAAGTATACGCCTACCTCTCTTGCGAGCAGCATGGTGCCGACAACTACTATTACAAGGCCTCCGAAGGTCCGGCCGCTTCTGAATCTCTGATCACCTCCGAATTTGTGATCGCCGCGCCCTTCGAAATTTGAATTAGAAGACTGTTGATTTTCCATTTTACTGATTGATTATGCTGTAAATAACGGCTTAAGAATGTGCCCTGGCCATAGCAAAAAGGCCGTTTCATACCGTTGGTAGGTGAATGGCGGATGGCGGTCGGTGAATACTCCGATCATGTTCCTGCACAACCTTAACCGACCCTAAAGCGAAATACTGGTGCTGCCAGTCACAAAATTTCTGAGTTGAACTCAGTATGGATGGCGCTGATTTCTCACTTCTCATGCCAATGACTAACTTCATGGGCAAATTTCATGTATGACGCGTGCACAGCAGGTTGAACAGGCATTCTCTCACTTTGACGTTTACAACTATCGGGATCCGAACGTCGACGTATGGAACGGCAAGTCATTTCCTAAGGAGCTTCTTTACTCCATCCGCATGAGCGATCGTCTTTCGAAGTTTGCACCTGATTCTCCGGATCATGTTAGACTAGCGGTGAGGTGTCAGCACATTGGCCGATGGGAAATTCCCCGTAACACATATCCCATGGACAGAAAAGGTTACCTGCAGTGGAGGAATGCCTTAAAATTTCATCATGCGAAGATTGCTGGTGAGATTCTAAAGACTTGTGGTTTTGAAGAGGAGATCATCGAAAAGGTAAAGTTCCTGCTCCTGAAAAAGGAACTGAACCGAAACGCCGAAACCCAACTCGTTGAGGATATCGTTTGCCTGGTGTTTGTCGAACACTACCTGGATGATTTCGCAGCAAAGCACGACGATGAAAAGGTCGTTGATATCCTTAAGAAAACACTGACTAAAATGTCGACACGAGCAAAAGAGGAGGTGTCCCGCCTCAATCTTAAACCTAAGGTGCTACAACTGATTTCAATGGCTGTAGCCTAGCCTTCGGGTTACGCCAATCGCTTGCTCTCTGTCTTTACCAGAAACTCGATAAATCCCGAGAGGGATCTATACAGTATTTCGTACACTTCTTCGAAATGTTTTTGATTACCGTAATAGGGATCGGGTACTTCCTCGCCGGCATGACCTGGATCAAAGTCACGCATCATGATCACCTTAGATCGGTTTTGAGTGTTCGACAGCCGGGTAATATTTTGATAGTTGCTGCGGTCCATGGCGAGTATATAATCGTATTCGTCAAGATCAGCGGCTACCAGCTGCCGGACACAATGATCGATTGCAATTCCTTTGCTTCGCACGGCCTGAATGGTTCGCGGATCCGCATCATCCCCGACGTGATAGTTAGCAGTACCGCATGAATCTACCTCTACGACGTCTTGCAGCCCCTGTTCCTTTACAAGGTGAACAAAGATTGCCTCCGCCATTGGCGATCGACAAATATTTCCAAGACAAACGAAAACCACCTTTACCATGACGAGCTACGTTCAGAGGTGGCAAAAATAAAGGCAGGAGAGTTATTCTCAAATCATAAACCACTACTTCTTACAGTGACTGGCCTCGAAGTTCTGCCGGATAAAATTGTCACCGATATGTCGATGAAAAATACGTTGGGGTACAAAGGACAATCACACCGTGACCTGAGTGCGACTAAATGACGCTAGCGTTTGATGAATCGTCAGTAGATTTTTGACTCCCGAAAGGAAACGCCCAATCCTACACTCACCATGCTGTATTCCTGCAGGCTGTATTCGCCACTTAAATAGACTGGGCCAAAGTTGAAACGCATACCTGCGGCGACACGCATACTGTTGTTTTTGAAGTCAAGCGAGATAGGATCCTTGAGTGTTCCGACTTCTGGTATTACATACGATCCGCGCGTATTTGCATTGGTCCTCGCTGTAGTAACGCCGACACCACCGAAGAATGTCACGATAGCGATTTTCTTACTGATCAGGGCCTGGTACAGCCATCCATCCATGCCGTATGTCATCTCCTGTTTTCGCTGATCAGTAGTAGGCTTGTCAAATGTATTCTCCAACGAGGTTGTTCCCTCAATGTGCGTATAGGCCACCAGTAAAGACAGGTCGAAAGGAAGAATGCTGATTCCCCGAATGTGCTGCTTTATGTCGTGCATTACACCGACACCAAAAGCTTTGATTGTGGTACTGTTCGATGAAATCTCTGGCAGCCAGCGGATCTTCAGATCGGTGTTTTTGTAGATTCCCAGAGATAACTGCGCTGTAGGAGCGAGCACTCCATTAATGCCAATGCTCTTCTTAAAATCTACACCCTTAGGGCCGTTGAAGGTAGTTCCGTTGTCAACGGTGTAGGTAGTTGTCACCTCAGGGCCGCTTATCGCAGGAGCCAGCCCGTTGGTTGCAGTAGATGTAAATCCGGTTATCGTTTGAAGATTTAATTTCCGCGGATCGAAATAATTGTACGACGATGGAATGCCGACACCGTGAACGGCAATTCCAAGATCAAACCCAAATGTCTTGTGAGTCTTTGCACTGTTGTACCAGCCACCATTGAATCCATAGGAAAGACCTTCAATGGCCGGATTGAGATATGCCTGTGTCAGTTTGCTGGCATCCTGTGGTCCTGCGGCCAGGAAGTATACGATGTCGTTTTCGTGCTGAGCGTATACTGCGGACGCGGACATCGTGATGACCAGAGTCAGAAGCTTAAAAAAATGATTCATCAATGAGAGGTTAAAAAATGCGATTGATCTCAACCCAAAGATAGCCAAATCGAAACGTCTATAGGACGTTTGATTGCCGTTCGTGCAGAAGGTGTTGCCGAAGGTTCGTATTTTTGCGACCAGATGAGGTTATTTTACGACGGCCTGATCCTGTTTCTGCGAGGCGCAGTTCGGGTGGGCGCCTGGTTTAGTCCGAAATTGTCGGCTTTCGTGAAAGGACGCCATAATGTCTTTGAGCAGGTGCGTTCAGGAATGCAATCAAAGCCAGGGCCGTACATCTGGGTTCACTGTGCGTCATTAGGTGAATTTGAACAAGGCCGACCTGTGATCGAATCCCTCAGGGCATCGTCACCCGGACATAGAATTTTGCTGTCGTTCTTTTCACCATCCGGGTACGAAGTGCGCAAGAATTATGATGGCGCAGATATCGTTTGTTATCTTCCGTGGGATACAGCCCGTAACGCACGTACGTTTTTGTCAATCCTCAATCCGGTGCTCGTCATCTTTGTAAAGTATGAATACTGGCATCATTACATTGCCGCGATCAAACAAAGGTCAATCCCACTGGTTTCCATTTCGGCGATCTTTCGATCTCAACAGATATACTTCAAGTGGTACGGCGGGTTTTACAGAAAGATTCTGCGGAACGTAACTCACTTCTTTGTTCAAAACCAGGAATCACAACAATTGTTAACGAGCATCGGAATTAAGCAGCATACTTTGGGCGGAGACACACGCTTTGACAGAGTAACTCAGATCGTTCGTCAGGCAAAGGAAGTTGAGCTCGTGGCATCGTTTAGCCGTGATAGTACAGTACTTGTAGCAGGAAGTATCTGGCCTGATGATTTTGAAGCGCTGCTTCCAGTCATGAATGAGGCACGAATCAAATTTGTGGTGGCACCACACGAAATATCCGAACGATTTCTCTCATCCATGGAAGATTCGTTGCGCGTGAGCCACATCAGATTTTCACGGGCAGAGGCTGCCGATACATCTTCATACAACGTGCTCTTCATAGACAACGTGGGTATGTTAAGCAGTCTCTATCGATACGGTAAGTACGCATTTGTCGGCGGTGGTTTTGGGGAAGGGCTTCACAATATCCTGGAGGCTGCCTGCTACGGCATGCCAGTTTGTTTCGGGAACAGGGCTTATCGTGTGTATCAGGAAGCCAATGACCTGATTTCCGAGAAGGCAGCTTTTGCTATAGGGGATAGCAAAGAATTGAAGAAGACGCTCGAGTGGCTTGACCAACCTGCCAACTACACGCAGGCAGCTGACGCGGCCCGTGAATACGTCGTAAATCGTACCGGTGCAACAAACAAGATTGTGTCGTACTGCAACAACCTACTGAAATGAAAGGAATAGTACTTCGCTCGACAGGTTCTTTTTATACCGTTCTAGGTGATGACGGAGTGCGTTATAATTGTCGCGTGAGGGGGAAAATTCGATTGGAAGGTATCAAGGAAACGAATCCCGTGGCCGTGGGAGATCACGTGATGTTTGACAACGAACAGGATGTTGGTAACATCATGGAAATACTCCCGCGAAAGAATCACATGCTAAGACAGTCGGTGAAGAAAACAGGTCATGCTCACGTACTGGCAGCAAACATTGATCAGGTGCTCGTCGTTGCGACCATGGCATTGCCCCGCACGTCTACAGGTTTCATTGATCGGGTATTTGTAAGCGCCGAGGCATTTGATATTCCTCAGATATTACTCCTGAACAAGCGCGATGTAATGGATGAGCAGGATCGCGCAGTGGCTGAAGATATTCGAAAGCTGTATACGTCCATTGGCGTCCAGGTTGTAATTGTATCAGCGTTGTACGACGATATGAATGTCGTAAAAGATTTGCTCCACGGTAAGACCACACTTATTGCTGGTCATTCCGGTGTGGGGAAGTCTACCTTGCTGAATAGCATAGCTCCCGATATTGATCAGGCGACGAGCGATATCTCAGATTTTACCGCCAAAGGAGTGCACACTACCACCTTTGCTGAGACGTTCGAGATTGGTGAAAATACATTCATCATCGATACGCCGGGGGTGAAAGAATGGGGTCTGGTTGACATGAATCCCCAGGAGATCTCTGACTATTTTCCGGAGATGCGAACCGTGCGTCTCGACTGTAAATTTCAATCGCGTTGTCTGCACATCAATGAGCCTGGGTGCGCCGTGAAGGCGGCGGTTGCGGATGGCAGAGTAGCGAAAAGCCGTTACGATAACTATCTGAGAATGGCAACCGGCGAAGACAATCGAAAATAGTATCGCTATCCGCCGAACCTGAGGCGATGGTATAATTTTCGGAAGTCAGTCAATGGCAGTTTAAGCTTGCTCATTCCTATCCAGAGCAGATCCTGAAAGCCTGAATATTTTTGATCGCGCATAAGCAGCCAAAACTTCTGAGCTATGTCGGCATTATCGCTGAGCGTTGCCTGACGAAGTTCATAACGGATGCGCCGGGCGATCGCTTTTCGATCCTTATCGTCCCGGCATAGATCAATTGCCTTTTGACATACCAGGTAGGTAGATAACAAATGGGGGCTTCGTCTTGCGTATTGGCCAGCCGAAAGGGAATCGTGCAGGAGTCGGATAAAACATAACCTTTCATTCAGAAAAGCATACTTAAACAACCTTGCCGAGCGAACCCACAGATCGAAGTCTTCGTACGACAATTCTTCATCGTAGCCTCCCAACACTTCCATTACCGACCGACGCATCATCATGGTCGGACTTGCGATATAATATGTAGTCAAAACATTTCTGAATACATCACCCGTGGCGACTTCGGTAATAAGCTTGTGCCTGAACAAATGCTCATAATGATGTCTGATAACCTCGCCGTACTCATTAATGTAAGTTGCATCGGTGAATACGACCCCAGTTTGCTCGTCTGCAAGGCGAAAGGCCTCGACCTGTTTTTTAATGCGCTCGGGGTGCATGATGTCGTCTGTCGAGAAGTCGATTACAAATTCTCCTCGGGCATCAGCGTACGCATTGTTAAAGGCACGCGTGTTGCGCTCGTTTTTCTTCGACAACGTAACCTGAAGCTGGGGGTACTCTCTCTGGAGCTCATTGATAACGGCCGGGCTATTGTCAGTGCTCGCATCATCCCAAACGATAATCTGTACGTCCCGATATGTTTGATGAATAACAGACTCGATCGCGGCCCTGACAAACCGCTCATGATTATAGCAAAGGCAAATAACGGTCACCAGGGGGTTAGCCATGGCTGTATACTTTTCGCAGTGTGGGCTTGACTGATGGTTGCGCGCCCATTCGCATTTTGAAGGAAAGCAAACTGATATTGGGCCCTTCCGTTAGACTCGACGTCCCAAGATCCAGCAATGGAATGCGATTCATGGTGCAATAGTCATACAGCGCAGCAATAAGCAATACTGGCGGGCTCAGTTTATCAAACTGGCTATCGTGATCGATGTAGAAAAGGTTCAATACGCCCGAAGATACTCTGATGGCGATGGCAGCGGCAATCATTTTATCCCCGGCATGGACGGCGAACGAAAGATACCGTCCAGGGAACAGCGAAGCCGTCTCTTTTAGCTGTTGCCAGGTCATCGATATGCCATAGCCTTTTTGCCGATGGTGATCAGCAATAAAAGAGTAGGCATCCTCGAGGCTATTGCCCGTCATCATTGAAGCAAGGAGGCCAGCCTGCAGCGCTTTGTTCAGCACCTGACTTTCTGTTTTTCGAAGCGTGCCAATGAAGTTTCCATCAACATTGATGCAGGACGACAGGTCTGCGCCGGTTGTGCGGAAGCCTATAGCATGAAGGAATGAAAAAGCCCATGCATTTGTCCTTGGCGCATAGGCAGAGGGTGGAAGTTTTATTTCCGCTTCTGTTACAAGGCTGGTGAGGCTGTTGTCGATGAACCGGATAAATTCATACAATGTCTCGGCCGAAATGGTGCTGGAGCATTCTATTCCTCCATAAGGACTTCTCACAGCAGTGCTGCCTTTGCTCTCATGCACGTTGATGAACAGCGATGCTACGATGCGGCCGTTCTTTCCATCAAGGGCATAGTAACCACTCCAGCCTGACTCCCGTTGCAGGAGGAGGTGATCAGGCAGATGAAAGAGCGTTGGTTCAAAGTCATACAACGCATCCCGATCTGGCCATGCATGATAAAATGCGACGTCTTTCAACTAATAAGGGATTCCTATCTTTTTAAAGATGAAGTGCATTAGCCATGCAGGTCCGATTAACAGGAATTGAATGTCTTTCAGAAACGATGGCTTTTTTCCTTCCACCTTGTGACCATAGAATTGTCCAATCCAGGCCACTACAAAAATAGCAATACTCAACAACCAGAGCGGTGCTACCTGAAATGCATTCAATCTTTGCAGAATAAAAATGCACAAGGCGCCAAAGAGCATCATGCCCACGGCCAGGGGAACAGAAAGCGATACGTAGTAAACGAGTACCAGGACCAGGGCGACCCCCGCCCAGTTTGCATAAGGACTCTCGCCTAGGAGCGATACCAGGGACCCGGAAGGGATGGATGCCAGGAGGCCGAGCACACTCAGAAATATGAGGGGAACACACACCCAGTGAATAGCCTTATTAGTTTCATTTTGATGGCTTTCGCCGTACTCTGCCAGGAGCTGTTCTATCTTACGCATGGAAAATTCATTTTGAACAAATTACACTTTACACAATCAAAGTGCAAACGTTTCCAATGGCATTTAAATGCCGATTTGAGAAACAGTTTGACTCGTTTGTTTAAGCGTGAAATTGTTCTCACCGCCCTCAACGGACAGCTTCGCATGATACGAATTTATCATCGCGAGTCATCTTTGAAACCGACACTATTTGTGCATGTGTGTGCGACCCCCGACGTACAGGCCAAGCGTTATCTTTTGGTTAATAAGATTGCGTTTTATGGCTCAGCTCCCTGAATTCAGTGGTTTTTAAATATTTTTTATTACCTTCGTCAGCAGTCGTGTCGTCGTTTCTAAACGCCCAATCAAATTCAGGTGAGTGATTGGAGGTCTCGGGCAAAGTAACGCATGCGCTAAGCCCAACGTCGTAGCCCAATTTTTTAAATATATCTTATGGGATCAGCTTGCAAATTCCTCGTCATTGACGACAACGAAATCGATCGACTCATCACATCCAGACTTCTAACCAGTGGTGGTATGACAGACGTCCATACTGTTAATGGTGGCCTAGAAGGAATCGACTGGATTAAGAAACACGTGAACAACATAGGACAAAAACTGGTCGTACTGGTAGACATCATGATGCCAGGTATGGACGGTTTTCAGTTTATGGAAGCCTTTGATAAGCTTGACACATCAGTGAAACAGGTGATTCAGGTTTTCATGCTGTCCTCAACATTGGATCCCCGTGACATCAAACGGGCAGCGGGCAACAAAACTGTAAAAGAGCTCTTGAGTAAACCTCTGCCCGTTGCAAAATTATCAGCAGCAGTTCAGGAACTCGAAGTGGTCAGAACATAGTCAGCTGCTCAGCAAATCTAGCCGACACAGGCTCCCGCCTCGAAGAAGAAATATTCCTGATGTGAAATAGCTTGCTCTCCTTTTCACGGGAGGCAATAATGATTTGTGTGTCACCCGCGACAGGATAGAATGTATCACGAACGACGCGCGGATGATTATTATTTTGAGAGAGATGCACCAGAAATAAATGGCTCATGAACGTGGGCCGGTGCGTGATAAAAAGCTGACGTGCCTGCTTGTTCGACAAGTGTCCAAATCCTCCTCTGATTCTGTTCTTAAGCGCGAGTGGATATCCGCCCTGATCCAGCATCAATTCATCGTAGTTTGATTCAAGGAATGCAGCGTGACAGTTCCTGAAATTGGCAACGACGTTTTCACACGCCACTCCGATGTCTGTGAAAATACCAACGTTAACTGTATCACTGGATACCATGAAACTGACGGGTTCTATCGCATCGTGTTTCTTTGGAAATGCGGTTATGCGGATCTCGCCTATGGTTACCGTTGTATTAGACTGTAGGAGATGCACATGCTCATCCAACAGCTTCATGTTTCCGGCATCTCTGGTATTTGCATTGATGTATACCCTGATACGATGCTTCTTTGACAATGATGCAACGCCATGAATATGATCTCCATGTTCATGGGAAACAAAAACACCTTTGACCTTCCGGAGTGAAAGCCCCAGTCGTTTCATTCTCTTTTCTATTTCACGACATGAGATTCCACCATCGATCAGGACAGCATCTTCATCATTTCCCACGTAATAGCAATTGCCATTACTCCCCGAATTCAACGACGCAACAAAGAGTGACATGTGATAAAAAAATCTGTGGTTCTGAACCCTCAGTTCCTGGAAACAAGCTTGCTCTTCCAGAAGCCGTAGCAAAAATACACAATCAGTCCGAATGCCATCCACCCGAAAAATACCATCCAGCTTCTGGCCGGGATTTCGATCATCAGGTACAGACAGCACAACATGCCCAATACAGGAATTAGAGACAGTTTCCGTAAGAACGTGAACAGCGTGATGACGGCACTGATCGCAATGAAGATGATAAACAGTATTTCCTGATGCGCCTCGTGCGTAAGATTACTGATGGCGTCGACAAAACGTACGCGGAATGAATACAGGAAAACAATAAAAAGCATAGGTACTATCCATTGACCATTCACATAAGGAAGATTAAATCCTTTTGCTCCCTTTTCCTTTGGAGGGAGGGCCAGCACACCTCCGCACACAATAGCAAATGCGAACAGCGTTCCAATACTTGTGAGGTCCGTCATGAGCGCACTTTCGATCAGCAATGCGGGTATGGCTACGATGATACCGGTTACTACGGTAGCGAATCCAGGAGTATGGAATCGCGGGTGGATCTTTCCGAACCGCGAAGGCATCAGACCATCACGACTCATACTCATCCAGATGCGGGGCTGTCCTATTTGAAAAACAAGCAATACACTGGTAGCCGCAACGACGGCACTTACCGAAACGAAGAAACCGACTTTATTCAGATCAATCTTTTCAAAAACGTAGGCCAACGGGTCAGCTACTGCTTCAAATTCCGAATAATTCACCATACCTGTGATCACCAGCGTGACGACTACATATATCACGGTGCAAATGATCAGCGAATAGATCATTCCTCTGGGTAAGTCGCGCTGGGGATTAGCGCATTCTTCAGCCGTTGTTGAAATGGCATCAAATCCAATGTAGGCAAAGAAGACAGCCGACACACCCTTCAATACACCACTGAATCCGTTTGGTAGAAACGGCGACCAGTTATTGGAGTCTATGTAGAACAGGCCAATCACCACGACAAATGCAAGCACCACGAGTTTGAGTCCAACCATAAAGTTTGCGCTCGAACGGCTCTCACGCATTCCAATGTAGGCCAGGATGGTGATGAGTATGACGATAATAAACGCAGGGAGATTGCAGATGAGCTTATATCCGGCAATCACTGGTGCCGATGACCACGCCATTCCTGCAGTCGGTGAATTGCTCTCTAATGCTGATTCATAGAGGCCCTTGGCTGTTACAGGGTCGGTAGCCAGCCACGCCGGGAGATTGATGCCCGCACCTTCCAGCAGATTCACAAAGTAACTGCTCCAGGATATTGAAACGACCACATTGCCGATTGCATACTCCAGTATCAATGCCCAGCCAAGGATCCAGGCGATTACTTCCCCGAACGTGACGTAGGAATAAGTATATGCGCTACCAGCAACGGGTACGCGGGAAGCAAATTCAGCATAACATAAAGCAGTAAAGCCACATGTTACGGCTGTCATGAGAAACAGAAATACAACGCCGGGGCCGCCGTCATATGCTGCTTGTCCAATCGTTGAGAAGATACCGGCCCCAATTACGGCCGCAATCCCCATTGCCGTCAGGTCTTTGACGCCCAATACCTTTCGCAAGCCGGCCTGGCCATGTCCATCGTCCTGAGAATCGTGTAGAATTGTCGAAATAGGTTTCTTTCTGAAGAGCGGACTGGGCATTCAACTACGGGATTAGGAATGGCTCAAAATAGTTGATTTTTTTGACTTAACTTAGCACGACCGTGTTGAGGTATTTTTTTATAGAACTGAGATTTATCGACTTTTTTTAATGCACGTAACGGGAGATGAGCAGCAGAAGGCACCGCATCCTGAGCTGAGAATTACCATCACTTCAGATGAGCTGAATGCCTTGCCTTTGAAAGCTTTTGTGGGTAAGGTCAACGTAATTACGGATCCGGAGAAGATCGGTGCCGTGGCGCGTGAGATAGAAAAGCATCGTATTGTGGGCTTCGACACAGAAACCAGGCCCAGCTTTAAGCGCGGACAGTCCTTCAAAGTTGCGTTGCTTCAGCTTGCCATACCAGACAAAGTATTCCTCATCAGGATCCATCAAACGGGGCTTCCCAGGGAGATTATATCAATTTTTGAGAACCCCAACATCATCAAGGCGGGCGTCGCGATTCACGACGATATTAAGGCCTTGCAAAAAATCATGCATTTTGATCCGGCTTCCTTTATCGAGTTGTCGACCATGGCCAAGGCTTCGGGCCTGCAGGTGGAAAGCGTGAAAAAACTTGCTGGTTTGTTGCTGGGATTCCGAATCTCAAAGAGCGCACAGACATCCAATTGGGAAGCTTCTACGTTAACTGAAAAGCAAATTGAATATGCAGCAACCGACGCCTGGGTGTGCCTGGAAATCTATGGACATCTGAAAGACCGGGTTGTTCCTGTTGCGCATAAGTGACCCTATGAATGTAAAGATCCTTAACAAAGAAATTCTGTCAGCGAACTGGTATAAACTATACAAGTATACCTTCGCCCTTGTCGACAAGAACGGTCATGAACACGTTCAAAGCCGCGAAGCCTATGATCGCGGCAACGGAGCCACGATACTCCTCTATAATCCCAAGCAACGAACGGTTATTCTTACGGAGCAATTCCGATTGCCGACCCTGGTGAATGGAAATGACTCGGGCATGCTCATTGAAGCATGTGCTGGATTGCTTGATCTGGACAATCCTGAAGAATGCATACGTCGCGAAACCGAAGAAGAGACGGGCTATCGCATCCACCAGGTACGAAAAATATTTGATCTCTATATGTCGCCTGGTTCCGTGACAGAGATCCTTCATTTTTTTATTGGCGAGTACACACGCGATCAAAAAGTGAGTGAAGGTGGTGGCGTTGATGAGGATGAACGCATCGAGGTGCTCGAGCTGGATTTTGAACGTGCCTGTGATATGATCAAGACAGGGGAAATCCGTGACGCAAAAACCGTCATACTGTTGCAATACGCCATCTTGCACAATCTCCTATAATTATTAAGCCGACTTGTCACCGGAAAGAACAGGTAGGTTCGATGCCGGGAAGTTGCTAGTATTACCCCGCACCTGGCCATTGTTATTTGTCGCGAGTAGATGTTACGAGACAATTGCCATGCGCAGCGGTCATGGCATATTTTTTCAATTCCAACATTCTTCGCATGCGTACCCTACTTCTCCTTTTTATAGCATTTTGTTCAATTCCTGCAATCGCGCAGAAGAAACTTCAGGTTGCAGATCTCACCATTGAGCATAAGTTAAATCCGCTGGGCATCGATACACGTGTACCACGTTTCAGCTGGAAGTTGGTATCTTCTCTGCGTGGAGTGAAGCAGCAGTCGTACGAATTGCGCGTAGGAGAGGACCCGACTGCAATGGCGAAGGGAGAAAGGATCATCTGGCAATCGAACCTTGTCAACTCCGACCAGTCCCTACTTGTTCCTTACAACGGTCCGGCTACAGAATCCCGCAAGCGCTATTACTGGCAGGTGAAGGTTATCGATAATAAAGGCAATTCTTCCGGATGGAGTGCTGCTCAGTATTGGGAAATGGGATTGTTATCGACTGATGATTGGGATGCTAAGTGGATTCATGTCAACATTCCGGGAGATAGCGCGGGGCAGCCTGCTCCAATGCTTAGGCGTTCTTTTGAACTTGGAAAGGCAATCAAACAGGCGAGATTGTATATCACTTCCCACGGTATTTACGAGGCATATATCAATGGTAGCCGCGTTGGCGACCAATATCTGGCTCCTGGATGGACAACTTATGGAAAGCGCCTTCAATATCAGGTATACGATGTGTCATCGATGTTGAAGAAAGGCGGCAACGCAACGGGCGTTGTATTGGGTGATGGATGGTATCGGGGATGGCTGGCGTGGGAGAACAACAAGAATATTTACGGCAAAACGCTGGGGTTGCTGTATCAACTGGAGATTGAATACACGGATGGATCGAAAGAAGTTGTTCATTCCGATGATCAATGGAAGAATGCTACCGGTCCTTATACACGTAACGGAATTTATTATGGCGAGGCATATGATGCCCGACTGGAGAGAAAAGGATGGAGTGAGGCTGGATTCAGTGAAGAGGGATGGAGTGCTGTCAAAGTGGGTGATGAAAGCAAAGACAACCTGATTGCGGCATATGGCCCGCCCGTTAAGAAGCACGAAACCTTTAAGGTGAAGCAGATTATCCATAATAAAAAAGGAGAGACCATCGTGGACTTTGGTCAGAATCTCGTCGGTTGGATACGACTTACTGTAAATGGGAAGGCTGGAGATAAGATCACGATACATCACGCCGAAGTACTTGACAAGGACGGCAACTTTTACATTGACAATCTGCGCGCAGCAAAACAGGAGATTGTTTATACCTTAAAAGGTGGTGGTCAGGAGGTTTATGAGCCAGGGCTTTCATTCTTTGGATTCCGATATGTTAGAGTTACGGGATTTCCTGGTGAACTAAAGCCTGAGAATCTCGAGGCGATTACGCTGTACTCCGATATGGCGCCAGCGGGAACATTCACAAGCTCGAATGCGCTTCTGAACCAACTGCAACACAATATTCAATGGGGACAGAAGGGTAATTTCGTTGACGTACCTACGGATTGCCCTCAACGCGATGAGCGATTAGGATGGACTGGTGATGCTCAGGCATTCTGTCGCACGGCGACCTACAACATGAATGTGATGTCGTTCTTCAATAAATGGCTGCAGGATCTTTCTGCTGAACAGGATGAGGATGGACGTGTACCGTTTGTTATCCCCAATGTACTTGGAAAAGGAGCGGCTGCGTCAACCGGGTGGGCAGACGCCGCAACGATCATTCCCTGGAACCTGTATCGCGCCTATGGTGATCAGCGTATTCTCGAGCAACAATATGAGAGCATGAAGAAGTGGGTAGGCTACATGGATAAATCCAGCATGCAAGGCTTGTGGAATACTGGATTTCATTTTGGCGACTGGCTCTTCTATCGACCCTTCGACGACAACGATGGCCGCGCTGCCGTGACCGACAAGTATTTGATCGCTCAATGCTTCTGGGCACATTCAACGCAGTTGATGATCAATGCAGCTACAGTATTGAGTAAGAAGGACGACGTTGCCATGTATACTGAGATGCTGAAGAAGATCAAGGATGCATTCATGCGTGAATACATGACGCCGAATGGACGTCTCGTTGCAGGCACACAGACGGCCTACGTGCTGGCGCTGAACTTTGACATGCTGCCAGAGAACCTCCGTAGTCAGGCAGCCGATCGGCTGGCCAGGAACGTAAAAGACTATGGCAACCACCTGACTACTGGCTTCCTGGGTACGCCGTATCTATGTCATGTCCTCACTCGCTTCGGACATACAGACACTGCTTACGATCTGCTTTTACAGGAGACATATCCTTCATGGTTATATCCAGTAAAAATGGGCGCGACTACCATCTGGGAGCGATGGGACGGAATGAAGCCTGACAGCACATTCCAGACTCCGGGGATGAACTCGTTCAATCATTACGCCTATGGTGCCATTGGCGATTGGATGTATCGCACCGTCGCGGGTTTACAGGAAATACAACCGGGCTATAAGGAACTTTCAATAGCTCCGAAGCCCGGTGCCAAGCTCACCAAAGCAGCTGCGGAATATATTACCCCTTACGGAAAGTCTAAGTCATCGTGGGAGATCGCCGATGGCAAGATGCGTATGGAGGTAATTGTTCCGGCAAACACAACGGCTACGCTGGTGCTCCCTTCAGCCTCCGGAAAGAAGATTATGGAGAAAGGCATCGACATCAGTAAGGTGAACGCTATTGGCATCGAGGGCTCGCAAGGCAATGATGTTGTGCTGAAGGTTGGTTCAGGAACTTATACGCTGGAGTATCCCTGGGTTCGATGAGGTGATTATCATTCGACGGTTGTCGCTGATGTTTTTTTCTAAATGTCCGAACGTGAAATGATAGTCACAGCGCAGAGCGTGCAACACCGCAGGCATTGGAGAAGACCAGCGCGAAGGAGCGTATAAACTCTGCTTAGCAGAATAGCTCTATTTATAAATTTCGTTAAGTAATCCGGCGAGTCGAATACCAGCCTCCTGAATTCGCGTCCGTACCAGAGGAAGGTTTTTGTAAGAGTAAGCGTAGCCGAGGCGTCCATCGCCGTATGTGTACACCTGCTGTCGGTAACTCATACTTTCTTTTGCCCAGTCACGAACGTTGGTGGATTGCATCCTTGTGATGGCTGCATCGTCAAGGTTGTTTACTGATTCTGCAAGTTCAGTATAGCTAAGGCGTGTATCATCGATCATGTCGCTGTCCCAAACCCTGTGAAGGTTGCTGTCGGTGCGGAACCAGGTTACCTTTACGTCATTGCCACCGCGATCCGTGCCGCCTCCAACGTGTAACGGCATGTGCAGGTCTCCAACCAGATGGATAAGTATCCTGACTCTCTGCGCTTCTTCCGATGCATTTAATTTTCCTGACTTGAGCTCCTGGATAATTCTCTCCAAAGTTTGAATGATATCGCCATGTGGATTCTTTGCGCTCTGGTCGTATGTCTCCCCATCCTGAATGGTGACCCAGTGCCAGTCTGCCATATAATCGAAGGTGCTATCGGAACGAACGTCATCCATCCAGGTGCTGGCCATAGCCAGCGACTGACCTTGAAGAATTCTCTCCAGAGCCTTCTTTGCCTTCCTGGTAAGGTGTTTCTCGGCAACAAGGCCGGTGGCACGATGTCCTGTCGGCCCCCAGGCAAGAGCGCAAACGCTTGTTGTCAGGCAGAGTATGATGGTGATGAAGTTTGGTTTCATGACGTATAAAATCAGGTGGCAAGGTTACCAATTTTGTAGTCGTCACAATTATCCGGGCATTAATTTATATTTATATCGGAACAGGCCATCAACTATGCCGCAGACGGTAAAACTTTATGCCTTTCTCGTTGCCAGCCAACTCGATATCAAAGGCATCAAAACCTTTCTTGATATCAAGCCCGTGGCCGACACTTCCTCAGAACTATTTTATCGATTTGGTACTGACAAGTTTCAGTACTACTTCAATTTCGGCGTGGTCGTATTTGCCGGGTATTCTGAAGACGAAATGAAATGGGCCATCAAGACTGTGGCTACTTTTCAAAAGAATCCGTTGACGTTACCTCTTCGCGATGACTACGAACTCGAGGTGAGAGAAGGAGAACCGGTTATTTTCGACTTCAACAGACTTGTCCTAAACAAAGTGGAGGACCGCGTGATGCGCATCGCCATGTTTAACCTGGCACAATCCGTTGCTCTTGATCATTACCATGGTGTATCCGAAAACCTTTTAACCGAAGTTAAAGGCTTTGCCAACCAGCTCGAGCAAACCGGACGATTGAAGATCAGCAGAAAGAATATGATGCGTTTCATCGGCCGCGCCCTGAATACGCAGAACGACATCGCCGAGAACATCTACATATTTGATGCGCCTGATCTGGTTTGGGAGGATGAAAATCTTGACCGGCTTCATCAGGGTTTGAGCAAACATTTTGACCTGCGTGTGCGTTTTAGTGAAATTGAATACACGCTGCGTATAATAGAAGACAATCTGCGCGTGTTTAGCGAAATAATCAACCAACGTGAGAGCAGTTTGTTGGAATGGATCATCATCATTCTTATTCTCGTGGAAGTATTTGATCTGTTGATCACCAAACTTCTGAAGCTCACATGAGCGAACACTGAAGATGAAGAAAGAACTCGTACTCGGCTTCGACATTCAGGCACAACCGGACGAGGTCACCTGCGGACCCACCTGTCTGCAGGCACTCTATAACTATTACGGCGACGATGTACCGCTCACCGACGTGATCCGCGATGTGCGAAAACTGAAGTTTGGCGGTACCCTGGCCGTTATGCTGGGCCATCACGCCCTGCTGAGAGGTTATAAGGCGCATATCTATACTTACAACCTTAATGTGTTTGATCCCACCTGGTTCAAGAGCTCATCTAAAAAGATGATCAAACATCTCGAGGCACAGATGGAATTTAAGCACAAAAGGAGAAAGCTGCTGGTGGCGTCAGAGGGATACATCAAGTTTCTTGAGGCTGGTGGTGAGCTTCGGAATTCAGAGTTGGATGAAGATCTCATTAAGGACTACCTGCGGCAATCGGTGCCGATACTCACAGGTCTTAGCGCTACTTATCTTTATGGAACTGCCCGTGAGATTCCTCAATTCGATATATATGACAGTATTAAGGGCGAGCCTGCCGGTCACTTTGTGGTGATCACAGGGTTCGACGAAAATAAAGATATCGCCTACATCGCTGACCCCATGGAGCCCAACCCTCTGGGTAAGGGTCAGGTATATGGCGTGAGTTTCAGAAGGTTGATCAACAGTATCCTGCTAGGGATCGTTACCTATGATGCAAACCTGTTGATCATCGAGCCAAAAGACAAGAAGAAAAATGCCAAAGCTAATCATAGTAGAGAGTCCTGATAAATGGAAGTTCAGCCTTCCGGATGTTGAAGTGATCACTCCGTCGAAATACATCGCCGGCAGCTATCCGCCGGAGACGCGCGGCCTGAAGGTGATCAACATGTGCAAGTCCTACCAATATCAAAGCCTTGGATATTATGTGTCGCTGCTGGCCGAGGCCCGCAAGCACAAGGTGTTGCCAGGTGTATCGACGATACAGGATCTACGCTTCCCGTCAATTTTAAGGGAAGAATCGCAGGATTTTGATGACCTGATACAATCATCTTTCAAGCACGTCACCACTGACAAGGTCGAGTTCGACATCTACTTCGGGATTACGCAACAGGAAGAACTGAACAAGCTGGCAAAGCAGTTGTTTCAATACATTCAGGCGCCATGTTTGATCGCGACCTTCACGAAACGAAGTAAGTGGGTGCTGCAAAGTATCAAACCGCTAAGCCTGGGTGAAGTGCCTGATGAAGACAGACAATTGCTTCGGATGGCCGTTGAACGATACCTGCTTCGGAAGAGGGATATTCTTCCGGACAGGAAGAAGTACGATATGGCGATTCTTGTGGATCCCAACGATAAGAATCCTCCCTCCAACGAGAGGGCTATCCAAAAGTTCATCAAGGCGGGAGATACGGCTGGTTTTAACGTAGAGGTTATCACTAAAGACGACTTCGACGAGCTTATTCAATACGACGCGTTGTTTATTCGCGAAACGACTTTTGTAAATCACCACACGTTCCGGTTTGCCAAAAAGGCGCAGTCGCTGGGTCTCGTGGTGATTGATGATCCCGAATCAATTTTGAAATGCACGAACAAGGTGTATCTCAATGAATTGCTTACGGCTAACCGCATACTGACACCAAAGTCTTATATCGTCAGCAAGGATAACTATAAGACCATGTCGACACAGCTTCCTTATCCGTTCATCCTGAAGGAGCCGGACGGAGCATTTAGCAAAGGCGTGTTCAAGATCAAAGACGAAGAGCAATACAAACAGGTATGTAAATCGATGTTTGAGGAATCCGAACTGCTCATTGCTCAGGAGTTCTTACCGACAACCTTCGACTGGCGAGTGGGTATCATCAATGGCAAACCTCTGTACGTTTGTAAGTATTACATGGCTGCGTCGCACTGGCAGATCATGAACTGGAATGCAACTAAGAAGGAACAGGAAGAAGGAGCGGTGGAGACCATCTCGGTTGATCAGGCGCCTGCAGGATTGATACGCACAGCGCTCAAAGCAACGGCGCTGATAGGTACCGGGTTGTATGGTGTGGACATCAAGGAAGCAGACGGAAAATTTTACGTAATTGAGATCAACGACAATCCAAACATCGACGCCGGCCTGGAAGACAAGGTGTTAAAGGATAAGTTGTACGCAAAAATTATGGACGTGTTTCTCAATAAGATCAAAGAAGAGCGATAATGACAGAACCAACAAGGATCCACATCTTTCAGGCCTACGGCGTAGAGCTTGAATATATGATCGTCGATCGCGAGACGTTGCAGATACGTCCTATCACTGACGAACTGCTGAAACATTTGCTAGGATCCTATGAGAGTGACTATGTGAATGGGCGCGTGACCTGGTCGAATGAACTTGTTTTGCATGTGGTCGAGTTAAAATCATCAAAGCCGGACAATGACTTTGTCGGACTCGAGGCTGCGTTTGCAGAGAATGTGATTCAAATCAACAAGATCCTGGAGCAATGGAATGCCATGCTGCTTCCCTCTGCTGCTCATCCGTTGATGGATCCCCTGAAGGAGACGCAGCTCTGGCCACACGAGAACAATGAAGTCTATGCCATCTACAATCGTATCTTCGATTGCAAGGGGCATGGATGGTCAAATCTGCAGAGCATGCATTTGAACCTTCCCTTCTATGATGATGAAGAGTTCGCGAAACTTCACGCGGCGATACGTGTAGTGTTACCGTTGCTTCCTGCGCTTTGCGCAAGTTCTCCAATTCTCGATGGTAAACCAACGGGTCTGTTGGACACTCGTCTTAAGTACTACAAGACAAATCAATCAAGACTTCCTTCTATCACCGGTAAGGTGATCCCGGAAGCGGTGTTCTCAAAAAGGAACTACCTCAATACGATCTATGAAAAGATTAAGGCAGACATAGCACCCTTCGATCCGGAGGGAGATCTGAATCCCGTTTGGGTAAATTCACGGGGAGCCATTCCACGTTTTGATCGCGGTTCCATAGAAATTCGTGTGATGGATATTCAGGAATGTCCACATGCTGATCTGGCGATTGCTTCTCTTGTGATCGCAGTAATCAAGGCGTTGGCGTCTGAGCGCCTTGTCGATCGTGAGGCTCAAATGCGATGGAAAACGGATGCGCTTGCTGAAATTCTGGACCGCACTATGCTAACAGCTGGTGATGCTGTAATTGATAACACAGAATACCTTGAGATGTTTGGAGTTCACCAGCCAACAGCCACTGCCGCTGAACTTTGGAAACACTTGCTGCAATGGTTGAAGGCATCCGGCGATAATTCGCTTTCAACATTCACGGACGCTTACGACATCATTCTCGGGAAAGGCACGCTCGCTAAAAGATTGCTTAGTCAATTGGGACCGCAGCCGTCGCCTGATGTATTGGTGCGTGCGTACCGACAACTTGCCGATTGCCTGGCATCGAACAAATTGTACGAATAGATTGTGAAACTAATTCCCGTCATCACTTGTGAGCATGCGGGCAACTCAGTGCCTGAACGTTTTGCACATTTCTTTTCTTCCGCAGCTGAGCAGTTGCAGTCTCATTTGGGATGGGATCCCGGAGCACGTGAAATCGGAAGCTTTCTCGCAGAACAATTGCAAGCGCCATTCTACAAATGTGAATCGACCCGTTTACTCGTCGAGCCGAATCGTTCGTTGCACAGTGAAAGCCTCTTTTCGAAGTATGTTCAGCAGTTGACTTCAGAAGAACGGGATGAGGTTCTGAATCAGTATTATTTTCCACATCGCAGTGCGGTAGAGCACTGGGTTCGCTTGTCTCCCAAACCAATCGTTCATATTTCAGTTCACAGTTTTACTCCTGTGTTTAATGGCGTGGTGCGCGATGTTGATGTCGGGCTGCTATTCGATCCCGATCGTGAAGGCGAGAACAATTTTTGTCAAGTGTGGCTCGAGGCACTACAGGATATGGCACCTCATCTTCGTTGCCGGTTCAATGAACCGTACAAGGGAACGGATGATGGCTTTACTACTTATCTCAGAACTAAATTTCCTGATGCGGAATACTTAGGAATAGAAATCGAAGTGAGTCAGAGATTTGTCGGCTCCAGGGATATGGATGAGGTTATGCTGGCTGTATTACAGTCCCTCCAAAAGGCCCTATCGTAAATTAGAATTTAATGGCGGGCGGGGATATGCTGATAGCACGCTACTATCCGGCTACTATCCAGCGCAACTGGAGCGGACATAATGAAAGTATGGAGCCGATCTAAGGAAAGTATAAATCCGATCTAAGGAAAATGTGGAGCGGATCTAAAGAAGTTATAGAGCGTATATAGTAAAGTCTCCAAATAAGGGCAATATCGATGACGTGCGTTGCGCGCGGAGAAAGAAAGTGTTTCATTGAAGATGTTACGCGTTGTGCGCCGAGATAGAAGATCTCACTGCTTCCGATCGATCTGCCGCGGCGGATCTGAATGCAAATGGCCCCGAAATCAATGTTAGTTGATATAAAAGGTGGTAATGTTTGGTAACGACTGGCAACAACTGAAAAAGTGACTCGAGGAAAAGTTGCATGTTTGTGTTAAGCAACAGATGATCTGAGTCGGCGGCGTTCAAGGATTTGTCGGAACAGAGGTTACGGTGTAACCAGCTTTGCGTAACAGACTCACCAGTCCCTTTTCGCCGGCAAGATGAAGTGCACCAACGGCTACGAACGTCGGCTGTTTGCGCAGCAGTTCGGGAAGCGTTTCCATCCACTGCTCGTTTCGATCGTCGAGGAGGATTGCTGATTCAGATTTTGTATAGTTCTGCTCGGCAAGCATAAGTTCGAGCTTCTTCAAATCGCCACTTCTGTAGCTCGAATTCATTTGTTTCAGCTCTGCCAGCGCGCGGTCGCGATTGCGAACGAAATCTGCCAGCATCTCAGCCTGCCGCTCGATGGGAAATTGTTTGAAGAGCGCGTTGATCTGCACGTCAAGATTTTCAAGTCCCTTCAGTTCTTTACCCTGCGTTTTCGCAAGGCGCTGGAAGTACAGGTCCATAGGTTCGTTACCAGCGTCTGCGGAAGGATAATACTTCTGTTGCAGCATGGCCATCATGAGGTTCTGAATAGTGGCAGGATTCATAGAATTGAAACGTGCCAGTTCCATGCCCGATAGTTCTCTGAACCATTTATCGGTTGCCTGGTAGTCGTCGTGTGAAAGCAGTTTGTCAAGGCTGGTACCATCGAGTCGTGCTGCGAGCATGAGTTTCATGGTGATGGTGCTGTCGAGAAGAATTTCACCTACAACCGCATGGCATTTTTTGAATCCGTCGATAACGCTCGACAGGCTGTCGACATAGTGAGCGCCCATGAGGTGAAAAGTTCCGAACAGGTAGGATGGGGCAGGCAGGTCATTGCGCTGAATTTTCCAGAACAGGGCGTTCTCGACGGCCTGTTGAGCTGGTGCAACGGTCGGGATACTGAAAAGTAACGCGACCAGATACGACAAATACCTGCGTTTACCCATGAATGTCCGTTAAGAGAGCTTTTAGTTTATCAAGATGTCTTCCGTATAGTCGATTGAGGTACCACTTCACTACTCTTGTACCGAGCACGTAGTAAACACCGGCAAGAACGAGCAGCATAATAATAGTTGCAGGTCGCTGAAGGTTCTCCAGGAATCGTTGGGTGCCAAGTTCTATTCCGACGAACAGCAATACGGCGCCAAAGAATATCGGATATAGAACTGTATAGCTCCTTTGGTAAAACAGAAGATATCCTGATAACTTATTGATAAGCGCCTCGAGATTACCTCTTACGTTGTTTGTTACGGGGTTAAATCGATTCAGCACGAGAATTTTCTTCACATAATAAAAAACATACAGTAACAACGTACTTAGTATGGATATGGATGCCCATTTAAGTGCGCCTGGCCTTAACGTTAAGGCATAACTCAACAAGCCGAGGCTTGTCAGCGTGGTAACGATTAAATCGACCCAGACGTTGCGTTTGAGTTTATCAACAATAGATACACTCTTACGACTGAGCATCGATGCAATTTCGCCCGCATCCTTTGGTTGAAAGGTTGGAGCGCTGCTGTTCCAAATACTCTTTAATTCCTCGAGTTCCATGTTATCAGGGACACATAATTTTCTTCAGTTTTTCACGAATGCGGTTCATTCTGACGCGCACGTTGTTCTGCGTGATGCCAATTGTTTCGGCGATCTCTTCGTAGGGCACTTCTTCCAGGGCCATCATGATCATAGCCTTTTCAATCTCCGACAACTGACGAATAGCTGCCTGGAGTCGTTGCAACTCATCTTCTCCGTCGTCGGCCCAGTGGTCGGAAATGTTAAAATGCAATTCCCTGAGATCTTCAGTCTTAACGTTTCTCGATTGCTTTCTGAAACCTGAAATGGCGGTGTTCAATGCAATGCGATACATCCACGTAGTGATCTTGGCCTCGCCCCGGAAGGTTTTGAATGATTTCCATAGCTGAAACACTATCTCCTGAAACAGATCATTGCGCACATCAGGATCATTCTCATACATAATGCAAACCTTATGTATGAGGCCCTGATGCTGGTTGATGAGCTCAATGAATTCTTTCTCTCCCATTCTTCGAAGTACTCAATGCAACAATGGCAGACGCGTTTCGCTATCTGTCGAAGGTAAATAAACAAAATTACAGCGAGGGTCGCAGGGTAGAAAAAATGCGACTGAAGATTATCTGCCGGACTTTTCAGGTTGATCCTCGAGATTGAAAAGCTCATTCAGAAGCTCCGTCAACGACTCGGCATCGCCACGCTTGCAGGCAGCCTTAAGTTGAAGCACAGGGTACTTGAGGATCTTCTGCATAAGCGAGCGGCTCATTTCCTCGAGCTTTTCAGCCTCTTCCGGCTTGGCGTTCTTGAGAAACCGCGCAAGTTCTTCTTTACGGATTTGTTCCAGCGTACTCTTGAGCTTTTGAATGGTAGGAGAGACAATCATCTCTTTTGACCAATCTTCAAACTCTGACTTAGCTTGTTCAATGATTGCCTGCACCTTGGGTACTGACGCCTTACGACGTTCGAGGGCGACATCGGTTTTTTCACGGATGTCGTCCAGATTATAGAGCACGGTGCCTGGAATGTTATCAACCTCTGCTGCCACACTGCGCGGCATTGAAAGGTCGATAAAGTATTTATGCGAGTGAATATTCAGACTGTACACCATTTCAGGTGTGATCAGAGGTTGCTGAGCAGAAATGGAGCTGATGATAACATCAGCACGTCCGAGTTCAGTCTGCAGTTCTTCAATGCCCCCAAACTCGAATCCGCATCGCTGAGCGAGAACCTGTGCCTTTTCAATGGTGCGGTTCAGAATCTTAACCTTAGCGCGTGTATCCGAAAGGTTGAGACAAACATCCTGTCCAATTTCGCCGACGCCCAGAACGAGAATTCTTGGCTCGCGAACAGCAGACATCAGATCTTCAGCCAATTCTTTGGCTGCGTAAGATATAGAGGCAGCACCGTCGCGGAATGAAGTTTCCTGAACGACGCGCTTATTTGCAAAAAAGATTGTGTGCAGAAGTCTGTGGAGGAAGGGACCCGCCATGTTTTCGTCGGCTGTCCATTGATAGGCACGTTTTACTTGCCCGGAAATCTGCAAATCGCCGATTACCTGAGCGTCAAGGCCCATCGCTACTTCAAAAAGATGTTGAACAGCGTGCTGACCGGAGAGTTGCTCAAAATGTACCCTGAATCCGCCATCAATCTCCTTAATCATTTCCAGACCTCTGAAAATAACTTCTGAGTAGTCCTGGTCCGCGAGATAGTATACTTCAGTGCGGTTGCACGTGGACACAACCAAAACATCGTTGGTTGTTGCGTAGTCGCGAATGAATCCCAGCAGCTTTTTGGAGCCTTCTTCATTGAGCGACACCTGCTCCCGGATTTCGACCGGTGCGGTTTTGTACGTGAGGACGAGTGCTTTAAAATTCTGGGTCATCTGTTGGACTACAAAAGTACAGTCTGATGAAGAGCGAAGTATGACAAATGTCACCCATTCACCAATTTAGAATCAGTATAAATAATAATTGGGTGAATGTTCTGAAGCCTAGTACGCAAAAACTTGAGAATGAGTTGGCTGCAATCGAAAAAATAGACAGGATTTCCGTTTTCTGAGTCATCCTGAATATTCAATCCAAGCCATTAGGTTTAACATAAAAACCATCGTGGCCGATGAAAAAGATCCGTGGCAGACCGGTTTCACCTTCATCGATTTCGGGCGCTAAAACACTCAGACGATGGATCAAGTCCTTTTTTGCACTCAATACCTCCCAGGCGAATGGCCTTATGGTATTGCTGCCGGTGCTTCTGGTGTTCACGCTATCGGAGCCTGCCTGGAGATGGTGGAGGGTGAGGACCTGGGCTCCTGATCCTCAGGATTTGATTCGCCTCGATAGCCTGGCTGCGGCCTGGCGCATGAACGTTTCAAATTCAGACACTATTGTATTAACTGCACAAAAAACGAAGGAGAGTTTTGACTTCGATCCCAATACAGCGACCGAAGAAGAACTTTTGCGGCTTGGTTTCGACAACAAGACCGCCCGGCGGATAATGTCCTATCGCAGTAGGGGTGGTGCGTTCCGAACCAGCGAGGACTTGCTAAAGATCTATGGCATCGATTCTGCATTTTGGTCTGTAGTGGATGCTCATGTTAAAATATCCGCAGATTTTCAGAAGCGATCTAAAGGGCACCTGCATTCAATTGACGGGCCCCGTCCTGTCAGGAATCAGCAATGGGTGACTAAAAAATCGGAGGAGAGGTTCGACGTTAATGTTGCGGATACTGCACGTTTTGAGGCAGTGCGGGGAATAGGGGGAAAGCTTTCCAGGCGAATCATAAAATACCGAAGTGCGTTGGGCGGTTTTGTGCATGTGGAGCAGCTTTCAGAGGTGTTTGGATTGGACTCACTGGCTCTGTCGAATGTGGTGCGGTTGGCCTTTGTAGCCCCTGATTTTCTGCCAGATAGGATTGATTTGAACGATGCGGATGAAGGCAGATTGGATGGGCATCCTTACCTGAGCCGGCAGGAAGCCAGGGCGATTGTCGCCTACCGATTTCAGCATGGCCGATTCAAGTCCGTTTCAGACCTTGTGTTACTTCCAATGTTTGATGACACTAAGGTTCAGCGACTTGAGCCATATCTGAAAATAGTAGAGTAGTCATCGAATGAACCACTATAATTGGAAGTCATTTCAAGCGTTTAGAATTATAACCGTTTATTATTGAGTGTGGGCATGACCGAACCGGCGAAGAACGTACTGGCTACTTATTTACGTCGACTAACAAATCTTTCAGGAAACAATCGCTCACTTATGTTGCTGCGACTTCCGGGAGAGCAGCTAATCGACGTGAAGGAATTTGGACACCTGAATGGGGAACCGTCCTTCTCTGTCATAAATGCACTGATTGCAGGCCAGTCAGCAATGCTTTGCCAGGTACTTGATAGTCGCATGGAATCGAACAACGTTGCCAGCGACAAGCTCAAGAAGTTACAGCGCGTCGACCGTTTCATCTTTGAGGAGACAGGTTCAAGGGACTTGCATGTAGGCTGGCCGTTTGTGAGAGGCAAATTCATGGATGGCACATTGATCCGCTGTCCGCTGCTGTTTTTTCCGGTTACACTCGTGGCTGAAGGACAACATTGGGTGTTACATCCCAGAAAAGAAACAGGCATCACCCTGAACAAATCATTTCTTCTGGCATTCTCTTTTTTTAATGATGTCAAACTGGATGAAGAACTATTGGAAACCAGCTTCGAAGAATTCGATAGCGACAGCACGGTTTTCAGAACTCAATTGTATCAGCTGTTAAAGGATAAGATCGAGATCAATTTTAACTCGGCTAATTTCCAGGATGAGCTTTTACCATTTGAAACGTACAGGAGACAGGAGTTTGAAGAACAGCATCGCACTGGTGAATTAAAATTGTTTCCCGAGGCTGTGCTTGGAATATTCCCTCAGTCCGGATCTCAACTTGTGCCCGATTATCTGCACATGATGGATAACCAGTCTGTACCAGATCTCGATGATTTCTTTTCAAAAAAGAATATCAATGGCATCAAACCCAACGGTGCGGCTACTGAAAGCATCAGCGAGGAGAACATCTACACGCCATTCGTTCTGGATGCGTGGCAGGAACAGGCCATTAAGGCCGTAAAAAACGGCAGATCTATTGTAGTTCAGGGACCTCCGGGTACCGGAAAGTCACAACTGATCTGCAACCTTTTGGCTGACGCAATTGCCTCCGGAAAGAAGGTACTGCTCGTGTGTCAGAAGAGGGCTGCGCTGGATGTCGTGTATGAACGATTGGATAAGACCGGTCTATCGGATTTCCTGGGACTTGTGCACGATTTTCGAAATGATCGAAAGGAGATCTTTCAAAAGATCGCACAGCAGGTTGAGGCCATTGAAGACTTTAAAGCGCAGAACCGTACTGTTGATGTCATACAAACAGAGAGGAAGTTCTTTCAGCTGTGTCGCAGGCTCGATCAGATTACTGAAGAACTTGAGGAGTTCAAGTTTGCATTGTTTGATGACAAAGAGTGTGGTGTTTCTGTAAAGGAACTGTATCTCACCTCAGATCTGGAGGGTGCTTCAATCAATATGCGGCAGGAATATCAGTATTTTCAGTTCCGGGAAGTGCCGAACTTTCTGCGTCGTATGAAGGCATATGTGAAGTATGCAATCTTCATGGAAGACGAGCACTTCGTATGGCGGGAGCGAAAGTCATTTGAAGAATATCACGTCTCTGATCAGATGGCCATCGAGAAAACTCTGCTCGATATTCCAGAATACCAAAAGGAGATCTCGGGTCAGGTGGAACAGGTTCTGGGCATGGGCCTGAATGTTGAAGATTGCGCATCATTGTTTTTAAAGGAAGATGATATCCTCGGCATGATCAGTGTGTTGAAGGACGACGATGTTTATCGCTTCTTCCAGGCGATGGTTGGAGAAACAGACGAAGAAACCAGCCTGGTATGGCTGGCAAACATTGAGCGCGTAAGTTTGAATTGCTTTGGGGATCATCCTCCCGAGGTATCACTGCCGGCAGATCAGCTTGGTAAATTCATCGCACTGCTTCAGCAGTGTACTGACGCACGCCGTAATCTGATTCAGTGGATAAAGTGGGAATTAACCGGTAAGGAGAAGTTTCTTGTCAAACGTGTATTGGTTGCCAATGAACTGACGTACAACACAGCAGGTTTAAAGGACCTGGAACAACGCATAGACAGCAGGTTGAATCTTGAACATAATCTCACGCAGCTCAAGAATAAACAATGGCTTGCTGAAGTGCCGTCCAACTATGACAGGGCGGAACTGAAGGTCTGGTTTGAAAAGCAGAAACTGGCAATGCGCGCAAAGCTGGTGTACAATACGCTGCGCGAACTTAAGGGAGTCATCAATTTGCAACGTTACGATCGGCAGGGATTCATAGATGTTTTTCGTGAACTGCTGGGTGTGATTCGCCATGTGCCTCAGAGACGCGATCAATGGCTTCAGTATCTTACTCCATATCAGGTAAAGCAGCTTGTCCTTGAGCCGGAGAAACAACCTGAATATCTGAAGGTGTTGCGTCGGGACTTCGATAATTTGTGCGAGTACGATAAGCTGAAGGCGGAATTGAAATCACATGAACGCGACGTTATTACTAGACTGTGTGATCAGGTGAGTGGTTGGAGTGTTTCCGTTATGGAAGAACTCTTTATGAATAGTCTTCGCCTTTCCTGGATTGATCACATAGAAACAAAATATCCAATTCTCCGATCTGTTTCTTCTATGAAGATGGACGAGTTGCAGGTGCAGCTGCGCGAGTGTGTCGAGGAGAAGCAGCACCTGAGTAAACAAATCTTACTGGTACGGGCGCGCGAACGGGTTTATGAGAGTCTGGAATACAACAGGCTAAACAATCTCGTAACCTATCGGGACCTGCTTCACCAGGTTACGAAGAAGAAAAAGATATGGCCTATCCGCAGGCTGATAGCGACCTACTACTATGAGCTATTTCAACTGATTCCCTGTTGGATGGCCAGTCCGGAGTCAGTGTCGGCGATTTTTCCAATGACTGAGTTGTTCGACCTGGTGATATTTGATGAGGCGTCGCAATGTTTTGCAGAGCGAGGTCTGCCTGCTATTTTCAGAGGCAAGCAAGTGGTGATTGCTGGCGATGATAAGCAGTTACGTCCCAGTGAACTTTACCAGGTTCGTTGGGATGATGACTCTGACAGTCCTGACGAAGAGGTGGACTCGCTTTTGGAACTCTCGGGTCGTTACCTTGAAACAGTTCACCTGCATGGGCACTATCGCAGTCGCGCACTTGAATTGATCGAATTCTCAAACACTCATTTTTATGATGGACGCCTGCAGTTGCTTCCCGATAGAGATCAGCTTAACAATGACGAACCGGCAATAGAATACCACCACGTAGCTGGTATGTGGGATAATCAAATGAACGCTGCAGAGGCAGACTCTGTTGTCGAAAGAGTTTTGGATATACTCAGGACACAACCTTCGAAGGAGGTTGGAGTGGTTACGTTCAATGCTCCTCAGCAGATGTTGATTCTCGATAAACTCGAAGCCGAAGTACTTCGGGCGGGTCTCAAATTGCCGGATTCTTTCTTTGTTAAGAACATTGAAAATGTTCAGGGTGATGAGAAAGACATAATCATATTCTCGATTGGATATGCACCCGACAAGAAGGGAAAGATGTCGATGCAGTTTGGCACTCTAAACACTCTAGGAGGAGAGAATCGCCTTAACGTAGCGGTTACACGCGCGCGTGAGCGGATTGTTATCGTTACGAGTATCAATCCTGAGCAGCTGCGTGTTTCGAATATGAAGAATGAGGGACCTCGGTTGTTACGGAAGTATCTCGAATACGCACGACACGTTGGGGAGAGAAAGTTCAGGCCAAGCTCGCACTACACGGGAAACAATCCCGTAGAGTGGTATTTGAGTAGTCGGTTAAAGCGTTGGAGCATGGAACGTCTCCAGGATTACAATTTCAATGCTAACGGATTGCCCTATACGGATATCAGTGTTGTTCGGGATGGAAAACACATTGGGGTGATCCTTACTGATGATGTCAGATACTTTACGAGTCTTTCGGCAAAAGACGTGCATGCGTACACGCCATCACTTCTTGCACGCAAGAACTGGAAGTATCATATGGTCTTTAGCAGGAATTTATGGAAGGATCGCCTGCGCATGGAGGAGGAGCTGATGCTGTTTGTGGGTTCACAGGATCAGATTCAGGGTATAGAATAGCAGATGCCTTTCTGCAAACTTTTGTTTATGCCGGCTCTGGAATGTTGTAAAAAAAAAGAAGCCGGGTATTGCTACCCGACTTCAAACTACAACCAGACGCCCTGAAAGTTGTTAAGCGTTCACGTAAGAAGGAACACTCTTTACTGTTTTGATAATCCGTGCGGCAACTTTGTACGGATCGGCAGCTGAATTGGGGCGTCGGTCTTCCAGCCAGCCTTTCCAACCGTTTTCTACGGTTGCAATTGGAATTCTGATCGAAGCACCGCGATCTGAAATTCCATAAGAGAATTTGTCGATCGATTGTGTTTCATGCTTGCCTGTGAGACGAAGGTGATTGTCGGCACCATATACTGCGACGTGCTCTTTCACATAGGGAGCGAACGCCTGGCAGATAACATCATAGACATCTTTTGAGCCTGCAGTTCTCAATACTTCGTTCGAGAAGTTTGCGTGCATGCCTGAGCCGTTCCAGTCGGTTGCCCCGAGTGGTTTGCAATGCCAGTTAATGGCAACTCCATATTTCTCAGCTGTTCTTTCGAGCAGGTAACGCGCAATCCATACCTGATCGCCGGCTGCTTTGGCGCCTTTTGAAAAGATCTGGAACTCCCACTGACCTGTAGCGACTTCTGCGTTGATACCTTCAACGTTGATACCTGCTTCGAGGCACATGTCGAGATGTTCTTCGACAATTTCACGACCGAAGGCGTTCTTTGCTCCAACAGAGCAATAGTAAGGTCCTTGTGGTGCAGGATATCCTGCAGAGGGGAAGCCCAGGGGCTTATTGGTTTCCGGACTCCACAGGAAGTATTCTTGTTCGAAACCGAACCAGAAGTCGTTGTCATCATCCTCAATAGTAGCCCGACCGTTAGACGCGTGGGGTGTTCCATCTGGGTTGAGAACTTCGCACATAACAAGGTATGCACTCTTGCGATCTGGATCTGGAAAGACCGCTACGGGCTTCAGCAGACAATCTGAAGAATGTCCGTCAGCTTGCTCGGTAGAGCTTCCGTCGAACGACCATCCTGGACATGCTTCCAAAGTGCCGTCGAAATTCTTTACGATCTTCGTTTTGCTCCGAAGGCTCTGAGTTGGTTTGTAGCCATCGAGCCAGATGTACTCAAGTTTTGTCTTTGACATAGGTAATCGTTTTTTGTTCTGGTGTAGTAAAAGTTATTGTCTGTTAGAATTTGTAGACAGCGGCCAGATTCAGGGTCGGGAAAATGGTCTGGTCTACAGTTCCGCTCTGGAGGTCACTCTTCTTGATGAATGAATCTTCAGATGTCATATCGATTCTTACTTCAGGGATGAAGGTAAGCCCGCCTACCTTGTAGTTACCTGAGAGTGTAAACTCCATCACGTTACCATCGCCATTGTCATCAAGAGCGAATAGGTAGTCGATGTGGGAGTTTTTGATCATGAAATATTCTGCGCGCAGTCCGAGGGCGAAGTTTTCGCTCAGGGTAAGTTTAGGATAGAGAGCAACACCAGCGAATGAAGAGTTGTCGTTTCCGCGTTTGTTAACGGAGGTACCGTTTACTACTTCACCTTCGCCAACCATTTGGTAAGAAGCGTTCGCGCCGAGGTAGAATGCGTCGCTAAGATTCCATCCTGTTGTTACGTCAGCCTGAAAGAGTGTTCCTGCTGATACAGCTCCGTCTGGATCGACGTCGACATCCAACTTACCGTCCTGATCGCCGTAGAGGAAGTTGAACCAGATACCACCAGTATCAGTGGTCTTGCCCAACTGCAATCCTAAGGTATAAGTGTTTACAGGATTGAATTCAACAATGTCTGTAGGGTTCATGATAGCGAGCTTGCCGACGAATCCATTACCGAAGTCAAAGTCTGCACGAAGACCTGTGTGATTGAATGGTCCCCATGAGAACAGATATGAAGTTGAGTAGTGGAAGTTGACAGCGGGCGAGATCACTTCGTAACCGAGGAACGTGTTGAACTGTCCGAGGTTCAGCGTCACCTTGTCGGTTATTTTGTAGTAAGCGAAGAGTTGGTTAACAATTGCCTGGCCGCTCGCGGTGCCGAAAACTGCAGCACGACCTCTTGGACCAAATACGACGTCTGCAGTGAAGCCGACTTTTTCGCCAGCATACGAAGCCACAAGGTTAACCATACCAAGCGCGAAGCCATTGCCATCTGCGAAAGATGTACTTGTAGCCTGACCGCCGTGGATGGTACCATCATCGTCGACAATCGTAGTGTAGGCGTTACGTGAGCCAAATGATGTGTGGAAATAGGTATCAACCGAACCTCCGAAAGTGAATCTTGTGGAATCCTGGCCATAGGCACTGATTGACAGACCTATCACAGCCAGGCACCCGAGTGCACGTAGAAATCTAAAATTCATAAGTGTGTTGTTTGGTTTTAGGGTAGTTGTTTGATCAGAACATCGTTAGGGTTTCAACATTCCGACCTGGGCATTTTGATGTCGGCTTCCAACTTTCGCTTCCAGCTTTTGACGAATGCTTACAGGTTTAGGTTTAGGTAGAATCAGAGCAAAGTGTCAAATAGAGGCAGATGAAAGTGAGAAAGTCAGAAGTCCGTCATCAGTTTAGGTTAGGTTTAGGTTAATGAAGTCAAAGTTGAGGTATAGGTGGTCCCGGCATATACCGGGACCGTTGGATGAGATCTTAAGCAATCTCTTCCTTCATTGTAAAGTCAAGTGGGAAAAGCTTCTCGCCGTGCTGGCTGTAGTCTGATCCGGCTTTCTTTTCTTCGGCAGATACCTTCAGAGGAGAGATCAAATCTGTGATCTTCAACAGGAGAAGTGCACCAAAGAAGCTGAAGGCAACTACGATTACGAGAGCAATGAGGTGAGTAACGATGAGGTGTGTGCTTCCGTCGATGAGCAGGCCATTACCAGTTGTGTTAGCACCGTTGATCGCTTGCGTTGCAAGAAGACCTGTCATTACCATACCTACTGCTCCACCCACACCGTGGCAAGGGAATACGTCAAGTGTATCTTCCAAAGAAGTCTTAGTTGACTTCCAGTGTACAACGATGTTGCTGATGATGGCAGCGAAAGTACCGATGAACAAGCTGCTTGGGATAGTTACGAAACCAGCGGCAGGAGTGATGGCAACAAGACCAACTACAGCACCGATACAGAAACCTATAGCTGAAGGCTTCTTGCCTTTTGCCATATCGAACAGGATCCATGCAAGACCAGCGGCAGCAGAAGCGGTGTTAGTAGTTGCAAAAGCAGAAGCTGCAAGTGCACCAGCAGAAAGCGCGCTACCGGCGTTGAAACCGAACCATCCGAACCACAGCAAACCAGTTCCGAGAAGTACGAAAGGCACGTTAGCAGGAGTCATCGTGTGTTTCTCTTCACCTTTGCTCTTCAGGTACATAGAAGCAGCAAGAGCAGCGAAACCAGCTGACATGTGTACTACTGTACCACCTGCGAAATCGAGAACACCCATCTTAAACAGGAATCCACCTGAGTGCCATGTCCAGTGTGCAAGAGGTGCGTAGATAAAGAGCGAGAAAAGGATAATGAAGAGTACGTATGACTTGAAGCGAATACGTTCTGCAAATGTTCCTGTGATAAGAGCAGGAGTGATGATCGCGAACTTAAGTTGGAAGAATGCGAACAAGACCAATGGAATAGTTCCGAAAAGAGGAGCATCAAGAACTCCTGAGAACATAAAGTAAGTGGCAGGATTACCAATGAGGCCAGCGCCGCCAAGGTCATCACCGAAAGCGATGCTGAAACCTACTACGATCCACAACACACTAATTACGCCCATAGCCACAAAGCTTTGGAGCATTGTCGAAATGATGTTTTTGGTGTCGATCATTCCACCATAGAAGTATGCAAGTCCAGGTGTCATGAGCAACACCAGGGCTGATGCACAAAGCATCCAGGCTACGTCGCCTGAGTTAATGCCTTCGGTCACGATCGCAGTCGGAACCGCCGGCATAAATACCGCTAAAACGCTTATCGCGATTAGCAGTACTAGAAAGACAATCGAGTTTTTCATAGTGTGTAGTTTTAGGTTTGTTTCTGGTTGTGTTTTTGAATTTCGTGCTACAATTTTTTAATAATAGGGTAATATTTGACCCTCTTTGTGACAAAAATTACTGAAAACGTTATAGGTAGGGTAAAATTTGAACCGAAATCGATAATAAATGTGAAGTTTTCAAAAAGTTGGGGTATTGAGCAGTAACTCATTGTGTATAACCCTGCTTTGGCCCTATAATATTTTGTAAAATTTAAGAGGGGAGTAGATTATTCTGGATGTGGCTCATTTTCATGCATTTGAGGCCATTTATTCACCACACGACTGTATTCAATTCGACCGTCATTATTGTCACTTCATCGCCGCGGAAGCCTCGTCGATTTATGTGACGACCAAATAGTTGTGCCCTTTAAAATGCGCAAAGTTGTGTAGTTTGAGGCGTTTCAAACACCAACCTAAATGAAGAGACTGTTACTCATTGTCTTTGCCTGCTACGCGTCGTGCGCAGGCCTTTTGTGTGTCGCCCAGGAGAAGGTAAAGCCGGCACCGGACGCCAGGGAAGGACAAGGGCCTTATTCCCAACTTATTATAAGAGGAGTGATGCTAATTGATGGGACAGGTGCGCCTCCCATTGGGCCAACGGATATCGTAGTGAAACAAAACAAGATCGTAGAGATTAAGACCGTAGGATATCCAGGTGTCGATATTAATCCAGAAAGGCGTCCGAAACTTCTGCCCGGGGGTATCGAATTGAATTGCGAGGGAATGTATTTAATGCCTGGCTTTATCGACATGCACGGACATATCGGTGGTTCACAAGCCCCAATTGCTGAGTACGTCTTTAAACTATGGATGGGACATGGAATTACGACGATCCGGGACCCATCGGCCGGCAATGGACTTCAGTGGGTACTCGATCACAAAAAAAAGAGTGCTGCAAACGAGATTACAGCGCCCCGTATTCTGGCCTACACTGCATTTGGCATGGGCAGTTCAGAGCCAATAAACACCCCGGAGCAGGCAATTGCCTGGGTGGTGGCCAATAAGAATAAAGGAGCAGATGGCATCAAATTCTTCGGTGCACCGCCTGAAATCATGGACGCGGCTCTTAGAAAGAATAAGGAGCTGGGACTGCGATCAGCCTGCCACCATGCCCAAATGGATGTAGCCCGATGGAATGTTGTGAATTCAGCAAAGGCAGGTCTCACCAGCATGGAGCACTGGTATGGACTTCCGGAAGCCATGTTTACAGATCGTACTGTTCAGGACTTTCGTCTGGATTACAATTATCAGAATGAACAGCACCGGTTTGAAGGAGCTGGCAACTTGTGGAAGCAAACCGCGGCTCCATATACTGAGAAATGGAACAGTGTGATGAATGAGCTGCTTGCGCTGGACTTCACCATAGACCCCACCTTTAATATATATGAGGCAAGTCGCGACCTTCATCGCGCACGCCGTGCAGAGTGGCATGAAGAATATACATTACCATCGTTATGGAAATTTTATCAGCCGAGCAAAGTATCGCATGGATCTTACTGGCATTCCTGGGGTACAGAAGAGGAAGTAAACTGGCGGGAGAATTATCGTCTTTGGATGACCTTTGTTAATGAGTATAAGAATCGCGGTGGTCGCGTGACAACAGGATCAGATTCCGGATTTATTTTCCAGTTGTATGGATTCGCGTATATACGGGAGCTTGAGTTGCTTCGTGAAGCAGGATTTCATCCACTGGAGATCATTCGGTCAGCGACGTTGTACGGTGCGCAGGCATTAGGCAAGGATAAGGAGATCGGTTCTGTTGAAGTAGGTAAGCTCGCTGACTTCGTCATTGTGGATCAAAATCCGCTTCAAAATCTTCAGGTGTTGTACGGTACTGGTGCAATTAAACTTACAGACGACAACAAAGTGGTAAGAGTCGGCGGAGTAAAATACACAGTAAAAGATGGCATCATTTACGACGCGAAGAAGTTGTTGGCAGATGTAAAACGAATTGTTGCAGAAGAGAAAGCTAAGACTGGTTTTGTTCTGAAGCAGCCAGGTATAGAATAGTTTTACCTGTATAGAAATATTTGATCTATTGAATAGTAGATTATGAAGTATGTATTACGCATAGAAGAGGCCATTCAATTTCTGGCCACGGTATATTTGAACTACCAGCTCCCGGTTCCAGGCTGGTGGTATTGGGCGTTCTTTCTTGCTCCTGATCTTTCCTTTCTTGGATACCTTGCCAATTCGCGGGTTGGTGCAATGGCCTATAACCTGGTACATCATAAGGGTATTGCCGCCGCCTGTTGGATTGCAGGGCTCTATCTTAATATTATGGAACTTCAGTTTGCCGGTCTGGTGTTATATGGTCACAGTTCCTTTGACCGTCTCTGCGGTTACGGACTGAAATACAGCGACGACTTTAAGCATACCCATTTGGGCTGGATCGGAAAGCAATGAACGACAAAGCAGAACCAGTACGGAAACTCTTTATTAAGAACATGGTGTGCGACCGTTGTTCGATGGTGGTACGTCAGGAGCTTGAAAAGATCGGTATGAAGCCGCTACACGTTGCCCTTGGTGAAGTGACGCTGCGCGACGAACCTTCGACCGATAATCTCCGACAGATTTCAGATTCTCTTTCTTCTGTAGGATTCAGCCTCATCGACGATAAGAAGTCGTTGACGATCGAACAAATAAAGAATGCAATCATAGATATAGTACAGCGAGGCAAGGCGATTCACACCAACTTGTCAGATTATCTCGCACATCTGGTGGGACGCGATTACTCGTACCTCAGCAATCTGTTTTCAGAAGTAGAGGGAACGACAATTGAGCAATACTACATCCTTCAGAAAATTGAAAAATCAAAGGAGCTGCTTGTCTACGGAGAGCTTACGTTAAGTGAGATTGCATCTGAGCTCGGGTACAGCAGCGTGGCTCATCTCAGTAATCAGTTTAAAAAAGTTACAGGCCTGACTCCGTCGCACTTTAAGAAGGTAAGGGACAACAAGCGAAAGCCGATCGATAAGCTGTAGTGTAAGGCTAAGTCGTTGGAACCTGGTCTCGTTTTTAACCCTGTTCCTGTGACAATGCAGCCGCACTTGTTCCCATATATTTCTTCCACCACCATTGGAATACAACAAGGCCCCAGATACGTGCGTGTACATCGCCTGGGCTAGACGAAAATAGTTGCTGTTTCAGTCGATTGATTTCACTATAGTCGAAAACGCCCTGCTGAACAATGAAATCTTCAGATAGCAGGTCATCCATAATCAAGGACTTCATCTCCGTTCTGAGCCACTTTAATAAGGGAACTTCGAAACCTTTCTTGGGTCGTTTATATAACTGAGGTGGAAGCAGGTCGCGGAATCCATCCTGCAACAGACGCTTTCTGATGTTGCCGTTTATTTTATAAGAGTCAGGAAGGCTAAACAGAAAGTTCACGACTTCATAATCGAGGAATGGAACGCGCACCTCCAGTCCGTTGGCCATGCTCATCATATCGACTTTTGTTAGCATGTCGTTCGTAAGCACGAGATTCATGTCTGTGAGAAAGATATCGTTCATTGTCTCGCCGCCTTCAGGCAAATGTTGGAGGATATTCTTACGGCGAGGGACAAATTCCTTTAGCCACATGTTCATGCGAAGATCCGGATGGAGCATTTTGAGAGCGTCATCTTTACTTGCAAAGCTTGCCCATTTCCAATATCTGTCACGTGAATTCATCCTGGCGCCTTCCGCGAATCGTGAGAACTGTCTCATTTTATTGGCGAAAGCACTATTGCGCGATTGAGGCATCTTGTTCCACAATCCTTCAAGTGAGAGCACGAGTTCTTCCTTCCATCCGCGATGGATCATCCTGTAAAAGGCTGCGTGCTTGTTGTAACCGCCTAGCATTTCGTCGGCGCCGTCTCCAGATAGGGCAACGGTTGCATGCTTTCTTGTCTCTTTGCTGAGAATATACACTGCGATAGCTGAGGAATCAGCGAAAGGCTCATCGATATAGTCCAGAATATTGTGAACGTGGCTATACAGATCGGCATTCGTTAGTGAGAATACGGTGTGCTGGGTCTTGATGTGTTTCGCCACCAGGCGTGCGTACTCCGTCTCATCGAAGAATTTTTCGTCGCGATAGCCGATTGAAAATGTATGGAGGTCAGGTTTGTGTTTGGCAGCAAGAGCTGAAATCACAGAGGAGTCTACACCACCACTGAGAAACGATCCCAGCGGCACATCCGAAACAAGACGTTTGTGTACGGCCTCATTCAGCAACTTTCTAAACTGCTGTATGGCGTCCTGATAAGACAGATTTGACACAGGGGACTTCTCGCGATCATAAGGAATCTCGTACCATTTCTTCACCTCCAGTGATTTTCGTCCGACTTTCATACAATGGCCGGGAGCCAGTTTCTTCACATCGAGAAAGATCGTATCGGGAGAAGGTATGTAGTTAAGTTGAAGGTAGAGGTACAGTGAATTGTAGTCCAGTTTCTTTTCCAATCCAAATTGAAGGATTGATTTCATCTCGGAAGCAAAGATGAATTTATCTTCGTCATAAACGTAAAGGAGGGGTTTGATGCCGAAGCGGTCACGGGACAGGAACAAAGTGTCTTCCTGTTTATCGAAGATGCAAAAAGCAAAGAAGCCATTTAGCCGATTCAGGCATCCCTCACCATAACGGATATAAAGCTTCAGTAAAACTTCGGTATCTGACTCGGTAGTAAAGGAGACACCGTCTTTGCGTAGTTCTTCACGCAGTTGCTTGTAGTTGAAGATTTCCCCATTAAAAACAATGCAATAGCGCTTCGATTCATCCCACATGGGTTGATTGGCTACAGAACGGGTGTCGATAATGCTCAGTCGACGATGGCCGAGGCAGACGGAATCATCAAGATAGATATCCTGAAAGTCAGGTCCACGCTTTTGCAAAGCCATGGTGGCGTTGGTAACGTGGATCTTGTTGAATTTTCCGACCAGATTAAATGCAAAGATTCCGGTGATTCCACACATGTACGCATTCGGTTGAAAGCGGTGAAGTTAAATACTTTGGCACACCATTTTATACACAAAATCTGTCTAATGCACATATTGATGAAGAAATCACATAACGGGAGGTTGGAATTTGAATCTGCTGGCGATCAATTGACGCTCGGTGTGGAGGTGGAGCTACAGGTTCTCGAAGGTGAGCAATTACATTTAACGCCGAAGGCGCAGACTTTATTGGATGCCAGCAACAATAAAAAATTTGACAAGGAGTTCTTTCAAAGTACGCTCGAGATAAAGACAGATGTATGTGCTGATGCCAACGCGGTTGATAAAGATCTATCTGACTCGTTCCGTTTGCTGAACACTCTGGCAGCTCAGCAAAGCCTGGCCATTGGCGCTTCGGGCACCCATCCTTTGTCGGATTATCGTGATTCTCTGATTACGCACTCCGATCGGTATGCACAACTCATCGACAGGAATCAGTGGATCGTTAGACGTATGGCCGTATATGGAATGCATATTCACCTGGGCATGCGCTCGGGAGATGATTGTATAAAGCACAGCTTTTTTTCTTTCATCTTCTTCCTCACCTTTTGGGTCTATCAGCAAGCTCCCCGTTCTGGCAGGGAAAAGATACAGGACTTTGCGCTTGCCGGCCTACTACCTACGAAGCGCTTCCAACCGCAGGCATGCCTTACCTTGTTAAGAACTGGAAAGAGTTTCAACAGTTGTATCAATTTCTGCTGAGGTCAAATTCAATACAGGGTATGAAAGACTTGTGGTGGGACATTCGTCCAAGTCCTCACTACGGGACGCTTGAGCTGCGCTTCTGTGATCAACCGGCAACACTCGACGAAATGAATGCCATTGCAGCGTTTGTTCATTTGCTGGCCATGTGGTTCCGTGATCACGAGTTAGAGTGGAATTCGAAGCACGCTTCAGTAAAGAAATGGATCATCAGAGAAAATAAATGGAGGACACTTCGCTATGGATTAGATGCTGAAATTGTAATCACATCGACTGGTAAAACTAAATCGCTTAGAAAGGATATTCTGGAGTGGCTCGACAGGCTGTCTCCATACGTTACCAAGGCGAAATATGAGCGGTTTGTTGATACCATTCGCGAGGTTTGTTTCAAAGGCAACAGTGCTCAGCGACAGCGAGCAGTTTTTTCGAAAACAAACGACGTTGGTCAGGTCATTGCGCACAACGTACTTGAATTCAGGAACGGACACCCGGACTGGTTGTCCTGATTGCGTTTATATTGATAACGATCCGGCCAAGCGCAGTATTCATTCTTTTGATGCAATTAGCTACCTTTGAACGGGTACCCCGTTTATACGTATTGAATACCCGAAGATTTTGCTTTACAAGTCCATGGCAGGTAACTCCAAAAAGATCTCATTTGTCATACCGGTGTTCAATGAAGCAGCCAACATTGGCGTTCTTTTGAATGAACTAAATGAAGCACTTAGTGACGTTCGCTATCCATTGGAGTTCATCTTCGTGGACGATGGTAGCCGTGATGAGTCACTTAATGTGATCAAGGCACAGGCTGACGCCGATCCCAGGATATTCTTCATAGAACTATCCCGAAACTTTGGTCATCAATATGCTTTAAAGGCTGGACTCGACCTTTGCAGCGGCGACTGTGTTATTACGATGGACTGCGACTTGCAACATCCTCCGGAGGTTGCGAAGAGACTGATCGCTAAATGGGAGGAGGGTTATGATGTTGTTTATACGCGTCGCAAAGATGATAAGAACCTGCCCTGGATAAAGCGAAAGACTTCATCGCTATTTTATGATTTGCTAAATACAATTTCAGATATCGAACTCGAGCGAGGTACCGCTGACTTCCGCCTGATGAACCGAAATGTACTTGACGCGTTTGCCCACCTGAATGAAAGTGATCTGTTCATTCGCGGCCTGGTAAAGTGGGCAGGTTTCAGGCAGACCGCGATAGATTACGAGCCAAGTCCCCGATACGCAGGACGCTCGAAGTACAACCTGAAGAAAATGGTTTCATTCGGGCTTAAGGGAATTACCTCGTTTAGCGTACGTCCGCTTCAGATGATTGCGTCGCTGGGTATGCTATTGTTCTTTATATCCATGGTGCTGGCGCCGTATGCGATCATAAGCTATCTTATGGGAAAGGCCGTTTCCGGTTGGACGTCTCTTATGATTTCAGTAATCTTTTTCGGAAGCCTTCAGCTTTTGATGACAGGCGTTGTCGGGCTTTACATCAGTAAACTTGTCATTCAATCTAAACATCGCCCGTTATATTTCATCCGTGATACAAACTACGCTGGAGTGCGTGAGACAAACCCTCATACAGTTCAGCGATGAGTAACGTGTTACTCTCATTCGACATTGAGGAATTCGATATGCCGTTTGAGTACGGGAAGCGAATTCCACTTGAAGAACAGTTAGCCATTTCACAAGAAGGATGTAAGGTGATTCTGGATCTGCTTTTAAAGTATAAGGCTCACGCGACATTTTTTAGCACTGTTGTCTTCGCGCAGAACTCAGAAAGTATCATCAGTAGACTGCGGGCGGAGCGTCATGAGCTAGCCTCTCATGGTTACTATCACTCAGCATTTAGTGATTCGCACTTGCTTGAATCGCGTCAGGCATTGAGTGAATTGTCTGGAATGAATGTGACCGGCTTCAGGATGCCGAGGATGATGCCTGTCGATGACGCAGCAATTGAGCAGGCGGGATACACTTACAATTCGTCCATTAATCCAGTGTGGTTGCCCGGGCGATATGACAATAGAAGCAAGCCGCGCACATTGTTTACGCTTGGAAAGGTTTGGCAGTTGCCCGCCTCGGCAACGCCATCGCTACGAGTTCCATTGTTCTGGCTCTCGTTCCACAACTTTCCATTGGCAGCTTACATCCACGCGTGCGCGACTACAATGAAGAGTGACGGGTATCTCAATCTGTACTTTCATCCGTGGGAATTTACAGACCTCACCCTGCCGCACCTGGGAATGCCCTGGTATGTGAAACGGAATTCGGGTTTATCAATGTGCGACCGATTTGAACGACTGCTTTCATGGATGACTAAACAAGGCTGTACATTTTCTACCATCTCCGAATTTCTGTCGGGGATGCAAATGGTCTGATCCTTATTAATGCTCCTGATAGTGCAGTGAATTAAAGAAATCACCAATGATGGCGTCGCGATTGAAGTTCTCCCAGATCTTTACTGTTCGGGTATTGCCGGGACGTTCTACCCACTTACCGTTTACCAACTTAGGCGCTGGTATTGTTACGTTTTGTGCCCAAGATGGATCCTTGACAACGGAAACTGCGGCCATATCAAAAAGCGCGCGGGCATTGTGACCCTGATCATACGGAATGTGCTCAAACAAATTAGCCAGGTAGTCACCGAGGTTTGTGAATTCTCCTCCATGACGACCTGTGATGGGTCCAACACTCTTAGGGCCAAGACCAGGCAACATTTTTAAGGCATCGGTCTTTGAAAGCGTAACGGCTGCGGTACCTGTAGTCTTTCCCCAACGAACAGTCACGATCTCCATTTCTATTTTCGAATCCAGTACATAGTTAACGGGAGTTGTGTCGCTCTCCAGGTTATACTCTCCTGGATCGGGATAATGCGTTCCCAGCCAAACAAGTTTAATCTTATCGGCCACATCGGGATCTTTCTTCAGCGCCAGCGCAACGTTGGAAAGTTTGCCAACGGCTATGAGAACAAGTTTGCCATTTGTATTTTCATTCGCGGATTTGATTATGAAGTCGACAGCATCATGTCCATCGAAGTCGGACGAACTGATTGTTGGTGCGATAGCTGCGAATGATTTGTCGGCACCTTTCAGCAAAGGAATGGAATCAATGGCGCACAACTTCATGATTCGTTCTGCTTCAGCATATTGAGCATCTATGTTGCCGCCTCCCATTGTGGTATTGACGGTGATTCCCTTCACATCAAATGTGTCCTGATTGTAAAAAAGATACGCCATCGCATGCTGGTCGTCCAGTTCATTATTAGCGTCAGTGTCGAGAATCACGGGCATTCTGTTATGAACCGCAAGCTTTTGGTTGGACTGCGATTTGTTTTCCGGTGTCTTGCATGAACATGCAATGATTGATAAGACAGCGGTCATCGCGACCAGTTGATAGTATCTCATGATGTTTGGTTCTTAATTTCGTTTACCAGTCATTGTTCTGAAGTGATTTACATGCCTTCGGCGGGCGACATCTTTGAGTAGATCAGCAACGCCAGCCCTACCAGAAAGAATGCAAACATCAGGTACAACAGAGCGTTTGTCCCCTGAGGTGCTGTTTTAAATTCTTTCCATATGAAAACACCCCATATTGCCGCTACCAAAACTGCACCTTGACCGAGGCCATATGAGACTGCAGGTCCGGCGCTCTCAGAGGCGATAATACTAAAGGCCATACCGACACACCAGATTACGCCACCCAGTATACCGGTGATATGACTTTTGAAGTCACCAGCGAAGTAATCGCTGTATCTTACCGGACTTCCCTGTACCGGCATTCGCATGAGGACAGTGTTGAAGAGAAAGTTACTGACGAAAATACCAGTTGAAAACAAAACGATAGCCGTATAAGGGGTTAGCCTTCCCGGTTCTGGTTGCGTAAAGTCTACAACCATGCTATTCACTACAAATCCATAGAATTGCGCCATTAAGATGCCGGCCACGATTGAAAGCACCAGCCCCTTCGTTGATACCGCTGACTGGTTATTGGTAGCACTCGTCAATTTTCGGTAAGCGATCGCATTGACAATTATTCCGACGGCTATTAACGCTACACCGGTAAAGATCAACGTAGCATTACCCGTAGGAATCTTAAGATAATTATCGAGTACGCCCCAGATGAGGGCGATACCAATGCCAACAGGAAATGCGACTGACATCCCTGCTATCGAGATAGCGGCAATGAGTAAAATGTTTGCGAGGTTGAATACAACACCACCGATAAATGCGGATCGCAGACTTGACGTGTCGGCTTGCTGCAGGTCTTCCAGGAAACTTCGGCCAGTTGATCCCAGGCTTCCCAGTGTGAAGGCGAAAAATAGAGACATAAGCAGGATGCCGATCACATAGTCCCAATAGAAGAGTTCGAAGCGCCAGGATTTCTCAGCGAGTTTCTGTGTGTTTGCCCACGATCCCCAGCAAATCATCGTAACAAAACAAAACAGGACAGCAACTGGATAACTTTGTATGGTAAACATGCGGTTCGGCTTTAGGTTAAGTTATCGGAGTTATTTCACTGCACCCGTTGGTGCTTTAGTATCAGAGTAGACTATATATGCGTTGAGCTTTACAGGCTGACTTGTGTCGGGATTCAATAGTTTGAGAGTTACGCGATGCTTTTGTTTGGGAAGTTGATACTTCCAGGCAAGTTCATATCGGCGTGTGGTATAACTTGCTGGTAGTTCTACTGTTTCTGTAAGTTTATCATCTATGTAAACCTCCATGCGGCCTATGTATGTTGATTTTGAATCATAACGGGCCGCTTCTCCAAGCACTACAAAGCCGTTGCCGTCGAAGTCGAAGGAGTAATCAGTGCCAAGTGTTTTGCCGATGTTCTTTTTAGCGATAGGGTGATGTCCTTCAAAGGACTGCTCCAGTCTCACTGGTTTTGGTGACTGGGTACGTATAGTCACCGCGTTTCCGTCGGTCTTGCCACCGTTCTTGGCAATAACCATCAGAGCGTGCTTGTAGCCAGTTTCATAGACGTCGTTCAGCGACATCGTTGTGTATTTGAAATCGATAGGCTCTGCTTCTTTGAGTCCCTGCTTCCAGTATGCTGGAATTTTATCGTACCCCAGGACAGCACCGAGAATGCCCCCTGCGCTGGATGGATTACAGTCAGAATCCTGTCCCGCGCGCGTACTTATTTCCATAGTACGCGTGAAATCACCGTTTCCATACAAAAGTCCGAGTACAACATAAGCAGCGTTTACTGTTGCGTCGATGTTGAATGGAACGAACACACCGTCGGGGCAACCAAAGTCTTCCGTCCATTTCTTTTCAATCTCGAACCAGGTTTGTTTCCAATTGTTTGGATATTGAGCATGCCAGCCAATTACGTCGTTGATCACCTGGTGAAATCTGCTTTGCTCCGGAATAGTCTTTAGTGCTTCTTTGACTATGTATTGGATGTCGTTTGATGTAAAGGCCAGTGTGTACATTGCTCCCACATAGATTCCTCCATACCATCCGTCTCCGTAGTTCATGATGTGACCAATCTTATCGCTGATCTCCGACGCGGTATTGGGCATACCAGGCGACATAAGTCCTGCGAAGTCAGATTCAATTTGATAGTCAATGCAGTCGGCGTGCGGATTATTCAGCCAGTGCCCAGATTTGGGTGCGCCAATGCCATGCAGGATATTGTAGCGTCCCGCCTGATTAGCGTGCCATAGCATATAACCGGCATTAGCGTAGGCCTTTGCAAACTCTTCGACAGGAGCATCAAGACCATGCTTCTCGAATACATCGACAAAGGTGAGGTCCATATAAACGTCGTCGTAAAGGCCGGCGTTGTTTTCCATGGTGTGTTTCAGGTATCCGTCATACCATTCTATGGGTACGTAGTCCTGAATCATCGTACCGCAGAATCTAAATTCTGTGGGACCGCCGAAGGTTACGCCAATGGTCTGACCGGCCCAGCCGCCTTTAATTTTGTCCTTTAGCACATCCTTGCTGATTGAGACAGTGGTTTGCTGGCAAAAACCCAGGGACGAAATACTAGCCAACACAGCCGCGATTATGGTCGCTCGTGTGGTGCGTGTAAACCTGCCGTTATCGGTAGAGAGGTTTGTACTGACTGAGTTGGTCATGGTTGCTGAGTATTTGTTGAGTGCTTATTTACGCCTGGCGCGTCTTCTTATGCAAGTTCGTGTTTGTAAGGAGCGGAAGATTGAGCGCCCATTCGTGTTACTGAAAGGGCAGCTGCCTGATTCGCCAGTGTCACAGCTTTGTCGATGTCAACGCCTTCGGATAGCGCAACGGCGAGTGCACCATTAAAGATGTCGCCGGCAGCTGTAGAGTCGACGGCCGAAACCTGCGGAGCTTCAATCATTCGTCCGCCGCGATCGTCAAAAACAAATGCGCCCTGCTGGCCTAAAGTGACGATGACCGTGCTGATCCCTTTGTTCCTAAACCATTTCGCTGCGGCTGTTGCCGATGCTGTGTCAGTCACTTTAATGCCGGATAAAGTTTCTGACTCTGTACGGTTTGGAGTAATGATGTTGACATTAGATAGCAATTCATCCGGTAACGCCCGGGCTGGAGCTGGGTTGAGTATCACAGTTGCATTTTTACTTTTGGCAAGTGCTGCAGCGTATATTACGGTGTCAAGCGGAATCTCAAGCTGCATCAGCACGATCGATTCGGAGTTAAACCGGGTTGCCGCATTTTTCACCTCGTCTGATCCGAGAGTACCGTTCGATCCTGCAGCAACAACGATCGTGTTTTCACCTTTCGAATCAACTGTTATCAAGGCAACTCCTGAAGGCTGCTTTTCGTCGACGTGTATGTAGTCCGTTACTATTCCTTCTTTCGTGAACTGGGCTCTTGATTTTTCGCCGAATATGTCGTTGCCTGTTTTGGCAATAAACGTGACGTCGCCACCCAATCGTGCAGCAGCGACTGCCTGATTGGCCCCTTTGCCGCCAGGGAATAAAAAGAACTCTCCGCCGAGCAATGTCTCGCCTGGCTTGGGAAATGATTCGGTCTTGATGACCATGTCGGTGTTCGAGCTACCAACAACAATGATTCGTTTTGAAGAGGGCATCGGAAGATCCTATGGAATCGATTCCGATACTACGGGAATTTTTGCTGATAAAGAATGAAAAAGAATACAATCAAAAAATCTTTCCCGGGTTCAATATACCCTTTGGGTCGAACGCTTTTTTGATCTGACGCATAAGAACAAGATTGGCCTCCCGCATAGCAATAGGCATATAGGGTCGCTTTGCTATACCTATTCCATGCTCGCCTGACAGTGTTCCACCGAGGCTTACGGCTAGTTTAAAAATGTCGCCAATTCCTTCTACGACAGTCGTATTCCAGGCGTCCTCACCGATGTTTTCTTTAAGGATGTCTACGTGCAGGTTGCCGTCGCCCAGGTGGCCATAACAGACTGAATTGAAACCGACAGCCCGACCTATCTCCTTGATGCCGGTGATCAGAGCAGGGAGATTTCCTCTTGGCACTACAACATCCTCGGCGCGATTGATGGAATACGCCTTTATAGCCGGACTGATGTTACGCCGGATCTTCCATAACTCATCTTTTTGGGCTTCGGTGTCAGCAAACAATACTTCACCCACCATGAATTGCTCGACCACATTCATCACCCGCTCCGCATCGCGCATAAGAACTTCGTCGTCGTTTCCGTCGAGCTCACAAAGAAGATAGGCATCCATATTTTCCGGGAACGGCGTTGTTACCCGCGCATTTGTAATCTTTTCAACGTAACTGATGGTCTTCATTGCCGCTTCGCGTTCAAAAAATTCCATCCCGGAGGGTGTGATTCCAGAGCGGAATATTTCAGCGATTGCACGACACGCCTCAGCGTTGGTCACGAAGGGAAGAAGCAGTAATACCGTCTTCTGCGGGTAGCCCCTCAGTTTGAATACGATTTTGGTAATGATGCCTAAGGTGCCCTCACTGCCACACATCAGTTGTGTGAGATTATAGCCCGTGGAATTTTTTAGAACGTTGGCTCCGGTCCATATGATTTCTCCATTGGGCAATACTACTTCGAGGTTCAGGACGTAGTCGCGGGTCACGCCGTATTTAACAGCCTTAGGACCGCCACTGTTTTCTGAAACGTTGCCTCCAATGAAGCAGGACCCGCGGCTGGCTGGATCGGGAGGATAAAACAATCCCTTTTCCTTAACGGCCATTTGAAACACTTCAGTAATCACACCCGGCTCTACTGTCGCCTGAAGATTCAATTCGTCGATTGATAAAATCCTGTTGAATCTTTCCATTGATATCACAACACCCTTTTGCACGGGCAAAGCACCGCCGCTCAGGCCTGTTCCACCGCCGCGGGGTGTTACAGGTATTGAGTGCTCATTGCAAAGGTGCATGATGGCACTTACTTCGTCTGTGGTGCCTGGTTTCAGTACGAGATCGGGAAGAAAATTATGGTCCTCCGTCTCATCATGTCCATAGCGATAACGGCCCTCTTCGTCGAGTATTGCATTTGATTCGCCAACGATGGATAACAATCGACCAATGATGTCCGTTGTAACTTCTGTGAATGCCATTAATAAGTTATATTTGAAGGACTATTTTTTAAGCTGACCTTAGCTGTATGCTATTTTTTCAACACAATATTAAGCAAAAGGTTACCCTCATCGCCTGCGTTGGAGCAACACTTTTTTTTGCTTCGTGTGCTTCGAACAAAAATGTAGCAAGGCGCACAACGGCTAAGAAGGAACCTGCAGTTGCGCACGCACCTGAAAAGGTAGAGCCCGAGTCTGATATTAAAACTTCAGAAGATGTTGCAGAATCAGTGCCAACGCCATCAACGGATGTGGAAAAGGTTATCTCTACGGCACGAACTTTCCTTGGAACGCCTTATAAGTACGGCGGTACTACGCGTTCAGGAATGGATTGTTCCGGGTTGTTATTGAATTCGTTCAAGTCTGTGGATGTTGCATTACCACGAAGTTCTGAAGCGCAAAGCAAGGTTGGGAAGGAGATCCGGAAGATGAATGATCTTGAGCCTGGTGATCTTGTTTTCTTTGCAACGGGTAAAAGTAAGAACGCGATCACGCATGTCGGTCTTGTAACTGATGTGAAGTCGAAAGACAATATCAAGTTTATCCACTCTTCGAGCTCATTGGGAGTGGTGGAGACCAATTTGTATGCTGAGTATTATATCAAGCGTTTCCGCGGTGCGCGAAGGGTAATTAAGGATTGATGGATTCGATCGCAGCAATTTGTTACCTTGGCGAGACAACATCCTGTGAAATCGCCATCTGCTACGTTCGGCAAGAGAGATCATAGTTCAGCCGGCAATTTCATGTGACTTGAATAAACAGACATTTTGCAACATGAAAACGCGTCGCGATTTCCTGAAGATTTCGGCCATGGGAGCCATGCTGCCGGCCATCAATTCAATGCCGCATTCCGCGGCCAATAGTCCTATCGTTATTTCCACCTGGAACTTTGGCCTGGCAGCCAACGTCGAAGCATGGAAGGTGCTCTCAGCTAATGGCCGCTCATTGGACGCCGTAGAAGCAGGGGCCCGTGTTCCTGAGGGAGATCCCAATGAAACATCAGTGGGTCTCGGAGGTTTGCCTGACCGCGATGGTAAAGTGACGCTAGATGCATGCATCATGGATGAGCATGGCAACTGTGGATCAGTGGCCTTTGTGCAGGGTATAGTACATCCGATCTCCGTTGCGAGAGCTGTAATGGAAAAGACACCGCACGTGATGCTGGTTGGAGAGGGTGCAGAGCAGTTTGCATTCGCCAATGGATTCAAAAAGGAAAAGCTGCTTACACCGAAATCTGAGCAGGCGTACAAAGAGTGGCTAAAGACTGCAAAGTATAAACCCATCATCAACGTTGAGAATCATGACACGATCGGTATTGTTGCACTTGATGCCAGCGGAAACTTGTCGGGAGCATGTACAACAAGCGGACTTGCCTACAAAATGCATGGTCGGGTAGGAGACTCTCCAATTATTGGTGCCGGCATGTATGTAGATAATGAAATTGGTGCCGCTGCTGCGACGGGCATGGGTGAAGAAGTAATTAAAATCGTAGGCTGTCACCTGGTAGTGGAATTAATGCGTCAGGGGAATAGTCCGAAGGATGCGTGTAGACTCGCAGTTGAGCGCATTGCGAAAAAGAATCCGGAACGCGCAAAAGAAATTCAGGTCGGCTTTTTAGCTGTTAACAAGACCGGCGACTACGGCGCATTCTGTTTGCAAAAGGGTTTTAACTACGCCGTACACGACAAGTCCGGAAATAAATTGATTGATTCCGCCTATTATTTTTCATGAAAGCAGAAGTTGTAGTTTATAACATTGCCTCCGCCCTGGCAGCTGATGCAGGCGGTGCAGATCGCATTGAACTTTGTGACAACCCGGGTGAAGGAGGAACAACCCCATCGGCAGGTGTCGTTGAGGTTGTGAGACAACATGTCAACCTGGATGTATTTGCCATGCTTCGTCCGAGAGGTGGCGACTTCTGCTACTCGAGCTATGAGTTCCATGCCATGAAGCGTGATCTCTCGCAATTTCAAAAGCTGAGCATTGATGGTGTCGTGTTTGGAATACTGTTGCCTGATGGAACGATAGATAAAAAGCGGTGTGCAGAATTAATACAAAAAGCAAAGCCGCTCAAAGTCACCTGTCATCGGGCATTCGACATGACCCGCGATCCATTTGAAGCGTTGGAAGATTGCATCGAAGTTGGTTTTGATCGCATCCTGACCTCGGGACTAAAACCGCAGGCGATTGATGGTGTTGATTTGCTTCGTGAACTTGTTGCCCGTGCTGCCGGGCGCATCGTCATTATGCCTGGTTCCGGCGTGAATGAAAATACTGTCACGGATATCGTCTCGAAATCCGGTGCTCAGGAAATTCACTTTTCGGCGATGGCCAATGAGCCGAGCAAAATGATCTATAAGAATCCCGCGATCGCAGGCATGGGATCTGACGAGGGCAGCGAATATCTTCTCAGAACGGTTGATCCATCCCGGGTAAAAAAGATCAAGTCGCTGGCCATTGAGGCTTTTCAGAATAAGGGCCGGTAGTTTACTCTGCCTTTATGTGATAAAAAAATGAACTGCCCTTATCGAGCAGTTCATTTATCTATACGCTGGTATGCTTAGGGAGCCGGCGATGCCTGGCTTCCTTACTTAGCACGAGTCGCCTTGATTGGGAAAGTTCCAAACTGTCCAACAGTCATTTCTCCGGTGAACTCATTTTCCTTAATGATCGACCTGACTTTTACGACCATTTCATTGCCACCTTGTCCTGTCGTCGTGTATTGGAATGAAAGCTCATTGCCGCTCAAGGTTACAGATGAAAGTGGTGTCTCGCGATTAAATCTTTTGTTTGTGATGATGCCGGTATAGCTACCGTTGTCCTTCTTGATAATACGTCGCCGCCGCCACCCTGAGGTGAGTCAACGGTATAGTTCCAGGTACCTTCTGCGTTTACAACAGCGTTGGCATCAGCACCTGGAAGGGCTGTGCAGTCGCTGCTCCGCCGGCAGCTGCAGCTTTTGCCGCGCCAGCCGCCTGATTTCCAGTAGCCGGGAAGGGTCGGTTTCCGCCACCCTGTCCGCCGCGTTGCTGGCCACCCTGGCCGCCACCTTGTCCGCCTTCCATGCCACCGCCGCCGCCGTCGCCACCTTCTTTCAAGTCATCGTTGTGTAATTGATCTTCTGCGCGAAGGACGCTGATCAACACTCATCTTACCAATACGGAAGCTAAACGTTACGCGGAAGCTCATGTTACGCAT
>JASGJX010000031.1:0-341659 GCA_049840655.1 Chryseolinea sp.
GGCAATGTTTACGCCTTCTTCGTCTTTGTATTGTTCAATTCTCAAGAGATCTATCGCTGAGGCGCCCAAAAAATATTTGGGGTTGTAGTTGATTTTCTTGTTGTCCGGCTGGGACTTAACCAACTCCCGAAGGAAGAGATCGAGACTGATCACGTCGGCAACGCAGCCGGATAAGGGACTTTGTTTGTACGCGTTGATCCCGACAAAGACGGCATGTATAGTTTGCTGTGCCATAGACATGGGGTTTTATTTCATGATAGCATTCCGGCACTCAACCATCAAAAGCCATGACAATGCAGCTCAACTACTGACAACAATAAATACTAGCCGGTTACGGAAATTCGAGCAACAGTAGTTTTTTCCGGGATAGACTTAAAGGTCGCGTGCTAGGGGGAAATTAAATTCGTTAAATAAGTTACTAATATTTGAGAACATTCAAATTGGATGAGCGCGAGAAATAGGAAATGTCTGAGTGCGTCGCTAGATCTGTTAATAATTTGATAACGGGAGTGAGGTTTCTCGTTCCAGCTCCAACACTCAATTCAAGTCATAGGGTGATTGTTAATATTTCATGATTTGTGTACATTAGTTCTAGAACCCATTTTGTTTGCCTAGAGTTGAGGTAAATGGTGTTCTTATTAGGTGTTATTATCGTTCATAGGCACTCCAATAGGCGCATTACGTTAACTTAATGATTTATGAACAAAGCCGTGATGCTGGCGTATTTTGCGCAAAGGCCCCAAGAGTATTTGCAATATCTCGAGAAGGAGAGGAGGCAAGTAAGTGAATCGTGTTTCTATGGTGAGTTTACGTTTATCTCGCGATCCGGCGATGAGGCGACGATTGAACAGCTGATGCAAGATGTAAATGAGCGCAGGGACGACATTGTCGCTTTTCACTATAGTGGCCACGCAGATAGCACGCGGATATTTTTTGAGAATGAAACAGGAAGTGCTACTGGGCTTGCCAATCTCTTGGGCAAATGCCCTAACCTTCGGTTTGTATTTCTGAATGGTTGCTCTACACGTGATCAAGTGACTGCGCTCTTCGCGAACAATATTAGAATTGTCATCGCTTCATACTACCGTATAGCTGATCTGGAGGCTTACGTTTTTTCGCGACAGTTTTACACACAGTTGTTCAAAAAAAACACGTCCATGATTGATGCATTCAGATCTGCCATAGTTGACCTTGCATCTAAGGAGCAATGGCGTGCAGTGCTTCCTGAATCTTTAACAGGCAATGAATCTTCAATTCAGCCAGTACATTATCGCGGAATAGGGAGGGAAGTCAGTGAACAGGTGTGGGGGATCTTTACGAGCATTGAAAACGATCCAATTCTTAAAGCAAAGCAATGGTTGCCCGGAAAACGACTTAAGGTGCAGCTTGAACGCGCTTATACCTGTGGCAGGAATCCGATCCGAAGTCTATTTCGTGACCATTATCAAACGCACATCAATTCAAGGAGCGTGTTCCATTATCTTACTGTTGACAAACTGAAAAATTCGCCTGAAGGGCTTTCGATAAAGCTGTTGTTTGAGAATTTCACACGAGATCATGATGCGTCGCAACCTGTACCCTGGTTGTACTTAGCTGATCCAAACCTGCACAACTTCAAAGACAAGGTGATTGAGCTCTATGCGAATGACCGAAGCCAGGAGGAAATAATCGAACGGATTTATAATCGAATACATGGTAGAAGTGATGTCCGGAGTGCCGCAGCACGGACGTTCCAAGATTTGTATAATATACCCGATGTGGGTCAGCGGAGGCAGGTGTTTTTGTTTCTGCGCGTATCGGAGAAAACTTTCGGGACCATACGCCCAGGGATAACAAGTTTCATCGAAAAGTCACTGTCCTATGACTCGGAACAGAGGGGAGTTAGGCCTCAACTCTTTTTTTTCTGGCACCTGATTGCTGAACAGAGATTTTTGCAGCTAAGGTCATTCAGGAGTGTAGTTGCGAGACATCTTGAGACAATTCCTGATGTTTCTTTTCTTCACGAAAATCCATTGAAACCATTGCCTGCGCTCGAACAGGACGATTTCCGGGAGTGGGTGTCACAAAATGAAATCGATCCGGAAGTTGGAACGGCGGAGGAGGCACTAAAGATTCTGGAGAGTCACAGGGACGACATACCCATACTTGAAGTGGAACTGCGTGCATTTATCAAAGGAAGAAGAAATACAAATCAACATGACTGATAAGCCGATCTCTAAGTTTGATTTCACGCAAAGTTTTCTGGATAAGCCTGGCCCTCAGTTCAAGGCGTCCGACTACATCATCGCGCCAGGTTTGCGTAAGGCAGTTGAAGTTGCCATACTCTTAAAGCAGCCACTGCTGCTAACAGGCGAACCGGGCACCGGAAAAACGAGGCTTGCTGAAAAATTGGCGGCAGACCTTTACGAAAGCCATCCTAAAGATTATTTGAGCCAGCCGCTGATTTTTCATACAAAGACTATTTCTTCATATAGTGACTTGTTCTACATCTACGATGCTCTTTCGCATTTTCACGATGCACATCTCAGTGGTGATGGACAGTCCACTCGTGAAGGGCCACTCCAACCTTCAAAGTACATTCAGCTTCAAGCGTTTGGACAAGCGCTAATCCTGAGCGACCCAAAGTCAGCTGAAGCCCCTCCGTATCGCCTGACCAATGATGTTGTGAGTGATGAGACATTTAAGTTTGACGGATTGGGTGCGCGCAGTTCAGTGGTCCTTATCGATGAGGTGGACAAAGCGCCAAGAGATTTCACTAATGATCTGTTGAACGAGTTGGATAGATTTGAGTTCTCCGTCAAAGAAGACGGCAACAGGAGGTTCAAAAAAGGTTCAAAAAATATCTTTCTCATTCTGACAAGTAATTCTGAGAAAAATCTTCCGGAAGCATTTCTTAGACGCTGTATTTTCTATCACATTGAATTTCCGAAACCAGAACAATTGCAAGAAATTGTTATGAATCAGTTGCGGCAGCAACTTAGCGAAGCAACAGACATGGAGATGGAACGCATCAATGGAAGGTTGTCGGAATATATCACGTTGTTTTCTACTAAGCTGCGAAATAGTAGCGCCGATAAAAGGCCTGCGACCGCTGAATTAATAACGTGGATATTTTATTTGATAGATGACATTAGGGCCGATCGAGCAATCACTGACATTTCGAGAGATAAGCTTATTGCGAGTTACAGCATCATCGCTAAAGAAAAAAATGAACTTGCAAGATTGACGGGACTTTTTGCCTAGTCTCGACGTACTTAATATGACTAAGGGTACCTTCACAGAAGATCTAATCACGTCGCTGATAGCGACGCTACGAGAAAAGCGGTTTGTGATTACTCCTGATGATGGGAAACGTATTGCGTTTGTCGTCCAATATTTTTTACAAAAATCAAACAGAGATCTATCCGATTCTGGCACTCGTGACGAGCTATCGGGATTAGTGGGACCTATTGTATGCTCAACTTCAGAACAGCAGAAAAATTTTCGCGCCGAATTTGAGTTGGCATGGAGAAGGGTCGCGAGAAACGCAGGAATAGGTTCGGCTTCCGGAGATTATTTGGAATCAGAAGAGTCCGAGCGCGTGCGGCGGAAAAAAAAACGCCGGGCGATATTTGGAGTAGGTGCCGGATTTTTTTGTCTGTTAGCACTATCCCTGTATTATTCTAATCAAGGACCGAAGGAACCTATTGCCAAAGATCCCACACCTGTCGTTGAACCCCCGGATTCTATCAAACGAGAGCGGCCTCTCGATGAAACTATCACAGCACGAGTAGAGATCAGGCCGCTAGTAACACTGCCAATGACACCGGTAACCTTTGAACTCGATCGTCTAAAAATTGCATTTCTCACTGGAGCGATTGGGTTACTGCTAGGACGTTTCCTGTTTGCGCTTCTGTATGAGAAACGCGTTGCTAAACATGTCAGCAAGCCTCCATTTGCAATAGACCTACCGTTGCGTCAGCATGATATCGAGGGATCACCAGATTTCGACGAATGGACCAGGCAGCTTCAGCAACGTGAAGAGGGAAATCATCGGTTTGTCGATGTCAGCGCTTCCATCCGCTCTACCATAAGCGGCGGCGGATTTCCTCGTGTCGTATTTAAGCATTTGAAACGGCGACCGCACTATTTAATGCTTGTAGACAGTAGCTCAGTACTTGAACAGAGAACAAGGATGTATAGTCAAATTAGCCGAATGCTGTTTGAGCGCGGCATTGACGTTGACCTGTTCTATTTCCATGCATCACCTGATTACTGTTGGAGCAACCGATATCCTCAGGGCATAAAAACAGAAGTTCTGCAGCAGGTCTTCAGTTCATCCTATCTTATTCTTCTAACAGAAGGCGCCCGACTCATTGACATGTCTGCGGGAGAGGTTGCTGCATGGGTTGTCAGATTATTTTCCGGGTGGCAAAAGCGCGCAGTCCTTACACCACTAACACCTGACCAATGGGGTTTTGTCGAAGCCATCCTCGCCAATTTTTTTGTGATTCTTCCGGCGACTTCTGGTGGACAGTTTCTAGTGCGTCGATTTCTCGATGATGAGGCAGTTTCATTCACCACACTTAAAAACCATTTCAGTCGTAGTCTCTCAATTTCCAAGCCATTGCTAGATGCAGATCTTGAAAGCATTCGGGCATCAGATGTAGAATCGTATTTGAAAACAGAGTGTGAACGGGAGGGTATCGATGCCTCGTTTGTTCCTATGTTAATCTGTTGGGCGATGGCAACAGGGGTATATGATACTCCTTGTTTTGAGGTGACGGTTGCTATCGGGAAGGCGTTGGAACAAAAGAAAAAAATCAATGGACTGGTCACTACGAATCATCTTTTGTTGATTACGGCATTGCCGTGGCTTGTCAATGACAAGCTCCCATCTATTCTTTCTGATCGCCTCATGTCGTGGTTGAAAGATCGTGATGGTGGATTGCCAGTCGGTGAAAGGATAGAAGAAATTGCGCGGGCAGCAGTAATAGATGTTCTCAATCGTGCAACTCCGGAGCCAGGCACTCGCGCGGCGGAAGAGAAGCAAATAGCAATAAGCGAACAAAAGCTCTTGTCCAATCAAACGGAATATTCAACCACGGCTGCTATTGCCGCCCTGCGTTCATTTGAACGTGCTGGCCTGGTACTCAATAAGAACGTTGCGGCGCGCGTAAGAACTCACTTTGATGTCAGGAAGTGGATGACGGCAGTGGTGGTGGCAATAGCATGTGCGTCCGTGTTGAATTTTGTTGACAAGGAGGTTTCTCCATCTTCAGCAAAGCTGGCTGGGTTCTTTATTTTACAAAAAGGACAAACGGACAGCGCCGCATATTATAATAATCTTGCAGTGACATTCGCTGACAGTGTCAGACCCTGGCACCGAATATTTGTAGGTTCAGACACGTTCGACACAATAGCGAACTACCTAAATAGGTCCATAGCTATAAGGCCTACGGTGGCTGCCTATCAGAATATTCTGATTTGCGAAGTCAACAGTCTTATCGATCAAAACAGGTCAACGAGATCTGGAGCAGAGACCGGTAGTTCACAAGTCAATGCTGTACTGGCGCCATTGCAGCTTATCAAGAAGGGTTGGGTGCCAACGCCTGACTCACTTCAGAGTTATCTGTATTTTCTCATTCTCGCTCAAGAAAGCCTGCGTACGCCTGTTTATGCGCGCGATAACATCTGGGGTCCGACATTCAGAGACAATCCAAACGCCGATATATTAAGAAGTGTTGCCTCCGATTCCTTGCTTCCCCAAAGGATAAGATGGCGAAGCGCAGCCATCGATGTTACAGAGAATCTGATCGATAGCTCAAGGGCGGTTATCGTTAGTGCTATGAGAGATAAGATCTACCTTCACACAGGCGGACCGCAGAAGGCAATCATTGCAACGAAACTGCGTAAGAAAAAGAAAAGGGAAGACGGTGGTAAACAGCCGCCGATTGACATACAGCAGCAAACGCCTTCTTCAGCTTTAGCCGACTCAATCTTACAACAACGTAAAAATGATTCTCTTCGGATAGCTCAAAAAGATGTTCCTGCACAGATCCAAAATGATTTACCAACTTCTACCAGCACACCATCAAAAAAAGGATCCATTGCGGGACAGTATGGTTTGCTAAAAGGAACACTTACCCGCATTTCGAAGGGTTACAATTCAATACAATTCGAAGTGAATGCTGGGCGTAATGTATATACTGCTGTCGTTGATTTTAGTCGCAAAGGTTCACCGGCCGAGCCGAACATCATTTTTGCGCAGCCACCGCGACAGTTTAAGGAGGCAACTCAATATTCCGTGGGATTCAATCCGATTGAAAAGACCAGAGGCGCTGGCGCTTTGAATTATGTAGAGCTTGAGTCAAATTTCAAGGAAGGTGAACGGGTAAGCCCTGAAGAAGTTTATAGCTACTTGCAGAGATATAAAGGACTGGAAAAAGGGACTATCTATGTGTGGGGTGCTTTCGTTTCAAACGGTAAGAAAGGATCGGAAATAAATGAGATCCACATGAACCAAGGGTCACGCGAAGTTGAATATTCAGAAATAAATGCACCTTACCAGGACGGGGCGATAGTCTTCGATCCCCCTTATGGTGGAGGACCGATTGCCATGTACGTTTACTTCACCTCACAGACGTTCAATGTTGATGAGAATGGTCAGCCGTATTAATGCACGAATTTGCGTCGATCAAATTATTTTCAGCTTCATATGGGGATGTCCATAAACCACATAAGCCAACCATGTTGCGTCTTTGTTGACCTTGCAACTTTGTCTAGCCCTTTTCGCTGCCTCTGCTAGCGTGTAGCCATCTGCTAATGCGCCATAAACCTGAATAGCAAAGTCTCTTGCCGTCAAGTCATTTATGGACCACAATGCGCCGATGAAAGCGCCTGCGCCACCATGTAGAAATGACGCCGCGAATCCACCAATGCCGGTAAGCTTGTATCCAGATTTGCCAGTTTGACAAGAATTCAAAACAATCATAGGACTACTGTCCTCAGATGACAGGTTAGAATAGGTATCCGCCTCGGTCGAACTGAACTGTTCTTCGATATATTCGGTGCCGACGAGCTTTCCCTTCAAGAGTAACACCGCTTCAGAGATATTAGAGGTATCTGCGCTACCATGACATGCAAAATGCAGAATATCAAAGCTGCCAGGGTGCGATATTGAATTTCGAACTGATTCTGGGACTGGGTCAACGGCAACTGCGTTGAATTTTGAAACCAGAAACTCCTTTTCTTCTAGCGCATATGGCAATTTGTATTTTGATACGGGATAATCAGGTATAACATACTTTACTTTACCTTGGCGCACTTTTATTTCATCAGCCGGCCAGCCTTCATTTCCCGCCGCCTCAAGCCAGCGTATCAATCCCAAGTCGCCAAGGAACCACGTTTCATCAGGCATACCTTTCTTGTCAGGATCTCTCAGGTGAACGATTTCCCAGGGGATGAATGGCTCATCCGAAATTAATTGTATACTATCGATATCATACCTATGATTCCATAGCGTCTTTTGAATTTCAACCGGTACAAGTTCACGGAATAGATCGCCACCATACGCTCTAAGTGCCGCGACAAAGTTATCGTAGTCAGTATCGTTGTGAGACCAACGTTCTTCAATCTGCTTAAAGATATTTTCAACGTAACTTCTTGGATCAGCAATTAACTTTGATTTGCCGCGACCTCTGAAGTTGAGACCATCTGAGGTAATTCTAAACTCGTAGATAGTACCCTTATCTGACTTGTCTTCTGTTATCCACAGTTGATTAAGCGAATATTTCATCGCCGTGCCGGTTTCTGCACTTTTCGATTCGTGAATTGTCTTGACCGCAGCCACTTCAACTGAAGAAATCGTAGGTCTTAGTGTAAGCTTAACAATATTGGTTTGTCCTTGGCGAACGAGCACGATAATCTCCCCCGGCTGTTCAATTTCATTGGCGCGGACCTTGAACGTTTCATAATTGGGATTCTTACCGATAGCATGAACTAAAATTTCTTTCTCTTTTTCATTGTCCACGAGCAAAAATCCCTTTCTGCATAACACTCGTACAATCAAAGGTTTTTCTGCGTGCACCTGACCGCTGTCGCTTGCAGTCTCGTTCTTATCCTGAAATTGAAGGTCGTGTCTCGACACGGTGACTGTAATGATCGCCTCCGCGTTGGGCTTGACTACGGACTTCATTTGACCGTAGAAGTAACTCTTGACCAACTTGGACTTTGGGTCTTCAGCGTCGACTCGAATACTGCGACTTCCGGCTGACGGTGCGAACGATGGCAAAGACCTCCGCTTTACAATCTTGTCGACATCAGTCTCTGGACTGCTAATACTTTGTGACATCTTAGCGAGGACTTCTGCGCTGGGTGGTGGAGATATCCTTGGGACAACGCCTATGGGCATCTCGTTGTCGGTGACCACATGCCCCGAAAGGTCGAGTGGCCATTGCGACTTCTCTTCGATATCAAAACTTTGCCAGGTTTGGGCATGGCTAAGATCAAAAACGTCGCCGATAGATTTTTGATGATGGTGGAAATCGTAGCGTGATATAATATCCAGTGCTTGCTCGCCCGTATATGCAAAGTTCTGAGTGCCCTTTGCTCCTCGCTTTTGAATGACGACATAGCTTGGAGACATTGATTTGATTCTGGACTGGAGGTCGCCAGCGTATCCATTAAAATCCATGGTGATAATGTCGATGTCGACCGAGCTGGAAATTGGCCTTTTAAAATCGAAGTTGTAGAGTTGCGGAAGAGTTAACCCTTTTACTTCGACATTTAGGCTTGTCGGCATCCTTTTAGCCTTCACTCTAGCATTCTGTGTGCCTCTTGTTAAGCGCTTGAGAGCAGAATTTTCTATAGGGGAGGGCAGGTTCAGCCAGCGTGTGATGGAGTTTGCTACCTCTGGCCTCGTAAAATAATTAGTATGATAAACCTGGTTATTCTCACCAAATTCATATTTGTCGCGAACATAGTTACCAGCGGCCTTGTCTATCGCGCTCATCGAGGTAACGTTTACGACCAAATCATTCGATTCCTTCATTAGCTGGGCCATAAGACCCGAAGATGCCAGCTGCAGCAGACGCTTTGGCAGTTCCTTCGGTTCATGGTTACCGTTTAGGGTTGGTTTGAAGTCTGAAGTAATCACATAATAGTTACTCTGGTCAATGGTTGGTTGACCATCCTGAATCAAGTTGATATCATCTACAAAATTCCCAACTGGCTCCATTGCCGATAATCCTGGAATGATTCGGTCGGTGACTGCTGTGCTGGCAAAGTATTTCACTAACGATCCTATGGTGTCAATAATATCGCTCAAAACCGTGGTGACAACCTTTGACTGTGGTAAGATGAGGCCGAGGACTCGACTTGCGCCAACTGCAAGGTTTGTATACGTCGTAACAAGTTGATCCCAGTTCTTGGGGGATGCCAGTAACGTTCCTTCATTTGTACAAGCCACGAAAATCGCTTTTCTAATTTTGGGCTTCCATGTTGAAGACGGCAATACTTTCTCGATCAGACTCCGGGTTACCAACCCCCCTCTACTATGCGTGATGATATCGAAAGTCGGGATGCCATTCCATGGGATTTGTTGGAGGAGCTTGAACAGAGTGTCGGCATTTTCTTTCGGATTGAGCTTTAATGTAAAATGATTGAACCCAATCACAGCATCGTAATGCTCTATTGCGGATTTCAAAAAGGCAATGCCCCAAGGCGTTCCACCAAGTGCGCCGAAGCCTCCAACAGTAGTGCTAAACGTTCCATGAATAAATAAAAGTACATTTGCCGGTTTTTCCTTGGGCAAATTGGGCAAGCTCTTTATAGGCTTCCATTTCGAAGGATCGATGTCATTTATGTACACGATTCCCTCTACGACATCCCTTTCCAGACGGTTCTTGACGCGGCCAACTATTTTTGCTGCAACAAACTTCAGCACGTACACTTTCGCCTTTCCCCAAAGAAATGATCCGGCATCAGCAAGAAAGGAACGCGACTTCGGTTGAGTCTCGTCGAGTGAATCGGTAAATGAGATTTCAAACAGTGCTTCGTTTGTGGAGATTGACCTAGTTGTCTTCCGCTGTGTTGGCAATTGACTAGGATACTTCCAACTATACATTCCATCCTGCTCAAGCAGTAGCACTGATGCTTCGTTGGCATTCATACTGACTTTTATCTCAACTTTTGTATCTGCAGGGGCTGATCGCATGCCTGGTTGTTTCTCACGTTTTGGCCCGACCTCCAGTTCTTTGACGAGATTGATATCCTTTCTTGTCAAAATTCCAACAACGGGATCGATCAAACTATCTGCAGGAATAACGCTCGCTGTTTTTTTTCGAACACCACGTGTCAATGTATGCTGCGTTGAACTCAGCTGGGGCGATTCAGTTACTACTAAACCGTCGCTTGCGCTTAAAGTAATTCCGTCAAAGTTGTAGTTATTCATGTGGGAGTAGTTTGTGTCAACGATTGGATGTGATGTAAAGTTATTATTGAAAATCAAAAATAAAAGTGCACTCGCCTGATGATTGTATGCTCTACGAAGAGACGTACATTGGTGACACCTGGCAAAGTTTGCACTCGCTGACGATTGATGAGCTTTCAAATAAGGAATAGGGTTCTAATCAAATTTGACTGAATCGGGCGACTAGAAATCCTCGATGCTGATCAACATGATTGCCGGATTGTCGTCTTGGTTAAGAGCAATCACTAACTTTTCTATTGCGGTAAAGTTTGCCAAGTGACCGTATGCTTTTCTCAACGATCCTGATTTTTGGCTTGCGATTAAGTCGGGAGCAGAAAAGTGTCCGCCAAACGTGCCGTTATTACAGAATAGAATCTTTGGAAGAATTGCTAAAACGCCGCTGTCCTGGTAAAGCGGAAAGTACTTAACCATTCCGGTTCTCTTCGACACAAATGTCGCCCAGCCATTGTTCTCAGCATCGAAGATAAAGTGGATAAAATTCGATCCTTCGATGATGCTATGGGTGAAAACTACCTGTTTGTCATGGAGAAAGAAGTACGCGAGTTCATTCTGATTGTTAAATTTTTGGGTGACATCGAAAGTTAGTTTCCGTGCACCGAAGTCTATTAAGTACGCGGGATGCACCTTGTTGGCTGAAAATTGATACACAGTATCATTACCAACAATTGGTGCCATCGTATAGGTTTGGTGGTTGTAATCTAATTTGTAAAACCGATTTTCACCCACGATGAAGTTCAGGAGCGGAAAGTACACACGACCCGTAAACCTTCCGTTCTTATCGATATGATAGATCGTATATTGATCCTTTGTCTTTTCTTCCACACCGAAAGAACCGGAATATAGGTAGAAGCCATCCTGACCATCAAATGCAAATTGTGTGGGATAGATCTTAAAGTCTGGTGGAAGAGCAAAAGTTACTCGTTGCTTGAACTTTCCGAGCGAATCATAAACGACTATTGAATTGCTCGTCAGCGCGTAGACATTTCCAGTTTCATCAACTTCGAAATCGCGAAGGTCTACATATTCTTCAATACCAAATCCTTGTTTGTTAAGGCGGTAAAGGAATTTGCCGATGTTGCTGAATACAAACAGGTCATACACCGATCCGTCCAAGATGTAAATCTTGCCATTTTGTCGTATGATATCGGACACTTCTTTGATAATACCTTTGTCAGTAGTTTCGAGCAGTATGACATCTACGCTTTTTATCATTTGGGAGTAAGCCGATTTGTCGCTTTGTTGTTCTGGGATTTTGATGACCTTAACCGTGGTAGCAGGGGGGACGCCGTTTCTAAAGACAGGAGTTTGGGCAATGGACTGAAGGAACGTGAATACTAGGAGTACAAGGACAACTATTTTCAGGGTTGTACCAGTCATAATCTGTAGATTTATTAGAGGCGAAGTTGTGGCAGTGAACATTTGATAAAAGGCAAACCAAGTAGGGCGCTTTTTCATATTTCCGAAATTCAATGCGCAAACAGCGCGTATTTCCGTGACTCTAAGACGTGGTATGCAGTTCGAAGGGAACGATGAAAGATCGTATGATAAAATACGGAATGAAGGGTCAAATAGCAAGTTGTATGTGGGAAAGCGAATCAAAAGTTTCTTCTCGTTCGGGAGATGTCACGGAGGAACACCATTTGAACTATTGATCTAACTTTGTGAAAAATCCAGTTTAAATCGTGACGCATTAAATTATCATTGGTCCATTGGGAACGACCAGTTATCACAATGAGTACTGCGCCGTTAAGGTGCAATAAGAACTGATACGCCACTTGATGACTAAGATCCAAAGGAAAATATGTTTTGTCGGACGTGCTGGTTTTCCATTTCATCGTCGCAGCCTAAAACGGTTTCGCTGCATATGCCGCTTAGATTGCTGTGGTCTGTAGACTGAGGGAGGCAACGGGAAAAAATGATGTTAAGACAAGTTACTGGCATTATTCATATTCAAAAATCCCTGTTACTACGATATTCCACATAACTGCGCTTAATATTTCGAAATCTGCCCGGTGATGCAGTTGACGTGAATTGGAACTTGTATCGTCGGCGCGCAATCTTTCATACAGTTCCGCTATGGAGATTGGCCGGGTAAAATATTTCAGCCAACGATCTGCATTAACGAAACCCTCCTGCGGCAAAGTCTTATAAACCACATTGCCCCTGGTAGCGTCAGTTGTTGAGGCGATGTAGTTCAATTCACCTGTCGTTTCATTGGGCGCCGCATGGATTTTAACGCCGGGTACTAGTCGGATTTTCCTTCTTTCTAATAACGCAAGATCACTTTGACTGTTTATAAGGATACTTCTCATGAGTCTTTCCTGACGATCGGTCATTACAGAATTCTCCTGAAATCCCTGGAATTCCGTAACGACTTCATTCACCTTCTTGTAGAATTCCGGAAACTCAATCTTAAGTCTGAGTGCGATCTGCTCGCAGCAGGAAAGGATCTGCTTATTTCGACCTATCAAATGGATGTACTTGTAGATCATCGGTGTAAGACTAAAGTTCAGATGAGATTCGGGGAATGAATGAGCCGATGATTCGAGCAGGTATGTTAACTCTCTCTTCTTATGACGTACCAATGAGGTAAACAGGTATTCTTCCATCATCTGATTGAATCCGCCTATGTCAATGGATTGAAGATGGTTTCTGTTTCGTTCCAATAGTTCGTTGGATATTCGGGCAAACTCCTGGAAAAACTCTATATCATTGCCTCCGATAATGCCAACATTGGCGACCATAGTATTCGCCGTAGGACGTTCAGCCAGGCATTCTGGAACAAAGGCGAAATTGGCAAAGATTTCGTTAAGACTTAGTTTATAGGCACCCCAAATCGGAAAACGACTCTGTGCAATCAGATAGTCAGACGAGTTACTCGACGGCAAACTCTCCCATACAAACACATCGTTGTCTACATGTATAAAGGGTTCTTCCTGCGATCGTATCGCCTTCATCTTGCCTAAGATCCAAAGCCGGTGATCTTCATCTGAGAGTTGATCTAGGTCAGTGGATATGTGGTCAAACGGGAGTCCGAGAATGTCCGAGAAGAGGCTCTTACCATGTGAATCCGTTACAAGCTCAATGCGCTTATGATGTTTTTTTAGGGTGAGGCAACTTAGTGCCGTACTCATTAAGAAGTACCTGAAGTTGAGCCACCCTCCAATGCCGCGGGCGTTGCTATAATTCTGGTCAGTATGAAATGCTGGTTTGGACCAAAAGGATTGGATAATTTTCACAACGGAATATTTAATACAACGTCAATGTAAGATATCACAAAAGACCCATTCCACACCTACAGTCCAATTGAATAAAAAGTTAGCATCCACTTAAATAACTGTTGGGGCGGGGGCTTCCTGAATTGGCTAACATTTTATAAATTCAGCCATCACCGTTAGCCTTATGCAGCAATTGTTACTTGCTACCTATGTCAATTTTTGGGAGCCTGGCGCCGGCCACAAATGTCGGATCTCCACACTGGTTTCTTATTTGCAGACCAAAGTATCGATAACTCTCGCATTTGCCGGAAACATCAATGATGCAGGCAGGGAGCGAATAAGTAAACGGTACCCCAACATGACGGTGGTCGCGCTTGGAGATGGGAGACCCCGCACATTTGAATACTATAAGGCGCAGTTTGAATGGTTTTGCAGCAAGCACGTTTTCGATATGGCGCTGATTGAATATGTCGACATGTCGTTTGTCCTGCCATTGTTGAGCGCAGACTGCACGACATTCCTGGATATCCACGACCTGGTTCATCAGCGAATAGATAGTTTTCGCGGAAATAATGTCTCGTACGACGGGTTGTTCCTTACCAGAGAGGAAGAATTCCAGTTGTTCGAATGTTATGATTACGTTCTGCCGATACAGGAAAAAGAGTATGCGACGATAGTTGAACAAATGCATCCTGAACGCGTAATACTGACACCTCACGCAGTCTGTACGCCTAAGGTTCAGTCGAGAGATACCTTAACAGAAATCGGCTATATCGCGAGTGCTTATGCTCCGAACGTGGATGCAATAACGCGCTTTATTGACCTGGTGTGGTCAAGACTTCATTCTGAAACGGGTATGTTCCTGAATATATATGGTCCGGTTTGCGGGAGTCTTCGCGATTCGGTCAAAAGTCATTCATCAATCAGGTTGCACGGAGAACTTGAGACTGTAGAACAGGCTTATCATGACAATGATATCATGATTAATCCCGTTAGGTGTGGCGCTGGACTAAAGATAAAGAACATTGAGGCGATGGGCTATGGTCTGCCATTGATTACATCGAGTCACGGTGCCGCAGGCATAGAAGATGGCCAGGATCATGACATATTTAGTTGCCGAGGACATTGAAAGTATAAGTAGTTGCGTCAACAGATTAATGGATATTGGTTTTAGGAGTGCTCTTTCAACCAATGCACATAGCTACGTTAGCGCTAAATTTCCCGGACGTTTGTTACAATGAACTCATAGACGTGATGTCATCGAACGGACGTCGGATGTTGTAGTCATTCATTTAAGTTGTGTTTATGGTATATGATTATTTGGTAGTTGGTGCCGGCCTGGTAGGCTGCACATTTGCAGAGCGTATCAGCAGCGTGCTTAATAAGACGGTCCTCGTTATCGACAAACGTGATCACATCGGAGGGAATTGTTATGATTATGTCGATAGTTAATGGAATTCAAATTCATAAGTACGGCTCCTCACTGGTTCCACACGAACAGCGAGAAGGTGTTTGACTACCTTTCAGAATTTACGGAATGGCGTTTTCACGATCATATCGTAAAGACATATGTTAAGGGTAAACTTTTACCTTTTCCTATCAATCGCCGGACAATTAATGAACTCTTCGGGATGGACCTCCAAACGGAGGAAGAAACCATGTTTTTCTATGACTCAGTCCGTCGAAAGGATATTGTTTGCCCCCGGACGCGGAGGAGTTTATTACCAGCAGGATCGGATCGGAGCTCTACCAACTTTTCTATTGAAACTATTCTTTAAAGCAATGGTCTCTCGACTTAAGCCTGCTTGAAACGTCTGTCGCAGCCAGAATCCCGGTTTCACCAACGTGGATTGCCGGTATTTTACGGACAAATATCAATGTCTGCCGTCTCAGGGGTATACGAAGATGATGGAGAATATGCTGATGTCCCGAAACATCACTGTCGCATTGGAGAGCGACTACCGCAAAATTAAAGACAGGGTTGCATTCAGACATATGATCTACACTGGTTCCTTAGATGAGTTCTTTAACTATTCGTATGGTATACTACCGTATCGGACACTGCGCTTTGAACACGAGACGATGGATGTAGAATATTATCAGCCAGTTCAGCAAGTGAATTATCCAAACGACTTTGACTTCACCAGGATTGTGGAGTGGAAGCATGCTACTGGTCAGCGCCACAAGAAAACGACAATTACGCGTGAGTATCCATCCTGGGCGCGTGAAGATGATGAAAGTTGATCCCGTAATTACGAAGAGAGAATATGGAGACCTTTAGTCTATACCAGGCGGCAGCCGATAAGATGAACGGAATCACATTTTGTGGTAGATTGGCGGAATACAAATACTATAATATGGACCAGGTCGTGGCCAGGGCGATGCATCTATTCGAAAAGGAAATAGCACCAGACACTGTCCCTTGTGGAAAAGTCAATAGTTAGCATAGAACTCCCCCGGAATTGTTCCAATGAGGATCGTCTTTTATTTGAAGCATTCACTCAATACGATCTTCCGGAATTACGGCTTCTGAAGCTTCGTGAGGTTTTCGTTGCCTATTCCGGACTATGTATGGATGCAACGGGGGTGATACCGGAATGTTACCATCCCAACGGCGATAAGGAGGCCATTTACAAAGACGTAGCCTACTATTACGAAAAGGCACAACGTATTCCTGAAAGTCTTATTGAACTTGATGACGACAATAACTATGTCTTAGTTCACCATCCCTGGTCGACAAACTATTGGCATTGGATTACAGAGGCCATTCCGAGAATTTTGATGATCGGGCAGAAATCCGGCAGCATGGTATTGTTGCTGCCTGAGCACTACGATAAAATCGAATTTGTCAGAGCCTCTCTGGCACCTTTTGCATTCAGGGATATCTTCATTATCCCTCAGGGCAAATCTCTTTTGGTAAGAAACCTTTGGCTGCCTCAAATCAAGGAAGACGTTGATTCATATTACAGCGACATAGTCAGCGGGACACGGGCGGTGTACCTGCAGGCATTTAATTTTGATTTCAGTCGGACCAGCCCAGTTTTCGATAGGATATACATTTCCCGGAAAAAGGCCAGTAGGAGGAGGGTTGTTAATGAGGATGAAGTGGAGCGGTTGCTTCTGTCATTTGGCTTCGTCATTGTCTGTAATGAGGATTATTCCTTTCGGCAGCAGATTGAACTCTATGCGAGCGCCAGATATGTTGTGTCAGTACATGGTGCAGGCCTGACGAATATGATCTTTATGCGTGAAGGATCTTCAGTTCTTGAGCTGCATAAAAGAATGACTAACGGAAAGGACTGGCATAGTCTTGCCTTTTGGAGGCTTTCGAATACGCTAAACTATACTTACTATCATCAGATTTGCGAGCCGGCAAATCCCCTTTCAAGCTTCTTTGACGCAGACCTGGTAATTGATATTGAAAAGCTTAAGCAAAATATCAAATTGATGATTCCTTAACGTTTTTCAGTACGTTGTGTATTTGTTTTGTGGTAATGCGAAAACTGTTGGGAGGCAATTTATCATAGGTTGATTTGATACAACTCTTTTTGAAATGTATCATATGATACAGGAGAATCTCGAACCGATTGCGGTACACCAGTTTACCTTCACACCATTTGATATTACCAGGCACACCCTCAACAATCATGAAGTCGAAGAAAGCTTTCAATTTCCCTGCCGACTCCATTCGTTTTACCACATGCATCATGCTCTCAATCTCAGAACGAACCTCATCAACTGGCGTGCCGGCGGCAAAGGCATCAAACTGGAAATTGGTCTCATCAAAGCAGAAATGTTCAGGGCTTTGAAGGACACGACAGTAGTCACGACTCTCCATAAACAGCCGTCTCATTGATTCGTTATTCCTGAATAACTGGAAGAAGCCAGTCAGGAAGTCGTGCCTGACGGAGATGATATCATGTTCTTCCAGTATGTCTTCGGTGATGAAACCGCGGATGTTTCCAAAAACCACGTCGATGTCGCAATAGCCCCAATAGTCGTAATCCTTGATTAGGTCGAAGAACAGCAGTCCGAACGTTGGTTTAAAATCACAGAGTTTATAAGGATGATGAATTTGAACCGTAAATCCCAGACTGTTAACCGCTGCGTTTCGGATGTCATCGAGTGATTTGTGTATGATGATAACGTTCGCTGGAAGCCTTTGACCCGGAGGATGATCAGTGATGATATAAAAATCTATGGAAGGGTTAAATCCGCACGTGAGTGCGAAATAGTCAAAATACCAGGGGAGCTTGCCGATGTAGCATGCAATGAGTGCGATCTTTGTTTTGTTGTATGGAGAGTTCAGTTTGGGAGTAGTTTGAAAGCCGGTATCCATAAGAAGGCAATGGCCCTTGGAGCCATTGCCCACCGCTGATTCTTAATAGCAGTTAAAGACGTTTGCGCAGATACATGGATCCCCAGGAGGCTGGTAGCACGGTGCGTTCGGATCTGTCGGACTGGTGCAGCGCGTGCCGCAGGCACCACCGCCACCACCGCCGGATCCGGCCATGACCTCGCGCATTTCAGACCTGCTTAGAACATTGCTGAGCACGGTCTTCATCTTTTCAAGACTCATTTTTTCTGTCTTCATAAAACAGTTAATTAAGGTTAGTTTTTCGGGCGTGTTTTGTTTCGGGTACACTGCCCACCAAGACCCGTAAGGGCGTTCTCTCAATTTCGAATTTGTGCTTTACTTCAATAAAGACTTGATGTCACAATTTGGTGAGTTTGTTCGCAGAGATACGGTTAGACTCAAGCAATGAGGGCACCATAGCAGCAAGGTCCTCAATGTCGTAATAGTCCGGAAGTTCGTACCCGTCCACAAAAAATGTTGGAGTCTTCTTAAGGTCGATATTTGCTATCCACATTTTATGATAAGCCAGAATGTCCTTTATTTCGGGCTGCTGGCCTAAGGTCAAAGAATACTTTTGTTTGAATTTGTCCAGGTTCATAAGTGAATACCAATCGGCCAACAATTCCTCTACCGCGGCATCGGCACGATCATTATTTCGTAAAACGTTCCACCAGTATTGAATGATATATTCATTGGTATCCTTCTCCTTGCTATCGGCAAAGAAGAAAGTGACTTTAATATCACTCGGAAACTTGTTTACAAGTTCACTTATTTTAGCGTGCGCATCCTTACACGGTCCGCAATACAAATTGCTTACCATGGCTATTGATATGGCTGCATCGCGCGGGCCAATGGTAATGTTGTCCTTGAGATCGTTGGTGAACGCCATTTCAGACTGTCTTAATAATTCATTAAATACTCGGGGTATTTTTTTGACCCGCTCCGCACGGTAGAACGACTGTCTGAATTCGTTTGATATTTCCAGCTGGCTCCTGAGAATAAGAAACATGCAACCGACGAGTAGGTGAGTAACACCATAGACGAAAAGCGTGGGGATGTCAAATGACAAAGACGCAACAGAAGACCTTACGAGAAAATATTGAACAATGATTTGACCGACAAGAATGGCATCCACAAGCAGGCAGAGTCTGCACCACTTGCCAACTACAAAATACTGATAGACGATTGAATAGATCACTACTGGAATTGTCACCAGTATTGCCAGGGTCATGGGCATTGCCACCTTGGCTCCTATTGAAGGCTGCAGGAATGCGACGGACAGAACAATAATTTCAGCGATGAAGTAGACTATGGTGAGATCGGATAACTTGAGCCATCCAAACTGGGCGCCGTCAGACTTTAGTACCGAGTCACAACTTGCCGAGTTCTTAGAGCAAAGTTCTTCAACAATCTTCTGTTTTACTCCTAACTCTTTTGCAATTAAAACACCACCGAGGCTTGCGCCAACCAACGCGAGAAAGTATTGAGCGCTCCAAAGCCAGTTCATAGCGCCCGCAAACACCGAGGCACAGACAAGCAATAGCGTACCCAGCAACAATCGGGTTGCCCAGGCCTGCGCGTTGTCCCGCAAGTTCATTCTCTTGTTTTGGGCATCAGGAATTGACGCAGTGGGTTCGATTTTCAATACGATACCATCCCAATCTTTGAGATCTTCCTTCGCGAGTTCTAAGTCACGTTCATTCTTAACAGGAAGCATTTCACCATACCTTGTTGCTATCCTTAGTAGATAAGGGAATGGAACTTCATCCAATCTGGTCTTATCAATTTTTGCGACGACATGTTTTATCTTAAGGAAGTCTAGCAGATCAACGACACTAAGGAGCGAAGGGAAGTCCGGGTGCGTACTTAAATAACGGTCGCAATAAGTCCTGGATACAGGGATATTCAAGTGGTGAAGAAACGAGGATATCGTTGTCGTCATAATTATATAGTTTCTAACAGAGAACGTCACGTTTGATGCCGATGTGCAGAACGATTCAAACAAGTGTGTACAATAGCTCGTAGCAATGGCGAGCTCACTAATAACACACAATCGGCTAAGAAACGATCAACGTAGAGGATTTAAGCGACAGGCGAACTGGTCAAGTAAATATTCAACACGAATCTAGAACAACTAGTGTAACTGCTAACCAGGTAATAACTCAACCCGAAAATCAATTGATCTTCGGCCCTGCAATCAAAAGATCCATGAAACGAATATAGAAGAATTTTTATCTTAAGAAAAAGAATTTCTTAGGACTAGTCGTTCTGCTTGAAATTGCTTTCATTTATTGCGCGTTGCAGTAGATCGTTCGTTCATTGGAGATCTATCAATATTGTTGGGTGTATTAGTTCGCGCGCTGTTAGTTGTTATTTACTGGTTAATTTCTCTTGTGGTAAAATTCATTAAGAACTACCGGCAACTTAATTCCATGGATTGCGGGCCAGCGTGTCTGCAAATGATATGTGCATTTCACCACGTTGATGTCAGTTTGGAAGACATCAAAACAGCAACACAGGTTGGGATCCATGGAACTTCATTGCTTGGATTGGCCGACGCCGGGGAGAGTTTTGGATTTAATGCCGTCTCGGCAAGGCTATCAATACCTGAACTGCTTGAAATGCCGCTTCCATGTATCGTTCATTGGGATCAGAAACATTTCGTAGTGGTGACGCACCGGTCAACCAGCAAACAAATCGAAGTCATAGATCCCGCCAAAGGTAAAATCCGTTATAAAGTCAGTGAATTTCTGACGCATTGGGTTTCCGGAGCGGGAGAAGCGGGTATTGGTCTTTTTTTGTCTCCCGCGCGGGAGAATCTAAAAACAGTTGCTGGTCCACCAGGGCGAAGCCTTAAAATCGGTCCATATTTTTCAAGATATAGAAAGCTGATAGTTCAGCTCGCGCTCAGTCTGGTCGTTGGAAGCGCTATACAGCTCGCATTGCCCTACTTGACACAGAGCATTGTAGATGTCGGCATATCATCAAACAACCTGACGGTGATCCAGCTTATCATCGCCGCACAACTGGTATTCTTCTTATCTCAAACTGTTGTAGAGTTTGTCAGAAGTCAAACATTGGTATACTTAACTTCTCATATAAGCTTAAGCGTCTTGTCTGGATTCTGGATGAAGCTTTTGAGGCTACCCATAAGTTTTTTTGAGTCACGACATACCGGGGACATTTGGCAACGTGTTAACGATCACCAACGTATTGAAACGTTTGTTTCCGGTACTGCCATTCAGACAGTCATGTCGATATTTAGCGTGCTTGTCTTTTCGATTGTCCTGGTGAGATACGACCTAAACATCTTTGGAATCTTTCTGATAGGAAGCCTTCTGCACCTTCTATGGATCAGGTTATTTCTTGCACGACGTAAGAAGATTGATTACAGTCGTTTTGATTTACAGGCAAAAGAGAATTCTACTATTATTCAGCTGATTTATGGCGTCCGCGAGATAAAACTGAATAACGCCGAGGACATAAAGCGATGGACATGGGAGGACATCAGAGGTGGATTGTTGCGGTTGAATTTTAGCGCATTGACTTTGAACCAACTTCAACAATCTGGTGCAATCGCTATAAGTCAAACCAGAAATATTCTGATAACCTACATCACGGCGAGCCAGGTAATTGATGGTCATCTTACACTCGGATCGATGCTGGCTATTCAATACGTTATAGGATTGTTAAGTAATCCCGTAGAGCAGCTGGTAGCCTTTAGTCAGCAGGCCTTCGAAATTCAGATTGCAGTTGATCGGCTCAGGGAGATCCATAGGTTCAAAGATGAGGAGCCTGATGACGTGACAATGATCAGTGAACTTCCGTCATCTCATGAAATTGCGTTCAATGACTTATCGTTTGCTTACCCCGGCCCCGTTGGTAAGGCGGTACTGACGAATATCAGCGCTACAATCCCGGCAAGGAAGGTTACGGCAATAGTTGGTGAAAGTGGAAGCGGTAAAACAACAATACTCAGACTGATTCAAAAATTCTATAGCAGCTTCACGGGTAATCTCACTATCGGTGACCAGCCTCTGAATTCTTTAAGTCCTCGCTTCTGGCGCGCACAATGTGGAAGTGTTATGCAGGATGGATATCTGTTTACGGATACCATAGCAAACAATATCGCCCTGGGAGATAAGGTTCCAGATGTCGCCCGCCTTCATTTTGCATGTGAGGTCGCCAGCGTACACGATTTTGTAAGCGCCCTTCCGCAGGGACTTGATACGATGATTGGTCAGGGATTTACAGATCTGAGCACAGGTCAGCGTCAAAGGATTTTAATTGCAAGAGTGGTATACAAGAATCCACCATTTATCTTCTTTGATGAGGCGACGAATGCCCTTGATGCCAATACGGAGAAGGCGATCATGGGAAGATTTCAGGACTTTTTTAAAGGCAAGACGGTGATCGTTGTGGCGCATCGAATGAGCACAATAAAAAATGCTGACAAGATAATAGTACTCGAAAAGGGTAGGATCGTCGAACAGGGAACTCATTCTGAGTTGACTGCAAAAAGTGGAAGGTATTTTGATTTGATTAAGAACCAATTGGAAATAGGATAGAAATGCACGTATGATGATCAACGCCGCAGATAATAAAAGTCAAAGAAAGCATTCTGAAAAATACGAGTCTGCCTTTTCGCAACCGCCGGGTTTTGTCGTCCGGCATGGGATTGTGTTGCTTTTAGTGGTGATATCGGTAGCGTTTTTTTGTTGCAGTATTCGTGTGCCAGAGTGGTTAGCATTGAAATGCAAGGCAATTCCTAATATAGGACACGTTGATCTCGAATTCTATTCTAGCACCGACCTCCATATTGATTCGTTGACCGATGTGACTCTTCGAATGAATTTGGGAAAGGATACACTTTTCGCTTCTGGTCGAATAATTTACTCAGCCAAGCATGACGCCAACTTTAGGTACCGAGTGCGCTTGCCGCAATCTCTGTTGGGTATTTCAAGGTCTCCCGACATTTTCAACGGTGCTGAAGTCAGTGTGAATATTCTTGTAAGAAGGAGAACAATTCTACAGCACATTTTTTGGGACATGTTTTAAGGTCGACTGGCCCAAGACTCCGGAGTTTTCGTCCGCCTTTTACGGGAGCACAGGAGAATGGGCAGTTATTCTGTGCCATTCTACCTTTGGTCAAAATATGATGTAAAAGCTTAGTGTGGTCGATTCCGAATGATACCTTAAATCGTAAAGTAATTTAATCGGCAATATAATGCCGATTATTAGTGTTAGTGTGGTAGATTTAATCCATAGTTAAATTAATGCGGAACTATAATGCCGAATAGGAACTAAAATGCCTATTTATTCGTATATTACACTTGAAAGCAATATCAAAGAGTTAAGACCGGCAATTAAATGCCTATTGTATGCATCAAAGCAATGAAAAGACTGTAATTGGAGGCATTATTCGATCCCGACGAAAAGCTCGAAAAATAGCACAAGAGCAGCTGGCGGACATAGCCGAGATCTCTCAACGAACGCTTCGAGATATCGAAAAAGGAACCGCCAATCCTGAGTTGGAGACTCTCATGAAGCTATGCAACGTACTTGGATTGCAAATTAAAATTGAAGTGATCAAATAATGGGACGGAAGGCGAGCGTATTTAATAATGGAGTGCTGGCAGGCATACTTGAAAAGTCTGATCGTCAGCAGTATATCTTTCACTACGACGGGGATTATTTTAATAATCCCAAGTGCAGCGCAATTAGCATGTCGATGCCGAAAAGCCAACAAGAATATCGTTCTCATTTTTTGTTTCCATTTTTTTTTGGTCTTCTATCAGAGGGTGTCAACAGGCAAACTCAATGCAGGTTGTTGAGAATTGATGAGAATGATCATTTCAGTCTGTTGCTCGCAACAGCACAATCGGATACTATTGGATCGATTACCGTAAAAGAAATAACATCATGAAATGCTCAGGATGCTTAAGAGAAATGGAGAATGAGGGCTATTGTAAAAGATGCCTGAAGGATCTATTTGAAGGCAGGAAGGTTGACCATGTTCTACCGTTCAAGTCACCATACAAAGAAGAGTCAGATCTCTATCGGGAGAGAACCAAGAAGTTATCTATCTCTGGAGTACAAGTGAAATACTCGATGCGTCTTGAGGATAACGGCCTCGTTCTGACTGATAAGGGTGGGCAATACATACTCAAGCCTGTACCGGCAGGTCAATTTGCAAACCTTGACCAGGCACCTGCCAATGAGCACTTAACGATGCAGCTGGCTGGACAGCTATTTAAGATTACCATAGCACCCAATGTCATCATTCATTTTAGCGACGGTAGCCCAGCGTATCTGGTAAAGAGATTTGATGTAAAAGCTGACGGATCGAAATACAGACAAGAAGATTTTGCACAGATTGCACAGATAACTGAAGAAACACACGGCAAAAACTACAAGTACGATCTTTCTTATGAAGAGATCGGGTTACTGATCAAACGCAATATCGCTACATCTGCTATTGAGCTAGAAAAATTCTTAAGATTGGTACTGTTCAACTATATCTTTTCGAACGGAGACGCTCATGTGAAAAATTTCTCGGTCATTCAAACAGATGATGGAGACCATGTTCTTACTCCAGCGTATGACCTGCTCTGCACCCGAATACATTCACCGAGTGAGGCGGATATGGCTTTACTTCTTTTTAAGGACCGATTTACGGAGGCGTATGACGCTCATGGTTTTTATACCTATAATGACTTTCTGGAATTTGGTCAGGTGCTGGGTATTAAGGAAAGTCGAGTTGTGAAGATTATTCAGGAATTTGACGGCAAGGAAGAGCGAACTGACAGAATAGTAGATGCATCCTTTTTAAGAGCAGATCTGAAAGAATTTCACAAGCAAACCTATAAGGATAAACTGAAACGGTTGAAAATCATATATTCAAGACCTAAAAATACTTCCGAGGAGGCCCTTGCTCAACAAAAGTAGAGCAGAGGATATTCAGTGAGGTAGTCGCGAACCTTGATCAATTCATTCCGTTCATCTTCAAACTTGCAACCTAGAAGTATTTCGAAATCACGGTTGCACACCTTGCTCCACAAGAGATTGTGTTCTGCCAACCATTTTAGAATTAAGCATTCGCGGTCTACATTGTAATTGATGATCTCGCCCAAGAAAAGTAATTGAGTACATCCGTCCAGATTAGGATCTGAGAAGTCACATGTTACACCAATTTCAGTGCGGTCATTGTTCTTAATATAGAGGCCGGAAAGATCACAACTAATTGAATTGAGTTCGCCGAATGGATATAATTTGCCTGTAATTCCTCCTCTTCGGGTCATTTGGAGTGTAAGTTGAAACTTACTGCAATGAAAGTGCTTTCGCACAGACTCTTCGTGAAGAAATTTGGACAACATATTAGGGCGTTAACAAGGTTAATATAGCGAGAGAATCTGTAAATTTGGACTACCCAGTCATGAAAAATGTTAAGTGTACAATCCAGCATTACTATTCTTAAAGAACTTAGAGATCAAATAATTCCTCTGGCCGATGAGGAACTGGCCCTACTTGAACAGAGTTTGCTTCAGGAGGGTTGCCGTGATCCATTGGTTATTTGGTCAAGAGACGATGGTCAGACTATTTTGGTAGACGGTCACAATCGGTACAAAATCTGTCAAAAGCATTCGCTTCCGTTTAAGGCAAAGACGATGAAGTTCAGGGGCCTTGAAGAAGTTAAGCTTTGGATGATTGACAATCAGATGGGTCGCAGAAACCTTTCACCGGATCAATTGAGTTACTACCGAGGGCTCAAATACAATTCCTTAAAGAAGCAAAAAGGAGGATATTTGAATGTCAAATCGAAAGGTCAAATTGAATCTTCGACGTCCGAGTCTCTGGCAAAGGTATTCAACGTGAGCGAGAGCACGGTTAAACGAGATGCTAAGTTCGCTCTTGGTCTGGACATCATAGGCAGGGCCAACCCCAAGTTAAAGACAAAGATTCTCATTGGCGAAACCAGCGTAAGAAAGGCAGATGTTCAGGTTTTAGGAGATGCGGAAAATACAGAACGTTTGACCATAAAGAATGAGGCTGACCTTTACAACAAGGCAAAACAGATTCGGACAAATGTTCTTAACAGCGTTGCTGCAAATCTAAGTATTCTCAATAGCAAGAAAGAGCGTGGTGCTTCCAATGATGAAGATGACTCTGTTGTATTTCTTGATCAAGCTGATAAGCTTAGGAGAATAAAAGGCATGATTTTGAGTGCAATGAATCGAGCAATTAATGAAAAGAATGTCAAGGCAATGAGAGAGCTGAAAAAGCTGGTTGAAAAGTTAGAGGGAGAATTGTTTGAGTAAATGCTTGGAATTATTGCGCTTTGTCTTGGTTGCCAGAGTTGAACTCTGTTTCGTTAGGTGAACGATTTTTAATTCACGACACAGGCTGTTGATGGAAAATTGTGAGCCTCCACTATTGCACATTTCATAGTGGTTTTATTAATTTAGTCAAATGGAGCCCATCCACGTCTGTTCTTTGGAGCAGGTGGATGGGTTTTTTGTTTTTTTTGGAAGGGACTCTCTTATGCGGTCTCTTTCGATAGTTTCATTGACACCACCATTTTCAATCAACGTTATTTATGCAAAAGAACCATTATCAAAAAGAACTTATAATATCTGCAACTCAAGAAAGAAACGGGGACCATAACAACAAAAAGGACGTAATGAAGATTCAATCCTGGTTAACCTTGTTTTCCATCAATAATCCTGGTGCTGGTACCGCCGTTAGCATTGATGGAGATTTCGGTTCGGCAACAGAAAAAGCGGTGGTTAATTTTCAAATCGCAAAGGGATCATCACAAACTGGAAAGGTAACGCAGGAAGTCTTTTCAGCGCTATGTCAGCCCATGCAACAAGCATTTGAAACGCCGATATCGGGAACTGGATTACGAGAATTGATCGTGAATGCCGCACTACACCACACCAAATTTCGTCCTTTTGAATTGTCTATCAATGGACAATCAAACATGGGGCCATGGGTAAGAGGATATATGGATAACAACGAAGGGACTTCCTGGTTTTGGTGTATGGGTTTTGTTCAGGCTGTTGTCGACCAGGCGGCGTCACTACTTGGCAAGAACTTCAAGACGCTAATGCCTTTAACATACAGTTGTGATAGTGTTGGCACAACGGGTTTGCAGAAGCGTTTGCTAACTAGGTTCGCTGCCGTGAGGAACGATCCATCAATAGTGAAACCAGGCGACATCTTTTTGTTGCAAAAATCTCCAAACGACTGGGTGCATACGGGAATAATAACCGCCGTAATGGGTGATGTGTTTGAGACTGTTGAGGGGAATACAAATACTGGGGGCTCTACTAACGGCGTGGCGGTCTTAAGGAGAATGCGGAACTTCAAGGCCTCCAAGCTTGACGTGTTCTCAGTTGAGCCTCTCACGTGAGAACTAAAATCGAATAGTTTGTCATATTATCTAAGCAATGACTGTATCACTTTATGCGATTGTGGAGAAACTTAGAGTAGGTGATGCTTTGTAAGAGATTTTATGTCATGCTAAACCCCATTGAAACCCCTGATTAAAGAATGCTGGTTTGTATTTTCGTTAATAGCTGTTTTGAATTCAGCTTGTGAGAACAAGGTTAGTTCTGTGATGGCTGTTGGTGAAAGTTATGTTGAATTTACTTCCGATCCACCTGGCGCGCTAGTCGAGATAGGAGTAGATATCGACAACAACAATTTTATTCTTGGTCAGGTGCACAAATTGGAGCCACGCCTGTGAAGGTAGCTCTAAGTAATGAAGATGCCACCGAACAAGGGCTGGTCAATTTTATTGTGATGCGATCGTGCCGGACCACAATCGGACAGGTGAAAGTAGACAAGCCTCGATACCAGGCAAAACATACAGTTATCACCAGAAATACTAGAGCTTTTAATGCAAGCTTCTGGACACGGAAATTAGGGATGAATTGTGCTGAACTACTGTAGGCTTGAACGTGCGACTACTCTATTTCTCAATTGTATTTATTCAATCATTTCGTTGCTATGAAATCTTCAAAAAAACTTGCTTGCATCAGACTGTTTGCTCTTGGCTTACTGCTGATCTTACTCAGTGCAAAAGGTCACTCACAGAATACACTTGAGCATCAGGCTCCGACACTGCAATTGGGTCTAGATGGTTTTTCGTTCGCCAAAGGAACACTTGACTATCAACTTATCATGGAGATTGTTGCAGAAAAGCAGGAAGAACTTAAATTCAAAGCAATACAGAACGTTTTTTTATCCAAGGTCTCTAATGCTGGAGGAACGATATATTCTTTTACGAACAATGTAGTTCGGGAACTAGTACAAGAAAAAGATCAAACCATTAGGACAAGGAAAATTTTAGAGAATACTGTAAACCTGGTGTTCGTGACTGCATACCTTGAATACTTTTTACAGACAATGGCAAGCGATTCTGCCATCAAATCGAACTTTGAGGCTTTAGCAAAGAGGTATGGTTATACGGAGGCGGAGGCAAAAGTCATAAAGTCGATTAAGAATCTCATGAAGAAGAAACGGGAGAAAACGGTTTTAGTGTTCAGCGATGAGACAGGCGTTTCCTTTCTAAGTCTTCTTCTTGACATGTCAAGTGAAGCGGTACGATCGGATGCTAAACTAAAACAATTAGGTCTGATGCAAATATCTTATTCGGCCACCTATGAGTACTTGAACCGGTATCGTCGTTTGGATATTGACAGTGTTGACATGAAAGTCGAAAACTCACCGAGTAAGTTTAAGCGAATGCTGCTGGATAGTACAAAGAAAGCCACGCTGCGTATTGAAGAGACGACTCTACGCCGTGAAACTGTCGCTGCCGCCAATGCTGTATATGTAGACATGCAGGATCAATTGAAAATGGTTACCAATTACATTGGTCTAGCCAACTATGTTGTTGATCACTTTAGCTTTCGAAATGATCGGTTGGCCTCCTTCAGTGATGAAGGACTTCGAGCAAAAAATGCCGGAGGTGGATCCATAAAGCAACAATTGACGGATATCAGCGATGGAATTTCCACCTTATTACCATCTTTAATTGCTGCACAGAACAACGATTCTTTGGCAAGGAAGGAAATAAATAACCTTGTTTCTATTCAATTTTACCTTAAGAAAGCGGCCTCACAATTCTCTGATTCTGATGCCACGAAGAGCATTGCGTCAGATATCCTCTATACACTCTATTCCCAATTTATCCCTCAACTGACGCGTCAAAGCTATCGCGATTTTAAATATTTTGAGTTGATCAATAAGTTGAATCAAGCGAGTGCTAAACTGGCTCAAACTATGCTTGAGGCAGATGCTTCGTTCCAATTACCAAATGGAAAGGTTGATAACTTTTTACTCATTGCTGCGCGCCTTTATCAGTTCGATCGCGCCGCTACCATTTCGGAGTATCTTAAGCTTGTGGAGGAAATTGGATACATTTTCCCAGATGATAGAGTTAAGAATGCGTTGAGCGTTTTGGTTTCATTTATTAAGGACTATACAGTGACAGAAACAAACAATAAGGGAAAAGAAGTGTTAAACTTCGATCTGGAGAGTTTTCTTGTTAAGCTTGCCAACGTAAAGCCATATAAATTCTCCCCCTGGCAGTTTCATTTTACGGTCGGCGTGAATACAGGCTATTTTTATAATCCACTAACGCTTGATGACGGATCAGTTGCAACCAATCTATCTTATGTGGGGGAAAAAATCGGCGTTAAGTACAAGATCATTGATCGTGGATTTTGGGCTAACAGAAATCCCGGCGATACTTATATCATAAGGGGAAAGACTTATGTGAAAACTGGTCCACCGATTGAACCTATTATAAGCAATGTGCATCTTCTGGTTTATGGCACCGGTCTGCTGTATATGCTTGCCAATACTAAAACCAATGAGCAATTTGACTCACCGATGATCGGTATAGGTCCTGGTATTACTTTTTCGAATGCGTTGGACTTAAATATTAGCTATGCAATTCCGCTCTTTTCATCTGAAAAGCTGGCAACCTCATTTGATACACCATTTATTAATGTTGGATTCGATATTCAGTTCGTTGAATATTATAATCGTATGCGTGAAAAACAGAAAGCCAATAAGACTCAAAAGAGATTGGCAAACGCGATCCAGTAGCGCTGCTCCAATTGAGAAGGCCAGCAGTTCTTTTCGGGCTGTTAATATACCGTATAATATCTTGGAACAGGGCTTTGATTGAGATAGACAACCTGGATCAACTAAGGAGTTAATCCGGCTGTCTAGTATCTCTAGGATGGGCAATATAGATCTTGCAATGATTTGGGGTTGCATTACGGTGCTTGCACCAGACCAAGTCCAAAAAGACGTTCATTTGCTTTAGCAAATTTTGAAAGGTCGCATGTCTGCTGAATTTTTTGCACGAGTAGTCTTGCGACATTTTGCTTTTTTTTGGTCAACATTTCTATCCACAAGGCAGCAACTCCAGCAACGTGTGGAGTGGCCATGCTTGTTCCATCAAAAGCGACTAGGTCATCGAGCGTCCCGCGCTTGGCGGAAATAATATTTACGCCAGGAGCACACAATGTTGCGCCCACGTTTGAAAATGGTGCGATAGTAAGCTTATTACCATTTTCAGCGATTGCGGATACTGACAGAAATCCGTCGGAGACTGCCGGTGGACTTACGGCAACACCATAATCGTCGTTTTCATCAAGGCGGCTTTCATTTCCGGCTGCTGCAATAACGAAGGCTGGTTGAGTGAAGCCAAATGAATTTTGCTTTTTGATTTGATCTGAGGTTGCATTAAAAAGTGCAACATTAGCTCGATAATCCTCCAACGCTATGGAAGTTGCAATGTCGACGGGAACACCTTTTTTCTCCGTTAGCCACTTGACATAGCCTGGAAAATCAATTCCTAATGACATCGAAATTATGTTCGCGCCCTCCTGAATTGCCCATTGAATGGCGAACATTATCTTTTCGCTGGATCCACCGTCTTTGTCGATAACTTTTCCGATAAGCACATCTTTTACACCTGGAGCGACGCCAATGCGCGTACCCTTCACATTCCGGCCAAAAATTGTACCGGCACAATGGGTACCATGGCCGTCTAAATCCTTGTTTGCTTCGCTGGTGAAGTTCTTTGAGTTGATGGTAATACCAGCAAAGGCCTTATGATCGCCGTCGATTCCTGTATCGAGCACAGCTACCTTCACGCCGGCGCCATCGAACGCGGACACGTCAGCCTTGACAGCCTTAATTCCCCATGTTGGTCCATTGGAAGCATGTGCAGTTGCTGGTGCATGTGCTCTGGGTTTAACAAGCATCATTGGCATTTTTCTCGCAAACGCAAGCGGTTGTTCTGTCTGAACCAGATTTCTTAGTTCCTTTGGATCCATTTCCTCAACATTGAGGGTTGCATTTTCCGATGCATGAGCGGATCCGCGCGTTGCACCTCTTACTCTTGGGCGAGGCGCTAAATTGTTTCCTTCCGTTTGTCTGAGAACGACGTACGTGCCAATTGGGGGTGTGTTTTTAAGACTCATATGTAAAACGTTTTTAAGTCAAAAGACTAGGACCATTTACGACCGTTATCCAATTTCATTTATTCGATAACGGCGCCATTTCTCCATAAAGTTGGAAATTTGTGATCCTTCGGGTATGGGTAGAGCGCATTTTTGGCCAGCCTAAAACTCGTTTCAAAGTCAGCACCATTGCCAATTGATTGATAAAAAGTTAAAACAAACAGCCTTGCTGCGTCGTCGGAAATCTTACCGGCCATACCTATGGTTGTAAGTCCGAGGCGGCTGATATCCAATGCATATTTCACTGAGTCGCAGTTGATAAACAATACGCACTGCAGATTTAGTTTGAGTATTGAAATCAGCTCCTGCAAAGTTTCGGCTGGCAGTAATTGCGTATTCCCATCTGTATCGACCAGAAAAATTCCATCTTCATCTCCGTGTCCTGAATAGTGAAGTACTAAAGGATTGTGCTTCTGCATAAAATGTTGCATGTCGGAAAAGCGGATGTTTGGTTCAAACTTAAAATCGTAGTAGTTTCTAAATAGCGTGCGCTCGAAAGCATTTGAAACCTGCCGTTGTTCCTCTGCCAGTCGAAGCGGCTCTTGATCTTCCGGACCGGCGCTCATTAACAAGACAATCTTTTTAGAAATGATAGTTGCTGCATTTTCGAGCGTATCTAAATAGGTAATGATGGAATTGAAATAGTTCCTTCGCAGATTTAGTGTCGTCCGCAAATTGTCTTCAAACTGAATCCGATTTTCCAAAACCAGCCTGCTTTCCAGGGCGTAATTGATTGTCCCAAGTCGCTCCTCACTCAGCGTGCTGGTTTTAGGGTTCACATATTTGAATGCTTTCTTTAAATATTCCTGAAGCGCCCCGGACTCTGCGGTATCGGGTAAAGGCAATAGTTTTCCCTGATGGATTTGGTCGATTACAATATTTAGCCCTTCACGAAACGCGTTAGACTTCATCATTGCAAGCCGAATTTCTCTGGCAGATTGCGTGACTTCATCCGTCTCAGTCTCCCGTCTCAAATGCCAGATATAAATGTTTTTATTCCGGACTTTGAATAAGGACTTGGTCATGGAAGAACGCACCTCGTTTAATTCCTCCGTTACTGACAAAGGAAAAGAATGTGAGATTTGCTCACGAGGCCCGCTTTCAATGAATATGGCAATATTACCGGGATAGACTCCGGTTATCTTCTCTCCATTCTTAATTTTCTTGTGACTTGTGGCATTTAGAAATTGCACTGTTAGGTACTGAAAGCTCTTAACTAGTTCTTCGTTGTTGTTCCCATTGAAGGGGATAGGGATGCTAACCTTGAGTTCAAGAATTGATTTTATAAGGTCTTGAAATTGTTGGTGATCATAGGACAGGGACTTGTTTCGCACGTCAAAGCAAATCTCATACTTGCCAGTAGAATATCCATCGAAAAGTAAGCTACGATATCTAACAATTGCCAAAGAATTGCCTAACCTTCTTAACCCATTCTCAAAACGCAGTGCGCTGCGGGCTCGGATGAAGTAGTTATCACCCGATGCCGTTTCGCCGTTACGTCGCCGCGCGACGGGACCTATAGAGCGAACAAAGGATGCGTTTATGTCATGGCCATTCAGAAATGTCCATTTAGGATTAGGAATTGGCTTAGCGACATCCGCCTTAAATTGGCGGATGTCGATAAATGGGAATTGCACGACTACGATCATAACTTTAAAGAGAAGGCCCGTCACGGCAAACTCACGAGGAGAACGATTAGGGCACAGCTAGGAATTAACACTCCTTACATGATTAGCCCGACGCTACGTCTTTTCATTGAGAGCTATGCGAGGAAAGACGGCGGGAATCGAACCCGCATCTTGCATCTTTTACAAGAAGCTCATAAACCATACAGTCCATAGCTGTATGGGCTGATACAAAATTTATAGCTTTTTCCGTAAAAAGCAAGACCTCCGCGATCTTTTCAGCAATGAAGCAATATTGAAAAATGGAACTCATTGTCACGTTGCGAGATTCTGCCGGTTGCAATGCATAATAGATTGAACCCTCCATAGCTGCAGAATATTCACCAATAAATTCGAACCTTAAAACGCAAAGCTGGACCGATTCTACGCAATGTGTAAGACTTCAGCAGCGCTGCAAATTATTTTAGGCAGCTAGTCTTTGTGCGTGCCTTACTCAATTTCAAAGGTTCATTTTGATCTTTCGATTTCTTGACGCAAGAAATAGCGTTGTTCGCAACTGCAGCAAGGCAGCGAAGAATACTAACAATTTACTAAGTGAAAGAAAATTATATAGTATTAAAAATGTCAAAGCATTTGTTGAGTCTTCCTTTGGGATTTTGTATCTTTTCTTATGGAGTGATTGAGACGAGATTTGCCTTGACTTATCCGGAGTTCTTTAATTCAGTCAGTCATAGACTGAAAATTGAAGCATCATCATGTTGTCATTATGAACGATAATGTGAAAGACTTAGAAGCCGCCAGGTTTGAGTTGCGAAAGGTGCAATATAAATCTGGTGTACGATTGCACGGATTTCCATTCCGCGATGAAGAGAATACTTTGATGCCGACTCTTGAGTTATTGAATAAGCACACCCAATTCACGAATACTAAGGACCCGGAGCGCATCAAGCGTGGTTTTTTTTCATTTCACAGGCAAAACGAACTAGAGAGAATTAAGGTTGCAAGGGAGCTTATTATAAGAACGGAGCCTGGTCCTTTTGAGGATCCAAATTATATGGCACTGATGGCTTACCAAGCAGCTTCGGTCGAAATGATTGTACGGATGCTAAAAAAAGATATGCCGCCATCAAAATTCTTGCTGGGTACCGTGCACGATCCATTTGTTAATGCGTTTGCTAAAAGGTACAATTCGTCAGGCTATACTTTGATTGTTTTGCATTCTGCGCTGATTGAGTTTATCTACCAAGCCGTGAAGGTGGTAGTTGAACTTTTAAAGCCGGCAAATACAAATAGTCCGAATCCAACGGTGGAGCTTAATGACTCTTCGGACAAAATTAAGCAAGTAATGAAGAAGAATCCGCTTCCTGTTGAGCGCCTTTTTAAGACCTTGGAGAGCTATTTTTACCTAGGCTACCCGAGGGCATTCGCCCATGAGATCCCGGATCAGAAGCAGCAGGGCATGATTAGCATTTGCACGGCGATGGCTGAACGGTGGGTGATTGCCCACGAATACGGACATGGATTATTTACAGGGTACATCGACCCGGAGAAAGTCAACAATCGCCAGTGGGTGGAAGAGTATATTGCTGATTCCAATGCTACGATCTGCACTGTTTACTCAGCAGCCAAGTTGGATGGGTTGCCGCCGGAGTTTGCCCTGTCGGGTGCCAGTTTCAGTTTGGCCTGTTTGGAGGTGTTGCGTAGAGCCTACTCGATCGTTACTGAGGGAATCTCTCATCGCGATGAAGGTACTGACACTCACCCTCCGAACAAAGCTCGGGTGAAACAGACCATCGATATATTCAAGCAATTTTTTGATGTTAGATATGGGGACAGGAAGTTTGAAGTTGATTTCCTCCTGAGACTCGCCGTACCTGACAATCACATCTTCGGCGATGAGCATATAAAGAGAATGCATTTCAATTCTCGTCTGTTGTTTAATGTTTGGGACGAGGTAAAACAAATGCTAGAAGAGCAATATCATCTACGTCGGAAGTTGCATCATATGTGGCAATAAAAAGCAGGACGAGAATTTTGTAGCCGTCTGGTGTTTGTTCATGCGTAAGTAGTCATAGTTGTCTTTCAAAGGGAAAGCCTGGGCCACGTGTTTGATCCAAATATGGACGGCTAGGCAAGTGGTGGAATCGGCGTTGGAAGAAGAACTTAGGGTGAATAAGTGTTCGACGAGGGTTGAATTAAAAAATTATGCAAAGATCGAAACCCAAAGAAAAGAATTCGTTATCCGATGAAGAACGTGAAGCAAGAGCTATTTGGAGGGGCCTTTTGCTTAGTCCTGTAGTGATCGTTTTAAGTTTAGTAGTATTAAACTATATACTTCACATCATAGGGTTTTTATCCGGTCAAGACTGGATCAAGGATCTTTTGGAAGCAGCCTTTGACATTGCAAAGGATAGCGACGATTACCAGCAAACGTCCTATGGATATCAGGGGCATTCCAGTGGACAAGGCTGGTGGCGGGAGGTTGTGGTAGTTGCATGCGCCACCGGCGCCACTATTGCTATTAGAGCACTCATTAATGGAGGCAACGATGGATTTGGTGGGGGAGGAAGCTCACTTCCGACCAAGCTTTGATGACTGCATCGCTAAAATTATTGTTGTTCAAGTGGTTTCTTAATTCCCAATTGAAACTCTTCTTTGCAAAGAAAATAAGACTCGACCACAGGACTAATTGGTGACTGTGAAGGGATGTGCCACTTGGTTGAATGAGGATTGCAAAAAAATGTCAAGTTTTTATTTAACTTAATTTATTAACGAGATACTAATATACATATAACGATGTCAGAAATTGTACTGTCCTTCAAGATGCAGGAAGATTTGGAGCTGGAATCCGCAATCCAACAAGAATTTGAATTCGAGAAAATAGAGAGCCGCGGTGCTGAGGGCACTATGGAAATTGTACTGTACGTAATTTCCGTAGCAGGTACTTCACCGTTGCTATTTCGTTTAATAAGATTCATAGATGATAGGCTAAAGGAGAAGCATCAACGCGGCATTATACAAAATGTGAAAATTACCAACGGCACCCTGGAAATAAACAATGTAACACCCGAGGATGCACTGAAAATAATGGAACAGTGGCAAAAGAATAATGAATCAAATACCTAAGTGGATCCTGCATGAATTGTCGTTTGATGGACTGATAAGAACTGATTCTTCTGCAATTTTGGATTTGGAGGAATTAATGTCAATAAAGGACGGGATTGTCGGCGACGATCTGCAGTTATTCTTTTGCGACACAACGGCTTCTAGAATTCGTATTGCAAGAAACGTAAAGTCAAATGAACATGTAATAATTTGGGATGAAAACTATCTGAAATTTCTGAGGCGTTGTATCTCAGTGGTGTTTGATACTGGGCCTGAGGAACACAAAAAGGAATCGTCGTTAGGCTTTTGCTTTGCAAGAACTGCAGCTGAACGACTGCTAGTTCCAAAGCCTGAAATGGCGATGGCTGCTATGGAAATGGTTAAACTATTTTACTACAAATTTGGGATATCTAAGGAGATTCAAATTCGCGGCGAGAATAATGTGAAATTTTTAGGCTATAACAAGATCATTAGGTGGTGGATTTTGTTTCATGAAATAGGTCACTACTTGTACTCGAATGGTCATACTGACCTTTACAACAGTATTGGCAAAAAAATTGATTCTAGCCTTGAGCTGTTTAAGCAACGGGACGATTGGCCTGTGAGCGAGAAGACTAGCAGATTGCGCGAGCTCGGGGTCATCAAATTCTATTCCGAGCGGCGCGATGACATTTGCGGTGAGATCGTCAATCTACCTACCAGAGAAGAAGTTTGGTGTGATTTCTTTGCTATAGAGCAAGTACTCCTTAAAGTATTCAACGAGGCAATAAATCCCTCATTTATTTATCCTTCTATCATGCTAGCATATTATGCAAGTTCAACCTTGAAGCACACCGAGATATTTTTTAATCAAAAGATTCGCTCAGAGCGTTATATAGATGAACTTGAAAGATCCATGCGTCAAATGACAACTAGAACGGATCTTCGAATGATGCATTTACTAAGAGAAGGTTTGCAGATTTATGGCCAAGTCGGGTTGAATCGCGAAGATATTCTGAAATGGGTTGATTATACTGAATTGTTAAGATTTGCTGAGGCTGAAGGAAAAATCTCTGGATTGTTAAACAGCATTGAGTATCGTGAAGAGTGCTTTTCGTCAATCGATCGTTTGATTGAATTGAAATCAAATATTGAAATGAAAGCGTTGTACGGTGAGCTGAGACAAGAGCTCGGCTGGGCTTGATTCAAGAATTTCGCTCAATTACTGCCGAGCATACACGTTGTAGTTCATGGTGTCGTGTTCTTTTACGAAAATTCAATCTCCTTGGGGCAGGGATTGAGTTTATAGTGTATAGTTCGCGTACAATAAAGGCTAGGGAACACCTTCATACTTTCTAGGATTTGTGCTTGACCGGCTTCTTCTTCAGTACATACTCAAACCCAAACCTCGCATTCACAACATCCCCATACGGGCTCTGTCTCTTCGGGTCGTACAATCTGAACATAACAGTCGCCGTACCGCGCAGTTGCTTATAGATTTTATACTGCTTTCTAATCCCGACGAAAGCCCCTGGCACCCATTGGCGGTCATATGGATCTCCCTGCTTAACGGTCGTCGGTGGTACTAGCGTATTCATCAGCTCGACCTCGAGCCTCGGACTAAATCCTTTCGAGAGATTGTACTCTCCATATAATCGCGGGCCATATATCCTGCTCTCAGGACTGAATGATTTTTGATCCCAATCGTATGCCACCCGTTGATTCCATCCAACTCCTGCCACAATCTTGGACGTTATTTTATAACCGACGTAAGGATTGAAGTCAACGAGGATGTCATTCTTCTTTTTTAGTATTTGAAAACCCACGCCGGGCAAGAGTCGTTCATAGAATTTCTTTTCCTTCAGAGGATTCGAAGGCTTTTTCGCCAGGTCTGTAATGCTTTTCATCTCATTGTACTTCAATTTGTACTTAGAGATTTTTTCCATCGCTGCTTTTAACTCGGTCTGCTTGTCGCTGAAATGGTCCACAGCGACGGCCTGAGCCTGTCGTTTCATTTCCGCTCTTAACGCTTCCGGAGATTGTATGGCTTCTACGCCTTCGAGTTTTGCTCGCTTCTGTATTTCTTTCACTTCATCGAGGCTTATCATCTTGCTTTCGGCAATCTTGTCGATTGGTTGCGCTTTGATTGCATTAAGATCTCCGAGTGCTTTCTGTGATTGTTCTGTTACGCCGGAGACTTTTGCAAGATGTGATACCTGATCAGTGCCGGGCATCGATAGGTTTGTTGGTAGCGAAGCTTTAACGTTCGGAATATTGGTATTGGGTATGGTAAGATTGCCAGGAGTGGCTATTCCGTTAGGGATTTTGAGAGCGTCTGTTATTCCTGATGTTCCCATGCTGGATAATGATGGAAGTGCTTTGTTAAGAACGTCAATACCTGGAACGTCAAAGGACAAGTTTCCGGATACTTCACTCGGAACCATTTTCGCTATGGAAGTTTTCAGTTCATTTACCTGACTTTGCCACTCGGGTGGCACTTCGATTTTGCCAAGCTTGTCCATTGCCTGACTTTTGGTGGCGGAGATCTTTGATTCGAATTCCTGATGCAGACTGCCCAGCCGTTGGTTAATACTGTCGAGGCCTGAGGTAAGCTTGTTGTCGGATAATGACAATCGGGAAAGACTATCCACTCCTGACTGTAGCTTTTGCTGCACTTGCGTGATCTTGCTTGCGCGACTAGTAAATTCTTTTTGGAGCGAAGTAACCTGGCCAGACATCCACTGTTTGACTGAATCGATGCGTTGACGATAGTAGTCCGAGGAATCATTGGCTGCCGATAGGAGTCGAATAGAACCGATGGAGTCGATCTTTTGCTGAATGAACGAGTTAAGCTTTTTCGTCGAGTCCTGAACCCGGTTGATTGGAGACAACAGCGTATCGACCTGTCCCTGCGCTGAAATTGAAATAGCGCATAAAAACAACGTCCAGACAAGATATTTCCTGAAGAATTTTATGGAGGCCATCAATCTTTGGACACTGTTATGAATAAGATACAACTCTTCTCGTCACTCTTAGTCCGGGAAAGGCGGTGAGGTAATCAGCTTTTTTTCTATTAGTTTTTTGCTGAACAGTTGAAATAACTAGTGTTCCTGTTTTTTGCTGATGACCTTTTTGACGCGTAGGGACTAATCGCTCGTAAACCTCTAACCAAGTTGAGTTGTTATGAAGTGGTTCCAGCGTTTGGCCCGGCCGTTATCAAAATGTAATCCGCATTTTTACGTAAATGTTGCTTTTACCCGAATGTGCTGTATGGCGGTACTGCTTGCCATTACGGCGTCCGTGAATGGCCAGACAATAATTTACGTGAAGAAGGGAGCGACAGGTGCGGGCGATGGGACTTCGTGGACAAATGCTTATCCTGAGTTACAAACAGCGCTTACTGCGGCGGCGGCGCTTTCTGGCAATAAAGAGGTTTGGGTGGCACGGGGCGAATACAAGCCTACTTCTAATATAGACAGAACAATATCCCTTACTGTTACAGCAGGTACATACTTATATGGTGGCTTCATTGGAAATGAATCCAGCAAGGAAGGTCGCAACTGGCGAGTAAACAGAACTGTTTTGAGCGGTGATCTTGGAAAGCAATTTGACATAGCAGATAACAGTTATCACGTTGTGAGATTGACCGGCACGACTGCATCGGAAGGTCTTGACGGTTTTGTGATAAAATATGGAAATAATTACCAGCAATCTGACGGACTAGGCGCTGGATTGCTCATAACAGAACACAGTGGATCTCCATTGCTTTCTAATCTAATATTCGAGGAAAATCATGGAGGCGGAGCCGCTGCAATATTCTCTACAACCACGACACCTGGCAGCGCCTGCGCCGTAATTCGCAATTGCGAGTTCTACAACAATGCTTCCGATGCGTTGGGTGCGGTGATGCTGCTTGGGACGGCGAATGGCGTTCTGCCTTCAAGTATTATTAATAGTGTGTTCACTGGAAACGATGGTGGCGGCGATATTTCTTCAATTACTGCAATCACTGACCTCGACATAATTAATTGTACAATTGCCTACAACAAGGGAACGCCAGTTGCTAACTACTATCGAAATCTTAAAGTTGAAAATTCAATTCTTTTCAAGAACTACTATGGTCATTGGAACGATCAACTTTTTCCAGCAGCAATAGATAACAATTCTGAAACCGCCGTCGTCGCTAAAAACAATATCATCACGGGCGGCTACGGCACATCTGGGGACAATAACCTCGATGTTGACCCGCAATTCGTTCGTACACCTTCTATCGTGGGCGTACATCCTCGCACCAGCATTTTGCCTGTTTCATTGACAAATCCTAAGTACGAGAACCAACTCGAATTTGACGGTCCGAGAATGTTTGGTCTTTGGCCGTACGTTGCATTTCACGATCATGCTTATAATAAAACATATGTGCTCGGCAGCCGCGTTCAGATTTTGGACTATAACAATCTGGACGATAACAAGCCAACCAGTAGTATATACGAATATACCTGGCCAAGGACCCAGCGACCAGAGCGATCATTCCATACCGCAAGTAACACTGTGCGCCTTGCTATACTTGACTATGGAATTTTGTCAATCCACAGGCAAACAGGATACATGGACTTGTACAATATTGTAGTTGGTGAACCAGGTGCCGCTGGTGGCCCGCTCCATCCGAATGACCTTGTTGTAGACGACGCCAATAATCTTCTTTATAGTCCTGTTTTTGTCCACCTTGGTTCGGAATACTCATTCTATGGTCTCTTAGAGCTGAATCTGACTACCCAGGTTAAACGCTGGATCACAGCCAGTAGCTCGCCCGTTAGCATATCCGGCGGGGTCAACAACCTCGATGATAATTCCTATTGGGGAGGATTCAGACTGTTTCTGGATGATCCCTCGAATACCCTCTACTTTTCTACGGGCAATGGCCTTTGGTGGTGGAACCGTACAACCAATCAAACTGGTTTGTACACTACGGCGGGCGGAATTCCAGTAGCTCCGGGAAATCCGCAGATTCCTTCTAATCTGACAACGGGCACTTATGTCGACAACGCCGAAAATAAGGTCTATATCGGAACTCACGCCGGCCTTTATGTTTGGAACAGGAATAACAATACGAGCAGGGTCTACAATACTTCAAACTCGAAGCTCATTCACAATCTGATCAATACCATCGATAAAAATGAAGAACGTCATCTTCTCTATGTTGCTTGTGAAGACGGCGCGTTGCTGGTCATCAACACTCAAACGAGTGAAGAGACTTTGATCTCCCGCGACATAGGCAGCCCGACCTATCCCCAGTACATGGACGTTTCTGCTGCATCCGCATTCTACGACGAATACGATAAGAAACTTTGGGTATCGGCAGATCACGACACTGGCGGAACCTGGATAGTAGATTACAACAATTTGGTGCCAGACTTTGGAGACCTGCGATTACAGGCATCATCGCCTGCGATTGATAAAGGAAATCATGCAGCACTGCCTTCTTACGTATCCACCGATCTGGCAGGTTTACCGCGTTATGCGGATTATCCAACGCTGTCCGGAACAAACAGTCTGGACTTCGGTGCCTATGAAAGGCCATTCGAAGAAACAGACGAACCGCCCACACCGCTGCCATCAAACCTAGGTTTGAATTACGTGCTGACTTATACGGCGCAAAAGGAGGGAGTCGATGCTGCGGCTCTTGACAGTTATCCTACAAAGGACGTCAACAGGAATATTCAATACATCGACGGCTTGGGGAGACCCATGCAGACTATTGCAATACAGGGATCACCTACGAAGAAGGACGTGATCGTACCCATTGTTTATGATGAGTTTGGCCGCGAACCAAGAAAGTACCTGCCGTTTACTAAAGAAAACAATGGCGTTTATGTCCCCAACGAGACGATCATCAATTCCGGTAACAAAAACTACATAAACCATGCTGCAGATTTCTATTCGGGCGCATTGGACCCCACAATTGATCCTGACACGCGACCATTCAGTGAGACTGCTTTCGAATCGTCGCCATTGAATCGACCTCTTAAAGACTATGGTCCTGGCGAAGCATGGTTGACAGCGCCCAATGATCGGCCAGTTTCACATCAGTATTTGTCGAATACGCACAATGCTTCTCTTACTGCCACAGATGGTGAGTTTGTAATCGTTTGGAAATTGAATGCCGCGGGAATCCCCGAGCCGGCCACTGTTCCGGTTGCAGGCTACGTCGAGTCTGGCGGGTACTACAGCAGCAACCAACTGAGCATTAAAGTGACGATCGATGAGGAAGGCCACGCGGTTAGGGAGTACACCAACAAGCAAGGTCAGGTGATTCTCAAGAAAGTGCAGGCAGTTTCGACGGCGAACCCATCATTGAATGATAAGGATGCATGGGCATGCACCTACTACATATACGACGATCTCGATAATCTGGTCTTCGTGCTCCAGCCAGAAGGTTATCGACAGTATCGGATGTTAGGTCAAAATTAAGTAGTCACAAACGTTACGCATTCTCACCATGAAAACATTTTCATCTTTCTATAGATACTTAGGCGCGTTCGTTTTGATCGGCAGTTCGCTGGTCGCCCTTGCCGTTGAGACACCACCCATGCTTGCAACAACGTTTTATCGGGCGATCAACATGAACGGCTCCGCCGTGACCTTGGATGGCAATAGCTGGGTTTCAAGTACCGGCGCGTCAAACTTTTCCTTCACAGGTACTCCGTTTGCCAATCAAACTGTAACCCTCAATCCTGGTACTGATGCAACGCGTGCATCCATGATCCGTTCGTCGGTTTATGGCAACGTGACGGCTAACATGAGTGCCGTACCGTCGGGTTACTACAAAGTTTATATTTATGTCTGGGAAGACAACAGTCCTGAAACAATCACAATAAACGTCGAAGGAACCGCAGCTGTAACGAATTACAACACAGGTAGCGCGGGAGCGTGGGCGAAGCTGGGTCCTTTCCTCAGGAACGTGACAGATGGAACCTTGAACATTGCCACCACAGGAGGGAGTGCAAACGTATCGGGTATCGAAGTCTGGTCGAGCAGTGCTCCACCGGTCGTGGCGAACGCCATTCCTGATCATGTGGCGGTGGTGAACGAAGCGTTCAACTACACGCTGGCTTTAAATGCGTTCACGGATCCGGACGCGGGGACAACGCTTACTTTATCGGCTGCGCAGAGCAATGGGAGTGCCTTGCCTTCATGGCTGACATTCAATGCATCCACTCGGAAATTCTCCGGTACCGCGCTCACTGCGAACCTCGGAACAATAACTGTTCGCGTCACAGCAACAGATGGTGACACAAGTGTCTCTGATGACTTCACCCTGACCGTTGTAAACGGATTCTATCGCGCGGTTGATTTGTTTGGATCGGCTATCACCATTGACGGAAACGCCTGGGAAGGAAACACAACGACAAATTTCACGTCTACGGGTCCAACGAACACCGATCAATCAATTACCCTGACTCCGTCGACAGACGCCAATCGCGCGACGATGATCAGGTCTTCGTTGCACAGTAACGCCACGGCGAATTTCACTTCCGTTCCGAACGGCCTCTACGATGTGTACATCTATGTATGGGAAGACAGCAACCCAACTCCGTACTCGATCACACTGGAAGGAAGCACGATCGTTTCCAATGCATCAAGTGGCCTGAAGGGAGAATGGTCAAAGCTTGGTCCATTCAGACGAACCATAAGTGACGGAGCAATCAATATCGTGCTAACGGGTGGTGTTGGCATGTCGGGCATAGAGGTAAGACGTGCGTCGACCGGTGAAGTACCCCTGACGGTCAATATCGCTCCCCAGAACGTTAAACTGGCGGTCGGTCAGGCAGCACAACTGAACAAAGCAGTACTGCCCGACAACGGAAGCAATCAAACGGTCAACTGGGCATCATCTAATACTGCGATAGCAACGGTAAGCTCAAGTGGTCTGGTTCGTGCAGTGTCAGTAGGAACGGCGACCATCACCGCCACTTCAACGCTCGGGGCGTATAGCGGCACCAGTACCATTACAGTCATTGGGGCTGGCGCTAACATGATAGCAAACCCGGAATTCGATAATGGTATGAGCAGCTGGTATATTACCGATGTGGCTGGCACACCAGCCAATAGCTCGTCCGTTGTTCAGAATGCATCTCTGTCCGGTGCGAATGCGCTTTATGTTGATATCGCCAACACAAACGTTGATATCTGGCGCTATCAGGTTTTCACAACTCTCGCTGCACGACTTGAAGTGGGCAAGAATTATCGTATCTCATTCATGGCGAAATCGCAGGCGAACCGCAATCTTACAGCTACGCTTTGTGGATCATCTTCGAATATGAATTACTCATACAACACGGTTGCAGTAACGGCAGCTGCCCAAACGTTTAGTGTGAATTTCACGTGCTCAGACGCAAACGTGAACAACGAAGGTGGATTCTACTTTGCCTTTTACGCGGGGATCGGCGCTTTAAATGACGTCTGGATTGATAAGGTGATCGTGGAGGATGTTACGGGCATAACTCAGGTTTCCTCCGTCAGTGTGTCTCCGACGACACTCAACCTCACGATGGGTTCCACGGGCCAACTTACGAAGACGATATCACCGTCCAACGCGACGAACCAAACGGTCACCTGGACGTCCAGTAACCCCAGCGTTGCAACGGTGAATGCAACTGGCTTGGTAACAGCCGTCGCCACGGGTACGACAACAGTGACCGTCCAGACAGAAAATGGCGGTAAGGTCGCTAACGCTAGCGTGAATGTTTCCGGAATAGCCGTCACCGGCATAACAGCAGGTCCCGCCAATGTGAACATTCCCGCAGGAAATACATTGAAGCTTACGCCAGTTATCGCCCCGGTCAACGCCACGAATAAGAACGTCAATTGGGTAAGTGCGAATACTGCAATTGCTACCGTAGACGCCAACGGTGTCGTGACAGCCGTTTCGCAGGGACTCACTACCATTACCGGGACAACCGTAAGCGGTGGGTTTAAAGCGGTGACAAACATCTATGTGTTGCCTGCGGCTGCTGACTTCATTGTCAACGGTGAATTCAACAACGGTACGACTGTCTGGCAGCTTGTTGACACCACCACGCCACTCGGTGCGGGAATTTCGGTGGTGACCAATGCGTCGATGTCTGGCACCAATGCGCTTCGTGTCGACGTCCAGAACTCAAACAACGAAGGGTCTGCACTACAACTCAAACAACAGCTGGGTCGTCGCCTGCGAAACGGAATGACATACCGCATCACTTTCCTGGCAAAGGCTGAAAGCAATCGTCAGGTAACACTTGTATTGAGTGGTGCGAGCGCGACGTATTTCAGCCAGGTGTTCGACGTCACTACGACAGCGCAGAGATTTACCGTTGACTACACCAGCAATAGCGGCGCAATCTCCTCTGACTCCCAATTCTTCATGAAAGTTTATCTGGCTAACGGTGTAGTCTCGGACGTTTGGCTGGACGACGTTACGATGATGGATGTCACGCCTTACATGGCAGCGACAGATGTAACTGTTGCACCTTCTTCAGCAACATTGTCCGTTGGAGAGATCCTTCAGATCACTCCAAACATCTTGCCCGTCAATGCAACAAATATTGCTGTGTCATGGTCTTCGTCAAGTCCTGCAATCGCTTCAGTTAGCAGTACCGGAGCGATAACGGCCGCAGGAGTGGGGAGTGCTGTGATCACAGCCAATACGCTGGACGGAAATCACACCAAGCCAGTTAATATCACAGTTACAGCAGCACAGGTGAATTCGCTCAGTCAGGTATTGGAAAACTTCGCTTTCCAATACAAGTACGACGGCAGGAAGCGAATGACACAAAAGAAAGTGCCTGGTGCGGATTGGGTGTATATGGTATACGACGACCGCGACCGTCTTGTTTTGACTCAGGACGGCGAACAGCGCAAGGGTAACAAATGGACGTTTACCAAGTATGATGCTTTGAATCGGCCGGTACTAACCGGTATCTACACCAATGCAGCTAGCCTTGACGTTATGCAGTCGGCGGTCGACAATTTCTATGCGGTAGTTGACGATCCCGGAAACACAGGCGAGCGCTTTGAAACCACCGGAGGCACTGTACATGGCTACACGAACAATTCCTTTCCAGGCGTGACCGACGCGAATTCATTCCTCACGGCAACGTACTACGATGATTACGCTTTCAAATCTGGTTTTGACTCAAAATACAACTACGATAATAACCAGTTGACTGCATCAGGCGGACAAGCACAGGAGTCAACCAGGTTCGAACGGGTAATAGGACAGGTCACGGGCGCGAAAGTGAAGAACCTTGAAACCAATGACTGGTATTGGACGATCAACTACTATGACGATCATTATCGGGTGATTCAGAGTATCTCGGACAATGTAAAAGGAGGAACTAACAAGTTAACCAACGTATACGACTTCGTAGGAGAAATTCTACGCACAAAGAATGATCACAGTATTTCAACAGGACCAATTGCGTCGACTGAACGCAGGATGGTATATGACCACGTCGGCCGACTGCTTCAAACCGATCAAAAGACCGATGTTCCAGACCACCCGAGCGACCTCGGTTTTGTCACTCTGGCTAAGAATCAGTACAACGAGCTAGGGCAACTAGTCACAAAAGGCCTTCATAGCACGGACAATGGTGCCACAGTAAAGCAGCAGGTTGATTATCGCTATAATGTTCGCGGGTGGCTCACACGCATCAACGATAGTGAACTGAGTAGCCTTGATGGTGGGCCCAAAGACTTCTTTGGTATGAATTTGGGCTACGACAATTCGCTTGCACTGTCAGGAGGCGTTGGCCGATTCAACGGCAACATTAGCGCAATCAAGTACAGCTCTAATTTAGGACTCTCAGCCTTCGATCCCATTTCAGAAATCTTTGGACCAACTGAGAGAGGATACGCTTTCAGTTACGATGCACTTAACCGTCTCGAGAATGCAGATCACCACGAACGAAAACTTCAATGGGATCCCTCAACTTCTTACGACGAGCGTGGCATTCAGTACGACTTGAATGGCAACATTCAGTTGTTGTCGCGCAGCGGCAAGGATGGCTCTGCTATGGATGCCCTTGGGTACACTTATCGCGGAAACCAATTGGTTGCCGTCCTGGACAACGATCACAATCCCGAAGGTTTCAAGGACGAAAATAAACTTGGTACTGACTATTTGTACGACAAAAACGGCAGAATGACTACTGACCTAAACAAAGGCATCAGCTTAATTATCTACAATCATTTGAATCTGCCGTCGAGAGTCCAGAAAAATACTGGTGAGTATGTCAGATATTACTATGACGCTACTGGTGGAAAGCTCCGACAGGAAGTTTACAATGCCAGCAACGTTTTGCAGAAGAGATCTGATTATGTGGGTGAATACTTCTACGAAAATGACACACTAAGGTTCATCAATCATGAAGAGGGAAGAATCGTTGTGAATGAAGGGGAACCTGAGTATCAGTACATGCTGAAGGATCACTTGGGTAATGTGAGAGTAACTTTTACAGGTAAAACTTCCACGGAAACATTTACGGCCACAATGGAGGAGGCAACGCAGGCACAGGAGCAAAATAATTTCAACAACTACAATTCTACCCTCAACGACCTTTTTGATCATACTGATGAGGGAGACGTCTACAACCGGTCTCTAGTATTGAATGGCGGCGTTGGCCGCCAGATAGGATTGGCGAAGAGCTTTTCCGTGAGTTTGGGAGACAAGATCAGCGCGAAAGTCTATGCGAAATACCTTGGCACGAGCGGGTCGGCAAGCGGCCTGGGCAATTTCGCCACAGCGCTCGTTAGTGCGTTTGGACTTACCCCGCCAGGCGCAATTGACGCGCCTGGCGCCTATGCAGCCTTAAATGACATTGGTGTCGAATTGGCAAGTGGGCTCCATCCTGATGTGGACCAGGATGCTCCCAAAGCTTTTCTTAACATGTTGATATTTGATAAGAACTATAAATTGGTTGAATTTGCATTTAAACAGGTTCATGCTGAATTTGAGCAAATTGGCGTCGACAAGTCCGAGGATAGCTTTGATGAACTAATTATCGAAAAAGTTATCGGTCAGGAGGGTTATGTATATCTATACTTGTCGAATGAGGAGCCTAATGAGCTTCAGGTGGGATTTGATGATTATGAAGTGAAACGCGAAGGGGGTGGAATTGTGCAATTGGAAGAATATTATCCTTTCGGTCTCGCCTTTAACTCGTACTCCAGAGAGAACAGCACGACTCAGGAATTTAAATACAATGGGAAAGAAGAACAGAATGAGCTTAGCTTAGGTTGGTTGGATTATGGTTGGAGAATGTACGATCCTGCAATTGCGCGGTGGCATGCCCCTGATCCATTTGCAGATAAATTTATGAGTTGGAGCCCATACAACTACGTAGCCAATAATCCAGTTATATTTCTTGACCCAGACGGCAGAATAATTGAAGGTGATGTTGATCGAGTAGAGGATTTGAAAGATGAAGCAAATCGATTGAAAGGTGTTGAAGCAAAGAGACAGGCAAAACTTCAAAATAAGATCGATAAGCGATCAGCTGCTGGCAAAAGTACTGCTCTGCAAGAAAGAAGGATGGCAAACTCAAAGGAACGAGTTAACCAAATAGATGGTGCTTTAAACGAGATCTCAGCAATGGAACGATCAGAGACGGTATATTACATTAATAGTGATTATCAGGAGCAACCTGATGGGACATCGGGTGAAACTAGGTATGAAAATGGTAAAGTCATGGTGAACGTTTCTAAGAGTTATGGTCTACATGGGTTGGCTCATGAATTAAAGCACGCTTATCAATTTGAGTCGAGGCAATTAGACTTTTATTCTATGACAGGTCAACCGGGCTTGCTTTACGATATTGGTGATGAAGTGGCAGCTTTTAAGAGACAATTTGCATTTAACTCATCTTCTCTCGGATCTGCTAAACGATTTTCAGACATAACTCCAAGCTTTGTTAGTAAGCTGAACGCTGTGTATAATACAATGCCTCAAACGAACCTAAACGCATGTTCGAAATTGCTGACGATGCAAGTGGCTTATGATATGGTAAGGAAGCACATCAATTTCTTGAATGGCAACCCAGCTAATGCGGGAGTTACTTACGAAGATACCGCATATAGTAATTTAATATTGAAGGAATGAGAAACATTATTTTACCGATATTGATTGTAATCATTCTGGGCGCATGCTCCAGTTTAAAACCCTCGGACCTTAATAATAAAAGTTTTAAGAGCCAGCGATTCCATATGGTGGGAGCAACTCGCATCACTTTTTTTGGTGATTCACTTTTTCTCCTGCAGGAAAGAGACGGGATGATGTTTTCGAAAGGAACTTGGAAGAGGTCACCAGATAGCAAGAGTATCATTCTAAACAGTTTTAGGTCTCAAAGCGCTTACAAGGGAGATACGGCTGTATATTTTGTCCTTGCCAGGGAAAGACTTAAAATCGTTAGAAATAAATTGCTATATAGAGAAGTCCCTCTTACTCAGGAAATACCAATCCAGTAGATGGTTAGATTACTTCACATCAGAAAGAACGTTCGAGAGAGCGTCCTTTAGTATTTTCTTGCCGATGAAGGCATCGAGCACAGAGTAGAAGGCAATCTTGTCTTTTTTATCAAGCTGTTCGATGAAGGCGAGTTTTTAGCCAGTGACTTATCGAATGAGTTTACATCCTTAAATACCTGGTCAGCCTGGAACAGGTCAATTAGTTCCACATACATAGCTTTGGCTGTTTTTACAACAGAGGAAAAAGCCGGATCGGTCTTCCCATTTTCAATCCGCGAATAGTTACCGGTATCCATTTAATAGGCTATAGCCACTTCCTTTTGGGATAATCCTTTAGCTTTCCGCATTTTTCTAATGCACTCACCTAAGTCCATCGTAGAGATTAAATAACAATCCAAGATATTGTCAATAGGTGTTTGGGCCAATAGTTTTTTCCCTAAGATCGTTTTTGAGCAGGAAGGTATTGAGCAGTTCGTTGACAAAAAAATGGTTATTCTGATTACAAACCTGGAATAGAGGAACTAAGGTTAGCAAAGATTATGTATTGATTCGAATTGAATGTCCTTTCGGCGGTGCACGATTCTTTATGCTCAAACTGTTGTTTGGCTCTGATGACCATTTGATAGTATCGGAACTAACGTGAACAAAGGGACCGTGGTATGCGAAAATTCTCTATTCTTTCTAACTGTTTTCTGTTTTTGGTGGTACTTAAGTACACATCTGCATTTTCGCAGAGCGACCCAAGCTCTGCTTTCAGGAAAAGCATAGTGGCGCCAGCCCCTGATGCGGCTAATCTTGGCCGTTTTGGCGAATACCCTGTGAATCTTAGCAATGGCTTGGTTGATATTTCAATCCCCATCTTTGAAATCAAGAGCGGAGGTATCAAAATGCCAATATCATTAAGCTATCACTCCGGCGGTGTAAAGGCTTACGACATTGCTTCAGTTGTTGGCTTGGGCTGGTCCTTGAACGCAGGCGGCGCCATTACTAGGTCAATCAATGGTTTGCCCGACGAGTCAAACCGTGGAATTCTTTACAATCCTATTCCCGACCAGTTTGATCCAGGCCAATATTTTGCTTGCTTCCTGGCGCATCTTTCGGACCCGTACAATGCAGCTGACGGCCAGTCGGACAATTTTTTCTATAATTTGAACGGATCTTCAGGCAAGTTCGTCTTCAAGGAAGTGCCATCCAACGGATCACCTTGGGAGATTGTAACGATTCCCGCCAAGCCCGTTAAGATTACAGTAAGCACCGATTTTAATGCCTTTACAATTGTTGATGAAGATGGGACAACATACGAATTTGCTTCACCTGAATCTACGCAGGTAATGGGTAACATAGGCGCTATTTCCGACTGTAATACTGCCTGGTATTTATCGAAAATCACATCTCCGAACAAGACGGACCAAATAATATTTAGTTACTCGGCGAGTAGTCACATCGTGACCCTAACGGGTGGCAATTCGATGACTGAACGCGATCAGCCTCAATACTCGCTCACATCACGCGTTAGCTATTCCAAGACCGGAACAACCAGCACCCATCAGCCTATTCACCTGGAAGAAATCATTTTTAACAATGGAAAAGTGACATTTGACTATAAGCAGGATCGCGTCGACGTAACGGGCGGTCTTCGTTTGTCAGACATCAATGTCTTTCAACAGCAATCAGGTGGTTACACTAAAATCAAGCAGTTCAAGCTTAGCCAAAGTTATTTCGAAGCGACCAACGTTCAAATTTCTCAGGTAGCACATTTACTTAATCCAGACTTAAACCCAGATGTTTTCAAAAAGCGGCTGCGGTTGGACAGCATTTCTGAATTGGGTTTCTATGGTGGTGTGCAACACGACATTCCACCCTACAAGTTCACGTATGAAGGTGGTCAGTTCCCCTATTATGGAACCACGGCGCAGGATTTTACTGGACTCTACAACGGGGCCACTGGCAATAAGAATCTTCTGTTCTATGATATGGGTTCTGACAATAATGGCTACCGTATCGCGAAAGAATTTGGTGCCAATCGGGATGTTAACCCGTCAACTGCAAAAGTTGGAACACTCAAGCGTATTGACTTTCCAACGGGAGGATATACTGAGTTTCAGATTGAGCCGAACAAAGTCGAAACGTCATGGACTAATATTACGCCTGTTCATACAACGTGGGGGCCGTATGTCTTAAGTTCATTTGCAGGTCAATATCAAATGCCGATAGTCGTAACTCCTGAAATGACGGGTGAAAGTGATCGAGTGCAAGCAGTTTTTACCTTAGACAACATTTATTCCGATCCAAGTAAACAGATATCCACAACCGTCAGTATCTATGACGAAACAACTCATTCCTATGCAAATTTCCTGGTTCAGGTGTTTCCGGGTGGAACGTCTCCTGCTCAAATTGGAATACCAGCACAGACAGCGACTTTTTCAAGAACAGAACAATTGGAACTAATCAGGGGACATTCTTACATATTTTCTATAGGCGATCCCATTAATTTCCCTTCAGGTACCGGCAATCGTGTTATTGCTACTATAAATTGGCAGGCAAATAATGGAACAGTAAGTACCGTAGTGAATGGCACCTTGTACACTGGTGGTCTTCGTATCAAAGAGATTGCCAGCAGCGACGGTAGTGGTGGAGTCCTTAGAAAGAGCTACAACTACAAAAAGTGGTATTTTAACTCAAACCTGTTCAACGGTAGCATTGACGAGTTGGCAGATCGGTTCAAGGTTCGCAGTTCAAATAATGCAGCCGGCTCCATTGGAATTAAAACTTACTATAATAACTACGGTGAGAATTTTACATTTCAACTGGGTGGATCCAATAGCAATACCGTTTCCTATGAGGAAGTAGAGGAGATGCAACTCGATGGCGCCGGTAATCCATTGGGCAAGACATCGTACACTTTTCGGACAGCTGTAGATCAAACGCCAAGCTACCTGCCTTACTTTAAAACGGATAACAGCTGGAAACGAGAGCAAATATTAAACAAGTCCGTATTTGGCATAAATCCGTCGGGAATCTTCGTAAAACTTCAGGAACAGGTAAACGAATATACCGACACTCCCTTAGGATCGATTAAGAGTTATATGTCAGTTCTGAAACATGACGACTACATTCCTGGCGGAAATAATCTACCTATTAGGCAGTGCCTTCAATATATAGCTGGAAACTTGTATGATTGGATTGACTTTCCGCAATACCTGTATTGGTCAAAGCTCGAATCTACGACAACTACACAATTTGATCAGGAAGGGCTCCGTCCCCAGGTCACTACCATTGCCTATCAATACGACAATGATTATCACAAGCAGATCACTCGTTCTGCGCAAACGACAAGCAATGCCAAAACAGTATTCAACAACTACAAGTATGCAGGCGACTATCCGTTAGTACCATGTAATCAACAAACCTGTTACGATAGTTATAATGTGCAAGTCCTGTCACTGAAATCCCAGAGAAAAACTTGCGAGGAGACATATTTCAGTGCTTACCTGCAAGCAACGGTGAACAACAACTCGGCCGCAGCGACAACCGCTTTTGATAATTACCTGGCATGTAAAGGAACTTTTCAAAGTAACGTCGTAACGACAGCAGTACCTGCTCTCAATCAATGTCTAAGTATTTACAATGACTGTTTAGATGATTTGATTACTTCTGGGACTATTCCAGATAAAGCAGTGATAACTATGGTTCGCGACAATATTGTCAACGTTGCAATTGAAACGACAACTGGTTTTTCGGAAAACGAAGCGGAGTATGTCACAAAATTTGCTAAGACCGACTACAAATTGTTGACTAACGGCGGCGTTGAGCAGGATGTTGTGTCTGGTTTTGATTCGAGGACACCTGTTCTAAAGGATAATTTTGACGCAAACAAACTCGGGTTTAGCAGAAAGCTTGGTCAGTTTCCGACTTACGACGAAGCTCACAACATACTTGAGGTTCAGAAGAACAACGATATTGTCGTTAGTTACGTTTGGGACTACAAAAGCGAATTCCCGATAGCAGAAGTCTCAAACGCAAAGTCGATAGAAATTGCTTACACTTCCTTCGAGTCAGACGGCACAGGTAACTGGTCTGTGGTAGGATCGTCTCGGAGTTCATCAGATAGTAGAACAGGTTCGAAAAGTTACAGGCTTTCTGATGGTAGCATTAGCAAGTCAGGGTTTAGCACTACTAAGTCATTTGTAGTTAGTTTTTGGTCAAAAGACGGAACAGTGTCGGTAACCAACACTTCGTCTCATATTACTGGCTCCACAATTTTGGGTTGGACATATCACGAATACCACATTGATGCTCAAGCATCCACTGGCAACGTAACGCTTTCGGGATCGGCTCTAATCGACGAACTTAGATTTTATCCAGCGAACGCACAAATGAAGACTTTTACATATGAACCGTTGATTGGTACTACGTCGTCAGCAGACGCAAACGGGGCGGTAACATATTATGATTATGACGCTCATGGCAGATTAATTAGAATCAGCGATGATAAACGTAATACAATGAAAGTGATCAAGTATCATTACGCAGGTGAGGAATAACTTCCTGCGCGTCACCGGGAATTGGCGTTAGCGTTCAGATAACGGAAAATAGTGCCACCACCATTGTAAACAGCAGGGATTCAATTAAGAATCCCTGCTTTGCTTAAAGTCTTCCGGAAAGTAGGTTTTTTGAATTCCATTTAGCATCTCTCGAAAACCCTGAGCTTTGATGGCTTCAACGGTCTGTCTCATCGTATTGAAATCCTTCTGCAAATCTATGTCTTCCAGCAACAGCTTGTCCAACTCCTCCCTTTCGTTGGGAGTAATACTACCATCAAAATACCTGTCAAGAAGTTGCTGGTGACGCTCCTGGATACTCATATTTCCTGAAGTTGCGGATTTATATGGCTATTTTCAACGAGGTCGCGAAGATATCCGAGGCACCTCATCTTTTTATTTTTCGCCGCCTGTTCTGTACTAACGTTAAACTGTTCAACAAGTTCTTTCATTGAACGTTTGTTGAAATAAAATTCAACCAGAATATCTCTGCACTCGGCCTTTAGTTTTCCCATGAGAGCAGTTGCAATCCGGTCCCATAACAGATCGCGAGTCGGGTCATAGCTTGGGGATAACATCTCCGCCTGCCAGAATTCTAATTCCGCACCGATCTTCTTGCCATCCTTGTGGCACTTCTTGCAATACATCTTAAAACAAATTCCACACAAATATGTAGCGACACTGGAGCGCGACTCAAATTTGTTTTCCTTGAGATTCTTGAGCAACGCAACAAGAGCATCGTGAAATAGGTCTCTTACCTCATCGAGGTCTGCTCCATTCCTCAGTAAAATTGATCTGACCTGAGGATAGCACTGTTGGTACAATAGCGCCCACGCTTTTTGCCGTTCTTCTGGATGGTCTGAACAAAGCATTTTTACGAATGCCCCGTCAATTGGGGATACTTGATTACTTCCTGTCATCGGAGTTTGCTTGCAACGAAATTTGTACAAAGTAACTAAAAACCGGTGGCGTGCAGCTAGGCGTTCGTCGACTTATCCGACTGATTATGGAAGTATTGCATTGGTATTTAGTAACGAGGGCAGCCTTTGATTGACCTGTGAGTATGACAATGGACGTCGGAGTTAGGCGCGGCGTTTACGTGAGCAGCGATGAACGTGTTAACTAGATATAGATACGCCACCAGGGCACTATGCAGAGAAGGATGATAGGCAGAACCACTTGAAGCTAAAAGAGCACGGGATAGAATATTGATCCTGGGTTAACTTGTTTTTGTTGCTGGAATTACGACTATGAAAACTGCGTTTGCGTTCGGAGGTAAGTGGCTTTTCGGATGTACGTTGGACGCCAGTAGAAATGCAACTCACTGCATTGTGACTAAAATGGAAGCTGCCTATGTTTTTGCTAATGCTCCTAGGCAGCCTCCGTCAGCACTCAAATCTCATTCTAATTGTATAGTATACATCCATAAGTTCTCCACGATGACCAGAGAAATCAGTCAGGCGTTTCGATGGCAAGATTAAACCATGCACTTCCGCGTCGACAATGGACTTGAGTTTTTAGCCTTGAAGGCCGTGGTGTTAAAGCAACGGCATTGAATTGAAGCTCATCCAGCCTCGGCAAAATCAAATGAGAATGCATCCAAGCGCTTATTTATGGGCGTCATTCAGCCGTGCCTCAATGGACTTGATCTTTTGCTCTTGTTGCAAGATGTAAAGCGTTAACTCTTCAACCTTCTTCAACAAAGTCATATTCATTTGCTCTACATTCATACCTGTTTTAACCATCTCAGTTGCAGAAGGCACTTCAGGCAAATGCTTGTTTTGTTTCAGATAGGATTCAAGCTCGCTTAGTTTCATAAGTTTGTAATCAGGTTCAAAAACGTAGTCGGGTACGTTTGGCATAAGATCAATTAGTACTTCTTTCGCGTGAACTTTCCCTTTCACTGTTAAAAGGGCATCTGGTTGCTCTGTTCCTATGCCCACATTTCCCTGGAAAAATGAAAGGGCCTTGTAGTCTGTGCCGTTGAATGTCTGAATGAAACTGTAGTTTAAACCATAGGTGGTATATACCGTTCGAAGCGCCAGATAGTAGGCAGAATTGACCGTGCTCCAACGCTGGCTGTTATAAGATCCTACTGCAGAAGTCCCAGTGTAAATGTCGAGTAGGGCATTCGGCTGGCTTGTGCCAATACCAACTGAACCACCGTTGTCTTTTAGCAATAGCATGTTATATCCATCAAAATGGATTAGGTCCTTTTGTGCACTTCCCTGATTGGTTGGCGTATGTGAGAAACCTGTAAGTTTAAATTGACGTGCACCTGCATACGAGTTGGAAAAGCCTCGACCATAAGCCTGGCCATTTCCATCTTGTGTTAGTTCCAGATACCGAATGTCAACATCAGAGAGCCGCACCGATCCGCTTCGTACTTCCAGTTTGGAGAGTGGTGAATTCGTTCCGACACCAACGTTTCCAGAGAGATAGTACACAGGATTGGTACCTTGCCACTGGGCTCTTGTTGTGCCGACCGAGATGAGGCATAGAAAAACAGCACAGACAAGAGTATTCAAATTTGTTTTCATATTCATGTTAATTGAAATTATGGTATTGTTTGAAAGAGGGTATTTTGTTGTTCTCATTTGTTCAGTACAATTCGCGACGATTGTGTTCCTGCAGATGTCCTGATCATTAATATGTATGTCCCGGGTTGAAGATTCTCCAGGCCTGCTTCTATTGCGTCCTTTGTTTCAGTGTAATGTGAAAATCCAACTTCCTGACCATCGCTTTCGCGATAGATTTTCATCTCCTTGATTGTTTCGCCCTTCTTTTCGACGTTTATGCTTTTGACTGCTGGATTGGGATACACTTCCAGGTTCAGTTTGGATTGTGCCGATTCATCAGGTGCAACAAGTGTATTTGGCGGTGGGGCTGGGCAATTACTACCAGAAGAACATGGTACGATGTGTGCATAGAAATTGCTACCGCTCAATGCATTGAAACCTGGAGTCAGTTTGATAAATGACGACGCCCCGAAGTCGGTGTATTTGGCAGGAGTTATTGTTACAGGCGCTGTAATTGAGATCCCTCTAACAATTTGTGGTACGACGCTGTTTGTTGCGTACACCATATTCTTAGAACAGGTTGCGTTGGACCCAAAGGTCCCGTCGGTAACTTCGTCGATGAACAATAAGTCAACACCGTTGTGCACAATGTCAAACTTGTCATCCTCAGTATACATCCAGAACTTCATGTCCGGACCGTTTGGGCGGAACACGGGTAGCGTGATTCTAACCCAATTTTGGCTGTTGAAATTATTGATGACTGCTATTTGCTGTGCGTTTGGGATGTTTGGTTTATCGTAGAAGGGCACTTCACCAGACGTAGCCTCCGTTCCATCTTTTGGCCGATGTACCAGGCCGCTCGCTGCGTAAAAAAGAATCTTCTTGATTGGTGCAGTGGACTTAAGTAAAAGGGAGATTTCGTAAAAGCCGCAAGAATTTAGCGCGCAGTCGTAAAAGATCCCTTCGCCCTCAATAGTCCCATCACCTGACCAATCACCTGACCAAATATGTAGGAATCTATTGTCCTGGCTAAACTCGACAGGTTGAACGCATACTTCCGGAGTGCCATGGCTAACCTTCCATTTTGATACGTAGCAGCCTGACTGCTGCAATGATTGCACCGCGTGTGTTGCTGTTAAATCAGTTACAACGCATGAGCCAGGAGTGTTTCCTACAAGACTTCCGGCAAACAATTCGAAATCACCTTCAGCAATGAAGCGTCCAGCGCGATCCGGGTTAGATGCATTCCATGGACTTCCAGCGCAGGGATCAATGTTTATGACAGCGGGTACTACAACTGCGGAAGTTGGTTCGTCGGACTGAATGGTGTTAACTTCTGCGGGGCCGGAGTTAGTCTTCTTTTTGGGAATATAAGGTAACTGTTGTGCGTAAAGGTTGCATATCGAAATGATCGTCAAAATTGGCAATGCAATGCCGACGACCCGATTGGGTTTTATAATTGAAAATTTCATTTAACGTGCGTTTTAGATTAAACAGTTTTTTTACTAGACTAAAAGCCAGGAAGAGGTGTATCATTTCAGTTCTGATAATTGGGCTTTCAGCTCTTTAATTTCCTTTTCCTGCTTGATCAGATGCAACGTTAATTCTTCAATCTTTTTAAGCAGCAGAACGTCCATTTCGCCCAGGTTGTGACCGTCCTTTTTTACTTCTTCTGCCGACGGTATTTCGGGGAGGTGGCTGTTTGTTTTTACATATTGCTCAACTTCGGATAAAGGCATTAACCTGTATTCCGGTTTAAAGACATAGTCGGCCCAGGTGGAACTCGAGTTTTCGACCTGAACCTCTTTTGCTCCAATTTTTCCGTTGACTGCGAGCTTGTACCCATTCGGATTGCTGCTCAGCAAGGTGCCAATTCCCATATTTCCTGAGACGGCAACATTGATCGTTTGTGATGAAAAGCTGCCGAACCCCCCGAACCTGATTTGTGATGTAGGTACCTGGACTTTGTTTGGATCGGTCGGAACATAAACAACGGTGGCGCCATTATCAAAGGTTAGAAATTGAATGCCAACCCGATGGTTGGCAATGTATTCACCTTGAAAGAAGATGGTCGAGCGATTTCTTTGCATTTGAATGTTTCCGTCAACGGATAAATCGGTCTGAGCAAGTCCAGACAAATTGATTGTAGTAACGAACAGGATGATCGTAGCTAATTTTTTCATGGCAGGTAGAATTAATGGTTAACGAATGGTATATAAAATTCATTGATGACAATTATGAGAATGCGTTGCCGTGGATCGAGTACAACTATATGGCTGGTGTACAACGCTTATGTAAATGTATTTTAAAAAAGTCGAACCAACAATGCTGGGTTGACCATGTGCGTCCTTAAAAACAAATGCAGTCGCTGATATCCCCGATTGTTGGGGGTATCAGATTCCATAAGACGATTTAGTAGGTATGTTGTAAAGACTGATACTGATCACGATAACAGGTAACCGTCGAGGGCAATTACTATGCTATTAAGATGTCTCAGTTTAATAGCACTACGAACAGCTTTCTATGGTGAGGGATCAATCTGTGACGTAAGTCGCCATAGTTTTATTTATGACTCCCCCTGGAAATCGGGGGTGTATGAATAAAATGTCTTTCTTGTTTAATATTTAGTTTAATAGAAGTGTTGTTGTGTCAATGCAATTTGAATATTTTTGAATACCACGTTATTGACGTGCGTTGTAAGAGCTCGCTGAGTTTCCTTATTTGATATTGACTCGTTGTCGGTTTGTAGGCGATATAAGTTGTTTGATAATATTGGCGATCGACGGTGTCAAGGAATCAGCATCGGTTATATGATTGGATATTGGACGAGTGCAGTTTCACTTGTCAATTTTAGTAAGATATACTATAGAGTATTCACAGATGCAACGTGCTTGGACAAAGGCAATTAATCCTTTGCTCTAGTTGATTGCTTGTACGTCAGTGACACCGTGCTGTGATCGTGGGATTCTTTTGGTATGACCCAATCATTACGACTAACAGGAAGTAATTCCGGCATTTGTGATATCACACCTTCATGAAAAAAATACTTATGTCATTTAACCAATCTACTATGAGAATTTATACTGCCATTGTCATGCTATGCTCAATAGTCGGCATTGCTAATCGTGTACACGCGCAATCAGGCACAAGTACTGTCATTGACGCAAACAACAAAGCCTATTTCAGGATTTACAGCGCACCATTCACCAACATGCCGGCGTCTGTAACAAGCATTGGCGGTGTCATGTTTGCACAGGAGAACGGAGACAAAACAGCAGGTATTATGGGGGCAGTGCCTCCCAACTATCACGTTCCAGGAATACTCTTCGGCACCAAGACCAGTTGGAACACGCCCGGATCTGGCGCAATGCAATGGTACAACCGGATGTTTATTCATCCAAATGGGAACGTAGGTATCAATCAGGATAATCCATTGGAGAAATTGCACGTGACTGGACGAATTCGTGTAGACGGACAATACAGTACTCCATTGAATTCGCTCGCATCTAACGCTGCCAGCTATGCAAATAACCATAGCCTCAAGTTGATGAATGGGAATAGCGCCTTTTATGTTTCCGTTTCCAGCGAAAATAATTCTCGGAAAGTATATCTGCAATCTGGTCATGATGATCCTGCGTTTGCTTACGGAATTGGAAGCATTTTATTGAATCCATTTGGAGGTAGAGTAGGTATTGGAACAGGAACCGTTGATCCCGACGCAGCGCTTACGGTAAGTGGAAAAATACATTCCAGGGAAGTGCTAATTGATGTAATGAATGGATATCCGGCGGCCATACCGGATTACGTATTTGAACCTGATTACAAGCTGATGAATTTGAGAGAGTTGGAGCAATACTTAAACAGCAACAAGCATTTGCCGGAGGTTCCCAGTGCCAAAGAAATTGAAGCTAATGGTTTGCAGCTTGGAGAGATGAATTTGATTCTCTTGAAGAAAGTTGAAGAGCTCACGCTCCATCTCATTCGTCAGGAAAAGGAGATCAGTGAATTGAAGGCAAAGGTGAATAGTCCTAAATAGAAGGAACTCCCAACAAAACGATGCAATGATTGCGCTTTGACGTAGTCAACATTTACCTGGATCAACGAGCAAGCCAACTAGTTGATGCTCGAGAGGTTTAATTGTAAATATATTCTGATATGAAAAAGTTGTCAGGGATTGATGTTCGAGTAACTTTTTGCTTTTGCCTATTAATTCTTTTGGAGTCGGTGGCCTGCTTTGGCCAGCTAAAGGAGGGCGTTGTAAACGTGCTATTCAGTGAAACAGCATCGAAGCAGCAGCTGCACAAAGTAGTTCAAGAAAATGGAAAGCAGTCAATTGAATTTATACATTCTGATGTCAAGCGACTATTTGCGGGTTACAAGGTTACTAAATTCACGAGAACGTATCCTGGTGTTGAAAAGTATAAACATCCAAATGCGGCTATCCTGAGTAGATATTATACCATTGAAGGCAACTTCAAAAGGGATCGTATCATGTACAATATCCTTACTGATGGTGATGTTACACTTGAAGATGTGGAACCTGTTACCGAAGAATCGGTGGCGCTTGTACCCAATGACTATTCCGCCTACAGTGTTCATTTAGACCAGGTAAATGCCGTTAATGCCTGGAATATAACGCAGGGCAGCAGAACTGTAAAGGTTGCCGTATCAGATCCTAAAGGATTCTATTTTGCTCATCCTGATTATGTAAACGCAAATGGGACAAATCAGATTGTTTACCGCAGCCCCGCCGCAATTGATTTGAGCCAAAGCACGCAGACAGCTTACGATCATGGTCTTAATGTAGCGAGTATAGTTGCAGCTGCAACTCATAATGGTAAAGGAATTAGTGCAATTGGATATAAAACGGCCCTTATGGCATTTTCTGCCGACTACAATGAATTGCTAACTGCGTCGTACGATCAGGGTGCTGATGTTATTGTAATGAGTTGGTCTGGCAGCTGTTCGTTTGCTAGTTCTCAACAGTTGATAATGGATATGATCCACGATAATGGAACGGTGATAGTCGTAGCAGCAGGCAATGGAAATTTGTCGAAGTTTTGCTCATCTTCTGATGGTCGATGGAATGGTTACCAATATCCGGCATCCTATAATAATGTAATCTCTGTTGGTGGTGTAGATGAGAACGACAAATATGAAAGATTGGTACTCGGAGTATGGCAAAACTTTACTTTTAATGACGCGGTTGATTTGACTGCTCCTGGTTATAACGTCGGTGCATTGACGGTAACCCGCAATGCTGATCTGTCAGTAAACAGCTTTACACAGTCAACTAAATTAGGTACTTCCGTGGCTGCACCAATGGTCGGTGGACTCGCGGCTCTTATCCTATCGGTCAAGCCCGACCTGTCACCTAACCAGGTTGAGTCAATCATTAAATCCACTGCTGTGAACATAGACAATCTGCCTGGGAACGCATTGTTCGCTGGCAAGGCCGGAGCTGGTCGGATAGACGCGTTTGCTGCGGTGCAAAAAACACGGTATTGCTACGCATGCGAAGAAACGAGTGCATTTCCACAGTATGATGAAATGGGACAGTTACAGCCAATTCCATTCTTGGTAGATGACTGTAAAATAAGGATCTCGGCTTATACAGTAATGCCGAATGAAGCGATTACGATCAGGGCTGGTAGGGAGATAGTCCTTCGTCCAGGATTCACGTCCCTAGCTGGGTCTAATGTACAGCTGAAGATAAATGATCTGTGTAAGAATGAGGGATCGAATATCCGAAAAGGAGGTACGTCATACGGAATCGAGCATGTCAGCTATCAACAGCAACTACTTTCTGGAGAGATTCCGATACCCGACGAACCGGTTTCTAGCGATGAGGTGAGTTTTGATCTTCAAACTTATCCAAATCCGACGAGTACTAATATAAGCGCGCGGTACACTGTCAATGAAGTTTCTGACATCACTATTACAGTTTCGGATCTGAATGGTAACACGATCATGACTTTGTTCAATGGAAGTGTCGCTGCTGGTACCTATGAAGCCAATCTGAATACCTCGACGTTAAAGTCTGGTACATATTTATTGGTATTGAAGAGCAACGAAGGACGTAAAGTTGAGCGGTTTTCCGTAATCCGATAGTATTGCAATTCTCAGAATATTTCAAAAAATGAAACTTTATCTAATAGCGTTAACTTGTGCCTGTGTGTTGAATGCAGCTGCGCAGCAACGCATTGTCCACGTCGTCAATGGCAAAGAAGACAAAATTGAATTCCGATCGAGCGATAGTCGATTGATGAAAGTAGTAGACGTTAGAAGTAGCAATCCTTATCTGAAGCTAAAATATCCGTTTACGGAGAAATCCGGCAGAGTCCAATATATTCTAAAGGCAGAAGATAAGATACCCGTATTGAAGTTGTTCTTTGGTGATTCGAGGGGAAATGCGACTAAACTGAATCCGGTAGCACTATCAACGATGTCTGACGTTGCGGAGAGCAAGAATCATGTTGTTGTTAGTGATCATTTGATGCTCCATGGGTCTGGAGTTCTTGGTATTAAGTCCAGGGCAACGATTTACAACAATGATGGTTCCACATTGACAGTATTGCCTGAGAATAACGATGGCTACATTGGTCCCGTTGTGACAAGTAACGGGCACTTTTTAGCAACGAACTATGGTGACATTGTCGTCGACGCTGAATATTCCCTTCTTCCTTCTCCAGGATTCAGAATATATGACTTGAATACGAAAGCGGTCGTGTTTGACTTGCAGCCCTTGGGTGAAATTCAATCGCCAGTTGCAGTGGAGAACTTGATTGTCCAGGTTATTGTCACATCAGGCCGCCATGAATATTTTGTTATTGATTCTTCGCAGCGCCAATTGTACCGGAAGTCTTTTACCGTCGAGGAGGTTGGACGTTTTGTTCGATTTAGCCAAGAGGGATTTGTTATAAAAGATGCTGCGGGTGAGCGATTGCTTCGTTACGATATGGATTTTTCACCGTCCACATTTTAGTCATGAGAACGTTGTTTGTATTATTTGTATTGGTGACTGGTCCAATGTTGGCATTCGGTCAATTATCACTGAGGTACAAGGCGTGTGTAACTTGTAACGGTAGTGGCACCGTGCAACAGATGGCTGCCGCCGATGTTGCTTCGGATTTTGGTCGAAGAACCGGAAACTATAGCCAATGGCATATCGGTGTAGATTTTTCTCCTACAGGGGCTAATTCGGACCTTGGATATCCATTCATGCCTATAGAAACGGGGACTGTGACAACTTTGAAGGGTGAAGGATATAAGCAAGTAGGTATTACCGGCGCTCACAGATTTGCTTACGGACACATTTTTAGAAACGGAACACCTGGGGCTGCCGGGATGAGTAGTGGTGATTTCATTTTGATGAGAATGAACGCCCCTCATAATTCGTATTATGCTATTATCTACAATGCGGGTACAACAGTATTTGCGGTCGGGTTGGTCAATGGGACCGTAACACATCCTTCTGTAAACGGAGGGAATCCTATAGCTGTCACTAATCAAATAACAGATGCCAACCGGCCAATTGCTCCAATTGGAAATTCAGGTGGAGATTATGAAGCGCATATTCATCTTTATAATTTCCAAAACGATCCAGTAGGCGATGATTATGGTTCGGGCTATCCGGGTTCTTACAACGCCACATATTTCCGCAATGCAAAAAATCCATTGCAGTTCTTAAATCATAATAGACCAACCTATACAGTGTCATTTCAGCCTGGCGCACTGAGATATCCAGGAACACAAAGATCATTCTTCAATGTACGCGCGGCTATGAATGGTGCCGCTGGGAGTGGAAACTATCCGGTAGTAATGGATGTGGATGCAGTCGAGTTGTTTATTAAGAAAAAGTATGAGGCATTTAATAACACCCAGTATTACAAGGGTACTGTGTTGGAGTCAAAAATATTTTACGGAGGCCGCCTAAATACTGACCGTTATCCTTCGAACGGATTTCCAGCGCACAATTCTGGACAAAACGCCATTGATATTGCCAAGGGAGATGGTGTAGGTTCGACAACATTAACAGGAATCAGCGCCTTCGCTTATTCAAGCCAGCCTTATGATGAATATTACTTTAGCGATTTTTATTCGAGAATACATAAGGACGATAATTACGGAGGGACTAATGCAAGATTTGCTTCGGTAAGTAGTGACGCAAGATATCCCGATGGCGAGTATAACTATTTTGCCCGCGTGACCACTGCAGATAATCAAGTGCATGACAGTCAAACACAAACCTTGACGCTGGATAATTTTAAACCCTATGTCCAGGAGGTGATTGTGCGTAAGGTGAATCAATCTGGCCCTTTAGTTTATCGCGGATTTTGGAGCTGGAATGGCTCGCAGTTAACGCTATTCAAAGAGAAGCACGCAGATGTGAATCCAGTTGAGAATATTTGGATCAAAGTAACGATGAGTGAACCAATGAAGTTCAGTGTTGCCAATCCAGTTGCAATCAATATTCCAACGGTAGATGGAAGTACTTACAGACCACTGGTTTCGGTCATGGGGACTGACGAAAGGGAGTTTACGATTACGTATCCTGCAATTGTGACCACCGGTCAAATTGCCATGAAGATCATAGGATATGACTATGGCGACAATTATCTGGAGAAAATGACTAGTTCTCCGACGACAGTCCCTACCAGAGCATCGGCATCGACGTGGTCAGGCACGCCTAATCCTGGAGCCGACGAAAATCACTCTTTCACAATAAGCTCTTCTGCTACATGCACATTCACTCCTCCGGGCGGAAGAGTGGCCACCGAGGCTTGCCTTATATCAAACTTTGAATCTAACGTCAGGCAAACGGTGCCTGGAAACGATGTGGTATTCACCAGCCTATCAAGCGGTAGTGGAACGTTGCAGTACAATTGGAATTTTGGGGTAGGTGCATCCCCCGCGACTGCAACAACATCAGGTCCACATGTTATTCGATATTCGTCAGTGGGGAGTAAGACCGTGGTGCTTACGATTAACGATGCGAGCGGATCAGTGACGACAACGAAAACAAGTTATATAACTGTAGGACAAACACTAGCATCTGCTGATTTCAGTGCTTCGAACACCTCTGGTCAACAGCCGCTGGTTGTTACGTTCTCACCAACCTATGCGGGAACTGCTACCAGTTATGCATGGAGTTTTCCGGGTGGTAGTCCGTCAACGTCATCGGCAGCTAATCCAGTGGTGACCTACACGGGTTCAGGCAGCTATAATGTAAGTCTTGTAATTAATAATTCGACCACAGTCAGTAAGACGGGATTTATCAATGTGGGACTTGCACCAACACCCACAGCTTCATTCACATACTGTGACAATTACAATTTCACGGGTTGCAATAATAACTTTAAGCAAAATCAGGCAGTATACTTTTTCCCGACTGCGAGCGGAGGAACACCGCTTTATAACTATTATTGGAATTTTGGAGATGGTGAAACGAGCACCAGCCTCGATCCGGTTCATTCCTATTTTAATGCAGGGACATACACAGTTATCCTCACAGTAATTGATTCAAAGGGTGCGTCGGTGACGTCGAGTTCTAGTATCACTATTGCATCGATTACGCCGCAGATTACCGCAAACTGGAGTACTTCTGACACCTATATTACCAATGGTGATGGACCAGTTACATTTACAGACGCTTCAACATCGAATATTGATTTGACGTTTGCTGAGTACTATTGGGATTTTGGCGATGGTGCTTTTCCGAGATACGCGTACACTAAAGGTCCACATACGGTTTGCTACAACAATATCCCGTCCGCTAAGAATGTTTTTTTACGGATACGTGAACCAATCACCAATGCATATGATGATCAGTACGCGGCAAACCATATAGTTGTCATTGCAAATACTGCTTGCCAAACAGTAGCTCCAGCCTGGTCCAGCCCAAAAGGAGTCCCTTCTGCGGCAGCTATCGGTAACAGCTTATATCCGAATGAAGTCGCAGGTATCCAAAATGGTTCTTTAGGTGTTATAACGTGCTCGAGTACATACAATAACTGTGCATTTAACCCACAGGAACTTTGTATTGGTCCCCCGTTCTTTGCCTCACATGGCGACCCTTCATTGAGAAATGATAATGGGAATTGTTTTAGGGTATACTCGAATGCTTATTACAATACGGATGGAAGTAATGGTACTCCGTCGGAGGGAATATACTACCAGCATCATGAAAATTTCAGGGGAGGCCGACAGTATATATTTACGTTCTGGGCGAAAATATCCGGATTTGACAATGCCCGAGGAGTCGTTGATCATTTGAAAATTTCTCTAACAAATGGGCTACAATCCTATACAGTCTGTCAGGACAATGGTAGTACAGTTGATTATAGTGAGCCTGCATATCCGTATTCCAGTTATGAACTGGGCTCTTTGGACTATGCAATCAATTCGTACACCTGGAAGCCATTTGAAGTTTATTTCACTCCACCCAATAACACTTTCAATCAGATTTGGATTGATCCAGTTCAAGAGAAAAGTTGGCTGAGTCAAACTACCAACAACGAGAGACTTGTATGGTTCCTGATGAAGAATTTCTCGTTAAGAGTGCGGGATGTGGACCCCCTTGGATATCCTTGTCCACCAGATGTTAAAGTGGACAATACTAACGTTGCTGCTGTTGTTGGAGCTGGCCTCACGATAAAGACAATGAATACTGTTAGTATTTCTGCTGGTCAAGAAAGGCTCTATCGTGCGGGTGAAAGCGTGCAATTGCTGCCCGGATTTTCGGCTGCACTGGGATCGAAGTTTACAGCTAAAATTGGACCTTGCGAAAGTTCGGCCGGTCGTATTGGCGAGGACAATCCGGAAAAATCGAAGGAACACGATCTCTATTTAATAAACTATCAAAAGCCGGAGGAGAAAACTTCCCGCACCGAGCCTGCGATATCTTTGGCAGAGTCGGATTTGCAACTTTATCCTAATCCAGCCAATGGCCACATTACATTAAAGCTAAATGGCTCGTCCGGAGATGTTCACTTGGTGACGATCATTGATATCTTGGGAACTAACTTATCGACCACCGACGTCATTGGAATTGAACACACCTTTGATTTAAGCTATTTACCAGCAGGTGTCTATATAATGAAAGTAGAGTCAGGTCAACGCGTGTTTTACAAGCAGTTTATTAAACAATAAACCCATAAATCCCACGACATAGTAACGTTGTTGATCGAAGGGCGAAGGATATGTTTGAATCTTTCTGAATACCGAGTACGAGTATTTATATAAGCAACGAGGACGATCGCAGGTGGGTCTGTACTTCGATGACTATATTGCAATCATGCACCACGAATCATCATGGACGCTGTCGGATCAGCATTGATGGCAACATAACGATTAGCGAGGGGAATGATACGGCCTAAAAACTTATTTGATCCGCGATATCAATCTGTTGACCAAAAAAACTGCGGAAGAAGTTGCCAGTCAGGGAGACCTCTCAATTATTGCATATCGAAACTACGAGAGGAAGAATCATGGCTCATTCAGATCTGGTCACCTGACAACATTTCCTGTCGGTGAGAATATTTCACAAGGCAAGGCAGCAAATATTGGCACTGCCCAGTATACCGGATTCCAGCCTGAAGCAAAGTCTTTTTTCAAGAAGGCAGACTTTGAAACAGTTCGGTTTTACATCCTAAAAACTCAACCAAATGACGCTTGTAAATAAAATCTTTATCCTCCTTCTGCTATTAACAGTCAATTGCTCCGCTCAAACATCGGAGTCAAAATCTATCGTAGGTGTTTGGCAGGCAGATAGCCACCTCGAAAGTTCAGCTTGGCCCGATACTTATCAATTCTTTGCCGACGGAAGATTTGTATTTAATTTCAGCCAATATGACGGAGCGAAGAGAATTCTCCGGATACTAGGTACATATACGTTCAAGGAAAGGAAAATCAAGCTATTCGTTGCTACTACAGTTGAGGCTGTTGGTGGACACTTAACCCGAAGCACGATCACTTCATTGTCTGATAGCTGGGAACTTGTTGATTATACAATTGCTACATTTAAGCAAGATCCGGACGAACCTGAGGAAATTTCAATTAAAGAATGTAAAGGTGGTGACAATCCAAAGCCATGTGCATTATTTGACTCGAGAACGTACTTTAGGATGGATAGTGATCCCTTAAAATATAATTGATCACCAGTTGAATCAAGAGTCTTTCTTCTTGTCACAATTTTCGGAGTGGGCAACGGGCCACTATCATCCCTGCGATCATTACAATGGACTGCAGTTGGAAGCAGAACATGTTGACCGGTGACGAATGTCGTATAGTCGAAATTCAACGAAAATAGATGAAGGGGAACTCAAGCCGGCGATATTCTTCGAAGTGTTTCAACTGGTGCAACTGTTCCTGAAAGTGACTTGATTTTTCTTAGAATTTAGATACGAAATACCGTTAACTAGCATAGAGTTGCATAGTCGCCAACGAATCAGGCGGCCGGTTGTCACCCGTATCTGAATGATAAGTCAGGCATACTTGCCGTCTTTCCTGGCAGCCATCGAAGCTCCGGTATCGCAGGCTGCACAGCGAGTCGGGTACAATTGGGGCGGAGGTAATTTCAAGGCACAGCATCCAAATAAAAGCACTAATGAATCCAGTAACCCCATATCCACCGAGATAATATTCTTAAGCATGAAAAAGGTCATAGCTTTTACACTTTGCGTTTGTTTATTGGCTTTGTCGTATCAGCAATCAAGAAAGTTCATAGAATTGAGAGATGGTAGGTGGGTAACGATATGGAAGCGATATGGTGACGAATGTTTGATTATTCCCGGACGATATTTCGGTGTATTTAAACCGGAAACGTCGTATTTAGAAACCAAAAACACTATCCTTATCAACCTATTCGTTGGAAATTCATTTCCGGATACTCTGGTGTTTAGAACTCAATCTCATGTTGAAATTCACAATGAGTCAAAGGGTTCCATTTTTTTAGACTATCACAAGAACGAAAATCATTTAAAGCCACTAATCTATTCTGAAGAAACTGGTGTCGTTAATGACGATGTAACACTTCTCTTTGTCGATATTCACGACTCTGTAGCAATGATGAGAGGGAAACGCGTTTGGTAAGTTTTGGATTAGTTATACCTGGTGTCAAGATTGTGGTATTGTCGGTGCGAGTCGAACCTTTCTTGATTCTATTTGGTTCTTTGCTGTTAACGCGCATACTGACGCGAATACAAGAGACGCCTTCCTCGACGAATTAAGACTCCCCTCGTGCAACCCCTCCATCATAATCTTACCTGATCGATGGACTTTGTTCACGATGGGTTTATTTCAACTCAAATCATTCCGATCCTTTAACGTTATCGATGACTTCAATAGGAGGTACTGACCATCGCCATCGACACTAGTCTAACCAGCCAGCGAGTGGTCAGAGAGCTGAACAAGCTAGCAGAATGGCGAGGTCGTCCGGAGTACCTTCGAGTTGACAATGGCCCTGAATTTATTGCACAGGCGCTACAGGAATGGTGCGGTGAACAAACGGACACTCAACTTCATCCAGAAGGGCAAACCGCAGCAGAATGGTTATATCAAGCGATATAACAGAACCTACGGAGATGAAGTACTAAGCCAATTTGCATTTGAAGATTTGAAGCAGGCGCCTCGTCTCTCAGGCCTGGATGTGGATCTATTCCAATGAGCGACCACATAGTTCGCTGGAATATCTTACGCCAACGCAGTTCCTATTGAAATATGGAAAACGCCGCCATCTCATTGAAGGGGGTGGAGTTTCCCACATTCCAACAGGATGCTGATTGTGAATGGAATTTTATAGTTTCAAATGTGACGAAGGAAGGATTGCTCTCAAAATTAGCTTAGTAACGCATGCAATTTGAACAAAAAAGTTTATTCAAAAGCCGCATTCCGCAATTTCCAGAGCTAACTTTGTCCGGGCACGTATACTTTAGAGGTTGCAACATGCGTTTAACCGTAGTATTGATCGATGATGATCCAGACGATCTTGAATTAATGCAGGACGCTATTAATGAAGTGGTACCACTTGCATTGTGCATCCCATTCAGTCATCCGGCGAAGGCTATCAAGGCTTTAGTTGATCGTATAGGTAGCTTCGCCCCCGACCATATATTTCTTGACCACAACATGCCAGAAATGATGGGAATAGAGTGTTTGAAAGTCCTGAGAAGTATGAAAGAACTTGACAACACTGCAATATCAATCGTGTCTACAAGTATGGACGAGTTGGATTCGAAGTTGTTCACCTCGTTCGGTGCCGACTTTACTTTCCGAAAACCAAATAGCGTAAAGGAATATAACAAGCTTTTGAGAATAGTTTTTGGGCTGGGGTAATCGATCGCAAAGTAGCCACGATTGATATGGAACGGGGGTATCTCTATTTTATAACCGTTGTTGTTGTTATCTTACATCCTTCTTACACGCACTGATTCTCTTTGTAGGTCCAAGATCTCAGCTGCCTTCCAGTTTCGGAGCTTATTTCTTTTCATCGACGTTTAAATATTATATCCCTACAGAAAGTGAGTTATCGCTGAATCAATAGCTGTCAAGTACAAATAGAGATCACTAACTTCATGAACATATTTTGCTGCAGCCACAGCCCCTTTGATGGAGGCATTGTGCTTGTGGTTAGCGGGTGAGTTGACTTCTGTCGCTGTCTCCAGCACAGCATTAATTGTATTAGTATTCACAACATTAATCGCAGGCAATGCAAATCGCTCTTTCTTTGCCTGTTTAAACAATGACCTCACGTCATTGTATTTAAGTGTCGGGATGGGAAGGTCAACTAAGCAGGAAAAACTGTGCTTAAACTTTCCAGGTCTATATTTTTTTCATTCATTAATGTTATTGTTTATTGTTTATTGTTGGGAATCGCACTACTAGCATGCCTTGAAACTCCGTGTAGGAAATCAATCGTGTGCTGCGCAAGAGTGGATTAAATGTACAAGATCGTTACGTAGAACGATGTCTACAGATCGCGAACACGGAGTTGATGACAAATGAAAGTCAATTTGCGCTGCTTTCATAGATTCCATTTCTTACCCGCATCTACGCGCGCATGTTTCATCACAGGAAATAGTCTTTTATTTGTTTCACTTTGTTATTTTTCCTATCCCGCGATTCCCGATTTCAGACATAGACTTAAACTTATGTTTAGTATGGTGTTTTGAACTTTCGTAATTACATTTAAGTAGTAACCGATATTTGCAATGTTTAGAAACTATCTATTAGTTGCTTTCCGCAACCTGCTTCGTCATAAAATGTTCTCTACTATCAATATCGTAGGTCTGGCACTTGGGATGACGTCGACTCTGTTTCTCCTGAATTACGTGAGTTTCGAATTGAGCTACGATAAAAGTCATCAGCATCTGAAGGATATTTACATGATTAGGCTTGACAGTTGGAAGGACAACGTATTCGAGGGTAGCAGCATGGCAAGTTTTTATGCAGAGGCCCCTGCAATTAAAGATCAATACTCTCAGGTACAGAACTTTGTCCGGCTTCATACGGCCAGCGGAATGATATCATACCAAGACGAAAGGGGAGAAACTCTAAATTACTTTGAACCAAATGGTTATTATGCCGATAGTTCTTTTTTTTCAGTGTTTTCGTTCCCCTTAATTATGGGCGAAAAGCAAGCCGTATTGAAAACGCCAAAATCGATGTTGATCTCAGAATCCGGTTGGAAGAAATATTTTGGAAACGTAGATCCAATTGGGAAAGTGATGAAGTTAACCGGGTGGGAGAGCGGAGAATATGTAGTCGAGGGTGTTTTTAAGGACGTACCAGAAAATAGCCATATTCATTTCGATTTCTTATTTTCTATAGAAAACCTTTTGAAAAACGAGCAGTTTAAGAACAGTGGATGGTACTGGGAAAACTTCAATACATATCTTTTACTGAAGCCGAATACAGATATGTCCGCACTCCAAAGTGGAGTGGATCAAGTGATGGAGTCAAAACTTGGTACTGAGCTTAGAAAGGATAATAGTACAAAGAAGTTGGCTTTAGTGCCACTTTCTGATGTTCATCTTTATTCATCGATGGCTTACACTAATAATGGTAATTGCCGATTGGTGTATTTTATCTTGGTGGTGGCCTGCCTTGTTCTTTGCATTGCATGGGTGAACTACTTAATCCTCTCGACGGCAGCTGCTGTACAGCGATCTAAGGAAATTGGCATCAGAAAAGTATTGGGTTCAGAGCGCATAGAACTTGTAAAACAATTTCTCGTCGAATCTTTCTTCGTCAGCACGTTAGCGATACTGATTACTGGAGGTCTTTTAATTATTTTCAATCCCTACTTTACCGATTTGGTGGGCAAGAAAATAGCCCTCGACTTAATCACACAGGGCAAGTTTTGGCTGATCGTGGTGGGGGCAATGCTTTCCGGAATTTTTCTTTGCGGGTTCTATCCTGGCGTCATGGTTTCTACTGTTCAGTCTATCACTGCTTTGAAAGGCGGGTATGAAAGAGGCGATAAAGGGGAACGGGCTCGGAAAATCATGGTTGTTTTGCAATTCGTCGCCTGTATAATATTGATAGCCTCGACACTCACGATCCGTGAACAACTAGTTTACATGCATGATCAGCCAACTGGTATTGACATGCATCAAAAGCTTATATTACGGGCCCCGCTGTCGGTGCCCGGCGATAGCAGACTCAGCAGTATCAACGCATTTAAGAATTTATTAACGCAACAGCCATCTATCAGGAGTGTTGCCAGTTCATCAGAAGTTCCAGGAAGACCAATTGGATGGGCCAAGGAATTTAAACTCGTCCAGCAGTCCGATGCTGAAAAGCAGGTTTTACATGTTCTATCGGTAGATGAAGATTTTATTAAAACATACGGTTTAACGCTAGTAGCAGGACGAAATTTCTCACAGAAGTTCCCACGTGACTTTGGCGGTGCTGTTATCATCAATGAAACCGCTCTGGAAAGACTCGGAATACAAGAAGCTGAGAATGCCATTGATCAGGAAGTCGTTGATTTCTTACCCCAGCGCATAATAGGTGTGGTAAAAGACTATCAACAACAGTCTTTAAAGGAAGTTAACGTTCCGATAGTATTCCAATTTATACCATGGAACAACGATTATTTCACAATTTCAATTCAATCGCAGAATCTTCGAGCTGAGGTGCAACGCATTTCGGAATTGTACAAAACATCCTTTCCCGGAAATCCGGTAGATTATTATTTTCTTGATGATTTCATGAACAAGCTTTATGAGTCAGATGAGCAATTCTGGAAAATCTTCAGGTTATTTTCGATCCTTACGATATTTATTTCTTGCCTGGGGTTATTTGGTCTTTCATCATTCATTATCTCAAGACGGAGTAAGGAAATTGGTATACGTAAAGTGCTTGGTAGTTCGGTGTCAGGAATAGTAGTTTTGCTATCATTTGACTTTATGAAAATCATCGGGCTTGCGTTCGTTTTAGCGGTGCCTATAGTCATGCTAGTCATGGATAAATGGCTTGAGTCTTTTGCACACAGAATACAGATGCCGATTTGGATTTACCTTTCATCTGGCGGGATTGCCTTGTTGGTCGCAATGATCACCGTAAGTTGGCAGACTATTAAAGCGGCTTCGACCGAACCAATAGCCACGATAAGAATAAATTGATGTGATCTGGTGTGATGTAATGACTGGCTCTAAGCCCGGATTCTAAATTTGTACCACGTTACCTGGATTTTCAAGTTTTCTAACTTGTAATGCTTAATTGAATATTTCACTCGTAAGTTGTTTGAATATGTCGAACATCGCGGCCAAGTTAGCGTCGTCATCTGATTCAGATACCCACCTGATCGCAGTGCGTCAAGTATGTTGAAGGTTATTCTTCACTCTTTAGAACTCTGCCTGATCCATTGATCTATACCCAAATAAATTCACAAAGTTAGAAATGACAAATTCGCTATACTTGGCCCCTGTCATTTGAAAGCCTATTATTTACCCGATGGAGGATTCGGAAGAATTCTTGTCAACATTCCATGCTAACTTTGTTTCTCTTTTGCTGTTTTCTTTCGAGATTGTTTAATTCGATATTCCAGCCCCATTCTTGCATTCACAACATCAGGATAGGGGCTTATGTTGTTGTAATTAAATGATCGTATCATTATTGTCGCGGTGCCCTTTAAATTACCGTATATTTTGTACTCTTTTTTCATTCCGATGAACACAGTTGGAACCCATACACGCATTGGCCCCTCCGGTCTTTGTAAGTATGATGGAATAGGTGAATTCATTGCTTCAGTTTCAATTTTCGGAGAGAAGCCTTTCTTTAATTTATACTCCAGTCCCAGACGCGGGCCGAAGATGGTTAATGAACTTTCAAATGCGCGGGTCCCCCGATCGTACGCGATTCGTTGATTCCAGCCTACGGTGATGGTCCATTTGTGCGTCCATCTGTAAGCGAAGTAGGGATTGAAATCCACCAAAAAGGCGTTGCCCTTCGTTAATACTTGAAATTGCAATCCCGGAATAATTCTTTCCAAAGCGTGCTTACCTCTCATTAGATTCTTTGTCCGGGTTGGAATTTCCTTGAGACTAGCCACTGAAGAGTATTTGTTTTTGTATTTGGAAACACTCTCCAAAGTTTTGTTCAGTACTTCTTTCTTATCAGCAAAGTGGTTTATGGCGGCTGATTTGATTTCCTTCGCTGCCATGTCCTGCAACATTTGTTTTGAATCGGCGTTTGGTAGATTTGGCACTTTTGCAGTCTCTGTTATCCCTTTGACACCATCAATTTTCTTAACATTTTGATCAACTAGATTGTCGATATCCTTTCCATTTGCAGCCATATCGGAAATGTTGGCTGCTTGGTCCACTGACTCTTTCAAATCGTACCCGAGGTTGTCTGGCAAGCCACTGTTGATTGTTGGTGCCTTTAAGTCGCTAGCGTTTAAGCTAAGGTCAGGGAATCTTTCGCTTAATGATGGTGTGTCAGGAAGTTGAAGATTAGCAATGGATTCCTCGAACTTTTCCAACCGTTCAGATACAAGTGGTGTTTGAGGTAATGCGCTGATTTTGCCTGCGGTTGATTGTGTCATTTTAGATAATGCTGTGCGATATTTGCTGTCTAATTTTGTTAGACAGGATTTGATGCTGTCGAGTCTTGTTTTTTCAATAAGGGAATCTTTAAGTGATTCTGGCTTGTGCAGCAGAGCTTGAATATTTTTCGTTAATAATCCGCGTTGCGATTCGTACGCGCTGCGAAGACTGTCACGACGCCCACTAAATTCTTGCTCAATTGAGTCCAGGCTAGCTATAATATTCTTAGTGGAATCTTTTGAATGATGTGCTGATAGGGAGTCACCAGTTTTTGTTGTGGCTGAACCGTTTTGGAATTGAGATTCTGCCTGACCAAAGAGAGTATTTGCACATGCAAACCAGGCTATTACCGAGAAGAAATAATTTCGCACAATGATTAAATGACTTGTGTCATTATTACGGATTTCAAAGAAAAGGTCAACAGGCGAGTCGAAATTTATTTCGATGTTTTCAATTCCTTTTAAAACCATAATAAATATTACATCGGTCTACAATGAAGGTTACCGCTAGGTGATTGACTGTATTGAGACGCAAAATCGTTAGTTAAAACAAAGTTATCGATGTTATGAAGAGAATTGTTCAAATAACGGCATAGTCGTAGTTGGGCTAAACGTTCCTCTCGCTTTTCAGCTCTGATCTTATTGGCTTTTAATCATCGGGTCGCCGATCCGGTGTGTAAGTATTGTATTGTCTATAAAATTATTTTCGATGAAGAGAGGCTTTATCTTATTCTATCTTTGCGTTACGTTTTGTACTCGAGTCATGGCACAGGAGGAGATTCCTGTAGACATGTACACCGGCACTCCCACAATCAGAATACCCATCCATACATTGTCGGCGCACGACATAAGTTGGCCTGTCGCACTATCTTATAGTGCGAATGGAATACGGACCGGTCAAACTATGGGAGCTTATGGACTTGGATGGGATCTCAGCGGGGTTGGCTCAATTTCGCGAGTCTTAAAAGGACTACCCGACGATTTCACAGGCAATGGACCCGACCAACGAAGGGGTTGGCTATATACGAGTTCTGGAACTACGGTTGCGACTCGTGTCGGTCAGTTTTCAGCTTCGTCCGATGTTTCTTCTTCGACATGTTCAGATGAATTGGTAGACAATACCACATTGGCGGACTGGAACGACATGCTTGATACCGAGGCGGATATTTTCCGGTTCAACTTTGGCGGATTTTCCGGATCGTTTGTCTTTGATAATGGAGCCGTGCCCGCTATCCACCTAATACCATTTCAAGACATAAAGATCACTTATACAACAGTATCCGATATAGATAAGCGTATCACAGGTTTCAAAATAAGAACCAATGACGGGTATCAATATACATTCGGACAAGTCGTACAAGCTCTGAAATCAACACATAAGGACTTTTCAATTAGCAACAATACATTTGGCCTACGAGACTTCAATCAGTATTCGGGACCTGTTTCTTACAATAAACAATGGCTGCTTACCAAAGTGGAATCTCCATCTGGGGCGTACATCGACTTTGCTTATCAACAACAGTCATCACAACCGATCGAAAGACAGTTTGGTTTTGCAGCGAAAGGATTTACCAGCACTTTGCTCGGTGATGTTGTGATTTCTGGATATGGATATCCTCACGGCTGGATTCGGCCATATGCGATTCTTGAATCTTCAGATAGATACGTCCTCAGTCGGATAGCTGGTTCTTCAGGACAAAGTGTTGATTTTGATATTTCCGGAAATCTTCTTAGGAAAGTCGTCGTCAAAGATTCACGTCGCGGTACCGGAAATGAATATGTTAAGGAGTACTTATTGAACTTCGACGGAAATCTACTTCGCTCTATCATTGAGCAAGCGCAGTGTGAAAGGAAGGCTCCTTACACCTTTAAATACGTTGGTGAGTCGAATGCATATCAAGTTGCGGGAAGTAAGACAAGTCTTGCCGACTTTTGGGGTTATCCCACAGGTCGTTCAAACAGCTACGTTTTTAGCCATCCTTATTTTGTAATTGAAGGCGATCAAATTCCTAAGCTTTATATCTATCCGAATGAGGCTCCAAAAGATAGATACCGTCTCTATAGAATTCCCAATTATTCTGGATCTGAAGTAGTTCTTCCAGGTGTGGACAGATCACCCAATGAGGACGGGATGAAGACGCATACTCTAAATAAGATAACATTTCCTACCGGAGGGTCTGTAGTTCTCCAATATGAAGCAAATCGCTATTACGATCAGCTTGCTAACATGGATCAAATCGCTGGCGGACTGAGAATAAAAAGTATTACACAATTCGACGCAATGGGTGCAGGCGGAGCCGTCACCAAAACATATGATTACACTGACCCTTCCTCGAATCGATCTTCCGGTAAACTTTTTAGTATGCCGCAATTTGCCGTTCCAGCCTGGAAGTATAAAAGTCCAAACGCTGTCAATGATGCGTCGAAAGAGAAGACATTTGCTCAACTGGGAAATAGCTCAACCCAGGATCAATATGAATTTCTTACACTTCGATCAGAAGAAGATTTGTCTGCAGGCGACCTTACTCATGGATCTCCAATTGGATATGAATTTGTGACAGTGAGTAGACCTGGATCGGGTAAATCAGTTTACAGGTTTTCGGTGCCAGGAGCTTTTGGTGATGCTGCAGTGGGATATTGGGCACCCACTACTGGTAAATTTGCACGTCCCTCAGACTGCCCTTCTACCGCATTGGCAAATCAAGGTGGCGAATGGGCGTTTCCTTTTGCACCCACGGCAGACATTGATCACGAACGAGGACTTATCGTTAGAATATCAGACTATGATGAGCTTGGAAGGTCTGTTCGAATCACAGATAACCAATATCAGTATGTCTTTAAAACGGGGTCTGCACCACAACAAATTTGGTCTCTGCGCTACGAGCGAATGGCCAATAGTGAGAGTAAGATTTACTTCCTTGGCAAATATGTCTCAATGGCTGACTATTCAGTTGTACTAAAGAAGGAGGTCGTATCCATTATTGATGTTAACAACTCAGCGAAAATGGCACAGACTGAAACTGAGTATCTTTACGAGAGTACAGTCCATCATTTTGTCACAAGCGTCAATACCAAAACACATGACGGGACTATCTATTCGAATAAATTTAAGTACCCTCACGACTTTGGAAGTATACCTCAGAACTCAACGAATGAAGTGTTGAGAATTCGGGATCTACAAAACCCTGAAGTTTTTCGCCATGGGATTCCAATTGAAACAAGGAAGACCTTTAAGAAACCTGGTGGGTCCGAGAAAGTTATTGAAGCCTCAATTTCATTGTTCAGGGACTTTGGGACGATAGGAAAGATTCTTCCCTATCAATCACTATCACTGCCGTTGAAGGAGCCTCTTACTGACTTTGAAGAATCCGATATCGTACTCGACGGAGGCACTTATAAGCTTGATATCGATGATAGATACGTTGTGACCAATAACATTGATAGTTATACTTTCTACGATAATCCTACTAGTTTGCGCGGTCGCGATAGAAAGCCAAGAAGCATCGTTTGGGGATATAATTGCTCTGTGCCAATTGCCTCCGTGGTAGATGCATCCAGCGATGAAATTGCGTTCTCTGACTTTGAAACGACGTCTCAGAATTCATTTGCTGTGACAGGAGGATACGAGAGTGCACCAAGAACTGGTCGCTACGGTATTCATCCATTTGCTACTTTAAGAAAGACAATAGTGAAGAACGGTGCGTCAGAGTTTGTGCTGGCTTTTTGGGCACGCACCCTGACCAATCTTAATTTGAATATGAAGATAAAGACTGCAGACATGTCGACGACTTTGCAGTCTTTAACTCTGAATGTCCCTGAGTCTTCGCAGAAATTCATGTACTTCAGCAAGGTTATTCAGACAGCTAGTCTACCTTCGACATTCGTTATCGAAATTCAAGGACAATCGCTGACGGAGCCCAGTGGTTCTTCGGCAAATTTGTTGCCGTCTATTGATGACATTTCATTCATGCCTGTTAATGCGGACATCGTATCAACAACTTATTCGTTTCCGTACGGCACCTCATCGACAACGGACGCATTGAATGGTACGACTTACACTGAGTACGACTTGTTAGGTAGACCTACGATTGTACGTGATAAGGAGGGCAATGTTAGGAGCAAGGTTTCTTATCGCAATCCATTAGTGGATAACGCTGTTCCGATGCCGAGTTTTGAAACAGGTCTTGAAGTTAAACTTCTTGACGGCGATTCGTTTGCAAGCGAAGTAGCCTATGTTGGTGAAGAATATACGTTCGAAGCAACGTTGGACCTTTGCTTTTCGGACCTTGAGTATCAATGGGGTTGGGGTAAGGATTACTTTGCTAACATTAGCTATTATTCTGGTGGCTCGTCGACGTATACTGTACAATTTGATGAATCAGGGCCATACTCCGTTGGTCTTCGAGTAAAAAGGCCTGGGCAGGATTGGAGTGTGGTACATCGTACCATACAAGTGATACACCGGCCAATTGCTGCGACTTTGTGCTCAAATGGTGCAAGAACATATCAATGTGGTCAAGTCAGCTACAGGAGTAACAACTGTAACGGAGACCCGGTTTCACTTGATCCTGGGACTCAAATGACTGTTACTCTGGAAGAAAACCTTCCTGATCTTTCATACGCGTGGTTTCGAAGATATTTTGACACTGAAACTTGGACGGAACTCTCGTCTACTTCAATCAACAGTTACACAGTGGCTGGCCTCTATGGTAACCCCAACAACCAACGAGGCTTTGAAATTAAATGTGTGGTTTCAAGTGGTGCGCGAAAAGGAGAGAGTAACTCAATTCGAATTGACGTAGATCCCTGCGATCAGTAGTCAGTAAAAAAATCATCTCGGCTTTAATCTTAGACACGATGAACAATCTTGTAAAATATATTGTGCTGCTTTGTTGCGTGCTGGTCGCAAGCGTCCAGGCAAAGGCGGACTGCATTAATGGCGTACTCACAGTGTGCCCTGGAGAAACACAGACATATACATTAGGTGAGACGTTCTACAAAAGAACGTGGAGCATTACTGGAGGCACCAAAATAGCCGGCGGGACACAGTCTACAGACTATGTGACGGTGCAATGGAGTACTGTAGGTACACAATCAATAACAGTTTCGGAACTTCTGGCTGAATATGCGCCGCACACCTGTTCGATAAATGTTTCGGTAAAAACTGCTACTGGAGGTGGTGTCACTCCCGCAAGTAGCACGGTTTGTGACGGAGGAACAGCCAATCTTACCTTGGGTGGCCACTACGGTAGTGTAACGCGTTGGGAAAAAAGCACAAATGGTACTACCTGGCAAACTATAGCTAATACGGCAACAACATATAATACAGGGGCACTGTCTCAAACTACCTATTTCAGAGCAGTAGTATCTGCATGTTCGGCGACGGCCTATTCGGCCAGTGCGACAGTTAATGTGAGCGTACCGGTTGCTGGGAGTGTTTCGCTGACTGGCGGGGGAGGTTCATTTTGTACAGGTGAAAGTGCATCTGGGACTTTGACAGCATCTTCGTACGATCAGACGGTAGCTAATTGGGAGAAGAGCGAATATGTTGGTGGAAGCTGGGGAGGTTGGGTCACAATCAGTGGTAGCGGTGGGGCGACGTACAACTTTTCCGTCAACGTATCAACCCGATTTCGAACAAGAGTCACCAAAGCAGGGTGTAGCGCGTACAGCGGCTACGTTACAATAAGCGAAATCGCGCCGACGGTTGCTGGTTACATTACGGGAACCACGCAAGTTTGTTCCGGGGCAACATTCTCACTATCAGTTACTGGCCAAAATGGAAATATTATCGGATGGTACATGCGGGATGCACAGCATGGTTGGGGTGCAATAAGTTCAGGGACTAACATTTCAATATCCCAATCATCATATTTCAAGGCGCGCGTACAGAGTTCTTCATGTACTACATACAAAGAAACTCCCGAATATTCTGTTTCTGTTATCCCATTGCCGACCGGCGGTAGCGTAACTGGAACCACAAATGTTTGCCAGGGGTCTGGATCAACGCTCACTTTGTCTGGTCACGCTGGAACTATCGTCAGATGGGAACGAAAAATTGGCACTGGCAATTGGGAAAATATAGCCAACACATCGGCCATTTACAATACGGGGGCATTGACTCAAGCAGTATCATATAGGGCGGTCGTTGCTAATTCATGTTCCCAAACGGTGGCAAGTTCGTCTGTAAGTATTAACGTGCAGCAGAATCAACCAGGGTCGGTTTCGTTGGAAAGTGGTCAACTTTCCTTTTGTGCTGGAGAATCGGCGGCGGGAACACTTCGGGCATCGAATTACGCCGGGAATCTTTCAGGCTGGGAAAAAAGAGAATATGTTGGAGGATCTTGGGGGTCATGGTCATTTGCGGGTGGCGGATCTGGCGATCTGTTCAATTATAGTGTTACGATAGGTACTCAGTTCAGGACGAAAATTTCGGCTGGAGTATGCGGAACAATTTATTCAGACGCTTTTGCTATAAGTGAAACTGCCGCCACGGTTGCAGGCTATCTAACAGGTCCGACAGACGTTTGTGCGGGTACGACATTTAATATCTCGATTCAGAACAATGTGGGATCCGTACAATCGTGGTGGACTAAGGACAGTACTCACGACTGGACCCAAGTCCCTAGTGTCACATCCATTTCGATTTCGCGCACCAGTTCTTTCAAGGCACTAGTGCAGAATAGCGGATGTACGTCTCCAAAAGAGACCGCGCCAATCACTGTTAATACAATTCCCGCCCCTACGGTTGGTACTCTAAATAGCAATCTTTTGCTAATCTGTGAAGGAGAAACGAGTACTCTTCAACTGTCCGGTTTCACAGGCGCTGCAATACAATGGCAACAACGACTCGACGGTGATGAAGATTTTGTAACGATAGAAACAAACACAAGTCTTTCATATCCGTTGCCATCAGTGACGGCTGAATGGCGTGGTCTTGTTGTAAATAGCTGTGGTGTAGAAAAGTCTTCGGCTGTGGCAATGGTGAAGGTTCTACCTAAGCCTCAGTTGCCGGTAAATTCGACGGATCAATGGATGCAATCCTCAAGTACTGCGATCCTGAGCGCTTATTCGCGTGAGCCTGGTACAACGGTCAACTGGTACGATACACCGGCGGCGACAGGTGTGCCGATTGCAACTCAGGAGCCCATTGCTAGCAGTTCAGTATTGATTACGCCTATTCTGTATGCGCCGACAGATTTTTATGCACGTGCAGTCAATTCTGTCGGATGCTACAGTGATGTACTCACCGTTTCGTCCCAACAGCTAGCGACAATGGCTATGCCTCCGAACAGCCAAATGGAAGTGGCGCGAACTGAAGTGGCAACCCAGGAGGCTTTTGATCAATTGAGCGTGAGTGATAAGCACAAGCAGTCAATATATTTTGATGGATTGGGTAGGAATATTCAGACCGTAACTGAGAGAGTGAGCCCGTCGGGAGGTTTTTTAGTCCAGCCTGTGGAGTATGACAGGTTCGGACGCACCCCTAAGACTTACCTTCCTTACGTTGCCGGTTATATGGCTGATGGTTTCTATCCCGAATACCGACTTGAACAGGCTGAGTTTTACAATGCCAACGAAGACGCGATAGCGAATGATGCCAATCCATTTGCAGTAACAGTGTTTGATGATTCCCCACTAGAGAGAGTTATTGAGCAAGGGTCGGCAGGCGTTGATTATCAACCAGGCACAACCCATACTCAGAGATTCGAATATACGTTCAACGATGTATCGGATAATGTTAGAAAGTTTAATGCTGATGGCTCAAGTACAGGCTATTGGAGTGCCAACAACTTGACCAAGAATATTTCAACGAACCCGGATGGAAATCAGTCTATAATTTTTAAGGATGGTCGCGGGCTCACAGTTCTCAAGCGTGTGCAATTGGATGAAATAATTGATGGAGTGCTCACTGCGTACCTTGATACATATTATGTCTTTAATGAACTGGGACAGGTGGTGTACACTATTTCTCCAAAGGGTGTTCACAAGTTAAAGGGTAATGGATGGATGCTAACTTCAACAATCAAAGAACAATTTGTTTTTGAAAGTATATATGACAGTTATGGCCGTCTGATCGAACAGAAGGAACCAGGCAAAGCATCCATGTTCTTTGTATATGATGACCTTGGGCGCCTTGTGCTCACGCAAGATGGTCTACTACGGTCGGACAACAAATGGCTGTTCGTAAAATATGATAGAAAGGGACGACCTGTTATGCGCGGTTTATATAAGGACGCCGTGAATAATTCGCGTTCGTCGATACAGGACATAGTATCTGGTCTCTACAGCGTCTCGAATTCAGTGTATGGAAGCGATTCATGGTACGAAACCAGGGGAACAGTCCATGGCTATTCACAAAATTCCTTTCCGAAAACCAACCAAGATAATACGCCGGTGGAACTGCTTACTGTGAACTATTATGACAACCATGATTTTGATAACAACGGCACCGCAGATTACACTTATCTAGCTCAGGGATTGGCAGGCGAGAGTGCGCAGGCCGAGTCGCATTATGGTCGTGCGACTGGATCAAAAAGGCTTGTTCTTGGAAGTTCCATTTGGCTTCGCTCATATGTTTTTTATGATGATCGTGGGCGATCGATTCAGACAAGAAGCGATAATCACCTTTCACAAACCTGTGAAGATGTTACTACGTTGGCGTATAATTTTGAAAACCAAGTGCTTTTCCGGAAAACTTATCACAAAGCAGGCGTTGGAAAGGAAACAACTGTTCTAAACTCATTCTATTACGATGCAACAGGAAGATTGACAAAGGTACAACAGCAGAACAACAGCGATGCCATACAAACTATAGCAACGTATCAATACAACGAACTTGGTCAACTGATTGACAAAAAGCTCCATGACAAAGGTGGCGAAGACTTCTTACAATCAATAGATTATCGCTATTCAATCAAGGGACAAGTCGTGTCGATTAATAATGCTTCCCTGACAATGTCCAGTGATAATGACGACGACGATGACTACTTTGGCCTTGAGTTGCTCTACGGGACGAGTGAATATGGAATTAACAATATTGCTAGGTATGATGGTAACATCACTGCAATGAAATGGAAAGGGTTGGGCGATAGTCCTGGTTACGACATGCAGCACAATTACAGATACTTATATGACAAGACCGGCAAACTTGAAAATGCCGGTTATCAAAAAGATTGGGACAATGATGTTGGAATGTGGGACGAAACGATGAAATATGATCACAATGGGAATATGCTGGCGTTGCAAAGATCGCATCGCGCTGCAGGTGCCGTTGAAAAGATGGACGACCTAACCTATTCTTATTCTACTGGTGACCAACTTTCAAGTGTGCAGGATGTTGCAAGCTCAATCGGGGGATTTCTTGATAAGGCGTCGGAGCAACAGGAATTTACCTACGATGTAAATGGAAATACAATATCTGATAAGAACAAGGGTATTACCCATATAGATTACAATTTCCTTGGGAAGCCATCTCTGATTGCATTGGATAATGGAGGAACAATCAGCTATACTTACGATGCTGTTGGAAATAAGTTGACTGTCTCTTCTACCAAGGGCAACGTGACAAGGGTAACCGATTATGCAAATGGATTTGTATACGAGAACCAGGAATTGGCATTTTTCGGATCGCCGGAAGGTCGGATTGTAAGGAAGGGGAATAATCTTGTTTACGAGTATTCAATTGCCGATCATCAGGGGAACACGAGAGTTGTGTTTGCTTCGGAAGTTGAACAACAACAAACAGGGACTGATTTCGAGGACGATTCATCGGACATTCTGGAGGACGATGTGCACTTGAGTACTTTGCCCATTATGAATAACACGGCAGGGGGAACAACTTCTCAGTTGTTGACGGGTGGTGTTAATTCGAGGGTCGGAGCCGCGCGCAGTATCAAGGTATATCCAGGAGATAAGATCAAGGCTGAAGTAGTTGGCAAGTATTGGGACCTTGACCGCGCAGGGGACATGGGGGACATTGTAACTTCATTGATCGGTGCATTTGGACTGAGTGAGGCTGTTACCGGTGAAATGTATCAAGCATTTCTTGGGCTAAATAATGCTGGGGCTTGGATGACAAGTGATGGCCGAGAAGAAGACGATGAAGAAGGCCCCAAAGGATTCGTAACGGTGCTACTTTTTGACAAAGACTATAATTTTATAGATGCTGGTTGGGACAAATTGGACGAAAACTTTTCTCAGAACACAAACCTGAGTAACAAGGACGCTTTTGATCATTTGGAAGTTGAAATGACCGTCAAAAGCGAAGGATATGCATACATTTTTGTGTCAAACGAGCATCCGACCCCCTTGGATATACATTTTGACGACTTTAAAGTGACACATACACCTTCCAATGTGGTACAATACAACGAATACTATCCTTTCGGTTTACAAACAGAAAACTCGTGGACACGTGAGGATGCAGTTGCCAATCAGTTTTTGTACAATTCTGGAAGTGAGCTGAATGATTCAACGCAGTGGTATGAGATGTTTTATCGCGACTATGATCCAGCACTGGGAAGGATGCTCCAGTTAGACCCCTTGGCGAGCGTATTTTCATCGGTTAGCGGTTATAATTACGCGTTGAACAATCCTGTGATGATGAATGATCCGATGGGAGATCGTGTGGAATCTGACTTACCTGATTACGTTGATTGGAATTCTTTCGATGGCGGTCCCACACGCATTGGGCCAGGATCTGGAAACCATTGGAGTGATTCATATGGGAGTTACGCAATGATGAGCCATAATGCCTTTATGGTAAGAAGTGGTCAGATGAGTGTACAAACGTATTCCTCACAGTATGGAGCAGTTTCATTTGGGGGAGGGCTCCAAGGTTTAACCAGGGCTATGATGTACACCAACCAAGTCAAAATTGGAGCGAGCGATAATTTTGGAACAGGACAATTCACATACACTTTTGGCGGAAAGACCTATGGAGGTCAATATTATACAGAGAATGGCGTTGTCACAGGCAGTGCAACAAGCGAGATCATTCAGCATTCCAGTGGAGCTTGGGAGGCCATTGGAGAGACTTCAGTCACAGAATGGAATGGGAATGGGGTAACTCCCGGCTGGTTCAGTCAATTCGGTGAGTTTTTTGAAACAGATTACAATCGTGGCGTAGTGTATGATGGAGATGCGTGGTATGGATCAAATTTTATCGGTCCAGGGTCTAGCGAAGATCCTTACACATTGGAAGACGAGAGACATCCCGGCCAGGTACTTAAGCCCAAGGATATGGTCGACGCAGCCGCACAGCGACATGATTATTTCTACTTTTTGGCAAAGGCTGATGGAGTATCAGGAGCATTGTTTGCAACAAGAGTAAAATACGCAGATCAGTTACTAGCGGCTGAGGCGGCAAAAGCGTACTTTGGATATTTTAGAGGTGAAATTGATCCAATTACTCATAATAAGATTTCCCCGAGAACTCGAGACGTTGCCTTCGACATAATGGTTACTTTTAGTTTGATTGGTTCGTATAAATCTAAATTCTGATGAAGATGATCAAGGTCTTTGCAATTGTTTTTTTGTGTGTAGTTGTGGGCTACATGGTGTATTTGGCTGTAGGTATGAGTTCTACATATCCTGCCCTTAAAGAGTACTCCTTCGGCGTTAGCAAGGAGGAGTTTGAAGAAAAACTCTTAAACAAAGTTAATTCTCTTGAACCTTGGTCGTTTAAAAGGAAAGGCAACCGCAAGGACAGTGAGGAGGATTGTTATTGGTCCACGCTTTTTTACAAAGCAAATGGACAAGATGTTGTATATCAAATAAAATATTGTTTTTCACATGACGTACCCAATGAAGGTTCGTGTTTGAAACTTGAATTGGTTAGAGCGTTTGACTACAACAGAAAGACCGAGAAAGCGACTGATGAAGAGGTCGAGAGATTGGTGCGAATGTTAGATGATGTCATTTTAAAAAATTTGGCACCAAGTTGCTCCAAGTAGTCGCAGCCACTTTAAAGAACAAACGGCTAGTGAAACCATAAAAGGAAGTGAAAAGCCTGGACTAAGTCTGGGCTTTTCTTATTTAACAATGCATGAAAAATGATTGCAAGAATCCTAGATTAATTATTTGATGAGAAACATTAGTACGAAGTCTGCTTTACCATCGCAGTGAGCAGCCGCGCTGTAACCTTTCGAACATGACTGCGCTGGGATTAGCATTCGCAACTCCTGAAGCTTTTACCAGACAATTTTGGCTCTTGCTCCGCGCTAATTTAGTTTATGTGCCCGTAGCTCGGGTTTTGTTGATCCAGCTGGAATCACAATTGGAGGTATTTGGAATGTACAATCCACTATAATAAGCGCCAACGTGGGCAGGAGCCCGGTGTCAATCGTAGGTATTCGATTGTAGGTGAATATGTAGGCAAATTTGGTGGTGACATTGGGAATGTTCGATGTATTTTGTTGAGTGACGTGAATCCCATATCTTCGAGTTAATAAGGTTTGACGACGATTGGTGTTGTTTGGTGGTGGCGAATTCGGTGCACTTTGATTTTGTTTGATTGCAAGTAATTGTGTTAGAGCTCGTTAAGAATGAAGTTCGATTCTCTCCGGCTCCACAGAACCATTTATTGATTTGGTGATCTGTTGATTTGTTGATTGGTCTGGCTGCCGAACGCAGCTGTTAACAACAATTGACGAATTGCTATTACAGTTTTCAGAGCGGTTAGAAAAACAGAAGCCTGGACGTCGTCCGGGCTTTTTTTGTTTTAGACCGGTACTGTTTCGGTGACGTCCTCCCATTTTCAGGACCGGCCTAAACCTGAGCATCGAGCATCAGATCGTATTTGTATTGAATACAGAGAATACCTCACCAGCATCTTTAATTCTTTCTACGGTGGACAGGTAAATTCTTTACGAATTCGAATCTTAACAATGGACAGATTTAGGAGCAATTTACACTTGGAAACACTGATGTACTGCGTAGAACAATGGCTGAAACATATGCTACATTGTAGGTTCTTAAAGTTCGTGCTGTTAAATTTCGTTTGCAACGTGGGACAAGATGTAGGTATTTAAATGCATACGTTGTATCACCGAACGTTGGCAGTCATTGCATTTTCGATAGATGAGTTTCAAGAAATATACGGACGACCTAAGACGACATTATGAATCATTTTATGGCGTTGTTGGCAACAAGTTGAAGTGGGACAAAGGGCCGATTCATAAGCTCCATCCAGACTTTTACATTTTGGAGTTTGAACCATCAAAACGACATCAAATGTGGACTTACGCGACTGTGGGTATGTCGATAGACCAGGATGACGACAATCTCATAGAATTGATCACCTATTCGGGAAATCAAGACAAGTCAAGAGTAGAGTTATTGACTTTAAATGCTTCATTCCACAGAAACTCAGAACCATTAGGTTTACATCACACAGTTGTAGTCGGACAACTGACCGACGCGAGTACCACTTGTGACCATGGATTCATCTCATTGCCATACATCGAAGGACAAGAACTCGAAGTTTTTAATTTCAACGACCAGGAGATTCATTGCTACTGGTTCATTCCCATAACTGAGAAGGAAAGAGACTATAAAATTGAATTCGGTTGTGAGGCCTTAGAGGATTTGTTTGAAGAGAAACAATTTAACTACTTGGACAAGCAAAGAACTAGTTTGGTGTAATGTAACAAATGCCAATAACGCATAAATCATCGGCAGAGTTTGATATTAATTGTTAATGAAGAATGAGGTTTGAGTATTCGGACGCTTGGCTACTCCAGGCAATAAAGCTCTCAGAGAACGGTGACAATGGCACTACATTGATTGGAATAATTCAGGCCGCAGACTACATCAATCATGCGATTATTACCTGGCGGGAATTCAGTATTGGGACTAAAAAACTAAAGAGTATCGGAATTGTAGTTGAGAAGAACAGACGACTTCAGACCACCCAATCGTTCAATGAGTGGTGGACAATCAAATTCGGCCGAAAAAATAGAGTCTACATAATGAAGGCAACTGAGGAAATCGAAAGGTATTTGAATTCGAACTTCGCAACAGCTGACAGCACAAGCATAGAAATCACGACCGAAATCTCTCACACGGACTGGGACATATCGATAAGCGACTATCAGAAGATAGCTAACGAAATTACGGTGAATGTGACCTCCAAAAAGGGCAAAAAATAATGGAAGCACGAACGCTCAACAATGTATATGTCGCATTGGGGAAATTAGATTCATGACGAGGCTATTCATATTGTTAACATTTGGACTTTTGATTTCTTGTGGCACGCGGGACAACACACCATTAATTGATAGTTATCCGAGACTGCAAGAAAAAATTGGACGATTTCAAAGGACACCAAGTAGAAACTACTTCAAGTTGTTGATTGCCTCTGACTCAACCTGCAGGATTGAATGGGGAAATGAAAAAATAAGAACACTCTCCCGACTGGATTATCATTTTAAAATGGCAGCTCGAATTCTGTATAAATCCGAAGATGATGATTATTTAGTTCTCAAGTCCGACACGACTGTTGCTGGCGATTGTTTTCAAATATTCTGTCGACTTGACGGGAAAGAGAAGGAAATGATTTTAGTTGCAAAATGTGAGTAGAATTTAACTACCGCCAACAACGGATATAAAACATGCCAATACAGTTGATTTTAATTTATTAGTTTGGTGCACGGGCCGTTTTATATGCAAGCGTTGTATGCCATGCCGTCTGGGAAGATTGTACAATCAAGAATGAGAGGAATTCTAATAACAACTCTGACAATATTATTGACTTCAACAGCCTGGGGCCAAAAGAGCATCGAAGGGACATACCTCCGTACAGACCAGTCCTCCTGTTACTTGATAATCAATTCGGACTGGACATTTAAGTATAAATTTGGTTGGGACTTGCAATGGGATGTGGCTTGTGGACAATACGAGATTAAGGGCGACTCAATATTTTTCAGGTACCAGTCGGACATGTTTGACCAAAATTGTAATACGGAAGGAATGAACTACGCTGACACCTCTGGAGTAATTCTAAGGGGCGCAATCGACAAACGATTTAGACCGATTATTGCAATACTGACAAAAAGTAAGATCACGACTTATAAAGTGGGTGACATTAACGCCCCCGAGACCATTAACAAATTGGTTTACTATTATAGAAGGAAGAAGATTCGGTGATGACGGCACGAACCGCCAACAAAAGGTATAATCCTTGAGAAGGAGTACATTCTTTTTATTTTGGCTCGGTGCCACGGCTTATATATAAACGTTATCGATAAGCGCACCATTTGTGGAATATGGCTACCATTGACAGTTTGTTTGAGTTGGCAATTGATCTCCGTAACAAGGGGCAATTGCAAGATTCAATCAATGTGCTCTGTAAAATAGTGGACGATTATCCTGCGGATACAAAGTTGTATGGTGTTTACTCAGTATTAGCGGGAGTGCAAGCTGATCTAGGCGAAAATGGAAAAGCATTGCTTAATTTTAAAAAGGCTACCGAGTTGAATCCTAAAGCTGAACTCGCGTCATTGGGACTATATGTAACTTTGATTCGGTTGGACAGGGATGAAGAAGCAATCCATGAAATGATCAGGTACCTACGAGCTTACCCGGCAGACTTGTATAAAGACACTCTTGAAGAACTATTGGATGGTTTGGAGAAAGGCTACATGACAAACTACGAGTACGACATTAGGTACTTCGCTAAAGTTAACGGAGTTGATATCTAATCTACGAATCACAGCCACTAACACTGTATATGCCGCATTAGTGCTTTTGTATATTTTAAAGCAAACACCCACGCGGCAGATGCTAGCGTTAGTGTCAAGATCCCTCTGGACAACATGCAGACTTTCAACAAGAGACTACTGATCATTCTATTTCTTGTTGGGCTTGCTTCCGACCTATTTGGACAGGTCAAGCTATTGACGGGAAAAGTCATCGGCGCTGAATTTCGAACCAGGAAAGATAAAACCCCTTATGAATTTTGGGACCTACATGGTGCCAAAATCTTCTGGAAAGACTCATTAATTACGACAACCGACGAAAAAGGAAATTTTAGAATTGAATTAACTCAAGAGATAGATTCAATAAGAGTTGCTTGGATTGGAATGTATCCCGACAAAATTCGCATTGCTGAAAACTGTGAATATATTGAAGTTATTCTGCTGCCGGACGTAATCTATGATTTTGTGACTGTCGGAAAAGAGGAACGATTGAGGAAAAAGGACAGAGCCATTCTTCCCGAGCTGTATAAAACAGCTTATGAAAAAGGAATATTCAAGCAAGAAGAACCCTGCCGTTAGTCCGGAAAATGAGACTAATTATCAAGTTGGCCTGGTTGTCGCAGAAGAATCACCTTGGAGTACTTTATGCTTCATCATATCCGCTGTATACTTTCATTAGATCGGCTATATACTCTCATCATATCCGCTCCAGTTTTCCTTAATATCCGCTTTACAGCTTTATGCCATGTTCCGGAGAGTAGCTGGAGAGTAGCCATAGTTGCCGCTTAGTGGCGTTATAACCTCCTGGATACAATCAGGGTTGATTGTCATGTACGCCGCACGGAATGCATAGTGGCTTTCTGGTGTCATCGTACTTTAAATTGTTTCATCTATAGGCTTTAGCACGCAACGCTGGTGAAGGATATAGCCGTTCTCCCGCACCTCCGCTGTAGCATGACACAAAGATGCAACAGTCCGAAATGTCGTTTTCACTTGATTGGAGTTTGGTGTAGTGAACTGTGGTTGATTGCAGTTAATTGCAGTTAAGTCCGGGACCGCCTTAACGGACATGAGCGGACACCCTAATGAAAGCCTAAGCAGAGCCTAATGAAAGCCTAAGCAGAGCCTAATGAAAGCCTAAGCAAAGCCTAATGAAAGCCTAAGCGAAGCCTAACGAAAGCCTAAGCAAACCCTAATGAAAGCCTAAGGCTACCAGCCGCCTAACGGCCGCCTAGCCTAAGCGAAGCAGCCACAAAGCCTAAACAAAGTCGCCAGCCAACCTAAACATGTTAGCCAGCAGTAAGAAAAATACACAGCGGAAACGTATCCTGGCTGCATTTATTGAAGCAACAGCTTCCGGCACGCCAGCAAATGACAAAAGTGCGGCACTGTTGAGCCCATCAAACATTTAACCCCGCTGGTTTTTGATTTCAATGTGCCCTAAGAGCTGGATAATCTTTTCAAATTCCTTTACGAAGCAAGCAGAAATTTTTTCGGTGCTTATTTCAACCGAGTCGGGTGCATAATTTTTACCTATTGTAAAATCATAGTACATCCAATGATCGTGTTTTGTGAAATCCCAAAGCGCATCTTCGGTTTGAAAACTGTCGATCTGTCTTCTTTCACACGCGACATCAATCCAATATCCTGCGCCTAATCCCCGTAGCGATTTGAAAACCTGAGAACGATACTCAACATCGTTCATCCTGTTCCTGAAATATTCGCGCTCATCCTTACACTTTCCCGGAGTTCCGAGTATCAATTGAACGCTGACATTGTTTTGATTGAGTGTAATCCTGAGATGGACCTGTTCAGAGAATGCTGTTAAACGATCGTCACCTGAAGAGGCCGATAAGTTTCTGCCGTAGACTAACCACATGCTGCGCAACTGACGATCGGCGTGATGTGCCGGATCAATGCTGCTCACAATGGGATTTTCCGTTAAAGCAGGTTTAAGCATTAATCTTCGAAGATCAGCGGCGATCATTTCATGAAGTGCAATCAATTTGTTGTGCACACTTGCACGCTCATGTTGAGTCTCAGGTGTATTGAAAGGTGCATTGCGGCTACTCAAGGTGAGGTAGTCTTCCTTTTTAAAGAATTGTTGTCTGAATTTGATGTGCTCCCAATTGAAACCACCTGTCGTGAGGGCAAGAAATTGTTCCCGTTCCAATCGTGAAACATAGCTTCTTTGCTTCATCAACGGATACCGAATTTCATATTCTGCAATAAGCTCTTCCGTCAGTGGCTGCCCGTACTCGTAGTATCCGACGAACCATGATTTCAGGTTCTCAATTTCCTTTACGTCGGTTACTTTGTAAAAGAGCTCTTCATTATCCTTAACTCCTTCAAGCGTAAAGGAACCTGACCCGACAAATGCAACGGACTTCCTATACGGCAGGTCGAATATATACACGTTGGCGTTAAACGTGTTGCGTGTGTGAATATGCAGGGTGATGCGACCCTGGTAATTACGCCAGATCCTTTGCAATACAGATGGCGATGTGGGCAGCTCCAGCCCGGTGACGATCTCTATTTTGGTTTTGGTCGGAATACGGGTCCGAATGAAGTCGAATCCGGCTTCGGAAACGGCGGCCGTTGCGATGTAACAGTGTTCGACCTGTTGAAGGAGTTTTTCATTGATGAAAGGGACGGCGAGTTTTTTAATGATCATGAGGCCATTGGTAGCATTCCCGCGCAAATTACAAATCGCTATGGATCGTGCGCGATCCAGTTGTCGGTAATGGGTGCTTTAAATTTCTCCTATGGCTCTCAGAGTAGCCGCAGAAGTCTTAATCCCGACCTGCGTGGGCAGCAATAAAACCTTAGAGAAAGTTTAGAGGAAGTTTAGAGAAACCTTAGACAGAGTTTAGAGAAAGTTTACGGCTACCATCCAGCTAGCTTACGCCAAGCTTAGGGGAAGCAGCCAGAAAGCTTAGACAGAGCTTAGACAAAGTTTAGACCCAGCGGCCAGTGCGCTAACCAAAGTGCCAGAAGTGAGAAAATACTCACGGGAAATGTATCTGCGCTGCATATATTTGCACCTCCGGTTGTGGGCAATCACTGTTGGCCGAGTAAACCCCGCTAGATGAAACGAATATTATTCGCAATGCTTGCCATTGCAGCGACATTTTCTTACGGACAGTCGAAGGAAGAGAAGGAAGTTGTCGCAGAAGGAACTAAGCTCTACAAGACCGACATGGCGTCGTGGTACGGGACAGATATTTTCCTGGCCAGGTTCAATGACAGGCGACAAAACACTGGGGGATACTTTTCATATCTCTCTGATGAAAAAGCCGTTTGCGTATTCGTTTCAAGAGGAGACAAACCCAAAATTATCGGAACATTCACGTTCGACAGCACCTATGACGTCAACACTGCAATTGTTGATGGAACAGAGCGTGAACTAACACAACACGAGCTTGATTTGTTGACCATCAGGCAATCGGCATTGACAGAATATCAAACCGACACCCTATTCAAATCTTATAAGGACATGAATCCCAATTTCATTCCTGTCATTGATCAACATGGAAAGAGGGTATATATCCTTACCGGCCCTCAAAAGCAAGGCGTAGTTGTTTTCGGAAATGATTACTTGCTGACCTATGACAACGATAATAAGCTGATGGCCAAAAAACGACTCCATAGAAACATCATAGTGGAAGAATATGGAAGCGAGGGCGGTAAAGTTGTGGTCGGAGCGATGCATACGCATTCCAGAGAAACCGGCGACTTAATTACGGCCACCGACTTATGCACGTTGATGCTATATGAGAAATATACTCAGTGGGGGCAATATATCGTGATATCAAAAAACAACGTGTCGCTCTGGGACTGTAAGAAGCATCAACTGCTGGTCATGACGACAGAGGCCTGGAAAAAGATTTCCGATAGCCAGAACAAAAAGAAGAAGTGAGTTAACCATTTTCCCGATAACTTATATCCAAACGTTGTGCGAACGGCTGGTAAATGGACAAGCAACAAAGACGCGACTTAAAAAAGCAGTACAAGGCAGAGCGGCAAAAATCTGACCCGGGATATCAGTTCATATCAAAAATAAATCAGCGAATAGACCACGCTGACAGGATAAAAGTAGAGCTATTCAGTGAGTGGGACGACGAGCAAGTTGAGGAAAACATTGTTGACTACGTTTTTAACAGGTTCAAAAAAGAGGGGAAAAAACCCAGGGACATGCATGCGGCAGAATGGGAGCGGGGGATTCTTCGAAAGCTACCGCCTGGGGTAGTCGCTGTTTATGCCACGCATCTTTTTGAGCTCTGCCTCAATGTCGGCGGCGGCTGGGACTTCTTTTACCAAGCCAGCGGAGCAATTGCTATGGAGGCTCTCGATGGATATAAATTGATGAACGATACGAAGATGACCTCTGTGATGGAGGAGTGTATCGGCGCATATCTCAAACTACGAAATAGCGGCGCGGTAGAAGAGGCGTGTGGAGAACCTCATCAGTGGGACTTTGATGAACAATACTTTATCGGGAGTAATACAAAGACCTTTGATCAATTGGACAAAGAGTACAGGGCGGAGGGACGTGATTTTATCGGTAAGTCTTTTGCGTAAGAGGCTGAAGTATGTCAGGGACAATATTGACGGATTCGCGGTATGAACGTATCGATCAACGCTACACAAGGTTTACGATAGTAATGGCGATTGGAATGAAGAAGATAGACCTCTTAAAAAATTATATTGTCAATAGGTATAGCGAATGTTGGGAGATATGGCCTTGAAGAAAACCATTCGACTTGCAATTCTACTGACTTTGTCGACAAGCCTGTCTTTTGGACAAACTGACCTGGACTATCAACTCTATTCTCAAGTGCTTAATAACTTCATTAATGAGGGACTAAGGTACAACGAGCAGACATCCCAAGTTGTTGTTATCAACAAGTACATTCCAGATGAAAATATAGCATCAGCTTATGGAGAGGATTTTCTTGGTGACGACGAACACTCGATTAGAATGGTGTTACACTACGACACTATGAAAATAAGACTCTTTAACGACGCCAAGGTAAAGGATGTGCTAAAGCAACTCGAGAGAGATTTTTTTGAAACACCATCATTGGACGAAAACAAATTTGTTTTGACAACGACGGTATCCGCAATAACAAATCGGGAATTTAAAAGCTACTTCAAGAAAGGTTTTGACAGACGAACTGACAAGGGCTGGAAGAAATTTTATAAAAAACACCCAGGGTCGCATGGTGTATTCGAGTTCTCTAAAATAGTATATGCTGACTATTATGCATGCTTTTATGTTGGACGACACTCAGGCGGACTTTCCGGTAGCGGTGACATTGTAATCGCCAAACGACGAAATGGAGAATGGGACATTATTACCTCGGTAAATATATGGATGTCCTAGCCAGACTTTGGACAAAAGCGATAAGTAATGCAGGCACGCGTTTATATGTGAACATCAGGACGGTGATTTCATGAACCTTTATACTTACTTTGTTAAAATTGACAATATTGAGAGGAGCGTACTTTCATTCCTTGAACCCGGAAGCGCATTCACCAAGGGGTTTACAGGTAAAAGTGTAATCGGTTTTTTGAAACAGACCGACAAGGGTGTCCTTCCTGAAAACATTGTATATAATCCGGACTTTATTGAAATTTTCAAAAGAGCAATCAAGATAGCAGCATTGGATTCTCCCGACTTGGAAAGCGCAGCGACGAGTCAACAGAACGGATTTATCTATATCATTGATCGGAGATCAAAAAACAATGATGAGACTAAATCAAAAGACATAATAGGATCGTTCGAAGTCACTCAGGGACAATTGAACGATGAGAGTTTTCAGTTCAATCCCAACTATCAAATAATAAGCTCAGAAGGCATTTTTCAACTACCGGAAGATTTTGAGAAAGTCCTACTGAAAGAAATTGAGGAATAGAAAATTATAGTGGCCATGAAATGTCCGTCTGGGTTGTGGTATGCTAAGTACTCTTGCGCAAGTGAAAACTCGTCGGGCGAGATTGGCTTGGGTTCAGGGAAGCAATTTACACATTTGATAAAGTGGACGGGGACAAATGTAAAATAGAATCACAACATACACTTCAAAATTAACACCAAGATTTTATTGGGAACCGTTGGAGAAACTTGGAATTCAGCAAGAACACGATTTTGTTTTCAGATATATCGAGAAAGAGCTAAAGCGAAGGAATTAATAGGCAAGGCATACGACAGTCGAGATTGTGCATCAGTAATGGCCGTACCGTATAGGGTGGCGTCAACAATCTTGTAATTAAAAATCAGGCACCATGCGCATTTTTACCGGAGCCCACACAACCGCTCACGATGCCTGAAGTTTTTGTATGCACTTAATTTCCGAGATTCGGATTTGCCAGCGTCTCAGAGATCGGCAGGGGGAAAGTATAATCCTCCCGCGTAATTGCATTGATAGGAGTCATATCGTCAGGATGCTTGTTGGCGTTTGCCGCTTCAACCATCTCAAGACGTACAAGATCGAACCAGCGTGTTCTTTCGCCGGCGAATTCCCACGCGCGCTCCTGAACGACAGCTGCTGCAAATGCGTCGGCGGAAAGTCCTGTAAGCGGAGCAAGGCCTGCACGCACACGAATAGCATTGACGGCATCGTATGCCTGTTGATCGGGTCCGCCTGATCTCGCTTTTGCTTCAGCGTAGATGGTAAGCACGTGCGCGTAACGCATCATGACAAATGGCAGACTGGATACATAATTCTTCACATCACCCTTGATCCAGAATTTTCCATAGTATGGATGTTTGGTCTGCGTCTGCTGCCATTGAAGTGTGCTGCCGTCGTCCAATACAAACTGAGTGCGGAATGTTTTGGTCTTTCGTGGTCCTTCAGGGAAGGTGAGGAAGAAATTTATTTCAGGGAAATAATCGTCCCATCCGGCGATATCCCCAGGCATAGCAGAAAATCCATAGTTGGTGTTTCCGCCGATGCTCTGGAATGCTGAAATCTGAAAGACGTATTCCTCGAGTGTTGCCACATCGGGATTATTGTCGAACGCGGCTTCGAACGTGGGCATGAGGGCGAATCCGTAAGCGACTTTGTTGTCGATGACTTCTTTCGCTTTCGCCGCTGCCTTTGCATACGCAGTGGGATCCTTGATTGGCCAGCCGCCCATGGTCAGATAAACATCGGCGAGTAAAGCCTTTGCTGAACCAATGTTTGGCCTTCCCGGATCGCGTTTTTTGACCGGCAGCATTTGTTCCGCCGTTAGCAGATCCGACTCGATCAGCTTATAAACTTCAGCAGGTGGTGTTTTGCCAATCGTAAGCAGGTCGTTGCTGAATTCCGCTGTCGTGAGGAACGGGATGCTTCCATATAATCGTACGAGCCAATAGTAAGACAAGGCACGAATAAAAAATGCTTCACCGGCGATGTTGTTGATCAATGTCTGATCTCCAACAGTAGCCTCATAGTTGTGTATGATGTTGTTCGCTCCCTGAATTGCTTTATAGCAGCCGTTGTACAGGTTTCCCGTACGGCTGTTTCCCGCAGAGACAGCAAACTGATCAAATTCTCTGAACTCTTGTTTGTTGCTGGCCTTGTGAGTCGTGACGTCTTCACCACCCATCGTAGCTCCGATCGCAGTCGGGTGCAGGAAGCCGGTAGCCCAGGTGTTGCCCAGGCCCTTGTACGTCCCCACAAGGGCAGCGTCAAGTCCTTCCACTGTGCTTAAGGATGAATTGCCTACGATTTGTCCACGGAATTCTTCATCAAGAAAGCCACTGCAGCCAGTGAGCAGCAGCGTTATCAGGTATATGACTTTTATCTTTTTCATGTTGATAGCTTTTTGATTCTCTTAGAAGGTTAGGTTAACACCAAACGTGTAGGTTTTGGAATTGGGATACGATCCATAATCGATTCCCTGTGCTGTATCGGCACCTGTTACTGATGCTGACTCAGGATCGATTCCCTTGTAGTCGGTGAACGTTAACAGATTGGTACCACTTACGAACAGGCGAACACCAAAGTCCTTTACTAACCGTTTAGGGAAGTCGTAAGCAAGGCTCACATTCTTGAGACGAATAAAATCGCCTTTCTCCATGAATCTTGTCGACTGAGTATAGTTGCGGTTAGTCGTGCTGAACGCAGGAATGTTTGAAGTCTCATTCACGCCGGGAATGTAGCGATCCAGAATTTCTTCCAGGATCGGCTGACGTGCATCGGCACCACCGACGAGTGCAGCTGCACGGGTGTAGTTCAGCTTATCCATGCCGAACATTCCCAGGAAGAAAACATTAAGAGAAAATCCCTTATAAGTGAAGGTGTTGTTCCATCCTGCGGTAGTTGTGGGAATAGCGCTTCCGATGATCTGATAGTCGGCTGCGGTAATGGCGTTATCGCCGTTGAGATCCTGGTATTTCGAATCACCAGGCTTTTCGCCTCTGAGGGCAGCCTGATCCGCTTCATCCGGCTTCCAGGTTCCCTGGTACACCAGACCCCAGTAGGCACCCAACGCCTGGCCTGGAGCATAGATGAATTCTGCCTGAGTCGACATACCGGCACCCACGTTTGAGCTGGTGAAAAACTTATCGGCAATGCCGCCGACGCTCTTTACTACATTCTTTACATTCGAAATGTTGAATGAGCTCGTCCATCCGAAGTCACCATTGAAGACGGGAACGGTGAGTGACAACTCCCATCCTTTGTTTTGGATCGTACCCACGTTCTCAGCAATGTTGCCTGCGCCCACGTAGCCTGGGAGTGGCCGGTTAAGGAGAAGATCTTCCGTATTCTTAACAAAGTAATCGGCCTCAATCAGGAACTTGCCCTGCAGAAACTCTGCTTCCACGCCCACGTTCGTCTGCTCTGTGGTTTCCCATTTCAGATTGGGATTACCGGGATTACCAAGAATGATACCACTTCGTGCGCCACTGTTCGTGAAGGCAGCCTGCGTGGTAGTATACGTCGACTGAGTTGCATAGGGACCGATGGCCTGACTACCAGTAAGTCCCCAGCTACCACGCAACTTCAGATTGCTGACTACATTCTGATTCTGCATGAACGCTTCTTCCGAAATTCTCCAGCCCACGGCAACAGAGGGGAATACGCTGTATCGGTTGTCGCCTCTGAACTTGGACGAACCGTCGCGTCTCACTGTTGCCGACAACAGATACTTGTCTTTGAAAGCGTAATTCACGCGACCCATGAGCGACAACAAGGTCCACTTGGAAAATTCGGATCCGATCTGGTACGACCCCGCGAGGCCAATGTTGTCGTAACCCAATGATGGAATCAGCAGCGTATTGCCGATGGCGTTAAAATTACTTTTGGTGAACTCCTGTGTCTCAAATACACCAACGGCCTCAATCTTGTGTGCATTAGCGAATGTCTTGCTATAGTTGATGGAGTTGGTGCTTTGGAGTGTTACCTGCTCGCTGGATATTCTACCTGCGTTCGGATTGTTGTTCGTAACAATCGGACCGTTGTAGGATTTGTCCTGTTGGTTCAGGTAGTTAACCGCGTATTGAACGTCGACTGACAATCCTGGAATAAATTCATATCGAAGTCCTCCTACCACGTTGGCGATCATCACATCTTTCCGGTATTCCCTGTCGTAAATCAATGCCAGTGGATTGGTGAAAATCGACCCCGTTGGGTCACGGAGTGTGATGTTTCCGTTCTCATCATAAGGCGGCGTAGTTGGCGCCCAGGCAAGCGCCTGAACCAAAGGATTTGCTGTGCCACCACTAGTGCCATTATTCAGATTGTTTTGTCTCGTGCCTGACACATTCAAACGCAGGGAAAACTTATCGGTGATCTGAGAGTTGATATTGGATCTCAGTGTGAATCGTTTAAAGTTTGAATTCTTAATGATGCCATCCTGGTCGAGGTAGTTTCCGGAAACCATGAAGGTCGTTTTCTCACCGCCACCAGATACACCTAACTGGTATTGTTGACCAAATGCCTGGTCGAAGACCTGATCCTGCCAGTCGGTTCCACCCTTCACTCTGTATTCATCTACTTGTTGTTGCGTGAAGAAAGGAGAGCCACCCGTAGCAGCGGCGCGCTCGTTGATCGTTTGTGCATAGTCGCCGGCACTTAGGGTGTTCAGTTTCCTGATCCGGTTTGATGTAGAAAGCTGTGACGAAAAGTTTACGTGAATTCCTCCCTTGGTACCTTTCTTCGTCGTAATGATGATGACGCCATTGGCGCCACGACTTCCATAGATAGCAGTTGACGATGCATCTTTCAATACCTGGATAGTTTCAATATCATTTGGGTTGATTGTTGTAAAGTCTGCACCTATGAAGCCATCGACAACGTAGAGCGGATTATTGTCGCCTAGAATCGAATTGGCGCCTCTCACGCGGATCCTAACGGCGCCGCCTGGTGCTCCACCTTCATTGGTGACCTGCACGCCAGTTGCACGTCCCTGGAGGATCTGATCCAAACGCGTTACCGGCTGATTGGCAAACTCCTTCGGCGAAATAGATGTTAGCGCTCCCGTTATGTCAGCTTTCTTCTGAACACCATACCCAATCACGACAACTTCCTCCAATGATTTCGTGTCCGGCTGAAGAGCAATAGACAAATCGGTTTTACCGCGGACGGGTACTTCCTGCGTTGTGTAGCCGATGAACGAGAAGACAAGGATGCTGTTATCGTCCAGCACGTTCAATGCAAAGTGTCCCGAGCCGTCGGTTGTTGTGCCGTTCGAAGTTCCCTTTTCCAGCACGCTGACACCCGGCAGTGCGTCGCCCTTCTCGTCGACGATGTTGCCGGATATTCGCAGCTCGTAAGGAGCAACGACGCGGGAGGTTGCATCATCCGGGTTCGGTCTTAATACAATTTCCTCTTCATCATCCATCGCGAGCACGCGAACATCAGAATCGAAGAGTTCTTTAAGCACGTCGGAGAGGGGAGCCTCGGTTACATTCAGCGATACCTTGCGCGTTGGCTTGATCAGCTTGGAACGATAGGTAAATACGACAGAAGCCTGTTTCTCAATTTCTGATAAAACGGCCTTGACGTCTTTGTCGTGAACATCGAGGGAAACCTTCCTGTTCAGTATTTCCTGGCCTCTTGATGGCGCTGCCGACACCAGTGTGGTGAACGCAATCATCATAAAGAGCTGTGGTAATGTTATCCTCATAAGGGCATAGAATACCTGTTGGATAGTCCTGGAATAATCCATACATTCAATAAGTTTTTGTTTTGTGAAAAGAAGCAGAAACAATTGTTGTTCGGACCCGTCCGGACAACAGCTTAAGGGCCGGTGATGCGCCAACATCGCCGGCTTCTTTTTTTGGGGATCGTTAAGTAGAGTTCTTCATGCGCTGATTTTGTTTTGGTTTAACATGAGTCATCTTTTTGTCAGGGGCTATTGGTTCCTTTTGTAACATGAGCACTAATCGCAGCCCGGTCCTGTAACTACAATCTCTTCGTCATTGATAGTGTAGTCTGCACCTATGGCTTCGCATATGATATCAAGTCTGTTATAAATCCCACCGTCGGAAATTGAAGTCGTGAGTACGCACGAAGCGAACTTGTTTTTGTCGAATGAGATATCGACACCATAAACCTTTTCCAGGGCCTTGAATATGTCGGCGACAGGAGCCTCTTCAAATCGCATACGCCTGGTCTTTTCCTCAGCGGGAATAGGCAGTGGCACTTCAACGATGCTGCGCTGCATCGCTTTCTCATTTCTGTTATAGACTATCTGTTGATTGGGCGTAAGAATGATCTCCGCCTTTGGGGCATCTTTTCCTTTGCTCGGCTGATCCGCCTGCACTGCGACCTTGCCAGTTTGTACTGCAACCATGATGTGTTTGTCTTCATCAAATGCCTTTACCCTGAAGCTTGTTCCGAGTACGGTGGTCGTAACCTCTTTTGCGTGAACCAGGAACGGACGGTGTTCATTACGGGTCACCTGGAAATGAGCTTCACCCTCGAGGAATACCTCGCGCATTGCCTGATTGAACGATGGTCCATACTTCAGCCGGCTCTTCGGTTCAAGCGAAATGCGACTGCCATCAGGGAGATCAATGAGTTTAACGGTTTTGTCTGTGTTGTCGAATTCCGTCCATACCGACGACGTATACTGCTGATCAGATGTGTCCTTCTTCAGTATGGATTGCTCGCTGCTGTTTAAAAACACATAGATGGAGATGACGACAAGCAATGAAGCAGCGACACCGATCGAATACCACATGACGCGGTTCGTGCGCGTGCCCGACATGACCTCTTTCGTGGTTGCAATGTTTCTTGTTTTTGCAATGTGTCCGGATACGACTGTCCAGTATCGTTTTTCCAAGGCGGCTTTTTCAATATCAGTAAGTAACGACCGATTGCCTTTGCCCATCGCTTCGTACCATGCGTCAATGATTCTTACTTCTTCGTCCGATGCCTGTCCCGAAATATATCGCCGCAGCAATTGTTGAAACATCTGTTGATCCATGCTTTGAAAACTTTGCTCCTCTAATCAATAGACAGTTCACGCCGGCAATTGCCTAAACCGATTTTGAAGATTTTTGATGAAAAATCGATTTCACAATCGTTTCCTAGGTTTTCAGGATGCGCTGCCATAACTTAGTATGAATCGATTCTTCAGGATTTGGAACATCTCGGTGAAAGTGACAAGCGCTTTGAAAAATTGGTGAACGATCCTTCAGCTGTTCGTTCGGAAGCAGCGGTTAACGCTGGGGCTAACAGTGGAATAGCGTCGATGGAACATGCATCTGCATGGTCTTCATTCACGGATGTGGATCTGCTGGAGGCGATCCGACATGATGATGAAGAAGCCTTTGCCGAACTTTTTAAACGCTACTGGAATAAGGTTCACGACATGGCCTTTCCACGTGTGCGCTCGGAAGAGATAACGGCCGAGATCGTGCAGGACCTTTTTATTTCACTCTGGGATAAGCGTGCAACACATTCCATCAGACATCTTCCTTCTTATTTCTACACGGCCGTAAAGAATAAAGCGCTCAACTATATAGAAGCGCAGATGGTTCGCAAGAACTATCGCGACTATTGCCTGAAGTACTTTCCCGTTTCAGATGACAACACTGAAGAGATGGTAGAGTTCGATGATCTGATGGATGCTATCGAAACAGCGATGCAGCAGCTTCCGGAGAAATCGAGAACCGTGTTTCAGTTAAACAAACTCGAGGGTCGTTCGATTCCGGAGATTGCAGATGCATTAAATCTGTCGGAGAAGGCGATTGGATATCATCTTACACAGTCGTTGAAGAAGTTGCGCTATCAGTTGAAGCACTACTTAACTACGCTGGCGTTGGCGTTGCTGTTGTTTTATTGAAGACGTGCTGAATAGCATAGTCACGCAAGCTGCAGGCATTCCAGGAATACGTTGCGATAGTTTTTGATGCCAGACCATCGCCTTAAAGCATCTTTCCTAAAATTGTAATGATCCAGTAGAAACGTTATAGAAATATGATTGCTCAAAAAATTACACCGTACCTGTGGGTAGACAAAGATGCCAAAGCCGTAGCAAATTATTACCTATCCATTTTTAAAGACGGAAAGCTGAAAGACTTTCGGAAGTTCGATAGTGACGAGAGCGGGAATGATGCGGGCATAGAGACAGCTGTCATTGAAATAGCAGGGATGGAGTTTAGTATACTGGCGGCGGGACCACTGTTTAAATTTAATGAAGCAGTTTCTTTTGTGATCAATACAAAAGACCAGGCTGAAACGGATTACTATTGGGAAGCGCTTACTGCAAATGGTGGTGAGGAGGGTTCCTGTGGATGGTGTAAGGATAAGTATGGATTATCATGGCAGGTTGTGCCAACGGAGTATTTTGAGTTAATCCATAGCGATGATCTGAAGGTGAGGGAGAAGGCAATGAAGAATACGTTAACGCAGAAGAAATTAGTACTATCCGAGCTTAAATAACTTAAGCGATACCAGCATTTTATAATCTCAGGTCTTGACAGCGGTTGACAATTATTCGTTATTTTGGGATACATCTTTACCCAGATAGCGAAACGTTAGCAGTCATTCATTGTCTATGATACGAGAGGTAATTTCACTATCGGCGATATTGGTTTTGGGTTGTGCGAAAGAAAAGCAGTCCATTCAATCCAGGCCGGATTCGACTAGTACTGTCGAATCAATCGAGGTGGAGCCCGAGCCGACAGCATTCCCGAATTTTAATCTCGAAGACAGGGTGGACATTGACGCTGCTCTCAAGATCCAGGATAATGCCTATATGGCCACTTTGGACAGTGGAACGTTAAGCCTGTGTTGTTATGACCTTCTTGATATCACGCAAAAATTGCCATCAAAATCTTTCGAGAGGACAGCAGAGGAATACAAGGACTATGATGGAGTAAAAATCGTTGACGTCTGGTCAAAGGGTGGGTCCTTCTACAAACTGTTCAATAATTCGCATCCCGACGTTCGGAGAACTGAATTGGTATGCGGACAAATCAGGGACGAAGAAGTTGTTTTTAGTCGCGGGATTCGGGTTGGAATGCCAAAGCGCCTGTTGCTCACTCAGATGTTTCTTGAGTCCCAAACGCTGGCCCGCGTGGACGAACTGAAAATTGTTGAAGATGAAATGGGTGAAGCATGGACAATTTATGTCTTCAGGAACGATACTCTTCGGGAGATCAGATTTGATTCTTACAACGACTGGATTGAAAGGATGGTAAAGAAATAGCGGTCAGCAATGCATATGAAATCTTCCCTTCTACTGTTCGTATTAATATTTTACTGCGCTGCGTGCAGGACTGGATCAATTCTGGAAAGGAAGGGCACAAAGAGAAGTAAAGAGTTTGAGATTGGTTACGTCGCTGGATGTTGTGGTTGTAGCGCACTGTGGTATAGCAGATTCAAGGATAAGATCATGAATGAACAGTTTATTTATGAGACGGAATGTGGTATGGGCTCACCGACAGTATTTCAATTCACAACTGACTCGGAAGGAAATCTCCAGAACATCAAAAGATACGTAGCTGTTTCTGACACTTCAGCCACGAATAGCTTTGATGATGTGCAGAAGAGCCTGCTGGCAAAACTCGACAGCGTAGCGGCGTTACGTCAAGTCAATAGAGACCGTGAATTTAAGTTCAGCAAGCTTGTCGGGTATCGGGAAATCAGGAAGGGTGAAGGGTTTCATCCGTTTTGGGTTAACAACAAATTGAAATCTGAGTATGGAGATAAAAAGTGAATCAGCTATGGCTATGCGAATTGTGTGTAGCGTTGGGGGTTATTGATTTAATTAGTGATTTAAATAACGCATGGGATATTACATAAGAGTTCTCGGTAAGACGAACCCGACAATATCGGTTGACAAATTGACCGACGCATTGAAGGCGGAGAACCTGGATGCATCGATAGAGGTTGAGGTTGAATTCGGTGCACCGGCTGAATGGATTCAATTGTTGGTCAGAGACAAGGACGATAGAAATTTGATTCTGATTGAGAAGACTGACATGGTTGAGGGTGAGTTCGAACTGGCGGAAATAGAAGAATTCAAGGAGGAGGTAGTTGACTGCAAACCAACGAGTGCGGCGAATTGGTTAGTAGACTTTTTTGATAAAGTCAAAGTCATCTATACGTTTCAAATACTAAGCGCGGTCGATAATGACGAAAGTTGGAACATTGTTGGCGCTATCAAGACAGAAATATGGCGTGCAACAGAGGGGATAATCCAGGCCGACAATGAAGGATTTACAAATGAACAAGGTTATCATATTCTCTGGCAGTTCAGCGACGATGTATCGGGGCCGTGGTATATGGCAGTATTGGACTCGTCCGGTAATTTTGTGAACTTCAAGATGGATCTGGACGACAAGAAGCAACGAAAGGATTTTTTGGATGGCAAGGTACCCAAAGGTGCAGAGTTGGTTTAGACGGACTTCAATGAACAGACTTACCGCCAGCAAGCTATCGACGCCCGGGTGAACCGCGCAAGGAAGCATGATGAACAACCTAATAGCCAACTTTAAAAGAATTAACTCAAGCATCTGGACAGAATGGATACTTAGAATCGCCATCACGCTGGAGTTTATCCAAACAGTAAGCGTAATGCCCGACGATCACTATCCAGATGCGGCCTATCTTCTAATATTGATTGCTTTGTGGTGTTATTTTCTTCGGTTAAGGATATTGGGATTTGTTCCGTTGGTCTTTGCCTTATTAATCCACTACTGGCATGGTCATTAATCTTGAGATTACACAAATCGACCACTTGAAGCTTAGTCAAACAGTTATTAGCAATAAACAACCAAATGAAAAGAGCATTACTGATTTTTGTTCTGACGGCAACCAGCCTGTGCACAGTTTACGGGCAGAGCGATTATCTGGACAAGGGAAACACGCTGCTGAACAATGGCGACTTTGAGGGTGCTGAAAAAATCTTCAGAGACGGCATCAAAGCCGATTCAAATGATTTGATTCTTCAATGTCAACTCGGACTTACATTGATACAAATGAAAAAATATGATGACGCTGAATCAATTTTGAATAAAGTCTTAGAAAAGGAGCCAAACCATGTTGGCGGCAATTGGTATGCAGGAGTTGGAAACTATAAGAATGCGAAGGACAGAAAGGCCATTGAGCATTTTGAAACAGTTCTGCCCTTGCTTACTAAAAGTAGCGGACAATATTTTTCAGCAAACTGGTTTATTGGAAAGTCGTACAGCCATTTGTTAAGAACCGAGGGCCTGACTTATAATGAGACTGACAGAATGCTTGAATGCTTTGAAGAGTACCTGAGACTTCAATCCAATGCAAAAGACAGTAACGAAATCAGAGAATACGTGGACAGAAAGAAGAAGAGGAGGCCCAGTGCTAATGTGGAGAAATGGATTGACCTTTGAATATGAACATCCAGAGACTTTCTAATGCCTGGTTGTTTGAGCGACACCCTGAAGAGGAAATCAGGAGATGGGTTAATAACCTGAGGTACTCGTATTTCAAAAGAGCCTGGGGCGGACATGCAAATGATGGCGATGAATTCATGCTGACCTTAAGTTATCAAGACAAGGATGACTTATTACACATTCTTAAAAGTATCGGCGTTAAGTTAAGTTCAATCCCGAAGGACCATCCTAAACCGATTCGCGGCAAGTCATATACTCATGATGAGTATTCATTTTTTAAAAGTGCACTAAGTGATTTTCCTGAATATGAGCAACCCAGGCACATTGCTGTCAGTGGGGTCAAATGTTTCTGCTGGATCGAGAATAAGAAGATCAATATTACTTTGTCTGGCGGACGGGATGGAAATCTGTACGAGGTAAGTGAGGTGGACTTTGAAAATTGTAAGAAGCTGGAGGAGTTGATAGCGAAGGAAGGACTTGCAGACAAAGTAAGCCGCGACTGTGAGAACAGCGTAACATGTATATCAAGGGCCCGGTACCAGGAACTCTTTGTTGGTTGAATCATAATTCCGATTGGTGGCAAGTCATAAGGCATAGGTTGCCAGGCGAATCGAGACGATAATAAAACATGTTTAGATACAGCATTTGTGATCCATTGAAGAAGGATCCAATCGAAATGGGTGAGATTGACAAGGAGAAAATACCGGACCTTGTCGATCGGTTTCCATGGATTGAACTCCTCGGGAAAATGAAGGATGCGAACGAAAACGACATCCATTTTTCACCGTCAATTGAGGTTGAGAATAGCGGCACCCGACACGGCCTGGCTATTTCAATTGTAGAAGGAGAAGGAGGACATGAATTCTATATCTTCTATAAGAGGCCGAAAATGGTTAAGAAATTTTTCGGGCTTGTACAGAATGAGGATGACAATTTTACCTCGGACAGGACAGGACAAACTGCCGACGATGTGAGAGACGCCGTAAACGCATTGATTGCTGACGACGTTACGACTCTCGAACAAAGATGGGGATAAGGAACCCTGCGCAACATTTTATACAGGTAAGCCGACGGAGTTTGAATTATAATTGGCAAATTGGACTACCACCTATAAATCATGCCTTCATCGTCAATTCCCATGAACCGTCTTACCCTTATCATCCTTGCCGTATTTTCCTCGGCATTCGCTTCAGCAACATCCATCTCTGGTTACGTTTTTAACGATAAGAACAATAACGGCATAAAGGACAAAGGCGAGGAAGGCATCAAGGGAGTTGCCGTTTCAGATCAGTTTGACGTCGTGCAAACCAATGCCGACGGCCTCTACCAACTCGATGCAAAAGGATATGGGCTCATTTTTATCAGCGTACCGGATGGCTACAGGGCCAGCAAATCTTACTATGTGAACGCCAGTTCCGTAACGCGCGGTACCTGGGACTTCCCTCTTACTAAAGTTACAATCCCTGCAGACTTCAAATTCATTCACGCGTCCGACACACATATCAGTGAAGCAAGCCTGAACCGTACGCAACGGCTGAAGACGTTGGCTGATTCACTTAAGCCCGAATTCGTATTGGTCACCGGAGATCTCATCAGGGATGCTCTGCGCGTACCCGAAGCTGAGGCGGCTTCTTTGTACGAGATGTATGTGCGCGAGACAAAAAAATTTACTGTGCCTGTGTGGAGTTCCGCGGGTAATCACGAAAACTTCGGTATCGAACGACAGTCGTCTTTGGTAAGTGCTAAGAATCCTCTATATGGAAAGAAGATGTTCCATCATTATCTCGGTCCGAATTATTACTCGTTCAACTTCGGGGGCATTCACTTCGTTGCTTTGGATGATGTCGACTTCGACGACCTTTGGTACTATGGACATGTTGATTCCGTGCAGGTCGAATGGCTGAAGAAAGATTTAGCAGCGGTGCCCTCAACGGTACCGGTAATCACTTATGCACACATGCCGATGTTTTCAGGAGGTTTAAGCCTTTCAAACTTTGAAGAAGAAGGTCCAGGTCGGACGCTGGAAAGGCAAAACGGGAAATTGCATTTCCGACATGTAGTTTCCAATGCGCAGGAGTTGTTGCAGATTCTGCAGTCTCATCCGTATCCGATTTCATTGGCGGGTCATTTTCATGCCCGACAGGTTTTTAATTTTGAGTCAACCGGGCAAAAGACACGCTTCGAGCAGGCGGCAGCTGTTGTGGGTAATGGGGGAGAAGGAGCGATTGAAATGCGATCGGGGATTACGCTTTATACAGTAAAGGGTGGACAGATCAGTGAGGGAAAGTTTATCCCGCTTGACTAAGACATCAGCTACAAAACCAATTATTATGCGACGTCGGAGCTTTATTAGAAAGTCCACATTGACAGTGGTTAGCGTTAGCGCTTTTGGAGCGTTAAACTGGAATGGGAAATCCTATGAAGCGGATACACCGACAACTACGGATATACTTGGCCCGTTTTACAGACCTGGCGCACCTCTTAGAACTAATCTCAGGCTTGCAGGCTCTAAGGGTGCACCAATCGTTCTAAAAGGAAAAATCTTTAAAGAGGACGGAATAACACCTATCAATAACGCATTGGTAGAAATCTGGCACTGTGATGAAAATGAGTTGTATGATAACACATCTGATGAATACAATTACCGTGGCGGACAAAGAACAAAAAAGGATGGAACGTACGAATTCAAATCTATTCTGCCTGTTCCTTACAAAGCTGTTCCGGATAACGATGCCAGCTGGAGGCCAGCTCATATTCACATGAGAGTGTCTGTGCCCGATCAGCAAGACTTAATAACGCAAATCTATTTCAAGGGCGGTAAGTATGTTGAGAGTGACAGGTGGGCTTCAGCGCCGCAAGCTGTTAACAGGATTCTTACCGTGAGTAAAAGCAGTTCTGGCGAGAGCCAAATCATTTTTAACGTCACGATGAGCAAGGAAATTCCGCTTGACAAAAACGTTTACGACAAGGTTACGGGCCTCTATGTATTTGGCGACAATAACCTTATTGAGTTTAGTAAAAACGATGATCTGCTATTTATGAAACACAATGGGCAGCTTGTAGGGAGCCTGAGATATATTGGCAATAACACATTTGAAGGTGGCGTAGGGTACCCGAAAGCTACTTTTGCGTTGCAGGAAGATGGAACGGTAAAAGTTAGTGTTACCGAAGACATACCCACTACTACGACCTACAACGGAACGAAATTTCTGAAGTACAATTAAAAGTGGATGAATCATCGCAGACAGACAGTAGACCAAATAACTAGAAAATGACATGAAAGTATTGCTGACCTTATCGATGGTTCTGGCTTTTGCAATCTCCTGGGGACAAGAAACCAAGAAAAAGACTTTTGAAAATGAATCGCCCCCGTACAAAGAGACATATTACGTCTTAAAGGACAATCAAGAAGTTAAACACGGGGAGTATAAAAAGACTTATAGACGTTTTTCTGCAACGGGACAATTTGACAACGGAAAGAAAGTTGGAGTTTGGGAATTTACTGGGAGCGATGGGCAGGTCGAACAAAAAATTGATTTCACAAATAACAAGGTGACAAATCTAAAACCAGCAGATTTCTCAGAAGGTTACTGGATCAAAGACGGAGATAAATATAAAGAGATTAAACCTGACGAGCCCCCAGTATTTATTGGCGGGAAAGGTTGGTTCTATTATTACTCATGGACACTATTAAGATATCCTGCCGATGCAAGAAGAAGAGGAGTTCAAGGTAAGGTATTGATATCAGCGACGATAACAAAGGATGGGAAGATGATTGACGAAAAGGTGGAAGAAGGGCCTGGGTATGGAACAAACGAGGAAGCTTTGCGGGTAATTCAAATGATTCAAGATGACTGGATTCCTGCAAAGGTAAATGGAGAGGCTGTCGAAATCAGAATACTTATTCCGGTGACATTCAAGTTAGCATAGAAGATTTTACCCGACTTATACATAAACATTGCCTGCAATTGAGTCAGAATAAACGGGGCTTAAGCCGTTCAGAAATCCTAAGGACAAATGATTGAAGATTATTCAAAGGAAGCGCACAAATACTGGTTGACTACTCATGGAGTTGAGTTTAAAAGAAAATTGGAAAACGAAACAGCGTATGACGGAATTGTAAAGATTTATTCAATCACGACGGACAACGACAAGTTAAATAGAACTTTAAACGGACTTTACTTTGGTAATCTAGGTTACCCAACGTCAAACGGAATTTTATTAAGGAAATTCAGGAACAAAGATTCTTGGCCGAGGACAATCTTGACTTATTTAACCATAAGTACTAGCGAATTAAGAACGATAAGGGAAAGCAAGTCATCGTTTGACATGTGGACCGTTAACAAAGTTGAAATTGGAAAATATGAGATAAACCTTTCACCAACTGAGACGATTGAGTTTATTGAAAGATAGTGAAAAGATCCAACAGCTGGCAGCAATGTGTGTGAGTGATGGATAATTGTAGAAGCGGGCAAACTTAAGCTCCATGTCTCAATTGAGGCTCAGGAAGCGTGAATTGAAATCAATTCATTTTTGTGAATGCCGTTGGAGCGAAAGACATTTATAGAAGAATTAGCCTCCTACCCCCGCCGTTGCTTATGCACAATCATGGGGGCGCAATGAGGTGTTAGGAAATGATTGAATCTAATTTCCCCCAATGGACGTAAAAGAAGCTTATAATATTTGGGCAGGCCAATATGACACAAATGAAAACAAGACGAGAGACCTTGAAGGAGTGGCTTTAAGAAATGTTTTGCCAAACACTGAATTTGAAAATTGTCTTGAAATTGGTTGTGGAACGGGTAAGAATACCGGGTGGTTGCTTACAAGAGTCAGCAGGATTACAGCAGTTGACCTTTCAGATGAAATGCTCAAACTGGCTAAGACTAAAATCAAATCTGAAAACGTGAAATTTATTAAGGGTGACATTACCAGAGATTGGACTTTTGCGAGCGGGAAATATGACCTTGCAACTTTTAGTCTGGTATTGGAACACATTGAGAATTTAAATGACATCTTCGAAAAGCTCAGGGCAGTAATAAAACATAACGGATTTGTCTACATAGGAGAGCTCCATCCCTTTAAGCAATATGGTGGATCGAAGGCACGTTTTGAGACGAACGAAGGTGTAAAGATCGTGACTTGCTTTACTCATCACGTTTCTGATTTTACAGACGCGGCGCTGAAAAATGGATTTGAAATAATGGAACTGCGTGAATACTTTGACAATGAGGACAGAAATACGACTCCACGAATTTTGACTTTGTTGTTGAAGTATCGCGGTGAAAGCACGAACCGATAACGCGTAATGTAGCAATGGAATCTGGGGGACAAAGCAAAGTATGTTGGTTTTGAAGAATGGTGAGTAATATTGGAATGGTGAATAAATTTAGTCTCCTGATGCTTGTCGCGTTGAGCTTTTCAGCCAGCGCAATTGGGCAAGATATCCTAGTACCCGCTAATGATTCCACAAAGCTTACATCGCAGCAGTTGTACGACAAGGGGAATGAATATTATAAACGGAAGGATTACGATGGGAGTGTTGTCTGGATTCGAAGAGCTGCCGACATGGGAAATCTGGAGGCAATTTGTCGATTGGGATACATGTACTCAGAAGGCTATGGTGTGCCCCTGGACGTTTATGAGGCGGTGAGACTGACTCGGATAGCAGCCGATGCCGGATATCCCAAGGCGGAATTCAACATGGCATATTTTTACGGAACGGGACAGGGTGTTGAACAGAGCTTGAAGAAGGCCGTTAGCTGGTATAAGAAGTCAGCGGGTCATGCGTATCCCGACGCCCAAGCTGCTTTGGGCAGCATGTACTATGAAGGTAAAGGCGTAAGACAAAGTTACACTAAGGCAAAAAAGCTGTTTGAGAAAGCGGCTCCTGAAGGCATCCACGAAGCTCAATGTAATCTTGGCCATTTGTACTACGAAGGGCTTGGGGTCAAGCAAGACTATGGAAAAGCATTTTATTGGTACAAGAAATCAGCAGACCAGGGACATGCCGACGCTCAATTCATAGTTGGAAAAATGTTCGAAGATGGACTTGGTGTCGACAAGGATTTGTCGCAGGCAATTCAGTGGTATGAGAAGGCGGCGGAGCAGAATTACGAGGATGCCGTTGAACGTCTGAGGAAATACAAGAGGTCGTTTCCATAACACCGTGTTCAGTATCTAAACTCCATCCTGGTGTTGTGTATACATACTTTGACAAATGAAAATTCTCTTTACCTTACTGATGACTATTCTATTGATCAACTGTACTTCGAGGAGACCAAGTGGCACGAGTTCAATTCAAGTGGTTAGATTTAGTCAGCACCCAATGTTTGTTGACCATCACAGAAGATTAGTTACCGTGGACAAGAATGGCGGCACTATTGATGAACTGGAAATGTATCCTGATTCGGGTAGCGGATGCGATTCTTATCTGTTTGACTCTGGCGAAGAATACGTTCTGGTTGACTGTAATGGACAGTGGTTCAGGATAGACAAAGCAACAGGGAAATTGGAAAAAGATGAGTGGACATGGCGTAAAGAATTGCCGTCAGCAGGGCTTGGTGTTTTTAAACGGCAAAGATACGATGTGCATTATGAGCTCGTAACGGGAGAAAAGATATCAGTGAATGAAGTCTATAAATTCAAGGACCCCAATGAATAAACTGTGTGCCTTTATTTTGGTCCCGGCACCAGGTTTATATGAATGTTGTGGGCAAATTTTACTGCGCGATGGGACATACTTCTAAAACGAAGATACTTGGGCTAGCGATCTTAATTGTTTTATTTGTAGGACTTATATTTCCACAGAACTTTGAGAACCCGGTCGAGAAGGCCGACAGGAATAGCTACAACTCAAAATCGTTTTGGTATTATCCCTGGGGAAAGTCGGGTACTCATAAAGGCGTTGACATCTTTGCTAAAGAGGGGACAAGGGTCAACTCCTCTACAGGTGGTCTGGTACTATTCAAAGGAGAGATAGCGAGAGGTGGCAAAGTAGTTTTGATAATAGGCCCAAAATGGAGACTTCATTACTACGCTCACTTGAGGGACATCGACACAAGACTTTTTTCCTGGACTAGCAAGGGCGATAGAATTGGGACCGTAGGAACGACAGGAAACGCGAAGGGAAAAGCTCCACACCTGCATTATTCAATAATGACGTTGATCCCTTATCCCTGGAGAATTGACGGAGAGAAACAAGGATGGAAAAAGATGTTTTATCTTAATCCGATAAACTGGTTAAAATAGGGCGTAAAGATATATACGTTGGCAGCAATCTTATCAATATAGAATTGAACCATGACAAGGTCCATTGTTTTTTCTGTTACTCTCATACTCTCGACTATTACTGTTCTCGGACAGACGCAAGTTATCATTGACGGAGACAAACTGAATTTGCGGGATTCTCTACAAGGAAAAGTAGTGTTGCTGAGTTCAATTGAGCGTGGAAGCTTGAATCAGGATGCCCTGTGGATTACTTATAATAGAAAACCTGGAGTTGACCCCTGGGGAAAAGACATAGAGATGCTGGTTGAAAATTTCACTAATTATTGGACGGAGAGCGGAGTAAGGATTTTAGGTGCACTTGTCACGTATGACAACTGTATGTGTTTTAAAACGAAGACCATGGGGTCAACGGATATGTATTTAATTCATTTCAAGTTGTCAGTCGGTGATTGGGAAAAAATGAAATTACATTACCCTGATATGTTGCCTGACGTAAGAAGAATTGATTGAAAGGTTCAGCTCCTGTAAGTATGATACACCTCTTATTTATGAACAAAAGAACGTCGTGATAGGGACTGTTTTCAGGATAATATGAAGATTCTAAAAGTATAGGCTAAATAAACAGACCGACGAAGCTGTAACGCATTCTGCCATGTTTGACGATAATTTGATATTTTAGTATGGCGACCGCGTTGCAGTCGGAGGTTGTAGAATACAACTGTGTAGCTTCAAAAAGAGAAAAAATATCATGAGCCCTAAGAGAAACTTTAATACTTCCCTGGCTCCCAGAATGAGCGAGGCGTTTCCGCAATCTGTGGTTGCTGGCAATTTTATATTCTTATCTGGTATGCCGGGGCTTAACCCAGCAACCGGGCAAATTGTAAGTGCAGACTTTGAAGACCAGGTGCGCCAGAGTTTTCAAAATATTAAAACAGTTCTTGAAGAAGCCGGTTCTGGACTTTCCAGCGTTGTAAAGACCACAATCTTTATGGTGTCTGGCAACGACTTCAGTGTTATAAATAAGGTTTACAAAGAATTCTTTCCTGAAAATGCTCCGGCAAGAAGCACTCCACAAGTAATGCCTTTCCCGGCCGGAATTTTGGTTTCAATTGAGTGTATAGCGCTGTTGGAGTGACCTGGTAAAAGTGTTTGCGTACAACACCACACATATAGCATTGGCGGTAATTTTAAGTAAGACATGCGAGTGACAATAACCTTCTTCTTCGTGGCAAGCACTCTGGCACTAACTTATTGGGCCTGGACATTGACTCCGTCCAGGCTGCAGTATCACCCACTGACTAACACAAGGTCAGACTATGATGATATCAGGAAAATTATGAATTCCACGGATGTTGAATTTCTGCGACAGCAGGCCATTAACGCAAAAGTCAACAGAGAGGCTATTGAACGAGACAATGACACGATGACGGCTGTGAACATCCTTGGGATCTCGGTGCTATTCTCAATCGTTACACTCATTCTCTTGTTCCTGGAAATTGCAGCGCGGGGGAGTAGCTACCGGCAACAAAAGCTCTAGTCACCACAATTGATATTTAATTTTGATTATTTTGGCCAAGGTGCAGCTAATGCGCCAAGCCCTCGAATTCAAAATCCCACGTACTCGTGAACGTAAGACAACTCACCCTCATTTGCATTTGTATTCTATTGCTCACCAGTTGTAAAACTGCGCCTGACAAGGAGCTTGATAAGTTTGCTATCGGAAACAAATTTATCGATAGCTTCTATTCATTCAATCGGGATTCCTTATCGTCAGTATTGTCATTTGCTAAGAAGTCTCAACCGGAAATTCTATATTATCAAAAATGGGCAGAGTGCGCCAGGTACAAAGTAGTTGATCGTTCGCATTACTTTGAAAAGAACGACTCGGTTGTGATATTTCCTGTTACAGTTAAGGATGATTTGATGGGGGCACTCGCTATTGATTTTAATGTCACCGACACGTTTCACATTTCTGTAAAGGATGGGAAGGTTATTTCCGTGAAAACGTCTTCAAACGATATTGATACTTATTATCAGGCGAAGGAGTGGGTGAATAATAATCGTCCGGAATTGGTTGAAAAACCTTGTGAGGGAATCTGGGAAGGTGGCCCGACACCTTGTGAATGCGTGCTCGGAATGATCAAGGGATTTACGGAATTCACAGAATATAGAAAGCAATCACAAACGGGCCTGTGATAACGACATTTCCAACGAGCGTTGTGTTGGGCCGGAATAAAGCGACTAACTGATCCAGGCGCCCGAAGCCACAAGATCTTAGACCAACGCAATAAAAGGTGGTCACCCTAAAGACATTATGGAGCACATCATTCAATATCTCCACGACAGTACCGCGGATGGCTTTCTGTCGAAGCAGGAGAAGCGCACGTTTAAAGAACTGATTGCAGATCAGCCTCTCGATGCGAACCAGATAAATTTCATTAGAAGCAAGGTTTTTGAACTTGCCGAACAAAAGGCTAACAGCGAAAATATTCGGTTTGTTCTGGAGTGGGTGAGGGCAACTACGTCGGCTCTACAGACGCCATTCCCTGACCTGGACTCTTATTTTAGTCCGGGTAATACTTGCCGAAATGCGATTACAAAACAGATCAGCACCGCCAGGCAGGAGTTATTGGTGTGTGTATTTACGATCAGCGATGACATCATTACCGAATCGATCATTGCGGCTCATCGCAGGGGTGTGACCATTCGACTGATCACTGATAATGAAAAGTCCTTTGATCAGGGATCTGATATTAACCAACTCGCCCGGGAGGGAATTGAATTGCGCATGGATACCAGTCCGAACCATATGCATCACAAGTTTATGGTGGTGGATCAGCATAGCGTGCTCACCGGCAGCTACAACTGGACACGTGGCGCGGCGCGTTTTAATCATGAGAATATTATTGTGACAAAGGATCCAGCTACCGTGAAGGTCTTCATGCACGAGTTCGACAAGTTGTGGCCCACGATGGCACCGTATGATTTGCGATAGACTACGAGACCCGTATGAAAGCCGTAAGTCAGGGTTTCGTCATAATCGCTCATAGCAAAGAAACGTTAGCAAATGTATTAGTTAGGAAAGATCGTGCATGGCAACATATTATTTCAAGACTGAAGAATTTGGGATTTCGGATGAAGGTTTTCATCTGTTGAGGAGCGGTTTCAATTACAAAACAATCATGTTCTCGGAAATAACGAGAATCAGGATTGAGAGGGGAAAGGAGCTCCACAATTGGTGGTTGGTTTTAATTTTAGGTTTGGGGCTCCTGGCACTTGGTGTCTATATGTCGCTGGGGGCTATTAGAATTTTACTTCGGGAGAATCTTTCACCTCGACATGCAAAACTGAGTTTGCTACTTCTTATTCCAGTAGTTGGAGGGTATTTCGTTTATAACTCTTTTCAGACAGGACTGGTTATTAAAATTGACTGTGCCGACGGTGAGAAAGACATGTTTCCCCTTAGGAACATCATAAAAGGACAGAAGCTTAACGAATTGATTGCCTTCTTAAGTGCGTCTTTCGGAGGAAGACTACACATTTTTAAATGAAAAGATATAAGCAATGAGTGTAAGAGATTGTCGGACCTTCGTCCTGGCTGGACTAATGATTGTTCTGGTAGGGTGCGGGGCACCATCTGAGAAAAGTGATAAAATCACCCATGACCTGCTGGCCTTAGAAAGAGATTTCCTAAACAAGGAATTTGCGCTCGATACAGCTGGCCTGGCATACCTCATGGACTCGACATTCATTGACATTACAGACTTTGGAATAAAAGGTAAAAAGGAAGACTTGGTTGACATTTATAACAACATCGACCAAAGAATTAAGAATGGAATTGTGCTTGACTCATTCAGATTGGAGAATGACGTTGTGAATGTTTATTGGAATTCTGCAGTTGTAACTTTTATCGTGCATTCCTTTAGGCATAGTAATGACACTTTGATTGAACGCAAGACACGTTTTTATGACGTTTGGACTAAACGCGGAGATAGCTGGAAATTGGTTGCTTCGCAGGGGACAATCGTTCAAAATAATGATTAGATTAATTACGGCTGCGTATAATAATGGTTGTATGCGATTGTCCTATCTACCTGTCGTGTATTACTTTAGCAACGCCAACACTACTGTTGTACGTAACTACCGGTGTAAACATTGGCAAAGGATATGGAGATCGACTTCAACGACTTAATAGTAGAATTTCACGAGGGAATGTCTGACGGTTTAACCTCGGAATGGAGGTGGTTAATTGGGACAGACAAGAGGGTCATATTGATTTCAATCATTGGCGACATGTTCCTGATAAGTGACAAAGGAAACATCTATTGGTTAGACGTCGGTCAAGGAAAAGCTGCAGATGGTTGCTGCTGATCAGGCTGAATTCGAGCGAAAGCTGACCAACATTGAACAGGTCGACGAGTGGTTCATGATTGATCTGTCGAGCCAGCTTCTTGCCGGCAAGATACTGAAAGAGGGAGAGGTTTATTCTTACAGAAGACTTCCGGCAATTGGCGGGGACTATTCCGTGGAGAACTTTGAGCCGACAAATGCTGAAGTTCATTTTAGCTTTGCGGGGCAAATTCACAATCAGATAAAAGACTTACCTGCAGGGACTAAGATAAATAACGTTATATTCAAAAAAGGTTGAGTTTGGGTTGGACCACGTCATATATATCATGTTGTTGTGACAAGCGATGGAAAAATACATACCTTTTATCTTACAAACTTGTACCTATTCAATGTGACTACTTTGTTCGTGCAGTCTTGACTAAAAGTAACGGTTGGTGGTAATTTTAGAAATTCAATGGCGAATAAAAGGAGGAGCTGGCTGAGAGTTTCAATTGTTGGAGCTTGCGGCCTTTTTGGAGCTATCGTTCCCTTTGTAGATTTTCTTCACATCATTGAGTTTTTCTTTTTGGCTATTCCAATACTGCTCTCATTGGCTGCTTCAATCGCCTATTTGGTCGGACGATTGGCATTCAAGCAGCTGAGGGACGACAGGGCTCTGTTCCTTGCCATATTGCCTCCGATCTTTGTCGCATCTCAATTTGTGACAGTTTATACAGTGCATAAGGTGCAGAGATTCCGATCGGAACGAATGGCAGAAGAGATGGAAGAGACTAAAATCATCCCTGTGAATAAAGAAACGTTCGGAATCAGAATTGTTCGTGGCCGCCAGGATAACACGTTTGTGATATCTTACTCACGTGGATTCATGGTGACAGAGGTTTATAGTAGCAATTCCGGAACCTGGAAAAGTATCAGGTAAAACAAAACGAACTATTTGAAGGAAGTTTATGCTTCTGCATTGTGGCGTTCTCTATCTAATTTCAGTGCAAACCGACGTATGCCAGGTCGAGAATAATCATTCAATATAATGCGAACATTCTTTAAACTATTGACGGTAATTCTCATTGGACTTAGTCTCTCCTGCAGTACTGAAAAGAAGGGTCATACACGGTTTACTAGTGGATATGGAATTAGCGATTACTCGCACATACTGGAAACAACCGCAAAGGACAGCATTGGAACTCTAATAAGGAAACTTGAACAAGAGGTTGGATCACAAATCGGAATATTAATTGTCGACTCCCTTGCCGGGGAAAAAATTGAAGACTTTTCGTTGAGGATGGCGAGGGAATTCGGGCTTGGAAGGTCAACTCATAATGACGGAATACTAATAACAGTTGTGATGCATGAAAGACTGATCAGAATTGAAGTTGGGGCCGGGTTGGAGAATATAATAAAGGACGAGGTAGCCGCAGGAATAATCAGAGATGACATGACGCCTCTGTTCAAGCGAGAGAAATACGGGCAAGGAATTTATTTAGCGGTGGATAAGATTTCGAATTTGATTGTAGAGAACGAGAAACTTGTCGGATCAGAACCGACAGAGAGAGATTAAGGTAGGTCATTATTTTAAACAATAAAATATCACGTTATGCCGCTTAACAACCCACAAATAATCCCTATGCTCGCCTATGAAAATGGCGTGGAAGCAATGGCCTGGCTATGTAAAGCATTCGGGTTTACAGAAAAAGCGAAAATGCTGGATGAAAAAGGCAAACTCATGCATGGGGAAATTGAGCTTGGCGGGGGCATTGTAATGCTGGCATCTCCGACTGAAGACTATCAAAGCCCCAACCGGCATCGTCAGGTCTGTGAGACTGCTGCAAAGTGGTATCAGTCGCCCTACATCATTAACGGTGTATTGGTTTATGTTGATGACGTGGAAAAACATTATCAACAGGCGAAAGAACAAGGCGCGGTTTTCCTTTCGGGCATCGAAACCGGTGGACCAGGACCGCGCTATAGAGTTGAAGATCTCGAGGGTCAGCGCTGGATGTTTATCCAAAGAAGGTAACTCCACCGTTGGGACGTTTCTGTTGAGGTTCAGGCGCGCGACCTTTAGGGGGCCCGTTAGCTAACGTTAACCGTGGAATCAATGACCAAATCCATATAACAAGCCTCAGGATTGGCCGGTGCCGTTACTTTGATGATTGATTTGATGTGATTTGAACCTGATAGGCTATAATCATGTACATTTAGGCTGCGGATACACCTGCCGTTGGCAACAGTGCAGCAATTGACCCGCAAATATTTAAATCAAGACAGTAATATGTCAGACAATAAAGATTACTCCAAATTGACACGCGACGAGTTAATGGCCGAAGAAAAGAAGATTAAGAAACTTGAAATCACTTCTGCCGCAATAATTGGTTTTCTGATTGGAATTATGGTCTATGGCGTTGTCAAGAATGGCTTTGGATTTCTCTACATGGTTATTCCGCTGGTATTCATAGCGGGAATCGCTAAGAACTCACAGAATCTCCGAAAAAGACTTAAGGATATCCGGGCAGAGATTGGTTCGAAGTCTGCATAGCTTAATTCAGTATCGGTGTGGCCGGTACCTAAGTTCTCGTGAAATAGTTGTACGCGTGAAATAGTTGAATGGAAGGATCTGCAACGGCCAGCCATACTTCAGGCGAATTCTCACCCATTATTCCACCAATCAAGCGCCTGGACATTCGAGTAGATCGCATATCCTCTGCTTTCGACATCTTCCGCCAGGCCCAGGTACGTTTTGAAGAAGTTGATGGTAGTGGTAAAGTCACAACCATATGCACTCATGTTCCTTGGAATGACCATTACAGGATTGGGAGCAGAATGGCCTGCATGTGATCGCTCGTAGTCGGAATAAGTACCCAGGTAGGCAGCGATACAGGTTACTCCGGTATCAAGAGCAACCCGTCCGGGGTATGACCTTCGGAGTCCTCTCTTCATGAATTTCTTTATTTCAATCAATGATCGGGTGAAAGTTCTTTCTGACCGGTTTGTTGGAAAGAACGTGGGATCAACCTGATAATGTTTGGAGACGAAGTCTTCGCTGACGGTGATGGAAAAAGTGTCCGAGTCGGCATGTGATCCGAGTGCTTTACTTCGATAGGCAGGTGTTTGCATGATCTTGTACAATGTATCGAAATAGGCTCTGGAAAATAAACATCCCCACACCCAGTAATATCCATCCGCCGAGAACGCTCGTCTGAAATTATTCCAGTCATCGTCGCTCATGTTTTGTGCCTGAAAATCTTTCGAACGACCATCCTTGTCGGTTGGATCCCTTTCCATTGCCCGCGCCCCCGTTGAAAATTCATCCCTCTGAAATGAGTTGAGCAGTACGGGGCCTCCAAACCATCCGTGACTTAAAATACTGAACTCATAGAGTGTTCCAGGTTCCGTACTCCCGATATTGACGACATACCTGTAGATGTCTGTGATCGACATGATGTTGGATTCGGCACTAACCAGGTGATTCTCCCTGTAGTGCTGACTTCTGACAATGGCTGTATGAGAAGTTGATTCATCCTGCCATACCCTTGATGATCCGTTGTAAATGTTTCTGTCGATCTTGCCGGCCCTGACATCAAAACGGACGAAGATCACTTCCGCATTGGTTTGCCACTGCGGATTTTGCCTCAGCAGATCCATTCTTCTTCTGTCTGCAATGAAGGCGAAGTTCACCCCGCCATTGTTATAGTCATATCCACCTACAAGAATGATATACTTATTCATAACGAGTTTGTTTTTGGGGCATCATCGATTCTATCCACGACTTGCATGTTGACTCAATATTTTAATGGTGTTAATTGAATTTAGCTTTGTATTTGACCTGATCTCCAATCCGGAAGTTTGAGCTCACTCAGCAACCACCAATACTTTGTTATTCACAACAGGTTTAAAATCTGTTCTCTCTTTAAAATTGTTTTCGAAGCGTTTTAATATTCTCCATTCGATGATGTCATCTACGGGGAAGAGCTTCGTAACAGTTGTGGGTACGAGGCCACCTTTGAATTCAATAGGTTCCAGATCCTGAGCCGGAATACTGACTTTTCGCAGCTCTACCTTCAGGCTCTTCAGACCTAATTCCAGCGGACTCTTACCCTGCCATACAAACAGAACTTCGTTGATCAATGTTCTGCTGAGATCCAGGATCAGTGCGTTGCTTGTGATCAGTCCGTTATTGATCTTCAATATCTTTCCGTCGGTGGTAATGGCCGTTGCCTCATAAGAAATGGAGTCGTTATCTGAATGAAGCTTGATCTCAATTTCAGGGGCATTGAAAGCCGGGCCAGTTATTCTGTTCAACTGCGTCACTGGTTCCTCGAGTGCTGGTGAAGCAATTTTGATCTCGAGAAGAACTTCCTTAACCGCATCATTCTTACCCGCGATCACGGGTATGAGCTTCAATACCGATTTCTGGAATGGCTTGTTGATAATCACCTCATCATCCTGTAGAAATACAGGCTCGGTCTTTAGCGACGGCCTTTCATCGTTGTAGTGGTACTCTTTGGTGATCTCTATGAAGAGATTCTTCTTGTCTTTACCTCTTACCTTCCAGACTTCATTTTTATTTTCGCCAGTGAGCGTGATGATCTCAACTCCCAACGTATCGCCCGCTTCATTCTTCAGGGCCAGCGATATATCTACATTCTTGAACTCCTCGAACGAAATGTTTCCTGCCCGTACTTCAATAGTCTTGAAGAACGTGTAGGTGTTCGGAAAGATGATCAGCTTTTCGTTCGTGCTTAAGACAGGCTCAGTGATTATTTCTGCGGGACTGCTGATGTTGTCAACGGTGCCACTGAACTGGAATCTGATCTGATGAAAGTATCCAACCGGTTCATCCACGTCATACAGCCAGGCAAGATCCGCCTTGAGGTTGCTCCCTTTGAAAAAGGTGATGTGTTTTAATGGATCTGCTATATCCGGAATAGCGAATCTGTTTTCACGATTGTCTGTCACAATTCCATCCTCGCTTCTCCAAACCAGGACCTCAGCGCTAAGTAAGTCCTGGCTTGCGTCATTAAAGTCGTGAACAAGATTGATCGACAGGGATTGTTCTCTCCAGATATCACTGAAGATCACCCGTTGAACATATTTGTCCTTATTCTCAGCGATCTGCTTGCCCATTATCCACAGGTGAGACTGGGGGTTGTGGGTTCTCGTCACGGTTGATCGTTCCCTGTAATCGACATCGATGATCTTCTTATGAAAGATGTTCTCTTTCATGAACTTATAAGTAACTCCAATGGCCGGCACCTTCTGACCCGGTATCATCGAGTTGAGGGTTTGGGGATTTACGTAAGGGCGGAACATCTCTCGTAGAATATTCTCCTTGAATTCCTTTACCAACTCGTCAATGGCCTTCTTTGCTTCGGCGTCTTCAACCTGGCTGAGCACTTGTATCTTCAGGTTGCCCTCTTCTTCAAGCTTCCTCGTGGCCCATTCAAACTCGGCTCCAAATGAGAAGTTGAGCGATGCATAGCTGAATTCGGCTTTCACATCGATGTGGTGAGAGATGCTTTCATAACATCTTCCCAGGTCGGCCCAGATCCTGAGATCCACTGCGGGACGGATGGCGTTGTATTTGAGATCATACATAACCCCCGCTACATTTCCTGTATCGCCGTTCAGCGCGGACAGGATCAACGCAGTTCCTTTTCTGTCGAGGCGGACATTAAAAATGCTCTTAAGATCGGACGACATCAGAGAAGGTTTGTGCGATCCCACGATGCTCTTCACGAAGGCATCTTCAGTGGTGGGCAGCTCTTTGTCATTCACTGCGTCCAACACCAGCAGGTTCACGGTGCCATCACGCCAAAGAGGTATCGATGCCGTTACTTTTTCCGGAAGGCGATTTACGCCCTTCACAGCACTGAGTGCTTTCTGTAGTCGTTCATCGCTAACGTTGCATTGAATGCCCAGCGACAGGATCGATCCCGCCGTCTTACGCAAGTCATCGAGGCCACCCTCAATAATATCTCCTTCGTTGAAAATCTGAAAGAACAACTCGTAGAATTTTCCATCTGATACATTGGGCAGTGGAGCGAGGCCTACTTCATCCGGGAAGTAATAGATCAGATCAGTCAATTCGTGGTCTCCATAGAAGACGAGTCCTTCATGGATGCCCAGAGGTTTAGCCAGGTCAATCATATATCGGTTACCAAATGTTGTTAGGGATCTCTATTTCCAATTTTTCTTTGCTGTTGATCAGCCATCCTGAATTGTATGATTCTCCACCCAATCCGCGTACTCTTTTTCGATAACTGAATTCCTTGTGGTTGAAATTGGGCATCGGATGTTTGAATTCGACAGTGTCTCCAACTTGTCTGAAAGGAAGTTTCTCGCTCTCGATGTGTATGTTGTTATCCTTGTCGTCGTACACAAATTCAACAGACACCTGCTTGATCTCCATAGCTTCGAAATTGGGGGCCCGCGTGAGTGTAGCTCTGATGATCCGCTCGGATTGGATCTTGTCGTTTACTACCAGGATGGGACCTTCATGACTTTGCCAGGGACCCTGAACGACGTTTGAGTCAGCTGCTGAGAGGCAAGTGACCCTGTAGTCAAAAGCCTGTCTTGGTGTATTAAGACTCGTGGCAATGATGAGCTTCGTTTCGTTCAGCTCCTTCGTAAAGGTGTATTTGTTGAAGATCGGCTCTGTACGCTCCGCATCCCTTATCAGCGTTTCGAGAATTACCTTTTCTGATTTTTCCCAGTCAGCATTACAGATCAGGTCAACTGACCACTTGTTTTCGAAAATGTTGGGAATAAAGAAGAAAGCGGAATCGACATCCGTGAACATCGACCGATGCTCCTTCGACTCGGAGATGAAATATGTAAGCGCAAGATCAAATTGTACCGGGATGGTCTTATTAGTTACCACAGAAAGCACCTTCTGATCCTTATTAGTTGCATTGAAAAGAAATGTTCTCGCGAGAATCTGAGTGAGATCGGTTCTGTCGAGCACTTTCAGGTCTGCCTGAATGAGATGAGCATGTTCAAAGATGCTGGTGTCATCGATGCTGACCGTGATCTCGCGCGTCTCAAAGTATTCAGCAGCGTTGAAGTAGATGAATGGACTTCGTTCGGATGTCCAGTCGATCTCCAGTTTGCCGGGCAGCTTATTGGATTCGGTAGTCATGAACATCGTCACGCGATAGTCGTACCGGTAGGTCTTATCCTTTTCCCTGGTGAAGTTCAGGCTGTTGTTCAGCGCATCATCCGAATCGAAAGCAATGCTGCGCTGAACGGTGACAGTGTTTGAGGTTTCATCCACTACGCGGCATTCGATAATAACGGATTTGATGTTTGTATTTTTGAACGTGTCCGCCGACAGCCGAACCTCGACTTTCTGATCGATAAACGGAATCTCATCCAGCTTGATCCATTTGATCTTATCCTTGATCCCGCCGGAGGAACGTATCATTGACGATAACAATGCCTGAGGATAGAATGGATACGTCTTTACGTTCCGTTGATTCAGCGTTACCGTTGTGATGCTCAGCTGGGTCTCATCGATATTCCGTCTGATGTGGTGAACACCAGGATGGATCGCTGACACTACGCGGCTCACGCCATTGGCAATCCGGTCTTCGATCTTCTCCGACGCGCTCAACGGCGAGGCTGCAGGCTGGAACAGTTTCTTCAGCACTTCCGACTTCAGTTCATTAAGAATAGCTTTCAGGGCCTCACTCTTCACGAAGGGGTCCAGCTCTTCTATCTGGATTTCGATAGCGCTTGTTTCCTGTAATCTGTCGACTGCATCAGACACTTCATCAGAATAAAAAATGAAGTTCGACTTCTCAAACTTTTCAAAGTGATGGTAGACCTTGGACCAGTTTACGGACATCGTAGCCTTAAACACGGGCGCTATACCCAGCATCTCCAGCTCATAGTGGACACTGGCGGCGATCACGTCCGAATCAAGTGCGGCAATGAGCAGCTTTCCATCCTGACCAACGGCCCTCACGACAAGCGAGGCGATATTGCTTCCGAAGATGGATGGTTTTACCTCCGAAGTAACAAACCATTTTTTAGGATCTGGTTCGTTACCCGCTGCAGCAACGATCAGAGAAACTTTGCCGGAATGGATGGGAGCGGCGACTAATACCTTAGGCTTGGTTCCCAATTTCTCCTGGATCTGTTTTTCTGCAAATGCAAGTTCTTCAGCAGTAGGGGAGAGGTTGACATCCATCATCAGACTTGCTTCCATGATGCTGTCTGCTTCTATCCCAACACCCGACTCAGGGAGGATTGCATACGCCTCCATCTTCGACACGCCTTTGTCATCGCGTACAATAGATGGTTGAATACATATGTAGTAGAAGACGTCGGGGTTACTGTCGTCTTTGAAGATCGTTAAACTACCGGCTTCCAGGAATGGCGCTTTGTAACTGAGCATAGTTCATAGAATTAAGCTGGAGATGAGTTATCTCCGGTGAATAATTGCTTTATGTAAATAAGTCTTTAATGAACCGGGGCCTGTAGGATTAACACGCTTCCCTGATTGGTGCCTGATGTTTCAACTGCTGTGCCGTCCTGTTCAATCAGCTTCAACAGATAGCTATAGCTCGATTGACTGTTGTCCGTCCTCGGGATGTACCAGCTAAGAGCCTGTGATGCGCTTGCCTTGTCCAGAAAGATTTCTTTGGTGTCCTGAGTTTCACTGTTGTAGTTCAATGTTAGCAGCGCGTTCAGGAACTCTTCACCCAGCTTGAGCTGCGACGCATTGATGACCACCTTGAAGATGGGAAGAATGATTGCCTCTTCGCCTTCGCCGTGCATCCACGCGGACTTAGACATCGTGTCGTTTGAGATGATCCTGTACCGATACAGGAATTTGGAATTCGTCTTGTCCATGATCACCAGTTTGGCTGTTCCCGGTTCCCAATCTTCCTCTGCCGACATTTCGATCTTATCGAAGCTGGAGAAGTGATTGACCTCATCTTCATACTTGAACTCCACGATGATCTTCTTCACGGATGCATCCGGAACCTGTGAAAGCTCTACCGGAAGATCGAGGGTATTTTCATATGGACTGGAAATGAACAGCTTCACGTTGTTGTTCTCGGTGAGATAGTATTTCTTTTCGGGGCCGGTAATCGGACTATTGTTCTTGGGAAAATACGTGGCCTTATAAGTCAATGGCGCGTCGATGATTTTGCCCATTATCCGCGTGAGTTTTTCTCCTTCAGGCTTATCTGTTTTGAGTACGACCGTTTCTGTGAAGTGATCCGGATCGTCTTCGCCTTTGTACGAGATGTCTACCTGCACAATCTTAATTTCATTGTCACCAGTTAGCAAAGAGATAGTAGGGTGTGGAAGGAAAGTAACATCCATCAACCCGATCTTTCCAATGTTGACGTTGATGTGGGAGTTCGTGGATTCCTCCTTAAGAACGACGGGTTCGGAGATTCCTTTGAAGAATACTTCGGTTGTATACTTTACAATGCCATCATCTTTTTGTGGTCTCCTGAAGTGCCATACATCCTTGGGAGTATCTTTCTGGAACAGAACAGAATGTTTCTCCTTGGCTGCCGGATAGTCAACGTTCACTTTTACAGAATTTACAAACGGAGCTTCTTCCCATGGCGCGCTTACCGTAGTGTTGATCGTGATCGTTTCAACCTCATGTTTGCTCAGGTCAACCAGTTTTGTCACCTGTTCCTTTCTGCTTTCGGGAACGCCTTCCAGGAAGTTCATGATCGTTCCCTGAGGAGCAATGCGCCATTCAACCACATCTTCCTGGGTGAACCGCAGTTCAACAAACGAGCTGATCTCTTCCTTCACCAGTTCGAGCATCGAATTCTTGCGTTCGTCTTCGGTCATACCCTGTATCCTGCTCTTGATGATCTCCTTCACTTTATCCTCAATCAGTTTCATGGCCATTTCACGAAGCTGGCTCACATGTTCATCAGAGATTTCCGAAGATCCTTTCTTGATCTCGATATTCATCAGACCTTCTTCTGTGAGCTTTTGTGTGATCTCTTTCACATTGATCCTTTCCACATCAGCATCAGAACAGCCCTGATCGGTATTTCTCCAGACCCGTTCAACCTTACGGTTTATTTCGCTGGTCTGAGTCGAACCTGCCCATGCACGGATTTCAAGACTCGGAAGTCTTAGCTGAAACTTAAGATCGTAGCGGATACCAATCGACTTGATTCCTTCCTTCAACGCTTTATACCATATCGCGGCACCTGTCGGACTTAATCTCAATGCAAAGGCGGCATTGTTGTCTCCCAGTAGACTTGCAGGGCCGCCTGCTGACGACCATGCAACAATATCTCCTCCCTGTTCTTCAAGCAACGTGACATTTCCCTCTGTGAAATTGACCGCGCCGTATCGGATCTCTTCTACAGAAGGTACATCCGGATTGGGAACCATCGTTTCACCACGGGCTTTGGCAATGAGACCGAGTCTTTCCTTTTCTTTTTTGATGAGTGCTTTTCGCCGGCTCTCCTGTACGCGTGCAGTTTTCAGAAGTCCTGTTATTTCTTTCAATACATCTTCGCTTACGCCGAGATGAGAATCAAAGTTGATCCATCCGCCGGCAAGACCGGCAACACTTGTCGTGGATCCATCGGCTCTGTCCGTCCAGAAGAGTCCGCTGAATACGGGTTCACCATTAATGAATCTAATCTCCGGAGTTGTCTTGAGTGCATAGAATAAATTGCAGTCTTCATCGTCCGGAAACACAGCCACGTTCTTATGGTTTAAAACAACTGGTATCGTTATCATGTTGAGTTGTATTAATTGTTATTGTCAGACTAATTTTTGAGGAATTACACTTAGGAAGTTTCCTGCAGTAGATTCAGGAGTAAGCCAGTCGGTCCATTTTGTCGGATCAACAATGTAGACCGTACCAACTCTGTACTGATACTTTCTGCTGGCCAGTTGCTGCGACTTCAATATCTGGCTGATGTTTCTGGACATCTCAATAGAAGATACCGGCTTCGCCTTGTCCAGTTGAACGGAGAATACCTGTCCTTCCGCGTTCTTGATTTCAACGTCGACGCGATGCACTTGTGTAAAAGGAGTGGTGGTGGCTGGGTCCAGTTCAGTCCATCTTTCGAACAGCGGACAACTGATCTGAAGTTTCCATACTTCCGGGTCACCAGTAGCATAGTCGATAACTCTGGCGAGAATCTGATCCGGCGGAGTGCTGATCGAAATACCAAATGGTTCGCAGATCAGATCGGTCCAGTATCTGCCGTTCAGCACTTCAACATCTTCTTCTTTAAACAGAACTTCCACGCTCTGTTTTTTAGGAATATCGATTGGCCATGTCTTTTGAACTCCTACTTCGTAGTCCGCATCATAAACGAAGCTTTGAATCTTTGACAACAGGAGTTGCTCCGCGCCACCGACAGTTATAGAGTAGTCATTGTTGTTAATGATTCTATAGCCCTTTATTTCATCCGGCTTTGGCTCTTCAGCTATTGCTTCCTCAGGTTTCTGATCACCGGCATTCTCAACGGCGGGTTTCTGGGTTGCACTTTTCTGAATGATCTTTTCGATCTCGGCAGGAATCCCAACGAGCTTTCTGATGTCGAGCTCAACAGGAATCAGCGCGGTCTTGCTGATCTCTTTTCCCTCTTCTGCAGAGATCAGTTCAAAAACAATGTCGCCGATGATCCACTCGCCGTCGCTTATTTCTCTCTTGAAGAAATCAAAAGATTCGAGTGAACAATCGATGTTCAGCGTAAAGCCAGTTACCGGATCAATAGAGCTGATCGTTTCCTGAACCTTTCCTCTGAACACGGCATTGTCGCCAGCAAAAGCATCCCTGACTTTGAACTGAGCACTCTTGTAACCGCCCACCCATAGCATGCAATACTTAACCTGTCCCTTGGATTCTTTGTTGAGCGTTTGGTAGAGATCGATCTTGGCCTTCGGATTAAAATACGGGACAACAGTAATGCCGATGTTGATCTTATAGAGTTCAGGCTTGTTGGGATCTCCTCCCGAGAGCATGGAGATCGTGATCTTGGGTTCTCCACTCTGTTCCTTTGCCTTAATCCGGAAGGTCTGAGGAAGAAAGAAAAACTCGTCCGGTTGAGATGTGGGACGATAGTAGATCGTGTAGTTGACTTTATCTTTTACCAGGTTGGCCATGCTCCAGTTGAGTCCCTTCTTTTCAAACTCCGCAGACAACGGTCCGAACACATCAGCGTTTGATTTGTTGTATGCATTGCTGACCAGAGACTTCAGATCTGTTTTCTGCGGCTGAGAAGGAGCTTCGGGTTCTGCCGGTGCGAGTACCACTTCAGGCCTCGCGGCAATAACAGCTTCGGCAAATACAACCTTAGGACGAACAGTGGAGGCTGCTGCCGTTGCCACCGATGCCGTGGATGCACCAGCCTTCCAGCCCATTGCCATGCCGGGGCCGCTTCGTGTTGCTGGTATAGGATACTTCTGCCACCAGAGTTCACTTACGACCTCAATGTTGAACGTTGCAAACTTGGTTTCATCTTTCAACTCCACCAGCAGATCTTTGATTTCATCCCATGCTATTTCCGTTTCCCCGTGAAGGTCCTGGATAACGTTGATGGGATCGTTGATCATCGGCGACGGCGTGGTGTTTAATACCTTCCTGATCTTCTTTCCGCCCGCGGTATATTCGAGGTTCATCTGTGGACTGCGGATGAAGAAGGGCCTGACGTCAGCCTCCTGGCGACCACCTTCCACTATGCAGTGAAAGGTGATCTTCTTTGTTGTGTCGTCCTTTTTGAACCAGATGGAGTCTGTATCCTGAGTATCCTTCATTCCCCCGCGGCGCTTGAGCCGGAACTGTGGATGACCATATTTCCTACCGTCGACCACGTAGATCTTATTCGCATCCAAAGGCGGTTCGTAAACTTTGTTGTTCATCAGCATCGCCACCAGGGCGAACTGTTTTATTTCCATTACCTTGATGGCATCAGCTTTAATACTAAAACTTTCGGGCATGGCGCATGGTGTTAATTAGTAGGTGCTGATACATCAGCAGGTTCTTCGAGGATCAAAAAGTCATTCGCGTTTTCCTTCTCATTTACCTTCACGGTCTCGCTACCCGCCCGCGCATACTGAATCGCATACTTGAATGGTTTTCCCTGTGCAGAGAAGGAGAGCACATCAAAGTTCTGAAGCGGTGCACTCTTGTCGAGCCTGATATTTTTCTTAACCAGGTATTCGTTTTCCTCGTAGCTGACACTGACAAACACCACCTGCCATTTGCTCCAGTCAAGGGTTGTGGCATCAATCATGTATGACTTAGGATATCTCTTCAGATGGATAGGCATTATATCCTGTTCACTCTTGCAATTCATCCAGGCTGAAGTCTGTACAACATCATCCTTGAACTGAACAAAGTATCTGTATTTGAAACTATCCGTGGCACCCTCTCTGAGTCTAATCTGCCAATCCCATGTCTCTGAATTAGTGAACCATTTGGAGTATTCATCCTTTATGCCCAGAGCAGTATCCTCATAGAGCACTTCCAATTTTGCGGTTTTCACTGTATTAGGATCGAGGATGACGTCGAATGAAGCCTTTGCTCTTCCGGTTAACAGATCATCAATCAAAAGATTGCCGCGGGAATCTGTCTTTTCCTTGCTATCGGATTCGCGTCCATCGAGAGATACGTAATGCACTTTGTAGGTATAGTTCTTACTCTTATTCCCGTACATATAGCATCTCCAGTTACCCGTTGGATTTTCTTTGCTTAGCCTGATCTCTTTAGTCGTGTCTGGCTGATTAGGAGCATCGGGATACTTCAGTGTAACGATAGCTTCCTTGATAAGGGCCCAGTCGATATCGCCGGCTATGCAGTCCACAGTAATGAAGCCAAGCTTGTCGTATGAGACCACCAATGCGCGATCGCTGATGTTGTTCAGCACGATTGGAGGAGGGGAGATGGCAGTGCCTACGTAAGAGATCTTGGCCTCAACGCTGTAGAAGTCGAGCAGCTCGCCCTTTTCATTTCTGGCCATCGTGACACGGAACGTATAAACTTCGGCTCCGGTCTTGTACATAAACGACTTGGAACTTTCCCGAACTACTCCACTCTTGTGATCCTTCTGACTGTAAGAGATGTTTACGATGATACTGTGGATGTTGTCGACCTTAAAGTCTGCGTTTACACTGAGCTGCACCTCCAGGATCTGTATCTCCGGGCTGCTGATATCAATGTGCCGAACAAGCTGCTTACGTTGATCTTCCGTGAGCTGAGTGGTCAAAGTTCCGTTCGGATATCTTCTGAATTCAACTGTTCCGTTCTTCTTGAAGTGGAAATACAAACTGTTGATCTTCGTCTTATCAATATCGTTTCTGAAGTAATAATGTGTGTCAACCGTCGGTCTGGTTTTGTCGTCTTCAGTTAGTCCCATATCCGGATTTGGAGCGGGAGGTGGAGCGGTACCTTCGCCTTCTTTCTTTTCGTCGCCTATGAAGGCCGTTGTAAAGAAGTTCGGGATGATCGTGTTCATGATGGTATCCATCAGGGTTGTTCTGAGGCTGGTCTCTACCTCCTTGATCTCCTCACTATTGGCGGCAACATCTCCAAAGTCAGTGATCTCGATGTTGATCACTTTGTTGTCAATCATCCTTTGGATCAGCTTGGAGATGTCTTCTTTTCCAACAGTTACGCTTCTTGCGTCTGTTGTCTTGGTCGAAAACAGTCCGTACTCAACGGTATAAGTGCCGCGTTTTTCTTTCCTGTAGTCAGCTTCATACGTCTGGACCTGATTAAACATCTGCGTAGAGTTGGCCGTGACGGTCACCTCGAGGCCTGGTACAAATGCGAATCCTTTGAGGTCATATCTTACGATCGCCTGGAGAGGAACCAGGTCGGGCGAGTTGGCTTCTCCTTTGAAGCCCTTCGTGAGTGCATCATAGAATATCTGGGCGCCTTCAATTCCAAATGTTGCATAGAAGGCAGCGGAGTTTGAGCCCACCAGCGATGGATTCACGGTTGCACTTGAGCTCTTTTTAAATGTTTCTCCAAGTCCTTCCAGCAATTCAAGCTTTGCAGATCCTTCTTTCCACGTATTGGGAGTTCCCAGTTTGATGATTGGCTTATTGCCCCTGTCGACAATAAAGGGCGCTCTGTTCTTAATCAGTTTTGAATAGAGCCTTACAAACATGTGGTTCGGTTGAACCACGAGGCTTGCGAGGTAGTCGGTAATCTTTGTATGTTCTTCTTCGGAAATGGAGAGATCCGTTGTGAACAACAATTGTCCCAGCTGAGTCTCTACCAGATCCTTGTTGGCGCTGCTGGCGTATGCTATGTCTGCATTTCGCGAGAAGAAATAGAATGACAACTGGGGATTGCCCTGGTCATCAACTGCTATTCTTGGCCGACCCCGCAAAGCATAAAATGTGTCAGCTTTCTCATGGTCTCTGAAGATCTCTATATCATCGAGGCCGGGTACCTTCACCGTTGGAAATAACATTAACATAGTGGTAGGGTTTAATTTTAGTTAACTTAAATGTTTGTAATTCTTAGCAAGAGCTCATTGCTTCCGCTGGGCACGACGAAGTTCAGGACCTCTTCAGTGCCATCTTTCCTGAAGACGTTGACTACCGCGCTGAGCGGATCCAGCACATCAACGCCTTTCAGGACAACCGTTTCTTCTACTTTTGTTTTTTTGAGAATAATAGTTTCAAGAGGATTAGCTGCGCCGTTGTTCTCAAAGATTTGAACCTGTACGGCTGCTATCTTATTAGAGAATGTTTCCTGATCTAATAGCGTGGAAACCTTCAGTACTTTCAATCCACAGCTTTCAAGACTGATCGGCGGCTGCTCAATCTGATATGTTCGGTCATCTCCCTCGAGAATGTCGCCGTTAACCATCAGGAACTTTGTCTTCGCCGTCCAGATGCGTGGATCTTCTTCTGCAACTACGATCGCGAATGAAGGCGGAATGCCATCTCCGGTTTGAGCAGTCAGGACAAGGCCTTTGGATAATTCCTGTCCTTCGACATTCTTGTATTTCACTTCTACGATTGCTTTGGAAACAAGCGAAGCCGTATTGAGCAGAATCGGAGAAATATTCAGAACCCTTGTTTCAGGGCGGTTGACAATCACCTGTGAATCCTTTTGATTTTCAAACTCATCTTCAATGAAGTCTTCTTTGAAGAAGAACTTTTCGCGTTTGAAGTAGATGTACTTGTCTTCTACTTTGGGGAAGATGAGAAACTTCTTGAGATCAGTAGTGCCATTGTTGAAGATGATCGTTCTGCCGTTTGAATCCTTTTCAGGAGCTACAAAGACCTGTACGGATTGAATACCATCGTCGGAGAAGGCAATGTTTCCAGGTTGGATCTCGATGGGTATCAGCGGTGAATGATCCGTAATGTTAACGGCTATGTCGCGCTCGGTTACGTTCTCAAATAGCCTCGACCTGATTTTGGTTTCATGAGTGCCGATGATTGTGCCAGGTTTATGGATAAACTCTACTGTGTAGTCGTACGTGAGTGTTCCGAAATCATCGACAAAGAAACTCGCGAACTTCCTGGGTTCTGCTGCATTGATAGCGATGCTGATCTCGTGTTTGCGCTTGGTCTTATCGCCGTTGCGTTCACGGAAGCCGTAGGAGATATGTACAATAGCTTCGATCACCTGAAGCTCTTCGAAATCCAAAGCCGATCTGATCTCCAGGTTGATTTCCTTGAATGGTCCGTCACCCAGTCTTACGAGCAAGACCTGTTTGCTCGCGTCGAACTTTGTGCCTTCCAGCGAAAGCGCTCCCGCCGGATGATACGCGTGAGTTTTTGCTTCTGCTTTGTCGAACACGAACGTTCTCTTGACTTGCTGAGATATGGATCTGTGTTTTAGAGAATATCCAACGTTGATACCGATCCTGGTTTCCACCTTCTCCGGCTTTTCAGGTGGTGGCGGAGTTGTAGGTGGTTGCGTAGTCGGAGGTTGCGTCGTAGGTGGTCGTGTCGTCGGCGGCTGTGTTGTCGGGGGTTGAGTAGTTGGCGGTTGAGTAGTTGGTGGCTGTGTTGTTGGCGGAGGAGATGTAGGTGGTGGAGTTGTTACGCGAGGTGGTGGCTCTGTCGACGGCGGTGGAATAGGAGTATCACCACCGTCGTTGTCGGGTACGGCGCGACGACCTGAACGTGTCTGAACTGTGGTCGTAGTTGTCGATGTCGGTGAAGATGTTGTTGTCGAAGTAGGTGTTGCCGATGACGTTGGCGTTGCTGATGATGTAGCCGTCGTCGTTGCCGTATTGGTTGACGGTGGTACCGACGTCGATGGTGTTGGTGTCGATGGTGTTGGGGTGACAGTTGACGTTGGTGTTGGTCTGGGTGTTCCGGTGCCTGTTGGCGTTGGTAGTGATGCACCATTGTTTTGTCTGTCACTTGGTAACGTACTGCCGAGCACGTTGTAGTCTTCTCTTGGAATGGCAGAGGCGTCGAAGAGTGTAGGAGAAAGTAATTCGCGCACGATTTTCATCTTGTCTGCACTTTCTGATCCCAACGCGGTGGCACCTGTTCCGTCTCCTGTGAAGTCCACTTCTTTGATTTTAATTGCACCTGTATTCACCAGGTCTCTCATGATGAGATCGATGTCATTATTGGATACAATCTTCAATCCCTTGGACTCCATATTAAAGTCAGCATCTATGTGATGCTGCCAGAAGTCTTCTGTTGCCTTGAAGTCAACGGTGATCTCGAGATGATAAGCCGGCATTAGTCCGAGATATTCAAGATCATAACAAATGCCGACCTGGGTTTGAGAGCCATTCTTAAGCAGGGCCCACATGATTTGAGCTTCCTTACCGCCAAGTCTCAATGAAAACACAGCAGTTTGTCTTCCTATGAGTGAAGGTTTCGTGGAACCAGCAACTGTAAAGTTGACCGCCTGATTATCGCCACCGGTGCTTCCAAACATGACCAGCTTTACGGCACCATCTTTAAAAGGAACCTGTGCCAGTCGCACAGTACCCGCAGTTGATTCAAGCTCTGATCTTATTTGTGCCAGTTCCTGCTCATCGGGTCCGAGCTCTACTTCAAGGGTGAGAAACCCTCCGGACCTGTCCATGTTATCCGTGAAGTTTGGCTGTGTGCCTTCCTTGACTTCTCCGTCGATGTAGGCCACGAATTGAATGCCCTTTCCATTGTTGGCAATTCTCACTTTCTCGGAAGGGAGGTAATAGAACTGAGACTGATCGTGGAAATCTCTGTAAACGGTAATGCCTTTAATAGTTTGCTGATGATCGATGGATAACATTTTCTGATGGGGTTAATGGTGTCTTGAAATGTTTCGTCCTGTTCCTGAAGTGTTTGGTCTTAGTGAAGAAGCTTTGTGGTTGTATTTCCCACCCTGGTATTGAAGAGAAGTAATCTTTGAAGAATGTGAAGTAGGAGACAGCTGTGATGTCTGAGAAAGAGCAATGAAGATCACCGGAATAGTATAGCTTACCGGTGTTTGCATTTACGATGCCGCCGAGGAGATATTGAATTTCGCTAACCTCATGGCGCTTTGATCCATACCGTATGAGGTTGCTTTTTGAAACTGTCGTCGCGTTGAGATCGTCGAAATTGAATAGGAGGAAGTGGAAGTTTTTCTGATTGGTCAGTATTTCACTTTCAATAAACGTTGTCCAGGAATTCCATGCGGTATGGCGATGATTGTATTGCAGATATTCTGCCGGCTGACCAACAACGGTGATACAGCCGGAGCTGCTGTACTTAAGGTTTAATACTGACGAATAAACGTTGAGCAACGGCTCCATTCTACCGGCATGAAGATTGTCACCGGGGCGTACCACATCATAGGTCGCGATGCGGCTGCTAAATCCTGTCTTCTCGTTAACGTGTGGAATGCCCACAATTCCGAAACCGTCCATAAGTAGAGCACTATGCGGTTGGAATCCTCGTTCGTTCCTCGGGTGAATTCCCTTTCTCAAGTGATAACATCCAGGGCACAATACATTGAGGCTGGATACAGACGACGGATGTCGCCTGACGTAATCTTTAGATGGAAGTGTGCTACCGGGAAACAAAGCGATTTTATCAGCGACTCTATCCCAGATTCCTATGGTACATCGTGGATTGTTATAGTTGACGCGTGTCCTGTTAACCTCATCAGAATTTCTGAACAGAATAGAATCCTTCGTAACGCTCTGATGAACATCGGAAGGCAGGCATCCTCTGAACGCAAAGAGTACAGCCGGATCATTCTCAATCGGGAAATGAAAAGTATCACACAATTGTTTCAAAACGGTGCCACTGATTTTCATTGATATGAAATTGAATCCCGTGCGGACGGGAGGTTCTACATAAAAATGCCAGGACAAAAAACAGACGAGTCAGTCAACAATAACCAAACGCAGAACTCCAGGCCGAAAGAGGATGTGCTTTCCGGAGGAGTTTTTTTGATTCTCTCTGAAAGAAGAATCTAAATCATAAATGCTGAACAAATGTATACGCGGATCAATGTTTAAACAATACCAATTAATAGGTATTTTAAGATTAACAGTGAAATCAGAAATTTGATTAAAAATTTACAACATCGGAGTATCGCTTTTTTGCGTACTGATACTATTGAACATTTGCAGAATTTTTAATTTCTCTATCCCCTTATTGTCAATGAATCAATTTAACGATACCAAAAAGATCATTCTTCTTCACTGGAATGGTCGCTTTGGCAACAGGATGTTCACCTATGCCTTCTTAAGACATTATGCCGAAGAATTTAATCTTTCCTTGTGGCTGCCGTCTTCGTGGGAAGGAGATGCACTGTTTCAAACCAGAGCACATCGTATTATTAGTGATGATGAGTTGAGACTTTATCTCAATCAAACGATGAAAGAGTTGGATAATATTGATGCGCGGATGAACGCTGTGAACAATTACAACAGAAGATGTGGAGATAAGATTATCTATTTCAATCCGGATCATCCGGATGAGTATGGAAAAACAAATGTGTGTATCGACAGCTTGTGCTGTTATCATCCTTTCATCTTTAAAAGATATTCAAGAGAGAGAATGCTCAATGATTATTTCCGGTTCTCAGACGAGGTACTTCATTCAGATCTGTATAGAAGAATGGAAGACAGGCAGGGCACGTATCATATCGCACACCTCCGGCGGGATGATATTGCGAGTGCATCGAATACTACCAACATGGGGTATTCTGTTGTCTCGAAAGCTTCTTATGAAAAGGCGTTCGAAAAGTTTGGCTATGATCCGAAGTCTATAGAATGGGTTACGGACGATAGAACGGGTAACTGTGGTGTGTCGGCTGCTGCCGGACACGATTACTGGAGTTACCCGGAAGGTTCTCACAAGTCGGGCGATATTTTTTATTCGTGGTTCCCCGACTTTCTTAAGCTGATGTTCGCCAAGACTATATTCAGGGCAAATTCATCTTTTAGCTGGTGGTCTGCATTCTTAAGCAAAGCAGATGTTTTTTCGCCGAGGCTGCATACGCGTTTACTTTTTCATCAGACAGGTAAGGAGCTTGATGTTGAATTTGAGCCAGGCAATCATCCCCATTGGATGTGCGTGAAGGGGATGGATCAGTGTGATGATATCTTAATAAACTAGCAGTCGATTATAGCTCAGTCAATGTGTTCTTAGTTCATGGAGTAAATAATCCGAAGTAATGAAGGCTGGGATCGATTATCTGTACGGAGAGAAAGTATAATATTCCACCTCCCTCGCTGGATCATTTGCAGTTCTCAAAATGCTTTCCCGATATGTGTCTCCGGCGATTATTTTTGTGAGCGTACACCCTTTGTACGTTAGACGGTCAAGCCAGATCATAGGATAGGCGTCCAGGATCTCGCGTGGCACGTTGGTGATGTTTACTACTGTTCCTTGGGGAGCGTGGATTGACCAGCCTAAATGGAGTTTGCTTGACTCGTGGGTAAATGAAGCTGTAGAGTATGAGAAGTCTTCAGAGAATTCGAAATGGAATTCGCGTAAGTCATTGCTTAGGATTTTGTAGTTAAAAGCAGGTATAATGAATGATGAAAAGGAGGGCTTGATATCGCCTCGTTTACGATAGGTTGTGTAACCTGAAGGATTACTATGGGTGACATACAGGTCATAGATATCAAAACCATCAATATATCCGATTACAGGTTGATCCGTTTGGTCTTTGGTCTCTTTAAGTTGATCGCTGGCAATCAAATTGAAATAGCTCGATTTCAGATTGCCGTTGGTGTCAAGGTAGGCGCCTAGCACAACCCCAGTGTTTTGGCCCTTGAAGTCGAGTCTGCGCTGATGTTCAAATGGTGAGAAATCTTTATTCATGTCCAATTCGAGATAGTCACCGTCTTTCACATCCATGATTCTGGTATAAACAGGTACTCCGTTGCGATAGCCACTGAACAGCACATCTGAGGGCAGACCATACATGGTAGTGATGGCGTTGTAAGAATTTCCAATGATTGTTTCCTCATAGTCTGTAAAAGTTGACCGATTTGAAATTGAGATTCCGTGCTCTGGTCCGTTGTAACTGTTTATCTTAAACGCCACCGTTCCTGCGTCTTCAGCGCCAAACCCGCTAACCGACGCGATGTCAAATGTTGCGCCCATTTCGATATCAGCGTAGGTTGTTAAACTTATGAAAGTATGTCCATCCGCAGCCAATTCTCCATTTACGACGGTTAGGTTGAACTTATCGATACGGTTGTTGCTTGTTAGTATAACGCGCTCTCTGCCTTCCACTTTCGCAATATCCAGGAGGTTACCGTCAATGTCAGTTGCGTAAACCCATTTGTCTTTGGAGAGGATTGGTATGACCTCAGGGTCGAGCGAAAGCAGCGTCTGCGTAGCCTCGAAGTCAGAGTCCTCATCACTGCAAGTTGTTGCAAATGATACTGTGAAAATTAGAAATACAAAGCGCAAGGCATAGGATGCGGATCGACTTCTGGACATAACGTTTCCTTACAGATTATTACCAATGGGTAAGATTGAATTTGTCCACCGGTGTTTTGCTCGATAATGTCAGGCTCTCGTTACCGACTGTGTTTTGGACGTCCAGCACATATCCACCTGCGTTAGTTGCGTATACCCAATAATCCTCATAGCCGAGCGAAATAGCAGGCTGAGCTATTGTAACCAATGTTTGAACTGGATCGGTAGTGTCTTCATTGTCGAAGCAAGCGGAGAGGCAAAACCCTGTAAGAATCAAAAATGAAAGACGACAGGCAGCGAAGAAAGATCGATTGTAATACATAACGTTCCTAAAACGGGTTGCAATTTACCAACGTATCTCATTCATATCAATGAAATCCGTAACCAAATACAAACAAAGAACGCGCCATTGTTCTGATCTTAATATTTTGATAATATGCATGACTTTCCCTGGTTACCAACCTCGCATTTGAGGTACTCATGGAATCGATAAGTACGATCGGGTTGGAGTTAACCATTGTGTATCAATAATGAAGTTACATTATCTCGCGCTCGCTTGCTTGATCATATTGTTCTCTCAGGACGGAATTGCTCAGGGATCAGAAATTGAGCTGCAGTTTATCCCTTCACTTACAAACCTGAGAGGTAATTCGTTCGTTGAACGGGTCGCGGACCCAACCTTCCATCTTTCTGTCAGCCTGGGCTACAACTACGTACTGAAGAACAATTTCCTGTTTAAAGGAGCTATTGTATATGATAGCAAGGGTGCAGACGGATCAGATGATTTCGAGTATCGTGATGACTTTAATAATCCAATAGGTACCCGAACAATCGAAATGAAAAATGATTACAAGTACATCACGGTACCCCTACAGTTCGGTCGACGCTTCGGAAAGAAGGTAAAGTTCGATGTTGCCTTCGGCGGGTATGCCAGTTTTTTCATCAAAAATGTTCTTCAATTTGTGGCAGATGGTGATGTCAGTACCGCCAGCAGAGATGAACATAACAACGCTCCCGGAGAGATGGATTTCGGTTTGACAGGCAGTGCGAGCGTTTATCTCCCGTTAGGAAAAAAGCTTTCATTTAAGTTGGGTATCCAGGATAATCTGGGACTTGTCGATATCTCAAAATACAATGATTTAAAATACACTGGTGACGGGGTGAAGCACAATTCAATGGGCCTTCATGTTGGTTTGAACCTGCGCCTGGCCTCAACAGCCAACTGAGACGGTGTTCGCATATCGCTTTATCCTTAACACCGGGGTTACAAATGTGCCGTTATCCGTACTAACCGTATCGATAGCCATGCAGATGTTTGCGGCACAAAACCTTTGTAAACGTTGATGAAATCACAGTTTTTACTTCCCGTTCTCTTAATCGTTCTATTCTTTTCCCAAAACACTTTTGCACAAGGTTCAGAAATTGAGCTGCAGATTGTCCCATCCGTGACGACTATGCGCGGCAATCGTATCGTTGAGGACTACTGGGATCCTGCGCTCCGCGTTTCGGCTGGCATGGGCTTCAATCATGTGTTTCGGAATCAGTTTCTTCTCAAGGCCGCTGTTGCCTACGATAATAAAGGGACACGCGGTAGTTATACTGGTCCTATCCATGACCAGAACAACAGTGTTATTGGCACTGAAACGGTCGAGTACAGACAGTATTTTCAGTATATCACGGTACCCCTACAGTACGGCCGACGGTTTGGCTCAAGGGTAAAGTACGATGCTGCTCTGGGAATGTATGGGAGCTTTCTTCTCAACAGTAATGTGGAGGCCTGGTCACCCCGCTATCATACTAACGAAAATTATACGGATATCTACAAGAAATTCGACTTCGGCGTTTCGGTCAGCTTCAGTGCCTATGTGCCCCTGCGGGACCGGTTGTCAATGAAGCTGGGCATCCAGGACAATCTTGGTCTCGCAAACATAGCGGAGACCAAAGTCGTGGATAATGGATCGATCAAACACAATTCACTTGGATTGCAAGTGGGTTTGAATCTGCGCTTAGCCGATCTGTAATTCGCGAAACAGAATTTGCCGTGGCAATTTCACTTCGGTCTATTCCGGATGTTGCAAATTTTCTTTTGCAGCATTCACAACCTCAACGATCATTTTGCTCCGGTCTTCGTTGCTTCCTGCTTCTCGTACAACTCCGTCTGTTTCTTAACAAGGAACGTATGAATCGCGTCAACGTCCGCCTCAGTGAGTGAATTGCTGAAGCTCGCCATTCCATTTTCTTTCAATATTCCCTTCAGCAGGATATCCTTGAACACAATGTGTTTGGCCATAGTCAACTTGGCAAGGTCAGGATGCTGTGACAAATGGCGGTCGCCAAACTTGCCGTGGCAGATGTCGCAGTAGAAATTATAGAGATAGGCACCGCGCTCTACAAGCTCTTCTTTAACTTTCATCGCAGGAGGCTTCGGCACATCAATGGCTTTCTTCTTCGGCGGAAGCGGAACATCCGTGCCACCCAGTTTGAAAGTCAGGATGCGGGTCTTGTTTTCGTATTGGTAGATAGCGCCATCGGGCAAATAGCCACTGGTCTCTGCACCTCCGTACCCTGCCATCACCGAAACATATTGTTCGCCGTCTATGCTGTACGTTGTAGGTGCCGCCATGATTCCATTACCGGTGAAAATCGACTTGAGTTTCTCCCCGGTCTTCGCATCGTGTACGTTCAGATATCCGGTACGTGTTCCCTGAAACACCAGCCCGGGCGTTGACATCGTCCCTCCATCGGGACCACCTTCCGTAAACTTCCAGGCCACTTGTTTCGTTACAACATTCCAGGCGAGCAAGCTCTCTGAACGTATAGTATCCTCCGCTTTCGTTACCTGGTCGGCAACGTGCTTCTTAAACTTCCACATCTCTGCATAGTCGAGATTGGTATTATCTACATCCGGCAACCATTCGTAAGTATCAAATGTTTTAAACACCTGAGGAACGGAGCGCTCGGGTATATACATGAATCCTGTATTTGGATTAAACGACATCGGTTGCCAGACGTGTCCACCACCGAGATAGGGCACGACGAGTTTCGGTTTGTCTTTATACCATTGTCCCTGTTCCGTTAATACGGGTCGTCCGGTCTTCAGATCAACATGACTCGCCCAGTTCACTCTTGTATACTTCTCTGCAGAAATAAGTTCGCCGGTTGCTCTGTCCAATACATAGAAGAAACCATTCTTCGGTGCCTGAGTTAAGATCTTCCGCGGTTTGCCGTCGATCTCTACGTTAGCCAGTACGATATTTTGAGTAGCAGTATAGTCCCAGATCTCTCCGGGTGTAGTTTGATAATACCAAACCATTTTCCCGTTGTCAGGATTGATTGCGATGATCGAAGCCAGGAAGAGGTTATCTCCACCCGACGGACTTCTAAACCAAATGGGATAAGGCGCAGCATTGCCTGTACCTATATACAGCAAGTTGAGTTCAGGATCATAAGCCGATTCACCCCACGCTGTTCCACCACCTCCGCTTTGCCAATGTGACTTCGGATCCCAAGTCTTAGCGGCAATCTTCATCTCCTCACTTTCAGGTTCATTGGCCGGATCGCCCGGCACGATGAAGAATCTCCACTTCTGTTCACCACTCTTTAAGTCATAGGCGGTAACATAACCGCGCACTCCAAACTCAGAACCGGAATTGCCGATCATCACGATGTTACCAGCGACCTGCGGCGGACTCGTTATCGTGTATGCCTTGGTTCTATCGGTAAACGTATCCGCCTGCCAGAGAACTTTGCCATCCTGCGCATCGAGACAAACAAGAAATCCATCAAGCGTACCAACATATACTTTGCCTTCCCAAACAGCAACGCCGCGGTTCACCACATCACAACACGATCTGCGCACGTACGACGGATCTACTTTTGGTTTGAATGACCAAATCTCTTTTCCTGTTTTTCCATCGAGTGCATAAACTGCTCCCCATGAACCCGACGTATACATGATTCCATCAGCAACGATCGGAGTAGCCTCAAGTCCACGTGGCACATTGCCGATGTGAGTGGTGGCATCATACTCCCATGCAAACCCCAGTTCCTTAACATTCGCCCGATTGATTTTCTCGAGAGGAGAATAATGCTGCATGTTCTGATTACCGCCGGTTGTCAGCCAGTCATCCGCTTTCTGCTCATTGAGACGAGCCTGATCAATCCAGCCTTTTGGTTTTTCTTTCTGACAGCTGATCATGGCAACGAAAAGCCACATGAGGTACCATTTGTTCTTCACAAGAGTCACGTTTGAGAGTGTTTGAAGGTGTTGAAAATAAATAAAAAAGCTGAAGTCTAAATCCTGTGAGTTGTAATCTTGCCATCATTTTGTATCGTCTCTTAATTTCGTTAGATTCAAAAAAATCAATCCCCCATCATGGCAACTTTCCAACTCAATGTGAATGGCGAAGAGCATAAAGTGGAGGCGGTTCCTAATACGCCGCTGCTTTGGGTACTTCGTGATAACCTCAGTCTGACAGGAACCAAGTACGGCTGTGGAATGGCTCAATGTGGAGCGTGCACCGTGCATCTGGATGGTACTGCTGTACGTTCGTGCTCTACACCTGTTTCGACTGTGGGAACCAAGAAGGTGACTACAATCGAGGGCATCTCATCAGGAGAACAGCTTCATCCGGTTCAACAGGCCTGGATAGAAGAGAACGTTCCGCAGTGTGGTTATTGCCAGACGGGACAGATCATGTCTGCCGTTTCGCTGCTTAGTAAGAATCCGGCGCCAAGTGATAGTGAAATAGAAGCTGGGATGTCGGGTAATATTTGCCGGTGCGGCACTTATGAACGGATCAGGAAAGCAATTAAGAGGGCCTCTAACACGTCTGCAAAATGAAGGTAGAACTTAACGACTCCAAAATATACAAAGTCAGTCGCCGCGACTTTCTGAAAGCTACTTCGATCAGCATGTCAGGATTGATGCTGGGCATAAGTTTCAGTTGTACGGATACAACGAAGAAACTCACGGGCAATCCGGACTATACGTTCTCACCAAATCTGTTCATAAGCATCAACGGTAACGGTGATGTGTCGCTGGTTGCTCACCGCTCTGAGATGGGAACGGGCATTCGCACAAGTCTTCCTCTGGTGATGGCCGACGAGATGGAAGCCGACTGGAACCGCGTGAAAGTTGTTCAGGCTACGGGTGATGAAAAGTACGGCGACCAGAACACCGATGGTTCCTATAGCGTGCGGATGTTCTTCGCACCACTCAGAACGGCCGGCGCAACGGTGCGCCTATTGATGGAGCAGGCGGCAGCTAAGGAATGGGGTGTTGATGTGTCGGAGTGCAAAGCGCAAAACCATGAAGTTGTTCATAGCTCAGGCAAGTCGCTTGGTTACGGATACCTGGCGGAGAAGGCAGCAGCATTGCCTATACCTGAAGCAGCCAGTGTTACACTCAAGTCACCTGCGGACTTTAAGTACATCACCAAAAAGAGCTCCATTGTCGATTTAAAAGATATTGTCACGGGCAAAGCAAAATTTGGCTTCGATAGCAATCATCTTCCCAATACAAAGATCGCCGTAGTCAAACGCAATCCGGAGCCGGGAGCGGGACTGACATCCTTCCAGGCGGAAAAGGCGATGGCAGTTCCCGGAGTTATAAAAGTATTTACTTTGAATGCACCTGGCTTTCCGACGACATTGAACAAACCGCTCGGCGGGGTAGTGGTGGTTGCAGAGAATACCTGGGCAGCGCTGGAAGGTCGCAAAGCGCTTGACGTTAGTTTTAGTAAGGGAGCAAACGCCGACTACGATTCTCATTCGTACAACAATGGCATGCTGCAACGCGCGAAGACAAAAGGCAAAGTAAGAAGAGAGAATGGACAGATCGATAAGGCGCTGGCGGGCGCAAAGAAGGTTGTAGAAGTCGACTATATGGTGCCGCTTCTGTCGCATGCCCCCATGGAAACACCATGTGCGCTGGCGCATGTGCATGACAACGTATGCGAAGTGTGGGCGCCGGTGCAGGATCCTCAGGGAACGAGAAAAGCACTAGCCGAAGCGTTGGCTATTGATCTCAAGGCCGTAACGGTCAACGTCACTTTGCTGGGTGGCGCCTTTGGCCGCAAGTCGAAGCCCGACTTTGTTGTTGAGGCTGCTTTGACTTCCAAAACGATGGGCACGCCGGTTAAGATATTGTGGACGCGTGAAGACGATATTCAGCATGACTTCTATCACTTCCCTGCAGCGCAGCATTTGAAGGTAGGTATTGATGCGAATAATAAGGTAACGTCGTGGCTGCACAGGTCTGTGTTTCCGCCAATCGGTGGAACATCTAATGCGGCTGAGAAGGAGGCCAGCGGTGCAGAGTTGAGCATGGGTATGATCGATCTGCCGTTTGTAATCGACAACATAAGCTGCGAAACTCATGAGGCCCCTGCAAAGACCCGGATCGGGTGGCTTAGGTCGGTTGCCAATATTCATCACATGTATGCAGTAGGCTGTACGTTGGATGAGGTTGCTCACGCCCGTGGTGTTGATCCTATCCAGAATACACTTGATCTTCTTGGTCCTGATCGCAACATCGATTTCGGTCCGCTGACTTCCGAGTATTGGAACTATGGCGAAAAGCCTGAAGACTTCCCATGGAGTACAGCGCGCTTTCGCCATGTGATCGAAACTGTGAGGGAGAAGGCCGGGTGGGGAAAGAGTCTTGCTAAAGGAAGCGGACAAGGGTTCGCGGCGCACAGGAGTTTCCTTACTTATGTGGCCTGTGTGGTAGAGGTTACTGTTGATGCGAACAACAAGATCAGGATTCCGAAAGTAGACTACGTCGTTGATTGTGGTACCCCCGTGAATCCGGAGCGCATCAAATCTCAGTTCGAGGGTGGTGCAGCGTTTGCCGCGAGCCTTGCCCTGAAGAGCGAGATCACTGTCACTACCGGGGCGGTTCAGCAATCGAACTTCCACAATTATCAGGTGGCCCGGATGAGCGATGCTCCTTATGAAACGGCAGTTCACATTGTTAAAAGCAACGAGAAGCCTACCGGCGTTGGCGAGCCGCCGATACCGCCACTGATTCCGGCATTGTGTAATGCCATTTTTGCGGCAACAGGGAAACGGGTAAGACAATTACCTGTGAGATTAGCATAGTTTACGGACAAGTCACATGATGGGCAGGTCCGATGATTTGCTGATCATGTGATTTGTTGATTTGATAATTTGAGAGCGTGAGTTGACCTGGTCAACTCACGTTAATTTAGTGCAACCCCATTCTTGATAACGTTTCCGGCAATTCATTTATGACAATGAAATTTATACCACTTTTTAAGGTGACCGACATGCGTATTGCCCTTCGGCATTATACGGAGGTGCTCGACTTTGTGATGACCTGTAAAGAAGATACTTCGGTGTCGGCGGTCGTCGATCTCGGTCACGATGAAATGGAGCTGCAGCTGACAACACATGAAAGTGAGAAGTTATTCGGGTCGGTCGTGAATGTTTTCGTGGAAGATGTAGATGCGCTTTACAACAAGTTCAAAAGCCGGGGGTTAAATGCTCTGAGCAGACCTGAATCACCCGTGCATTCCTGGCCAATCAATCAGACCTGGGGGCGGAGAGAGTTTTATGTTACTGACACTGATGGCAACACGCTGCGCTTTGCTCAAGTTATCGAGTGATAGCTGCAACCGAGTCGGGATACCAAACCAGTACCGGCTGCGCTTCGATGATATTGATTTCGATGCAGCGATTGCTTTATTTCACGGTTCAATTGAAAGTTATGCTCAAAAGAATCCTGAATAATACCTTAGTCATTGTCATACTACTCTCTTGCGGAACCATGTCGCTCGGCCAGCAAGTGAAAGAACCCACCGGAGGCAATCCGGAATGGTCGAAGGAGTATCCACCCTTCCGTGTCGCCGGCAATCTCTATTGGGTGGGAACCTACGACCTTGGATGTTATCTCATCGCAACTTCAAAGGGACATATCCTCATCAACACAGGCTTAGCCGGATCATTTGATGTTATCAAAGCTAACGTTACGGCGTTGGGCTTTAAGTTCGATGACATCAGGATACTGCTCACCACGCAGGCGCACTTCGATCATACGGGAGCGTTGGCGGCCATTAAGAAAGCGACTGGTGCCAGCATGATGGTCGACGAAAAGGATGTACCCGTTATGGAAGATGGCGGTTTGACTGATTACGCCTTTGGCGGCAGTGTGATGTTCGCGCCGGTAAAGGTTGATCGCAAGCTCCATGACAAGGAAGACATCACGTTGGGCGACATGAAGGTGACGCTGCTTCATCATCCCGGTCATACAAAAGGTTCGTGCAGTTACCTTGTCGATGTCAAGGATGAAAAGAAAACTTATCGTGTTCTGATTGCCAATATGCCATCGATCGTTACAGATAAACACTTCGATGCCATAGCGGAGTATCCTGAAATTGCTAAGGATTATGCCTATACACTTAAGGCGCTGAAGTCTCTCACCTTCGATCTTTGGGTGGCGTCACATGCCAGTCAGTTTGATCTTCACAAGAAACGGAAGGCGGGTGACGCGTATAATCCAGAAGTCTTCAGAGATCGCGCTGGTTATGACAAATCTTTAGCTGAGCTTCAGGCTGCCTACGATAAGAAGATGGCGGGGAATTGAACCGAAAAGGTGCGGGAATTGTGAAACCTCTCACTAATTTGTGAGTATCCTCTCAGTCAACCCTGCCACCTATGATCCGCAACTACCTCAAATTTGCAATCCGCCATTCCGTCCGCCAGAAAGGCTATGCATTAATCAACATACTTGGACTATCCATCGGTCTCGTCTGCAGCTTTTTTATACTCGTCTGGGTCGAAGATGAACTTAGCTACGACAACTTTCACAAGGATGGCGAGAGAGTTTATCAATTGTGGCGGCACATGATCACCGATGGCCAGATTGACACCTGGCCCTCATTGGGACAACCAGTCGCCGAAACCATTCAGGCGGAATATCCGGAAGTCGAGTCGATCACATGGGCGATGCTTTCAGAAAAGTTTGTAGTCTCAAACGGAGAGAACAACTTTCGTCAAAATGGTGGGTACGTTAACCCCGCATTTTTCGATGTCTTCTCATTTCCATTTCTGAAAGGCAATCCGCAGATAGCTTTGAAAGATGCAAACTCGATCGTGATCACCGACCGCGTAGCACGCATCCTGTTTAATGATGACTGGCAGTCGCGCAACGATGTGATCGGGCGAACGATAACCATCGATCACCGGAAAGATTTCACAATCACAGGTGTTCTTAAGGACGTACCTGAAAATTCGTCCCTGCAGTTTGATGTACTGTTGCCGGCGAGGGATTTCACCGATCGACTAGGTATCGCGGACAATTGGTACTACATGTGCTTTTCTATCTACGCCAAACTCCATGAGGGCGCATCCATGGAAGCGTTCAACGCAAAGGTCGAGGATCATTTTATTAAGCACGACGAAGGCGAGGGCACAAAGTTGTTCCTTCAACCATTCGAAGATGTTTACCTGCATTCAACTTATCGCGATGGTAAGCTGGTGGGGGGTCAGATTGATTACCTGAGGATCTTCTCCATCGTCGCGGTCTTTATCCTGCTTCTGGCATGCATTAATTTCATGAACCTGTCCACCGCGCGTTCTGCACGGCGGGCACGCGAGATCGGTGTCCGTAAAGTTGTAGGCGCACAACGACGGGTGTTGATCACGCAATTTATTGTTGAATCAATCGTGATGACCTCTGCATCGTTTCTGTTTGCGTTGGGTACGATGATTCTGCTGATGCCAGTATTCAACGAGCTTTCCGGTAAGCAACTTGCCATTGCCGACTTCAATCTTGCCGGGATGTTCTTAATCTCACTGTTTGTTGGGGTACTCGCAGGAAGCTATCCTGCCTTTTATCTTTCTTCCTTCAATCCGGTGACAGCACTCAAGTCGTTCAAACAACGCCAGGGCTACATCACTTTTCGAAAGACGCTGGTCGTTTTTCAGTTTGCCATTTCCGTCACGATGATCGTTGCAACTGTTGGGGTATTTCTTCAACTGAAACATCTCCGATCGGTAAATCTTGGTTTGCAAAGGGAGGGTCTTGTCTATGTGCCACGCGAAGGTGCGTTGGAGAAAGAGTACGAAGTCGTCAGGCAGGAGCTTATGAAGCGACCGGGCATAGAAAGCGTGACATCATCGGGTCAGGATCCACTCAAGGTCATGAACAATACGACAGGCGTTGCATGGCCGGGTAAAATACCGGGCAGCAATCCAATATTTTTTATTGTCAATGCCAGTCATGACTATGTAAAGACAATTGGAATGAAGCTGGCTGCAGGGCGTGACTTTTCACAGGCTTTCAATGATTCAACCAGCTACATCGTAAACGAAGAGGCCGCCGCGCTCATGGGAGGTGATATCGTAGGCACAAAGATCAAAGTTTATGGCGACGAGGGACAAGTCGTCGGCATTGTAAAGAATTTCAGCATGAATTCTTTACGTTCACCGGTTGAACCGACTGTTATTCGTTTTCATCCTCCAAGCAGCGGACGGATATTCGTACGCACGAAGCCAGGACAGATTCCTGAAGCAATCGCGAGTCTTAAGGCCGTATGCGAACAATTTAATCCAGGCTATCCTTTTGAATATACCTTCCTCGATCAGGTTTTTGAGCAGACGTATAAAAGCGAAGAGGTGATGGGCAGGCTGGCAAACATCTTTGCTGTAGTTTCCATTTTTATCTCCTGTCTCGGCCTCTTAGGACTTACGACCTTTACCGTCGAGCAGCGATCAAAAGAAGTTGGCATTCGCAAAGTATTGGGTGCTTCAGTTGTTGGCATCGCAGCACTACTGTCTGCAGACTTTGTGAGGTTGGTTGTCCTCGGTGTTATCATTGCTCTGCCTGTTGCTGCTTATTTTATGCGGGAATGGCTCAGTGACTTTTCATCGCGCGTAGACATGCCGTGGTGGTTATTCGCGACAGCAGGTGGAGCGGCGCTTCTGTTCGCCATTTCCACAATTGGTTTTCAGGCTATTAAAGCTGCACTAACAAATCCGGTGGATACGCTTAGGAATGACTAGGGTCTACCAAGTGCCGTGTACGGAACGGCTTAATATGAAGCAACACGCGGTCATCTTTCCAGTCGTGATGCCTGTGAAATAATGTCTTCAAAGCTCCTCGGATAATTCTCGGCGTAGAGATTCTTGTAAATCTTTACGAAGAGATCGTATGACCGTTTTGCCAGTGAGTATTTGCCTCTCTTGTTAAGGACAGTACATTTAATGACCAGCGCCTCCTGGTTAATTGGATCGTGGGAGAATGTGCAATCGGCAATATCAATCAAAAGCTTATCGTCTGTGTCGGCATTCAGCTGATGGGCAAACTCGATTAACGTGTCAATAATACGATTGGAAAAATCAGACTTGTAATTATCCAGCGCGTTAAACTGGATGTCCTGCAACAGGCTTCCGCGGTGAACATGTTTGATGATGTGATGAATCGGTTCGCGGTCGTTTAACTGCGTTGCGTCGGTCCTGTTCAATAATCTTGACACCATCAGATAATCACAGAAGATATGATCTTCAAGAACAACCCGGAGGAAGGAGTTGTTGTTTTCAATCGTTACTCCAGGCATCTCAACCAGCAGATCGCGGAGTTTCTTCAGATTCACGTTCCGGTTGTTACGTGCGGCGATGTCATCCTTGTCTGGCCAGATGAGTTCCTGCACCAAAGAACCGGAAATGTTATGATCATTGATGGAGTGAAGGAGGATCAGCAGAAACAGCTCCTTGAGTGTTGACGTGAACTTCACTGAGATATCGCGACCATTCGCATCATACATGTGAAAACCTCCAAACAGGAGGATCGAAGAGACGTGCTGCTCATTCTCTGCGATATGGACAGGATCTCCGTTCAGTTCATGTTCGTGGTTCATCACAGGCACAATGCCACTGGGCTGAGCTGCAACAATGTCGACTGGTTTTGTCGTTCTCCTTTTGCCCCGATACACATACCAGGAACCTGCGCCGGCAATGATAATGCCGGCTAGTCCAACTAACGGCAGTAGTGACAGGGCATTTTGTGGTGGTTCCTGAATCACAGCTTCTCCGGGCATTGGTGGATAACCGATCGAATAGATATTGACATCGAAAAGTTGTTTGTCCTTGTGCGACGTCACAGCAATGAATTCATTCGATTTGGCTGAATAGAACAAGTCACAGAATGAGTCCTCATCATGAAACGTAAAGGGTATTGAATCCTGGAACACAACCGGCTTCGGTTGATCAAAGAAATACTTTGTGAGCTGCACGAAGTTCTGGTATTTGTTTTTCGCGTAACTGAGCACATAGAAACATCCCTCGCTTTCGTCTATCAGAAGAGAGTTGGAGAACACGATATCTTCGCCAACCACCGGTGACTCATATTCACCCAGTTTTTTGAATTCACGGTTAGCGACGTTGTACGAATAAAGATCGTAGTAAGCCTGTGGTGAGAGTTCCTGCTTACCGCTATTGCTTCCGTATCCTCCGAAAAACAAAACTTCATTATTTGACCTTACTCCTGATGCGCCCAGATAACGTGGCGTCACTGATCCTTTGGTCTCAACTTTTAGCCAGCCTTTACCTTCTTCGAATTTGAATAGAGTATTCTTGTACTTGAAGTGACCATATCCACCAAATACATAGAATGAACTATCGACGGAACTGAAGAACTTATTGCTATGCCAATAGTCTACTTCGAAGTGCGCCGTATCGCGATTGTCCCATGCTGCACGGGTAAAATCATAGGGATTTAACTTGTTAGATAGAATGTCGTAGTTTACCAGAGATCTCTTTTCCTTCACATAAAGGAGTTGATTGGCTTCCGTATTTACAGGTTGTCCCAGTTTGTTTGGTGTTCGAACTATAGCTTGCGTTCGCAGATCGTATATGGTAAGACTTTTTTCATCAATGGCATATAAAATTGCGGAATCACCATTGAACGCAATTGAAGGATACTTCTGCAGTGTGAAATTCTTGAGATGACTCCACCTGGTATGATTGTCGATCAGCCACAAAGGATTTTTAACCAGCGCAACATCCCGGGCGACACTGTCATATACACTGTTCAGCGAATGTTCCTTTAGGAGCCATTTGTTGATGAGCTCTGTTCCATTCTTTAACGCGATGTTCTTAATAATAGCGGGTGGCGCATCCGTTGTGCTGTACTTTCCGAATTCGTTCACGCCCAGGAAGAAGCGATAGGATGATAGTCCATCCAAACGATGCTGGTATTTCTTCTCGTGCTGATTCCATCGCAACGTTATTTCGTGGTTGGAAGCGGAATATTGAATCGTGACGCTGGTCCACTGGAACGGTTTCAGGTTCTCATCAGTAAAATCAAACCTTAACGGCGTTGGCTGATTGTTGATAACCAGTGTCAGGTCTCCGAAGTCATCATCTTCAGGAACCGCCATGAGGTCGATGTTTGTGGAGTCGTTGGCAATAATCCTCAGAACATATCCGTACGCATTGTGAAGTCGCCTGAAGGCAAGATCGAACGAGATGGTGAAGTCACCGGCAAGGTGATAAGCGTCGCCGTTGTTCAGACTTAAGCCGGTTCTATGGTCGGTCTTAACCTCATACGAACTGAATTCTAACCCATAGTCTGGCTGACGGGACACGAGCTGTGCCCTTACGTTGTAAGCAGTGGTAATCGAGAAGAGGAATATGAAAGAGAATAACCGCCGCATGGGTGATGACGTGACTCCGTATACCGGGACGCCTAATTTAATGTAAAAAAGCGATGAAGTGTCTTTGCTTCAATGCATGAGTTATTGTTTGGCCGGGGATGACCTGGTCTGCGGTGTTAGTCCGGCAGTTGAATTGTTGTCGGGCATTCTGTCCAAAAACGACCGGTATAGTCAGTTGCCGGATGCTCTTTTCGGGATGCTCTTTATATATAGTGTGGGCACCGGCATATATAGTGTGGGCACCGGCGTGTAGATGCATCTGGTCATAGCCACACCAGTTGCGCAACTTAAACCACTCTGGATAGAGAGCTGCAAGTTTTCCTTATCTGTCAAAGATTGTCCTTACAAAGTGCACGATGAATAGCGTAGGGTTTATTGACCTTTTATTGAGGCTTTATTGAGATTCAATGGCGGATTTCAAAAGCCATTTGAAAACAAAGGATGAATCGTCACGTTGCGATGTTGCGGTGTTGAAGAGATGAGATGAATCAATTACAGATTGATCACCACTGAGATCACCGATTTGTCTGGTCAGGCAAGCAAAACCCGGATGGTTTCTTACAATTTCTAAAAAATTATTCCTTCCCCCGGCCTCTTAAGAGGGTTCTTAAGACGGAATTAATAGCCCCCCGCATAGGTTTGGTTACGCCGATAACGATTGTACACTAGTCGCAATCGGTAACACACAACTAATTAACAACCCTAAAATCCTTCAACTCTATGCAAAAAATCTACGTGTTTTTGCTGCTTTCCTTAGGGTGGATTCCTTTGACTCAGGCCCAGCAGGCCGGTCTGAAAGGAACGTCAGAAGCCGCGGTGGCCGGGAATTCAACTCCGGCTCACTCCACCAATCAACCATTTTCTATGCTGTCGGGGCCCCGGGCCATTTCCGAATTCATCGTGGCAGGTACCGTTAAGGACGACGCCGGTCAGTCTATGCCCGGAGTGAATATCATTGAACGGGGTACGACAACCGGAACTACTACCGATGCGGAAGGCAAGTACAAGCTCAATGTTTCGGCCCCGGAAGTGGTGCTTGTATTCTCTTTTATAGGTTATGCCACGCAGGAGGTTCAGGTCAGTAGCCGTTCCGTTGTCGACGTTGTTCTGATGCCTGAAGTTTCCACCCTCAATGAGATCGTCGTGGTGGGTTATGGTACGAATACAAAGGCAAATCTGACGGGCTCTGTCGCGACAATATCCGACAAGGATGTAAAGTCAGTAACGACAATGAGTCTTACCGATAACATGGCTGGAAAAATTCCCGGTCTGCGTGTCATGCAACGCAGCAGCGAACCAGGCGAATACAATTCAAGTTTTGATATCCGTGGATGGGGTACACCGCTGATTATCGTTGATGGTATTCAACGCGACAACTTCGCCAAGCTCGATCCTAATGAGATTGCCAGTGTGACGGTTTTGAAAGATGCTTCCGCTGCCATTTACGGTGTGAAAGCTGCCAACGGTGTCATCCTTATCACCACAAAGAAGGGAGCAGAAGGCAAGACTGAAATTTCCTATACGGGCACTTACGGATGGCAGAACGCAACGAAGTATTTGCGTCCCATGAATGCAGCCGAGTTTACGGAAAGTTACAACTGGGCTCAGGTGAATTCCGGTATAGCTCCTTCATACTCGCAGCAACAGATCGATGATTACAAGAGTGGCAAACTTCCTAGCGCCGACTGGTACAACGATCTCATCCGCGATAACTCTCCCCAGCAACATCATAACATTACGATGTCTGGCGGATCGGCAAAAGTCAAGTACTTCGGTTCACTGGGATACTTCGACCAGCAGGGACTTTTTAAAAGTGGCGACCTCAACTACAAGAGGTTTAATATTCGCTCCAACGTTTCCGTACAACTCACCGACAATCTCGATGCGGAACTCGGATTGGGTGCCATCTCTGATGTAAAGAAGTCTCCTTCAACGTCGTCGTGGGAGATCTACAAGGAGATCTGGATGCAGGTACCCACGCTGACGATGTACGCAAACAACAATCCGTTATATCTGCAGGCACTTTCGGATGGTCGAAACCCTTATGCGGATAGCCATTCCGATATTACCGGATACAGCGACACGTTTACCAAGACGTTCCAGGGCAACTTCGCCCTGAACTATAAGATGCCCTGGGTTGAGGGACTGAAGGCTCGTGCCTTGTTTGGGCATGACTACAATAACTACACGAACAAGACCTTCAAAAAGCAGTATCCTTTGTACACGTACGATGCGGCCGCGGACAAATACAATCCAAGCTATATCAACTCGCCATCGAACATGGGCGAGTCGTTCACCGAGAATACCAAGACGACGATGCAGTTGTCGCTGAACTATGAGCATACTTTCAATTCTGCGCACAACGTGAAAGGTTTGCTTCTCTATGAAAACCTCCGGGTGAAGAATAACAACTTCTATGGCAACAGGCAGTTTACAGTTGATGCAGTCGACGAATTGTATGCCGGTAATTCACAACAACAATTCAGTTCTGATCCCAATGGTATTTATGAGCTGGCTAACCAGGGTATTATTGGCCGCGTGAACTACGACTTTGATTCGAAGTATCTGATAGAAGCAAGTTTCCGATACGACGGTTCTTCAAAGTTTCCTGAAGGCAAGCGGTGGGGATTCTTCCCTGCTGTTTCAGCGGGCTGGAGAATTTCAGAGGAGAACTTTATCATAGACAATCTGCCCTTCGTGTCGAACCTGAAGCTCCGCGCATCCTATGGTAAAATGGGTGACGACGCGGCGTCAAGTTTCCAGTTCATTCCAGGGTACACGTATCCAACGGCCCAGACTTTCAATGGACGGCCACTGAGTTACATGTTCAACGGGAACCTGACCACCGGACTCGGATTCATCGGAATGGTTAACCCCGACATCACCTGGTACGAAGCAACTACGACAAACCTCGGCGTTGATGCCGCGCTGTGGAATGGTAAACTGACTGTTCAATACGATTTGTTCAGAAGATACCGGACAGGCTTGCTCGATACGCGCATTTTAAGTCTGCCCAGATCAGTCGGTGCGTCGCTGCCTCAGGAGAATCTTAACAGTGATATCAGCCATGGATTCGAGCTCGTGCTGGGAACCAATCAACAAGTCGGAGGACTTCATTTTAACATCTCCGGCATGTTCGCTTACACGCAGACACAATGGGAACACAAAGAACAGGCGGCCTCTGGTAACTCTTATCTGAACTGGCGCAACTCTGTAGCTGGACGTAATAACAACATCATCTGGGGATATGAACTGAACGGTCAGTTCCAGAATCAGGATGAGATCAACGCTGCAGCCATTGAAGACGGCCAGGGCAATCGCTTTGTATTGCCTGGCGACCTGCGTTATCGCGATGTGAACGGCGATGGTATCATTGACGACCTCGACGTAGTACCTATTGCAAAAGGAACCACTGCCGATAAGGTTGTAAACACACAGACTATTCCTCAAATCACCTATGGCATGAACATCGGCCTTTCATGGAAGGGATTTGATGCGACTATCCTGTTCCAGGGAGCGTCACAATTTTCTGTGCAACTCGTGGAGCAACTGGCTGGCCCATACAGCTGGGGGCGCAATGGCCTTGCGCAGTTCTATGATGCATGGCATCGCTCTGACAATGCAGACCTGAATAGTCCATGGATCTCTGGCGAATATCCGCCGATGCGATTATCAGGTGTGAATCCCAATGGATTGATTTCACCTTACACGATCAAGGATGCGACTTATCTGCGTCTGAAGAGCGTCGAAGTTGGATACACCGTATCATCAAAGTTCCTCACGAGAATTCGTATTCAAAAGCTACGCGTGTTCACCAATGGATTTAATCTCGTTACATGGACCAAACTACCAATGATGGATCCCGAACACCCGCAGGATCTGTATGGATACATGTACCCCATCACGCGGAACATGAACCTCGGTCTTGATCTCACCTTCTAATTATGAGAACGATGAAAGCGAAAATTATTCTTACTGCGATATTGATGCTCGTCCTTTGGTCATGCGACGACCAACTGGATATTAAACCGAAGAATATCCTGACCAACGATCAGGTGTTCTCAAATGAATCAGCCATTACCGCGTATATGGCAAGCCTTTATACGGCATTGCCCATTGAGGATTTTAACTTCAGTGCGAACAACGGTTACAATAATTGGTCATCCGGTGTGACACCTTCACACGCTTCGGGTGAGGCGCTCAGCTGCGAACCGCGTGGCGATGTTGGTGATGGCAGCTGGTGGAACTGGTGGATGGGTAACAACAATGCCAACGATGCATATGCTACTATTCGAAATGTGAACAATTTCATAATCAACATTCCAACTGCCAATCTCACGGATGAGAAAAAACTAAGGTACCTGGGTGAGGCGATGTTTCTCCGTGCATATGATTACTTCGCTATGGTGAAGCGTTATGGGGGCGTGCCACTTATAACAAAGCCTCAGAACTTTACCGGTGATAACCTCGATGAGCTGCAGGTGCCAAGAAACACAGAGAAGGAAATCTATGACTTCATAGCTTCTCAGCTGGATAGCGCGGCGCTGTTGCTTCCGGATAACAGTGATCGTGGACGCGCTAACAAGAACGTCGCCTTAGCACTGAAGTCGCGGGCTATGCTGTATGCTGGTTCCGAAGCCCGCTACGGTAGTGTTCAAATTGGTGGACTGGTTGGCATTGCATCAACAGAAGCCGACGCCTATTTTCAGAAAGCGTTCGATGCAGCAAAACGAGTGATCGAATCGAACAAGTATTCACTTTATGCTGCAGATGCCGACAAGGCAAAAAACTTTGCCGATCTGTTTCTGAATACTTCAGCAAATCCCGAAGTGATTCTAGTTAAGGACTATCACTTCCCGGAGATGGTTCATTCTTTCGACATGTGGAATCTTCCCTACGGCGTACGTGGCGCGTGGGGCTATAGCTCGAGAATGAATCCCACACTGGAGCTGGTCGAAATGTTTGAATATGCCGATGGCTCGAATGGCAAACTCAAGATCACCGAACCTGATGGCAAGCCAACTCACTATGCGAATCCTGCAGATATATACCTGAACAAGGACCCTCGTTGCCTGGCCACGATAGTATTACCCTTCTCTATATGGAGAGGTACGGTGATCGACATTCAGGCGGGTGTCATTGATGATGCCACTGCGGAGTCGAATGTTTCTATGGTTTATGGTCGGAAGACTGTGACGACAGGTGACTACAACAAACTTTACAATACATCGACACATAAGATAGACGATGCCGGATCTCAGAAGATCATTTCAACGAATGGTATTGGTGGAGGTGAACGATCGATCACCGGTTTCTATAACAGGAAATACATGAACTCCAACATGCCCCCTAACCAGGCGATCGGTTGGAACTCAACACAGAGCTGGATCGATATGCGATATGCTGAAGTCTTGTTGAACTATGCTGAAGCCGCTATTGAACTCGGAGATGTTGTAAACGCTAAGACGGCTGTTAACCTGATCAGGACCCGTGCCGGCATAGTAACGCTGAATGATAGTGACATCACGAAGGACCGGGTACGTCACGAACGTCAGGCGGAACTTGCTTTGGAAAACCATAAGTATTGGGACATCCGTCGCTGGCACACCGGAGACCAGCTGATCTCTAACACCAAGCTGACAGCTTTGTATCCTTACTACGATCTGCAGGCGAACTCATACGTATTCACCAAAGTGCCCGTTGGAAATATTCTTACGTTCTGGCCCAAGTTGTACTATGAAAAAATAGATCCCAGCGAGATTCAGAAGAATCCAAAACTTGTTCAGAATCCTCTCTATTAATTCCTTAATCCTAAGAATATGAAAATCCTGAATTGTATGGCGATAGTGGCCTGCATAGTGTTGCTCACCGGCTGCTTCAATACAGACATAGATAACTACGATGGTCCCAACGCCAGTATCCAGGGCCAGGTTATTGACAACGTAACTGGCGAGGGTATCCAGACGGAACAACCCAACGGGTTCCGTGTCCGGCTCATTGAGAATGGTTATATCAACGTTATCCCTATTGATTTCTGGGGTAAGGCAGATGGTAGTTTCAGGAATACCCAGCTCTTCTCTAATGACTATCGGGTTATTCCTATAGAAGGGCCATTCCTGAAGCCAGATACGGCTCGCATTACTATCAGTGGCGCGACAGAGGTGAGCTTTACCGTTACACCTTTCGCGACCGTGCATGCGTCTACTCCGCGCGTTGTGGGAAAGAACGTAATCATAGACTACACCTTAACAAGACCCGCAGTGATAACGCAGAACATCATTCGCTCAGTAACGGTTATCGCAAAGGTACCTTCCGTGAGCAACGCTGTGAACGATGCGAACGTGGGCCACGACCTGGGATCACTTTCCTATGATGCGATCGCTGCAACAACGTTCTCGGATACGCTGAAGAATCAGCCGTCCGGCAAGCACTATGTCAGGGTCGGCACGAGAACAGACAACGCACAGGGTAAATTCAACTACAGCAAGGTGTTTGAAGTGAACATTCCTTAATACGTGCATCGAATACAAAAGCACTGTTCGTTTTGTCTTAATGGGTTTAGACCGGGCAGTGTCTGAGTGTTCCAAAATGACAAGGTGTCTCCGTAGCCAGGTCAGGTGCGGAGACCCTTTTCATTTCCGGAGCGAACCGATAACCCTCTTCCTGAAGAAATTGATATGTGCAGGTTTATAGTAGTGATGTTGGTCATCGTCCTGACGGGTTGTGATCCAGGTTCAGACAGCATCGTGCAACGGTACCAATATACGTTTAGTCCCCTGGGCGGCGTTGTGAACAGTGAGGAATTACCTTTTAGAAGTGAGCTTTGCCTCAATGGCAAATGGAACTTCATGCCCGTTTACGCCGATGATATATCCAGGTTTACCTTGCCCCAGCATTTTGAGTGGGACTCTGTGCCGATCAAAATACCGTCGCCCTGGAATGCCAATTCCTTTGGTAAAGGGGAGGGAGGAAATTTTTCCACGTATCCGTCATACCCAACTGAATGGGAAAAGGCAAACATTGGCTGGATGAAGCGGGAGTTTGTACTGCCCGAAAGCTGGAACAAGAAGGTACTCAGGATTCATTTTGAAGCCATTGCCGGCTTAAGCAGGACATACATCAATGGGAAACTGGCTGGTGAGCATCACGATTTATCCCTTCCAACAGAGGTCGAGGCAACCCAACTTCTTCATCGCGGCACGAATGAAATTGTCGTTGGCATCGCGAAAGAAAGTCTTGCTTCAGTGGGCGAAGATTATAGCCGAAGCAGGTCAATTGCAGGTTCGTTCTGGGGACAACATGTGGCAGGAATATGGCAGGATGTACATGTGATAGCTGTACCAGAGATGATGATAGAAAACGTACATGTCGATCCGGATCTGAAGAGTAAAGAACTTACTGTGCGGGCGACGATCCACAACTATTCAAACAGCAGTCAGAAGATTACAGGAGCCGCCGTCGTAAGGTCGTGGAAGAAGAATGCTGTGTATGAAGAGGCTGTGTCCAATAGCTGCTGGACCCTGGGTGCCGAGGTACTCAATTTCTCCGCGACAAATGTAATTGAATTACCGGCAGGCTGTACGACGCAACTATTGTTTAGACAGAAAGTCGAAGATCAACTCGATCGCTGGACGCCGGATGAGCCGCACCTGTATGGCCTCACCGTTGAGCTGGATACAGAGAATAATGTTCCTATCGATAGAAAGTTTGTCCGGTTCGCGTGGCGTCAGTTTACGATGGAGGGGACAAAACTATTGTTGAATGGCGCGCCGGTCGAATGGGCACTTAATTGATCCGGGCATGAGGGCGAATGTTAAATTAAAATCGGCTGATGAAAGCGTTGTAGCTGCATCGATCATTAACTTGAGAGGCACAACCTTATCCAGCACCATGTCTAAAATCCGAAAACATCTTGGAATCTTTATACTCATCCTTTTCAGTCAGTCAGCACTGATAGCGCAATCAAATCTCATCTGGTATGAACGACCTGCATCCAATTGGAATGAAGCTTTACCCATTGGCAACGGCAGGATAGCCGCTATGGTGTTTGGGGGAGTACCACAGGAAATGCTTCAGCTTAATGAAGAGACCGTATGGGCTGGTGAGCCCGGAAATAATGTTCTGTCCAATGGATTCGGCGACGCTCTTCCTGAGATCCGCAGATTGATCTTCGAAGGCAAGTATAAGGAAGCGCAGGAGGCGGCCTTTAAGGTTGTTCCGCCAAAAGCATTAAACGGTAACAATGGAATGCCTTATCAGCCAGTGGGCAATTTATTAATAGACTTTGCTGGTCATGAAAACTATTCCTCGTACCGGCGGGAGCTTGACATTTCCAAGGCGACATCAGCCACTTCTTACAAGGTGAATGGTGTCACGTACCGTCGGGAGATCTTTACTTCATTTGTTGATCAGCTGGTAGTTGTTCGTCTTACGGCGGATAAGCCGGGTAGTATTAGCTGCTCGGTTGGCTTTAATAGTCCGCAAAAGATTCACCAGGTATCTGCATCAAATTCAGAATTGGTACTGAAGGGTGTTTCGGGTAATGCAGACAATAAGATTGGTAAAGTAAAGTTCCAGGCGCGCATGCACCCGGTTGTGAAAGGTGGCCGCACAACGTCGACCGATACCACGGTACGGATAGAAAAGGCGGACGAAGCGATCCTCTATGTCTCCATGGCAACCAATTTCGTGAACTATAAAGACCTGTCGGGAGATGAGGAGTCACGTTCAAAACAATACCTCGCACAGGCGGATAAGAAGGTATATGATAAACTTAAAGCAGCACATATCAGTCACTATCGGAAGTACTTCGACAGAGTCGTACTTGATTTAGGTTCGGCTGGTGCAAGCGGCTCTACGGACGTAATGCTGAAGGACTTTAAGAACAATCCGGATCCTGCATTGGTGAGTTTGTACTTTCAGTTTGGACGATATCTGTTGATTTGCTCTTCTCAACCAGGCACACAAACTGCAAACCTTCAGGGTAAGTGGAACGATAAGGTTAATCCTCCCTGGGGCAGCAAGTATACGATCAACATCAACACCGAGATGAACTACTGGCCGTCGGAGGTGACTAACCTGCCGGAGATGAGTGAGCCTTTGTTTTCAATGTTGAAGGACCTTGAAGTGAGTGGAAGAGAAAGCGCCCGGATTATGTACAATGCCCGCGGATGGAATGTTCATCACAATACGGATATATGGCGGATTACCGGTCCTGTAGACGGCGCATTTTACGGACTCTGGCCGATGGGAGGAGCGTGGTTGTCGCAGCATCTGTGGCAGCACTACCTGTACACCGGCGATAAAGATTTTCTGAAAGCAAACTATAACATTCTCAAAGGCGCTGCGCTGTTTCTTTCGGATGTACTCCAACGCGAGCCAGGTCATAACTGGCTGGTGGTCGTGCCCTCGATGTCACCGGAGAATTCTCATATGAATGAAGTCTCTATTGCTGGAGGTACGACAATGGATGCACAGCTTACCCATGATGTATTCTCTAATTTCATCGCAGCGTCGACAATACTTTCCCTTGACCAAGAGCTTGCTGACTCCGTTAGAAAGAAACAAAAGGAGTTGATGCCCATGCACATCGGCAAGTGGGGACAGCTGCAGGAATGGTTGCAGGATTGGGATCGCGAAGATGACAATCACAGACACGTGTCGCATCTCTATGGACTGTTTCCTTCCAATCAGATCTCTCCTTATAGAAACGCCGCGTTGTTTGATGCTGCAAAGACATCGCTTGAGCACAGGGGTGACCGCTCTACCGGTTGGTCTATGGGCTGGAAGGTTAACCTGTGGGCCAGGCTGCTCGATGGAGACAGGGCGTATTCGCTGATTCGCGATCAGCTCACCTACGCAGGTGAAGGTGAGGGTCAGGGCGGTGGAACCTATTTGAATCTGCTTGATGCACATCCGCCTTTTCAGATTGATGGAAACTTTGGTTGTACATCGGGCATTGCAGAGATGCTGATGCAAAGTCATGACGGTGCCATCCACCTGTTGCCGGCCCTACCAACCAGTTGGAAGAACGGAAAGATCACGGGCCTTCGTGCGCGCGGTGGATTCACTTTGGATCTTGAATGGAGGGCGGGCATACTTGCGCAGGTAAAGATCAAATCGGCATTAGGTGGTATTTGTCGCCTTAGAACTTATCAGCCAATCAAGGACAAGCTGCTGACTACAGCCAGCGGTAAAAACCCAAACATATTCTTCGACATTTCGGCAGCTAAAGCACCTGTTGTTGCTGAGGGCCTGAATCAAACTCAAACGAAGACAAGAACAGTGTATGAGTATGACCTGGTAACTAAGGCAGGTCAGGAGTATGTCATACATATCAAATAGAATTTATCGAACGAGGCAATAATCATTATCGCATGAGATTAAACCTTATTGTTTTTGTTGCCGCTGTTTTACTTACGTTTAATCTGACCGCTCAGACAAAGCACAGCAAAACTTCACTGCATCCGTCATACAATGGCCTTATCATGGCCGGCTACCAGGGATGGCATAACACTCCCGAAGACGGGGCGGGTAGGGGATGGGGACATTACCTTCAAAGAGGAACATTTGGCCCCGGCAATTGCAAGATCGACATGTGGCCTGAGTCAAAAGAGTATCCGCGCCAGTACGAGACGCCATTCAAACACGCCGACGGAAGTATCGCTTATCTGCCAAGTGATCATGACGCATCAACAACGGAGGTCAGGTTCAGATGGATGAAGGAGTACGGCATCGATGGAGTGTTCATGCAACGGTTCGTTGCCAATGCACGCAAGAATGGTATCGTTCGCAACCACTTCAACAAAGTATTAGCTGATGCGCTGATCGCTTCCCGAAAGTATGAACGAGCAATCGCAGTTATGTACGATCTGTCGGGCATGCGCGATAGTATAGACGTCCCGTTGATTATCAGGGACTGGAAGAACCTGGTCGACAGTATGAAGATCACTGGCGGAGGAAACAGGCAGCCATATCTCTACCACAAAGGCAAACCGCTCGTTGTGTTGTGGGGCGTTGGATTTGCCGGACGAGACTACACGTTGACGAGTATAAGCAGACTAATAGAATTTCTAAAGAATGACGCTCAATACGGCGGCTGCTCTGTGATGCTTGGGGTGCCTACCTACTGGAGAACGCTCACATCGGATACTGAACCGGATGCAAGACTTCACGACGTAATCCGGAATGTGGATATTATTCATCCATGGACTGTCGGACGATATAAGAACGAAACAGAATATTTGATGTACGCGGAAGTGCAGAAAGCGGATATGGCCTGGTGTCGCGAAAACAAAGTAGAGTATGCTCCCACAGTATTTCCCGGCTTCACCTGGTCGAATCTCTATCCGGAGTTTCCGTTCGATCAGATCCGGCGCGATCGTGGTAGCTTCTACTGGCGACAACTTTCAACAGCGATTGCTAACGAAGCGTCTATGATCTACGTTGCCATGTTCGATGAGGTCGATGAGGGCACTGCAATCATGAAGGTTTCACAGGATCCGCCTGTTGGTCCCAGTCGGTTTTTGAAGTTTGAAGATGGTATACCGGAAGATTTTTATTTGTATTTGACGGGTTATGCAGGGAAGATGTTGAGGAAGACTATACCACTAACCCGGGACACACCACCTCCGCCAGCAAAGAAGAGGTAGCGGCTCGCTGCAGCTAATTAATAGTCGTAGTAGTCGATATTCCTGGCCTTATACGAGGAAGATATTGTTCACCTGGTTTCTTATCCAGGCGATCACTTCAGACACGCAGCAACAGCGGATAGGGATCCGCTGTTGAATTCCGCGTCGGGTATACCGTTTACTTCATAATGGTTACACGGAGTTGTCGCACATAGCTGCCATTGATCAGTTGAAGCAGATATACGCTGTTAGGCAAAGTTCCTGACTCGACCTCCAGCTTAACCGTTGTACCGGCTGTTGCCGTCTGACTATATACGGTTCTCGCCTGTGCCCCATGGGCGTCCAGCATCACCAAACGCGTCGGTCCGGTTTGCCTTGTAGTGAACACGACCGTTACCTTGTCTGAGAACGGATTAGGGTACGCCGTGAGGTCCACAAACTCGGTTACTGCATTTTGTTCTGCGACAGAAGCAGTTCTAATAGTTGCTATTGCTTCGCGCGCGCCACCTTGTGATTGTGCGGGAACACTCCAGACCTCAAGTCCGGAAAGGTTCGCATATCCACCACCACTAACATTCACATTGATCGTTCCGTCGGTTAGATTCAGAGGATAGGGTCCAAGTTTAGTCCAGCTGCCCGCCGTGCCGCTGTTGAAGCTGGCGCGAACCACCACGCCTTCTAATGAGACATTGAACACTTCCGCATTGTTATCCTCCCACACGTACACGTACACCTGATAACTTCCGGCCGGCACATTGGCAAGCGCGATTCCAAGATTAGGTCCGTAGATACTCGACCTGATCATAGAGGCACGATTGGCATCCGTCGCTGGCACCAGTGTTACACCCTGGTTGGCAAACGGTGTTCCGTTGGTAAAGGAGAAACCTGGAGCAGAAGCACTAGCCTCCCAGTTGTTACCATCAATGGTCAGTGCTGAACCGTTAACATTGATTGCCCTGTAGAACGCAGTTGAACCTGCAGCATTGACGGTGATGTTGAATACATCGTTGGCTGGCCCTGCCGAGTTGGAAGCGGTAACACGAGCACTGATAGTTCCCGTATTGCCTGCACCCGGAGTGCCACTGAATGTTCGGGTGGTCGCATTAAATCCAAGCCATGCAGGAAGCGCACTTCCATCCGACAAAGCAGCGACATAACTCAGGCCTGTTCCACTAAATGTATTGGCAGGGAAAGTATAATTGTACACTACGCCAACCGTTGCAACCTGATCGGGAATAGGATTGACCACGACAGGAGGGATCGGTTGTTGACTTCCTAAGCTCCATACTTCCAGTCCCGAGAGATTGGCAAAACCACCATTTACATTGACGTTGATTATACCATCGGCAATACTCGCCTGATAAGGGCCAAGTTTGGTCCAGCTTCCGGCGCTACCGCTGTTGAAGTTGGCACGAACAACACTACCCTCCAGTGAGACATTAAACACTTCCGGATTGTTATCCTCCCACACGTAAAGATAGATTTCATAATTGCCAGCAGGTACATTGGCGAGTGCGATGCCGAGATTGTTGCCATAGATGGAAGATCTGATCATGGTTGCCCGATTGGCATCGGTGGCCGGCACCAATGTTACACCCTGATTGGAGAACGTTGCTCCGTTCGTGAACGAGAATCCGGCAGCAGATGCACTGGCCTCCCAGTTACGACTATCAATGCTGAGCGCAGGACCATTAAGATTGATTGCCCTATAGAAGGTAGTTGCACCTGCAGCATTGACCGTGAGATTAAATACGTCATTGGCTGATCCTCCACCGTTTGCTGCTGTTACACGGATACCGATAGTTCCAGTATTACCCGCACCAGGAGTGCCACTGAAAGTTCGGGTGGTTGCGTTGAATCCCAGCCAGGCAGGAAGAGCACTTCCATCCGACAATGCAGCGACATAACTAAGGCCTGTTCCGGTAAAAGTATTGGCAGGGAAAGTATAGTTGTACGCTACACCAACCGTTGCGACCTGATCAGGAACAGGGTTGGCCACAGCAGGAGGCACGGGTTGCTGACTTCCGGTACTCCATACTTCAAGACCCGATATGTTAGCATAACCACCATTTACGGTCACATTGATTGTTCCGTCGGTGAGGTTCAGGGGATAAGGTCCAAGCTTAGTCCAGCTTCCCGCAGTTCCGCTGTTGAAACTGGCGCGAACAACACTGCCTTCCAGCGAGACATTAAATACCTCGGGATTGTTATCCTCCCACACGTAAACATACACCTGATAGTTGCCGGCTGGAACATTGGCGAGAGCGATACCGAGATTGGGTCCGTAGATAAATGACCTGATCATGGAGGCACGATTGGCATCCGTCGCTGGCACCAGCGTTACACCCTGGTTGGCAAACGGCGTTCCATTGGTATAAGAGAAGCCTGCAGCAGAAGCACTAGCCTCCCAGTTATTACCATCTATGGTGAGTGCAACTCCGTTAACATTGATTGCCCTGTAGAATGCTGTTGAACCTGCAGCATTGACGGTGATGTTGAATACATCGTTGGCTGGTCCTGCCGAGTTGGAAGCAGTAACACGAACGCTGATAGTTCCCGTATTGCCTGCGCCAGGTGTGCCACTGAATGTTCGGGTGGTCGCATTAAATCCAAGCCATGCAGGAAGAGCGTTTCCATCAGACAATGCAGCCACATAACTCAGGCCTGTTCCACTAAAAGTATTGGCAGGGAAAGTATAGTTGTACCCTATACCAACCGTTGCAACCTGATCGGGAATAGGATTGACGACGGCAGGAGGGATCGGTTGTTGACTTCCCAGGCTCCATACTTCCAGTCCTGAGAGGTTGGCGTATCCGCCATTTACATTGACGTTGATGGTACCATCGGCAATGCTCGCCTGATAAGGGCCAAGTTTGGTCCAGCTTCCGGCGCTACCACTGTTGAAGGAGGCACGAACAACACTACCCTCCAGTGAGACATTGAACACTTCCGGATTGTTATCCTCCCACACGTAAAGATAGATTTCATAATTGCCGGCAGGTACATTGGCGAGCGCGATGCCGAGATTGTTGCCATAGATGGAAGATCTGATCATGGTTGCCCGATTGGCATCGGTGGCCGGCACCAATGTTACACCCTGATTGGAGAACGTTGCTCCGTTCGTGAACGAGAATCCGGCAGAAGATGCACTGGCCTCCCAGTTACGACTATCAATGCTGAGCGCAGGACCATTAAGATTGATTGCCCTATAGAAGGTAGTTGCACCTGCAGCATTGACCGTGAGATTAAATACGTCATTGGCTGATCCTCCACCGTTTGCTGCTGTTACACGGATACCGATAGTTCCAGTATTACCCGCACCAGGAGTGCCGCTGAATGTTCTGGTGGTGGCATTAAAGCCAAGCCATGCAGGTAGGATATTGCCATCCATCAATGTAGCGGCGTAATTGATTCCCGTTCCGCTAAAGGTATTTGAAGGGAAAGTATAGTTATACACCATACCAACCGTTGCAACCTGATCGGGAATAGGGTTGACTATAGTGGGACCTGTTGGCTGCTGACTTCCTGCAGTCCATACTTCAAGACCCGATACGTTTGCATAACCACCGTTTACATTCACGTTGATCGTTCCATCGGTAAGGTTCACCTGATACGGCCCAAGCTTAGTCCAGCTACCCGCAGTTCCGCTGTTGAAGTTGGCCTGAACAACGCTGCCTTCCAACGAGACATTAAATACTTCGGGACTATTATCCTCCCAGACGTAGAGATACACCTGATAATTTCCAACTGGCACATTGCCGAGCGCTATACCCAAATTAGGTCCGTAGATACATGAGCGGATCATGGAAGCACGGTTGGCATCCGTTGATGGCACGAGCGTTACTCCCTGATTGGCGAACGGTTGTCCATTGGAAAAGGAGAAGCCGCCTGCTGAAGCACTAGCCTCCCAGTTGTTGCCATCGATGGTGAGTGCTGGTCCATTAAGATTGATGGCCCTGTAGAAATTGCTTGTATTCGACAATACATTTATCGACACGGTTTTGGTCGCGGTATTATAAAGTATTGCATCATTCGGTGTGAAGTTCACCTGCAATTGCTGGTTGTTGCCTACGGCTAATACCGTTCCCAATGGTGGTGTATAGGTGAACGTACCCGGCACACTGTTGCCATTATAGTTTGCCGTGGCGTTTAGTTGAGTCACAGACAGCGGCGTGCCCACAACGATGGATGCCGGCTGAGGCCAGTTGATCGTTGGCGTAACCTGTCCCGAACTGCCACAGTCCGGATAAAGTCTGACTTCCCTGGTTGTCGCTGCCCCGGCCGCATCCGTCACGGTCAGAACAATTCTATAATAGTATTCCTCACCGTCACAACCCAGTGGCGAGATTAACGTGGTTGTCTCGATAGCATTATCCGGTGGACTCGGATGTTCATGAACTTCATGGTGAAGAATTGTTTGCCATCGGTAAGTGAGCTGGCTGCTGTTGTGTTCACTATCGGAAACTTCGGCACGCAGCGTGTATGTCGTCTCTCCCGTGAGCGGATACTTGTCGTTGTTGATGGGACTGGTTATCGTAACCTGTGGCGGTGTATTGTTGACTGAGATGTTGATACTTGTCTGATTGGTCGCGCCCTGATTGTCGGTGACTGTTAAAGTAACCGTATACGGGGTGGGAACGTCGGGAGGCGCATTGAATGTGTGTGAAGGATTGGCCGATGTACTCACCCCCGAACCGTCGCCAAAGTTCCAGCTGTAGTTAAGTGGTTGATTCTCGAAGTCAGTCGATGCATCGCCTTTGAATTGAACCGTAAGAGGACCCCCTCCGAAAGTCTGATCCGCCGTTGCCACTGCTATCGGGGGGCGGTTGTTGCTGAAGGTGATCTTCCGGATTTCATCGGGAAAATTCACATAGTACAGACCTTCTTCAGAAGGGTGCATGGCAAACGCAACGGGTGTCACATTCTGATCTACAAAGTTCCTTACCGACGTTGGGTTATCGTTGCCATCAACTGTGATGTTACGAATCCAGCCTGCCGCATAATCACCGAAGAAGTAACTGTTTTGAAAGCCGGCAAAGTCGGCACCCGTATAGAACAAACCACCGGTCGACGACTGTCCCACAAAATCAGGCCCCGGAACCGGAGAAGCACCTGGCAGCACCTGTGATGTTGTTGGCGTTTGCCCGTTGAACGTTGCCACGCGCGCAGGTTCACAACAGTGGCGCCAGGCCAGAAGAGGGCGACTGTGAACGTAGGTAGTGATGTTTGACGGAATGGTTTGTCCTCCGCATGAATTCAGAAAGGTTGCTGCTCCACTGAGTGTCTCCTGTTTGATGAGATCCTGAAAATTGAAGTATTGCTGCGTGCAACCGTTCACCCCAAACTGCGGATTAGGCGCATCCATATTCGGCGTGAGTATCGACGCATAGACATTGGAATTATCATTGGCCAGGTGTCCCTCATATATGGGCCATCCGAAATTTTGTCCAGGCCGATCCACTACGTTGATTTCCTCCCAAAGATTCCAACCCACATCACCAACGTAAAGTATGCCTGGGTTGCCGTCGTCAGGATTATGGCTTCCTGTGTTAGGCTTGAAACTCATCCTGAAGGGATTGCGAAATCCCAATGCCCACACTTTTGATTTTGCTGAATTGGGTTTGGCAGGATCATAGAAAGGATTGCTTGAAATTCCTGCACCGGTCTCCGGATCGATGCGAAGGATTTTTCCATTGTAACCATCCAGCAGCTGCGAGCGGAACGCCCCGACATTTTCAGCCGGACGAATAATTCCCTCTGCGAGCCCCTTCACGTAATACGACGAGCTGGCATTCCCACTGTCGTGTACAGCGGGACTGGCACCATCTCCCGTTGCGACAAGCAACGTGTTGTCCGTACCGAATACAATTGTTCCCGTTGAGTGGGTTATAGACAATACCGGAATCCCGGTAGATATAGTTTCTCCAAGTAATATCTTTCTGCTACCGCCAACAATTGTATAGCCGTTGCCATTCTTCGATGCAGTGTATCGCGTCAGTCTTCCGATAGTAGCATCGAAGAATTCATTGGCGGATGGATTGTAAGATCCCGTACCAAAGTTTTTCAGATAATGCCTGTCCACCAGATACAGGACATAGAATTGGCCGTTCTGATCAAAGTTTGGATGAAGGGCGAAACCAAGGAGTCCGTGATCATGCCATCCGCCAACCTCTTCGGTTATATCTAATAAGAGTGTGCGTTGGCTGTTCCTCACAACCCAGACTTTTCCACCTCTCTCCCAAACAAACATGTCTTGTCCATCTTTGCTGAAAGCAAGACCGACAGCTTCATTCCATTGACTGGAAACGGTTACAGATGCAAAGCCGGATGGCGGATTTTGAGCGCTTGCAATGTGACAAAGCAAGCCGAAGCTTAGGCAAAAGAATATGCCTAGGCTCATAAGTTGGCCTTTCATGGGAGTGGGTTTTTAAAAAATTAAGGAAACGTGACTCTGGGTGACTACAACATGAAAATGAGTAATATATTCTACAATTAAAATGACTGACGTCATTTATTAAAAAAACTTTAATCACGGTAAACGACTTCATGAAAACATTGTCACTGTAAACAGTGAGACGTTCAGTGTACAACTTGAGGACTAATAATTACCAACCAGCCTTCAGGCGTTCTCAGGAAAAATCTGATCGCCTTAGGAGTTCAGTCACATTTATAGTTAACCCTATTTTTTCGCTGAGCCCGCTGACCAGGCTGACAGGAACCTGCAGGTAGGGCGAATTGTAATTTCCTTTCTGTATATTTCTTTATCCAATGCATGAGAACCAAAGTTTGATGCACAACCTCATTAAAGTCGCGTTAGTCTTCATTTGCATTTCAGGATATGCTCAGGAAGTGTATACTGTCAGAGGAAAGGTGCTGAATGCCTCTGACAGGAAACCACTACCTTCCGCCAGTGTCTTTCTGGCGAACACAACTTATGGGGTACTCTCCAACCCTGATGGAACGTTTGCCATCCCTGGAATAAAGAAGGGCGGGTATCGCCTTGTCGTTTCTTATGTCGGTTATCAAACCGAGATGGTCAATATTGAGTCGTCCGATGCCAAAGCGTACACCGTTGTTCTCAAACCTTCGGCTACTGTATTGCAGGAGTTAGTGGTCACGGACAAGCGTGAGGTACGGAGGCGCTCTCTCGCTGACTTCACAACATTTAAGGAGCTCTTCATTGGTCAAAGTAAGAACGCACACAAGTGCAGGATCTTAAACGAGCGGGCACTCTATTTTAATAATAAGGCGGGAGTACTCAACGCTGCCGCCGACAGTCTGCTGGTAATTGAAAACTTAGGACTTGGTTACAAGATCACTTGCCTCCTCGAATACTTTACCTTCAACCGACCCATGACTCGTCTGAAGTATCGCACGCAGATGGTCTATGAACGATTGCCCGCCCGCGACGAGCAGGAGGAACGGCAATTGGCCGCTAACCGGTTAGAGGCATACTATGGCTCGGAGCTTCATTTCATGCGTGCACTTTATAACAGGCGATTAACCGAGGAAGGTTTTTTCCTCACGATAAATTACGAACGAACGGGGCCTGGTGAAGAAAATGATTTTACGCATAGCGATACGTTGCTGAGAGTGAAGTCAAAGCTCTTTCCGGATAAGATCCGGATTCCAACATTGCTCAACTACAATCGCTTTCTCGATCCGGTGAAGTCAACACCGACGAGGCCGGTCATTTTGTTCAGCGGAGAGTTACTGGTTACGTACATCGATGAAAGTGAACCTGTGGAATATTTGCGTGCGCGTGAGCCTAAACTTGTCGGTATGATTCGTCCACAGGAATCGGGACTGCATTTGCTGAAAGGTGAAGTCGCGGTCGAACCTAATGGAATGGTGTTATCAGAGGAGAACCTTGCTTACGAGGGATATTGGAGTTGGGAAGTTGTCGCGGAGAGCCTGCCGGTTGATTATGATCCGGCGGAGGATTTGCAGTTGTTGAAGGAAAAGTAATTCGCGGTTGATTGTTACAAACTAGTCTTGGCTCTTGAAACCCACCCTGGTGCATTTTTTATTTCGGCCCTCAGCATCATGTTCATCTGCGCTGCATGGTGTTGAACGTGACGCATGTTATACATCAGAAGCTCAATCATCAAATAGTTTCTTGAACTGTCTTGCTCAATCCAGCGTGTTTGAATAGTATCTTCCGTGATGCCGCTGATGACGTCGTGGCACTTCCTGCGACACGCCTCGAGGAAATCAAGCATCTCAGGCTTCGTGAAAAGCCGTTCTGGAAAAATGTCATCGATCCGGTCTTCGGGAACTTCTTTCAACAATATATAGGACAAAGGTGGAGCAAATGCTTCCGGGGGATTGGTAAGGTAATAGTCGAGGAAGAATAACGTATGATATGCCATGTCAAAGAACCGGCGTGGATGTTCCCACTTTGCATCGGGCCACATGACGATCGCGTTCTTTAGCATTTCGATCGAAGCATCAAATTGCTGCCAGAGGCTTTCTTTGAATAGTGTCAGTACCATAATAGCGGTTTGATATTTAGTCAGGTTGCAATGATGGTTTACCTGTTCTCATTTGCAATGTCAATTTTCTGAGATCGTTAAGGCCCCCAGGTGTAAATCTATTGTGTCCCCCAAAGCCACTTCCTGCCCGAGGATCCGGGTATTCTCGTAGTTCATCCTTATGATTTCGTAATCAATAAAATGATTCGTCGCACTGTTAATGTGAAACTTTCTCGTAACGATACCCTCGACTCTTAAGTCGTTATTATCGTCGAAAGTCCATTGTGTCGTTGGGCAAGAATAGATGACTGCGTTTCTGTTGTTACTGGAATCATCTACAGGAAATAGCAATGTCAAGGTATCACCAATCTGAAGTTTATTATTTAGTTCATTCGCTGCTTTTTGCTGGAGCTCTTCGCATTCCATTACGGGTTTCCAGTACGACTCGTACGCAGCAATTTGGCCCTGCAGATCGATGTCCTGGTTGTTGAGCTTTCGATGAAGTGATGTCAATATGGTGGAGGATATATCATCGGGATGCCTGTAGTGCAGCGAGTCAAAGAATCGAACAAGGCCAGGACTCCGTTCATCATGAATCCAGTTGTTTCTGATCCACCCGCCTACGCTTGTATGAAGTTCAGTGACGGCCGTGTTTTCATCTTTAAGCTGGAATTCGCGCAGCTGCCCGGGACTCCAGTGTTCTTCAAAATAGGCGATAGCTTCATCCAGATTTTTGGGTGGCTCTTCCTTTGAACACGACATGGCAATGAAACCTGTTATCAGAAGTAAAACGGAAGTCGCTTTCACGAAATGATTATTTTGATGCAGTTAATCGCACAAGATACAAAAAGAAGGAGGCTGACAATTGCCAGCCTCCCGTGAACAATGTTAATGCGACTGTGCTTTCCAATGTAACTCACCTAATCAGGTACGTTGAACATCCCGTTGCTTTAATTGTTAGCAGGAACTCTGCAAGCGCCTTCCTCTTGTAAAGTTTTGGATGCTTACTTTGATCAAATAATTCTATCGCATCAAAATTGATTGACGTGGAATCAATTTCAGAGCATTGAAGAGTCACTCCAATCTTCAGTGTTTCGCCTGACTGCAAAACCAACGAGTCTATTGTTACGCTGTTATGATCCCTGGCGGTCTGTGTGTAAGTCTTTAATATCAGTTGTTCAGACCGGTCGTTCTGTATGAACAACGGATGATATAAAGGATCGCCTAAAAACCTGGGCGGCCAAATCAAAACGGCGACAAACAATCCGATGCCAAAAAGCAGAATCGTCCAGATTGAAATGGCAAGTTTGCTCAGGCTATCCACGAGGAGCGTTTAAAGCTATTGATAAATATACCGCTATGAATTGAAAACAGCCCGGAGAATGACGACCAGTTATTTCAGAGGTCTGGATTGGGTGCCCCGGGATCATTTCTAACTTAATTTTCTTTCACGCTGTAACCTTCCTTCAGCTTCCCGGTAGCCAATCAGGATCGTCACGTTTAAACGCTATACCTATGTTTCGCAACTACCTGAACATTGCCCTCCGAAACATCATCAAGTATAAGGCCCTTTCGGCAATCAATATCTCGGGCTTAGGGCTCGGAATTGCCTGTTGCATCTTACTGGTGATGTTTATCCAGTACGAGTTCAGTTACGATACCTTCAACAAGAATTATCCGAACATATACCGGATGAGCTATACGATAGGAGAGGGTGACGACGTTGTGCCGAATGTGAAATCACCGGAACCGCTCGCCCGAACATTGATGGCCGAGGTTCCGGAAGTAGTTAAGGCCGGCAGATTATTCCCCAACCGCGACGTCGTAGTCAGGGCTGGTGATGTCAGTTTCACGGAAGACAACTTCTATTATGCCGATCCGGAGATACTCGACATATTCTCATTCAATGTATTGCACGGTGGTAAATCACTGCTGAAGGATCCCAACACAGTGGTCATCACCGAAGAAGTTTCTGAAAAGTACTTCGGCAACATAAATCCGATTGGAAAGACGTTGGTCATTTTCGACAAGGCGGTTGAGGTAACAGGAGTGGTGGAAAGTCTCCCGGTCAATTCTCACTTTCATCCCAGCTTCCTCTTTTCCTATAGCTCGTCGCCATCATCTAATTCAGATAACTGGGGTTGGACCGATCCGCGCACCTACTTCCTGCTCAAAGAGGGGCACACTTCAACGGAGATCGATAGGAAGATGGTTGACATTGTTAAGAAGTACAATGTTGCCTGGTACAACTTCAGCGCTCAGCCACTGTCAGCTATTCATCTGTACTCAAACAAGCGCGGTGAGTTTGAACCTAACGGAAGCATCACTTATATCTATGTTATGGCGACGATCGCAGTGTTCATCTTAGTGATCGCCTGTATCAACTTTATGAACCTGTCAAGCGCGCATGCAACATTGCGTGGCAAGGAAGTAGGCATGCGCAAAGTAGCAGGAGCCGTGCGCACGCAGTTGGTGGTTCAGTTTTTGGGTGAAGCATTTGTCATGACTGCAATTGCTTTTGCTCTGGCCATCGCCATTGCATATCTCTCGCTGCCGTTGCTGAATGATTTGATGCAGAAGTCTGTTACCATCAATTTATTTAGTAATACGCCGCTACTGATAACCATGCTGATCGTTATGATCGTGGTAGGCCTTGGGTCCGGCCTTTATCCTGCATTCTATCTTTCAGCATTCAAACCTATTCTCACCCTGAAGGGAAACAAGAACGGTGGAACGGGTAGTCTGATCCTTCGAAAGTCACTGGTTGTGTTTCAATTCACAATTTCAATCGTCCTTATTATTGGAACGCTCACTATTATCAATCAGTTGAAGTTTATTCAGAACAAAAATCTTGGGTTTAATAAGAATGAGCTGGTAGTGATTCCACTTCCCTCAAAGGAAGCAGTGGAAAAGTATAAGGTCCTGGTGCATGCTATTCGTGAGAGTCCTCATGTAGTTGAGGTTACAGGAGCAGTTCAATATCCGGGCAAAGAACATCCGATGTACGCGCATTGGGCTGAGGGCAGCATCAGTAATGTACAGTTATATGATGGATCGGTTGATGCTGACTATTTCAAGGTGATGCAAATCCCTTTAAAGGATGGCAGAACATTCTCTTCGGCAAATCCAACGGACCTGACGGACGCCGTTGTGATCAACGAAGAAGCAGCAAAGATTCTTGGATACGGCGACAACGCCATTGGTAAGATGATCTACTCTTCATCGCCGGATGATAAACAACGCAAGGGGCGTACGGTCGTAGGCGTTGTGAAGAACTACCATTCACGTTCTTTGAAGGAGACAATCGAACCGTTATTCCTGGTGCCCAGGGAGAACTGTCCCAACATCATAGCCCGCATTGAGTCGAAGGATATATCGGCTACACTTCATCAACTCGGGGACAAATTTAAGGAGATCAATCCCGACCTGCCGTTCGAGTCATTCTTCATGGATCAAAACTTTGCTGAGACCTACGCTGCGGAGAATCGGCTCACTACAATCGTCAAGGTCTTCACGGGCCTCGCCATTTTCATCTCGTGTATCGGCCTGCTTGGCTTGATATCCTTCACCGTAGAACAAAAGGTGAAGGAGATAGGCGTTCGAAAGATTTTGGGCGCATCAGCAACGCAGATCATGCTGATGTTATTGAGCGACTCTGCCCGTTACGTGGTGATCGCGTTGCTTGTAGCCAGTCCGTTAAGCTATTACCTCATGTCTCTCTGGCTGGAAAGCTATGCCTATCGGACAACGATGGGATGGAGCGAGTTTCTGATTGCCGGCATAACACTTTTCTCGGTTGCCCTTTCGACAATAGCTTTTGGCGTTATCAAAGCCGCGCTTGCCAATCCGGCTAAGGCGCTCAGGGCGGCGTAAGAATTTTTGATTCGGTTAGCCCTCCTTGTTTGCCTTTCAGGTAGTGGAGTTTCGTTTTCCTAACGCGGCCTTGATGTTACATGGGCTACTTGATCAGATATTTGGGCTGTTCGTTACTACAAGCCTGCCGGTGAGGGCAGCATAGTGGAACTGATTTGGTTCCACATTCACTGCTATAGCGGCATATCCTCCCGGGATTCTGTGGTTGACTTAGTTAGCTGCAGGTTATTCTTTTGCTAAAAGAGAAAACTTAACGGTGAATCACTTTCAATTCTCAACTTATTTTTCAAAAATTAATTCCTGATTCAAGCCCTCCGGCAGGTGTTGTCAGATGTCTCAGCAATAGCGTGGCGCCGGCGGCTCTTTCTTTAAGCGGACTCTTGTCCTTAGTGTACTAACAGATCATTCGACACAGGTTTTTTCAGGGCGACTCATCGTGTGCATGACGTTGCGTGACGGTCTGTTCATTTGACATGGTGACCTGGGATTTTTAAACAATCGTTGAGATGCCCATTTCCGAGAAGCTGAGCGCCAGATTTGGCGAAGTGCCGTTAATCATATGCGGACCCATAGTGCGAAGAGTTGAACCTGAGATTGTTTCTGTGTGGGTTGCATTGAAGGAGGCGCGCAATATTGAGTTGGAATTATACACAGGTTACTGTGTTCCATCGGCTCCAGACTTTCCGGAGAAAGTGGTAGCATTCAAATCTGAAAGTAAGCCCTGCTTTACCGTTGGCAAGAACCTTCACATTGCCGTTGCTGTGATTGAATCCGCAGGTCTTTTTACTCCTGGTCAGATCTATTCATACAACCTCATCTTTCACGACACAGAGGCAAACCCTCCGGAAGAAACTCCTCAATCACTCATTTCATTAAAACAAAAAGACGATGCCGGTGTATTGAAAGGTCTGCTTGAGGAACCTCACCGGTTAGGATTCAAAGTGGGCCAGCTTCCTTCTTTCATCGTGCCCCCGGTGAAGCTAGACCAGACACGCATTGCTCATGGATCCTGCCGCAAGCCGCATGGCAGCGGTCGCGACGCATTGGCCATCATGGCTAAGATAATCGAGCCTGATTTCATTGAATCCGACCGACAGCTGATACCCGTTGCCCGTCCGCATTATTTCTTTCACACGGGCGATCAGATTTATGCAGATGACTGTTCCGACTTCCTCATCCAGCATTATACTGATGTCGGAAACTTCCTCTTGCAAAAGACTGAGCAGGTACCTTTTCCCGCCGACCCGACAAAGAGTTTTCTTGCTCAGGGTACTGCCGACAGTGATTTCATCTGGATGCAGGTAACATCTGATGCACTTCCACCGCTTCGCCGTGCAACCAATTTCTATTCAGGCTTTACAGGCGATGAAGGAAACCACTTATTTTCATTTGCAGAGTTTTGTGCAGCTTACCTCTTTCAATGGTGTGATGCATTGTGGCCAAAGGAGTTGCCTACCATCGATCAGCTTTTCCTCGACCGTTTCCAGGTAGAAACAAGTGATGAGACGCTACCTTATCTAAAGTACGAAGTAGTCGAGGGCGATAAGGATGAAGATGACAAGGAGGTGAAGACGCCGACGTTACCAAAGAACTGGTATAGTCTTGATGTATCCGGCAAGAAGGTAGCGATTCATGACGATCCGATCGCAAAGGCGTCCAAGGAGAACTATCGCAACAGACGAGAGCGTAAGGCGCTCACCGATGAGCCACATCAGAGAGAACTGGTGGAAGATTTCAGGAAAGATTTGAAAGCAGTGCGCCGTGTTCTTGCCAACATGGCGAACATCATGAGCTTCGATGATCATGATATCACCGACGACTGGTATATGAACGGAGGTTGGGCCAAGCAGGCGCTTGGAACACGACTGGGAGAAACGATCATTCGCAATGGACTCATGGCTTACGCGTTGTTCCAGGCGTGGGGCAATGATCCAAAAGGTTGGGATGCGACCACTACGGAAAAGTATGACCGGAAGAAGTTGTTGAAGATGATCCAGGATCAGGTCAAAGGATTCGGCACATTCGACGCCAGTGAAAAACTGACTTCTACAACGAGAAAACTAATTGGCGAAGACCTTACGAAGGCATTCAATGAAGCATTGGGCTTTGCCAATTTTGAAAAGCCCTTTATTCCATGGAACTGCATATTGAGGATCAGCGAGGCTAAGGTATACGTACTGGATACACGCACGCGTCGCGACTTTTCAAAAGGATTAAACTTTCCGCCAAACCTGATTGGTAAGAAAGCTTTGGAAGAAATGATCCCACAACCCGTTATAGCTGAATCCGGAATTGAACTGTCAATCGTGATTTCGGGAGCGCCTGTGCTGGGCCTTGCTGCCATTGAGTCAATCGGACAGCCGATCATACCGCGAGTCCTGGACTTTATACACATGGCTGATCCGGTAAAGAGTGAATTTAATATCAAGAGAAGAATTGGTGTTCACACCGGCGACCATAGCCTGGACGTTGAGCACTGGTCGTTGCATAATGAGGGCTTTGAAGCCATGCTTAAACGATGTGCGGCTCTTAAAACTGTGTTGTTCCTCGCAGGCGATGTCCACTACGGTATTACGAGTGAGATGGACTATTGGGTGAAGGGTGAACCCCAGGCAGCACGGTTTGTACAGATGGTCTCCAGTTCATTGAAGAACATCAAACCATCCGGTGCGCTCATGGGCATTCTTCCGTCCGGCATTGCTGAGTCAGCGTTATCAGGGGGTCTCAACAGGGAATTTATCAACCTTACCGCGATTGGATGGGAGAAAGAAGACGATATTAAAAAGGTCAAACTGAGAGCCCAAAAGTCACCAGGACAATTTATTGATGCGCGACCAAGTCATTATCCGCTTCGTATAGGGAAGGCGTTGGGAAATAAGCCGGTACTCCTCACGTTGCGCGACTGGCCATTGATAGAGTTTGAGCAGGCCAATGCACCGCCGCTTGTTTTGAATCGCGTTGTCTTTAAGAAGGACACGCCCGATCCTTCATTCCTCTGGCGAATGAATGTGCTAAGAGACGATCGGCAGGATGCAGAACGCTTTGCATCACTGTCTGCTATACCCGTAGACGTGCAAACAGACTTTTCTGATGAACGAGAATAGTGGTGACGCCTTCGAAACCAAGGTTGACAGACTGCTCAGACGTTCTTCATTTTATTCCAGGTCTCATATCAACCGTTTCGTAAACTGGTATAGCCATGTCGCCATCATTGACTTCAGTAGAAAAGATGGAAAATTTTATACGGGCCATTCCATGTTCTTTAGTCCGTTTCTTGAGGCGCCGGACCAGGACAAGGTTGGCACTTTTGAAAAGCCTTTTGTACGATACAATGTTTCATTGGAGCGGAAGGCCGTAACCGAAAGGCCTGCCTACCCCCTTGAACCATAGATGAGTTAATTAAATACACCCTCTTCAATGAATCCAGTTACCAAAGCGATCAACGAGCTCGATAAAATATTCGCTCCGTTATCGAAGTTAGTTGAGGATGAACAATTCAGAGGTGAGTTTTTGAAAGAGTTGGGTGCCAGGCAAAAGGAGGATCCTGCGAGTAAACAAAAGGCCAAAGAGAAGCTGAATTTTATTCTGAGCCTGTTGAACAAACTGCGCATTAAGCTTGGGCTCGATAAATCGGATATACCCAATGTTGGCAACATCGTAGCATTTGGTTTACTGCTCGCTGAATTGTACAAGGTCTGTGAGGCGGTTCACGAACTCATGGAGGAAAGTGATTACCCTGATCCAAACGGGGAACTGATGGTAGGTGATGAGGTGAAGACCGCGCAGCTCAATGCTGTTCGTGAACTGGCGCGATTCCTCACACTCATTTACTTCAAGAGGAAAGTGCCAACGGTCGCCACACTGTTTGAAACCATTGGGATCTTCGCGGAAGAATCTACAGAGGTGAAGCGGGCACTGGATCTGGTGATGTATCCGGTCATTAAACTACTGGAAGCATTCACGGATTTTATTCATATCACCAGCGATGAGAAGAAGAACCTGAACCCTGATTATTTCAGGCCCCTGGGAGATCTGAAGATGGATGATCCATTGAGAACAACTCGGGGTTGGTTTCTTCTTCTTTCAATACTTGAATTCTACAGACGAAGCGCAGGCAGACTTAAGGGTATCGATAAAGTCGGGACATTCCTTTTCAATCAGGGATATGAGCTCGATCCCAGGCTGGATGTCTTTCCACGTGCAGCCAAACTCGCTGGTCGTGTTCTTCAGATGCAGTTTATTCCTGGAACAGTTTTTTATAATGATCAACGTGACGCGGAGACAGGTGAGTTCAGAAGACCCGGAACTGGTGATGTTGTCGTTTCATTTACAAGTATCCCGGTATTCCCAACGGGCACTGAAGATGGTGAACCGGAAGGTTTTCAATATGTATTGAATCTCAATGTTAACCCCGGTGACTTCGGCACCGACGTTGGCGACTTTGGAATCAGGTTCCCGACTGACTTTGCGCAATCATTCATTTGGGGACATAACACCGACTTTCAGGGGATCGGCAATGATAATTTTTCACCCGGACCGCTTGTTGAGATTCAACAACTGGCAAAGAAGGATGAAACGCAGAGTACAGAAGAAGGCCGGAGTGGCGACGTGTTCTTTCGCGTTGAAGCGAAGAAGCTAACCATCAACAATAAGGAGGTACCTGACCTGGAACTAAGTCTTGCGCTCAAGGACTTCAGTCTTGGATTCACCGGCGAAGGACGTGATGGTTTTGTTCAAAAGTTGCTGCCCGATAGCGGTGGCATGAAATTAAAGTTCAGCGCGACCATCACCTATTCCATACAACGGAAGAAGCTGACCGTGGAAGGTCTCGACGCTGCAGATGGATTACTCTTCAGTTTCAGAATTGCAGACAAGGATTTCAAAGCGTTGCAGGTGCCAACGCTATACCTGGGCGCCAAGCCTTTAACTGATGCAGACAAGTCGCTCAGCGGCGTGGAACTGGAAGCTTCAGCATTGATCAAGTCGAAGCTGGGACCATTCCAAATGACTGTCGATCGGTTGGGACTGGCATTCTCTCTTGATTTTTCAAAGAAGGAGAAAGCAAACCTTGGCTTTGCCGATGCGGGCCTTAGCCTGAAGCCACCCACTGCTGTTGGTTTCGTGGTGAGTGCTCCAACGGTAACAGGTGGTGGCCTTCTTTCTTTCGATCCTGACAATCATCAATACTACGGGGCAGGTGAACTCAAGATCAAACTTGAAAAGTATGAGCTCACGCTGAAAGTTTTTGCCGTCATTCTTACGCAAATGCCGGATGGAAGTAAGGGCTTCTCGTTCCTGATCATGGCTACGCTGGAGTTCAAGCCACCTATTGATACGCCACTTGGCTTTAAGCTGAAAGGAATAGGTGTGATGGTAGCCATCCACCGGTCCATGAATCTCGAAGCTATTCAGACGGCCATAAGAGACGACCGGATCGATTTAGTTTTGTTCCCTGATAATCCTGTTGGCAATGCACCAACTATCGTTAAAGCGCTCAATTCATTTTTCCCAGCTGCGGAAGGACGTTATGTGTTTGCCTTCCTGGCAAGAATAGTATGGGGTTCGTCTGATCTGGTCGACCTCAAGGTGGGTCTCATGGTAGAAGTTCCCTCCCCAGTGAAAATTGCCATTGTAGGTGTATTGAAGGTGTCAGTGAAGAAGGGCGATAAGGCGATTGTCAAGCTGCAGGTGAACTTCATTGTTGCTCTCGACTTTGGCAAGAAGCTCTTCTCGATGGATGCAGCCATCTATGCATCGAAGTTCCTGATATTTGATATTCGCGGAGAGATGTATGTGCGGTATCGCTGGGGTGATGATCCTGTATTCCTCATCTCGCTTGGAGGCTGGCATCCTGACTTTGAAGTACCAGCTGGTTTGAACCTGCCGGCAAAACCACAACGCATAGCGATTCCGTTGATGTCGGGATCTCATACCACGATAAATCTCTCGTTCTATCTCGCGGCAACTTCTAACACCTTTCAGGCGGGGTTCAAGATTGAACTCAAGGTTAAGGTTTCAAAGTTCAGACTGGAGAGCAGCCTGCAGGTGGATGCGCTGTTCCACTTCGATCCGTTCTACTTCGTCGTCGACTTCGAAGGTAAGCTCCGGATCTTCTGGGGTGATAGCACCCTCGCCGGTGTAACCGTGAAAGGAAAGTTCTCAGGTACCAATCCATGGAGAATCCGTGGCACAGCAACGTTCGAGATCTGGATCTGGGACTACGACGTTGACTTCGACGAGCAAACGGGTGAGGAATTGTCGGAGATCAGTCAGTCGGTGGATGTAGTTCCATTGATTGAAAAGGCTATAGCTGACAAAGCAAACTGGACAGCTGCATTGCCGAACGGCCTCGCCACCCATGTAGTCTTGAGAAATACCGAACAGGATGCACAGCAGGGAGCGGAGGCAATTGCTACTCCGATAGTAGCCGATCCGTTGTCTCGCATGGAAGTAGTGCAGCAGGTTACGCCGCTGGGTGTAAGGATTGATAAACTTGGATTCCAGAAAGTGTCAGGCGCAAGAAAGTTTGATCTGTCTGTTCAGGCCGTCGGCGATACGACTGCATCAAACAATAAGCTTGAGGATTTCTTTGCTCCGGCGATGTTCATTCAGATGGAAGACACCGAGAAGTTGTCGCGCAAGTCCTTTGAGCGAATGAACGCTGGTCAGTTCTATTCTGATACCGAAACAGTGAGCTGTGGTCCGACGCGCATCTCGGAGTTTGAATACGACGATAAGTTCAGAGATCCTCTTTATCCTAAGCCGGAGCCACCCACGACTAATCCACCGGTACCCAATCCACCGATTGTTAAGATCGACAGTCTGAAGGATGTGCATTATAACCTGTGGATGAAGAACAACTCTATCGCTAAATCCACAGCCGGACGTAAGGCAATGGCGGCCAGAGAGTCCGTTAGCCGCAGTCCTCAGTTGAAGGTTGATCATTTTATATTGACTGACGCTAACACCGGCGCCAGGGTTGCTGAAGTGGAAGGACAGACGAGTATGACCGCAGCGAGCTATGAAATGTGGAAACTTCAGACAGTAGATCCGAGACGCAAACTGAATGTAGTACGGGAATCTGAACTCATGCAATAACAATCATTGGCTATGCCGAAACAATATGTTTTTATTCCATGGCTGCGAAGGGGAATGGCGAAGCAAATCGCCGAACCTGACCCATTGAATGATGCTGCCGTCAATGCTTCACGTGCAGGCGTGAAGTTGAATGTGAACATTCTTGCCGATGATGTTCAGAGAGCAAGTGTGTCTCAGGAAGTTGTACTTGTTGGCCCTGGTGATATTGTTGGCATTGACCGATCCGCTATTGTCAAGACCGATCCCGCGCCGGGCATAAGAAACTTTCAGCCAAATTATTTTCCATACATAGACTTCTATGAGGAAGATTTCCCCTGGCGATATACACCGGGTAAGGCAGCAGGTGAAAAAAGGTTAAGACCGTGGATTGCGCTTATCGTATTACAGGAGAATGAATTTCAACGAATGCGATTACCTGATGATCGCGGTACAGTTAAGATACGCATCGGAAATGAATCAGCGGGACAAGCTCTTCCAAACCTCGAACAAAGCTGGGCTTGGTCGCACGTGCAGATCAATGAAGGCACTGTAACGGATGCAAATCTTGCCGATGCCAATGACAGGAATCAACGGATCTCCGGAATACTCAATGGCGATCCTAATCTTGGTGTGTCAAGGATAATGTGTCCGCGAAAGCTTGATGCCAATACAAAGTACTACGCGTTTGTTGTTCCTGCTTTTGAGAAGGGACGGCTTGCAGGACTGGGTGAAGACCTGACAAAGATCGAAGCGGCCGGAAGATTCAAACCATCATGGAACTCCAATGGAGAAGCCGTTGAACTGCCGGTGTATTATGAGTGGAGTTTTATTACAGGTGCCGAAGACTTCGAAGCTCTTGCTGAGAAGATCACACCTTTGGATCTATCACACAGCGAAGTTGGACGACTGTGGATGGATGCGTCGGATATCAACTATGGTAACTCGTTTGACTATGCGGGCAATCTGCAGCCAGAGATCCCTGAACGCAAAAGCAAGTTGCCATTTGAAGGAGCATTGGTCATACCTGTTGATCCGGCACAGCCGCCAACTCCGGGTGTGCTGCCATCCCTGCCGCTTACGTTGAGAACAGGTGCAACAGAGAAAGATTTTGTAAAGAGGTTTGCCGGATTGATCAACCTGGGAGTTCAGTATCGAATCAAGCAGATCTCTGAACTTCAGTGGGCAGCAGAAGTACCTGGCAACGATGTTGATGATCCGCTGTTGGTGCCTCCGATCTACGGCAAGTGGTATGCCAATGCGGATGGAACAACAACGGTCGATCCATCGAAGACTGCGAGCTGGCTGGAGCAAATGAATCTCGATCCGGCGTTTCGTGTAGCGGCTGGGTTGGGTGCAGAGATGGTGAGAGAGAACCAGGAGGATTTTGTAAGTCGGGCGTGGGCTCAGCTTACAGATAAGAGAAAGACGCTTAATGCTGAGCTGAAGAAACTGAGATTTGCGCAAGAGGTAACAAACGCAACGTTTAGAAAACGATTCAACGCTCCGTCTACGAGCCCTGAGACACAAACCAATCAGGTACTCGCGCTCACGCAGTCATTTCATTCTATGGTGATCTCGGATGATCCTGGGCTTTCAGTTGCAGGACAACTGAACGGCTATAAGGCCGACACGGTATTTGTGCAGCCGACCTTCCGTAGAATGACGCGTACCAACGGACCGATCATGAAGAAACTGAAGCCTGCGGCCGTCAGCAATATCGCGATGACAACCTTTGCGTTGCCTTTCTTTGTTGAAGCGTTTATATTCAACCCGGCTCCACCTTTTCAGAACTTCAACAGCAACGAGAAACTGGCGAAGTTTGACGTCAATCAGTTTATCATAAGAATCAGGATCCGCATCAGTCCGAACCTGCAGGTTCCTAACTGGTTTGGTGGCGTGCTGACTGAAACAACCATTCCGCGCAGTGTACTGCCAACCATGGTCAAGCAATTGCAGGACACCGTACTGAGGAAACCCATCATCGTCAAGCCTGCGCCTGTTAACCTTCAGATGTTATCGGCGAAGGTGATGGCGAAGATCATTCCTTCCAATAGTTTCCGCAACCGCTACAAAGCGGTTATGCCCGCCGTTGCTCCCGCGGCTGTGGTTGAGAATGACAGCATTTCCCCCAATAGCTTTAATCCTTTTTATTCAGATCCGACGTATGAGCTGTTGGGCAAATCCGCACCTGACCTATTCATCCCAAACCTTGATCTCATCAAACCCGATTCATTTGTCCTGCTGCAATCAAACTCGGCCTTTATAGAGTCGTATCTCACCGGCATGAATCACGAGCTGGCCAGTGAATTTCTCTGGCGAGGCTATCCTGCCGATATGAATGCAACTTTCTTCCGACGGTTCTGGGATAAGTCGGACAGTCCTGACACGGGAGGTGATAACAGCGATATTGATTTTATCCGGAAGTGGAATGCAAACAATAGCCTCGGGAAGAATGGGCCAGCAGGCAGCATCGCAAACCCATTGGTGTTTGTCATTAAAGCGGAGTTGGTAAAGAACTATCCTAACCTGGTGGTCTATGCGCAGAAGGGAATGATGAACGCCAATCAAACCCGCGTTCCTGATATGAGTAAGGATCCCTTGTTGCCGATCTTCCTGTCATCTCTTTCGCCTGACTTCCTCTTTGCCGGATTTGCGCTCACAAAGGCCATGGTACTATCAGCTGATGGTGGATATTATTTCGTCATTGCTGAACGTCCGGGAGAGATGCACTTTGGCCTGGACCAAACTGATACAGGATTTGCGTCATGGGATGATCTGAGCTGGCCGAAGATCCCGACGGTGGTTGGTCACATAGATCTTCAACGCGACATACCTCCGACTCCGGTTAAGGATCGCGGTTTGGTTTGGGGAAAAGGTGAACCTGCAGTTACGACATCTCCAACGGGAGGGACAGGTGATTCTGCGCAAATGGCAGCGATACTGAACCAAAAGCCCGTACGAATTTTTATACACGCCTCTCAATTGGTTTCATAGCGAACAATACTCAACGTAGTTATGGCAGACTATCAGGAAACGCAGAAGTTATATATGCAGTCAAAGGCTGCCTTTAAACAGGCGTCCAATGTCGCGTACCAGTCGCGACAGGAATATCATTTGTGGGAAACACAGCGTGACCAATTCTTAAAGACAGCATCATTGAATGCCCTGCCCGCGGGTCATCCACTACTGAGTCAGGAGACAGAAATAAAGAAGAGAATAGCAGAGTCAGCAACGGCACTAACTAATGCCAAGCAAGCCTTGCAGGTTTCACGCGAGACTTTTAATGCACTCGGAACGGTTAATCTTACCGTAGGAAATATCAATGATGCTACTCCAATAGTGTTGATGCCCCTGAAGATCCAAACACGTTTCCTTACGATAAAGCACATCACCCGGAACCTGAACACGAACGTACTGGTGGAGGTAAATAGTCTTCCACCTGCCGCACAGCAATTGCTTCAACGGATGTTTCCAACCCTTAAGCCGATAGCCGATCCGTTGAAGTCGAAGAGCTCACCTGCTTTTATATTGAGCAATTCACGGCAGGCGGGAATGAATCGCATCATCGATCAGCTTAATCAGCAAGATCCGAGAAGTCGCCTGCCTGTTGAGCGCCTCGTGAGGGTCGAGGATGAATTTGAATTGTGGGTTCGCATCTTTCCAGATGATTTGTTCCTTCGTTCGCATGAACCATCTCTTACGGTGTCAGAGATGGATGCTGCTAAGATCTTCTGGCAGGCGATGTGGAATGCAGAACGGACGGCGCGCACTGGCGGGACAGCCAGTGTTAAAGAGGATCAGCAGTTGTCGGCCTGGAAGGATCTGCGCGCGGTCACACTTCCACATCGTGCAAGCTGGATTGCACGCGTGATGAGACCAGCCGAGTTTCCGGACCAGTTGCCAGCGACTCTTATTAAGATTCCCGACAACAAGTATCCCAATCCTGGTTTGAAATCAGAGAGCTGGACGATACCGCCTTCAACTGACATGCTTCCTGAACATTTTGTGGTGAAGTTATTCTTCGAGGATGTTAATCTTTCGCCTCGTGAAGTTATAGGCACACAAGTTCCCGAGTATGTTCAGATGGGCTTTGATCCTGATGAGCAGGACGAACAATCATTCAGCGAACAGGGACGCGTGCTTCAACTTCCCGCAGAGATACGCTGGCTCACTGATTTAAAGGAAGCAGAGAAGATGGGACTCGCTATTCGTGTCCCACTGTCGAGGCAGGAATTTTCTGGTGGTATTGCAAAACTCGTTGTCGTTGGTTTAAAGACTGGCGCCGATGCATCGGAGGGAAGTCAGAATTTGTCGTCACTGTTTATTAATCATCAGTTCAAGCCAGATGGAATGGCTTTGCTTCCGCATGGAACGCCAACCAACAATTTGCCAGGACAGGCTTCGGGTTTCAGGCCAGGAGGACTCACGGATGAACAATCATTTGACACAGAGTTTAAGAAGAGACCGGATGATGCGGGTACAGACGGAAGGCGTCTGGCCTCAGCGTTGGGTCTTGATGTCAATTTATTTAATACCACTCCCAATGGCGATGGCCATGAGGGACAGGAAGCGCTCTTGCTGAACCGTGCGCTATGGCCGGCAACGCTTGGCTACTATCTCGAGAACCACATGCGTCCCAACGTTACGGACGATGATCGCGCTTATGTAAAATCATTCTTTCAAAACTGGGTAACAGGCAGGGGGCTGCTTCCATCATTTCGTGTAGGAAAGCAACCCTATGGCATTGTTCCTGCAACGAACTGGTCTGGATGGAAGCCTGGTACCGCTGCAACTCAATCCGAGAACAGACTCGTTAAGCTACTCACCAAACTCGATGGTCAATGGGACAGGTTGTCGTCGCAGGTAAAGACGGTTAAGAAGGTATTTACCTATACCGATCAGCAGTTGCTGAAGAGTGATTTTCGCGAGATCATGTCTATGCAAGCCAGTTCAACGAGATTTTTTCGTCGGCTTGTTGCTGGTGAGTATTTGCTGTGGAATATCAATGCATTGTCGATGCCTCTTAATGCTGATAAGGTTGGAATCAGAACAACTCCGGGCGCATACAAGTCAAGACTCGAAAGCGCAGATGCGTGGCAGGAACCGCTGGCTCAGTCACCACGTATGCTTGGCAGATTTTTGGATGATGATAATTATAAGCTGACGGATCTGCCGACCGATATTGGAAAGGATCCCAGGCAGTTCAACGAGCAGGGCAAAAATTATCTTTCATTTCTGCTCGACCGGACTGTCGATCAACTGAAGAACCGTGACCTTGGTGCAGGTGTTGCTGATTTTGTGACGCGCCGGTCATCTGTACTGGTGTTTGATAGCGCGCGATTTGCTTTGCTACAAGCGTGGATAGAAGCGGCGACCAATGTGCTGCGCAGGGAAGATGCGTCGATCAGTCCGTTGGCTAAGCTCGATTTCGAGACGGAGTACATTAATGCTGGCAATGAGATCTCAACAGAACATCTTGCATTGCTTGCTGCAAGTAATATTTCCGGTGCGTTCAATACACGCAAGAGTAAATGGCTTTTCCTGGAGCAGGTACTTCCGGATGGAACGCGGGTGGATGCAAAGATTCAACAGTTATTAGCAACCAACTTACCTGCCGATAGTCCGGTAAAAAATCTCCACGATACAATTAACGCTATCACGGCCCTGACAACACTTCCTCCTGAGCGGCTCGAAAGAATTTTCAGTGAGCATGTAGATCTGTGCAGCTTCAGGTTGGATAGCTGGATGCAGGGGCTGGTTCTCGAAAGATTATTTAGCAATAGAACGAAGCAGGGTTTTGAAACTGGCATAACGACTGGTGCCTTTGGGTATCTCGAATCATTAAAGCCGGGCACAAATCCATGGATCGTAGTGAAGGAAGTTGCTACGCCTCTGATGGAACGCATTCAACCAGGTTTGCCAAACCGATATGTGCTTCCACTGATTGATCTCTCTGGCTACACAGCGGAACAATTGCCAGCCGTGAGGAAACAGATCTTTGCATACCTCGGCAGTGACTCTGACACGAACCTTGTTCAGGATAGCAGTACAGGATCGATTGCCCCGACTACTGTAAATGCTTCCGTTGATGAGGCAGGCTTTATTCTTACGCCCTCACTGGAGCATGCTGCAACGGCCGCCATACTGCGGGCGGGCTATGAACACTATGCCGGTTCGCAGGGTACTGATTCAAAGTCGCTTGCTGTAAACCTTAGCGTCGAACGTACCGATAAGGCTATGCGCTTGATTAAGGGCATGCAGTCGGGACACTCGTTGAATGAGCAACTGGGTTACTTTATTGAGCGCAGCATGTATGACGCGGAAGCGCTGGCTCAGTTTATACCTTCATTAAGGACTGCGTTTCCTCTGCAGATAGAGCTCAATGAATGGGACGACGATCAGCAGATCAACGAACAGCAAAAGGTTCGCAATCTTTCGCTGTTAGCCGACGGGTTGGCAATCATGCGACTTTCTCAATCATCACCCGTGGATTATAATAATAAGATCGTCGGAGTATTCGGAAACACTCCTGCGAAAGACCTTTTTAATGCTATTGTGAATGAATGCGCGGAACAGTTCGATGCCGTAAGTGATCTGGTCCTGGCGGAGACTTTTTATCAGACTGTAAAGGGCAGTCCGGAAAGAGCAGCTGCTGCGTTGAGAATGGTAGGGGAAGGTTCTGATATCACGCTACCGGAAGTGGTTGATATAACTGGCGATGCAAGGCTGCTGTCATTCCGGTTCGGACTCGTACTGAACACGACCAACAATGCGACGGCAGGCTGGGGTAATACGGTGCCATCCATTTTTGCCGAGCTTTCCCCTGCACTTAATCGCTGGATTGCTGATCATCTTCCGGCTCCGGATAAGATCATTATGAAGGCCAACTTTTCTGGCGACGTGGTCATCAAAATAGATGCAGCGAATTTGGGTGTTCAGCCCATTGACCTGTACTACTTGCTGAATAAGACCGGCGGGCGTGCACAGGATACGTTGCTCAGCTGGTGGATTGCTGCAACAGCAAGTAGACGTCCTGAGGCTGCAGGTAAGGAGCTGGTCTCAGTAACGTTTGAACGTGACGCAACATTTAGTGCTGGAGAGTATTCCATACGAGAACTGCATCCTCTCATCTCCAGTATAGGTGCGCTGCTTGAAAAGAGTCGTCCGATGCGTCCTGCAGATTTTGCGTTGAACTCCGACAACAAGACGGAGAATAGTTCTGCTCTCTATAACAATGATGTTCTAAAAGCAGCATGTACAAAATATACAGACAAGACAGCTGCTGGTCCGTTGTCAGTTCTTGATAAGACGTTGACGGATGCAAAGCAAGCACTTGAAATTAGTATGCCCGAAGATCCACCATCGGCTGCGTCTGAGCAGGCATTTGGACAACTCATTCGTGCGATCCCTCAGGCGTATAGCTGTGGCTTCTGGGACGCAGTTCCGCGATGCCCTAATATCTGCAACAAGGTGAACGCGTTGATATTACTCGATCAGGCTGGTCAACTGATCAATCAGGTAAAAGGTCGCCTGAATCAAACCAGCGCTTTGATTGCTACTGTTAATGCAAATGGAGCAAACCTCAGCGCCGAACAATTATTTGAAGAACTAACAACCATTGCGAGAAAATTTGCTGGCGAGAATTTTATAACCCTTCCTGTTTTTGCGTTACCTGAAAAGAACGCGATCTCGGGAACGTTCAACGATACATCGCTTGCCGCCTCTGTTGGAGAGTTCGGTTTGGAAGAATGGGTTCAGAGTTTATCCATGGTGCGTGAGAACGTTAGAAAGTATCAAACATTAAGTAATCTTCGTGCAGTATACGCAGCGTCATCAGGAAGCCGCAGGTTGCAGGCATTGCAACTGCCCTTTCAAGCGGGTTCGCAGAGTCACTGGATTGGAACGACGTTCCCAAAAAACTTTGAGTTCTCATCGCAGGTAACGTCAATGGTGTATGAGTTCAGTGCAACGCTGAATGTCAATGAACAAGTGTCTGGTCTCTTAGTTGATGACTGGCGTGAGAAGGTTCCAGTGGAGAACATGCAGGCAGGCATTTCAATCAAATACAATCAATCGAATGCAGAGGCTCCCCAATGTATGCTGCTGATGGTCGCTCCGGAGATCAAGGGTGCGTGGGACTGGCCTTCCATTGTGGATGGTGTTTTGAGTACCATGACGCTGGCAAAGAAACGCGCAGTAGACGGAGAGTTGATCCAGACTACTTGGTTAAGTCAGTTCCTTCCTGCAATCGTAACACCGATCGATGGCAAGAACAATACGCCAACCCTGGATTTCAGAATTGCTGGTCCGGCTATAAAGCCATTGCTTACAGACGTCGGAGGTGTGGGCGGCGTTGGCGGCGGTGTTCTGCACGGGGGAGTTTTTCATAGTGGAGTTGTACTGGGCGGAGGTTTTACAAGGATCAATAACTAACCGGATTGAATTATGGATGCATCAGTGATCATGTGGAATCGGCTCGAGAGTTCATTGAGAAATGAAACGCAGCTTGACAATGCGCTTCGTTTTGAGATCAGAGATGCGCTTTGGATGCTCACGCGGCAGTGGCAATTCGGAGAATTCGAGGGCGAGGATGCGGGCTCAGCAACATTTGCCAGTATCAGTTCTGAGCAGTCACAGATTTCTGGTGTTGGTTCTTCAGCTGGTCAGGTTCAAAGCTTTGATACTACTAATGCGCCTTTCGAGAAGGAGATCGAACATGAAGTGTTTCTTCCGGATGTTGCCACGCGCCTCGAGATGGGACGTCACTTTGAGCGTATACTTGCCAAGCGACTGCCGGCAACCTCTGCACCCGCATTGATTACACAATTCAGAAACAATCCACGTTTGCAGTTCACACGTGACCTGCCTGATGATGGTGCGCGCATTACCAGGTTTCAGCTCGCAGCGTATTACAGTGATGAGGAGAACTTGATGTTGATCGATTCTTTAAGCAAAGGCAGGGCGTTGGATGGATTCCTGCTGATCACTGCGCTATCGTCAGGCAATGCCGCTTCTTCTTTTCTCTCTCAATCAAATGATCAGGTTAACAAGGCGGGGAATGAATTTGTGGAATGGTATAACAGGGTTTATGGGCAGCAGGTGAACACCAACAGCTGGCATCCTCAGCACATGGAGTATCAGCCACAACTTGCATTTGTCGATGAAACAGGACAACCAAAGGTATTGGCCAAGGAGGAATATTATGGTGATGGATTTGAATGGCACGGCTTCCAGACGAAATCTTCCTGGAATGCATCGACACCGGCAATTAACGTAGCTGATAAAAGAGTTGCGAATACCGGTACTGTTATTCCCGCGGGCGTTCGGTTCAGGGGCATGCCATCGGTACGGCTATGGGAGATGGAGGATGCAACAGTTGATTTCGGTGACATCAAGTCGTCATCAACAGAGCTGAACAAAATGATCTTTGCCGAATTTGGTCTCGTCTACGGCAACGACTGGCTTATCGCGCCGGTGCAGTTCAAAGGTGGTAACATGTGCCGGATTTCCAGTATTGTCGTGACGGATACATTCGGACAGGAGACGCACATGCAGGAGATATTGCCGAATGCGGACTTTGCATTCTTTCAAAATCCAGTAACGCAGGCAACAGGCAACCGATGGTTGTTTCTTGCGAATGCTTCTTCGTTTACCAGTGAAAGCTTGCCCGTTGAGAAGGTAACTTTCTTACGTGATGAAATGTCGAACATGGTGTGGGGCGTTGAGCAAATAGTCATGAATCCGTACGGAGGAGGACGTGATGGGGAGAGCCTTGCGAAGAAAACATCGGAGTTTGTGAAGTCGTTGAGCAATCAGAGCATCATTGCCAACGACGGTTCGCCGGCGGCAGATGGATGGAGCTATAAGGCGGGCACGCTTATGGCTGAGAACAGAATTCCATTTATACCGATGGCGGTGAATGCTCAGCAGACTGCTTTCAGGAAGCGCGCGGTCGTACTGCAGCGCGCGGCTATCCCAAGGGTTGGCGATGACTTCGCACCGGTGCGGATCCGCCCGAGAAGTACACTCCTCGGATACATGGGCAAGAACGACGGACGGCGTCCCGAACCATTATTCATCTTTGAGGAAGAAGTTCCCAGGAGCGGCATGGCACTCAGTCTCATATGGAAGCGCGTCCGATGGACGAATGGGCAGACTCATACCTGGCTCGCCCGGAAGAAGTCATTGGGTGTAGGGGAGATCGATGGCAATTTCAAGTTTGACTTTGTTACGAAATAGTTGCAGCAGCTCTCAACGGCTCCGCTACACTGTACAGATTCATGAAATCATTCTTGCCGCGCAACTGATGACGGCCTACCAGAGTTGTGTTGTAGGTCGGTGCTAAGCGATCCCTCGTCGCTGCCGAGATGAGAAGATCACGTCCCAGCGCGTTGCATTTGTTCTGGATACGCGAGGCAGTATTCACCGCGTCGCCATGGAATGCGATGGACTTACGCACTACGCCCACATGAGTTCTGATTACTTTTCCATGATGGATACCCGCCTTAAATTCTGGTACAACTCCGTACTTACTTCTGTAGTAGAGTGATCGTTGCTGCACGTCATCGCGAAACTCGAAGTAGTGGCGTATACATTTTTGAAAGTTTGAATCGGATGTCTTCCAGGTAAAGATTGCCTCGTCGCCCACGAATTGATAGATCTCGCCGCCGCTTCTGGACGCCGCTCTGGTCATGTCCTGAAAGCAGTCCTGAATCATTGCGCTGTATCTCACAGGTCCAAGTTTCTCGGCGTGTGCTGTGGAGTCACGCATATCAAGGAACATAAATATCCGATCCTCCTGCGTGGCAATACCTTCTGGTTTAAGAATTTGTATCAGATCATTCGTATGAATCCATCCAGCGGCATACTTGCCAAATTGTAAAAGCAATGTGACAACGAAAATATAAGTGATCATAATGATCAGGTTGGCGCCGGCGAGCCTGTCAGCGACCAGCGTCATTCCAGTCATCATCTTCCAGCCCATGAGTGGTGGCACGAGAAGAATTGTCAGGCAAAGACCAACCGCAAAGTTGATTATTCCTTTCCAGAATACGCGCTTGAAAAACGAAAGGGTTTTGAATGATTTGTCGAATTCGGTATCGAGTACTCCAAATGCAAGCCCGTCGAATAGTCCGGTTAGTGCGACAGTAAGAAATAGTATTCCTGGGTCAATACCTTGCGCATCATTTAGATTCACTCCTTTGATGCCCCATAAGCGGATGGCGAGGAAAAACAGCTTTGCTATCCACCATGTTCCGGCGTTGATAGCTATCCATTTACCATGTTCTTTGATATAGTCCATAATTGTAGAGATTTGAGGGTCGTTTGTAATGACCGGAGATTGCGTGAATGAAGCAGCCTCCGGCTATGCTTTACTTAGGTTGACTTGAATTGATATAGCTTGTATCCGATAATCACATGTGACAACGCTACGAGTGCCAGGAGTGCAAGACTGAAGAAGTTGCCCTGATAGCCAAGCAATGTCTTTGCAGCTACAACGCAAAGGGGACCGAGGGTCAGTGCGAATGATAGCAACAATTGAGGGACACGGGAAATGATGCCCTGTTTTTTTAATCCGATGGCAAGCATTATACTTCCGGCGAAGAACGGCAGGAGAACAGGCAGAAGGAATACAACGCCTTCAGTCTGCATGAACGCCATCACGGTAACCACATCCTGTTGAATGGTGACTGTATTATCGGTCATAAAGAATGCAAGGAGGTGGAAGAATGCATCCGAGCATAGTCCGAGTATGCCTATTCCCAGAAGCACCAGGCCCCAGAACGTAATTCGCCTCTGAGGCAAAAACAGTTGGGCAATGCTGGTAAGTGCTACAACGTAGGCAATAGACGATGTGATCTGAACAATGACCGACGAGAATACATCGTATCGATTTTGTTTTACGATCGACAGTATATGCCCTGCATCAGTGGTTCCAGGATCAGGCATCAGGAACCAGCTCAGCCAGAATGCAATGCCAGCGAAACAGAGTGCAGCGCCAGCGATTCTTTGTTTACTAATTGTTTCCTCTCTTTCAATAGAAGCATCCAATGTATTTTGCATGAAGGTATTCATAATCGTTGTTGGTTAAAGTTGTACTTGTTGATTTTGTTCTGGCCTATCGAAACCCTGCATGAAGAACCTACATCATCGTGATTCGAATCGAAACGGCGTGCTAATATTTGTTTTGTAATACTTATTCAGGTTTGTTGTCATACCGCCGCTTCAGAGGGCTCAACCCGGTGAGCCAGCTCAGGGAAGGTTCTTACGATTGACTTCTTTTCGAATTTTGCCTTGATGGTGTCAACCACGAGGTACACCATTGGAACGATGAACACTGTCAACACCAGTGAAGAGATAAGTCCGCCGATCATCACAATAGCTAGTGCGTTCTTCCATTCTGAACCAGCGCCTTTTGCCAGGGCGATCGGGAGCATACCGATAACCATCGCGATCGTTGTCATGAGGATTGGTCGGAGACGATCTTTGCCGGATGCGATCAGGGCGTCGAACGACGACAGTCCTTCAGCCTTTTTCTGATTGGCAAAGTCTACGATCAGGATACCGTTCTTCATTACAAGTCCTATCAGCATGATAATACCAAGCATGGTGAAGATACTGAGCGTGCTCATCGCGAGATTAAGGGCGAGTAACGCTCCGATCAGAGCTACTGGTACAGAGAACAATACTACGAAGGGATAGATGTAGCTGTCGTAGAGAACCACCATCACCAGGTACACTAACAGTATCGCGGTCGACAATGCAAGAGCAAGCGCCTTGAATGAATCTACCTGCCGTTCAACGTCGCCAGTCCACTTCATCTCAACATTCGCAGGGAGCGGATCAGCTGCTATGGCTGCATTGATTTCCTTTGCCAGCGTGCCTGAAGTGACACCAAGCACGTTGCTTTTGAGCGTCACAGACATTCTGCGGTTCTTTCGTTCGAGCATAGATGGCCCGCTGTTCTGTGCAAGTGAAGCGAACTGTGACAATGCTATCTGTTCTCCACGACTATTGTGAAAGCTGATGTTGCCTACGTCGTCGACATTGCTTCTGTCGAATTCGTCAAAACGCACGTTGATGTCGTACTCATTGTTGCCGACGCGATACTTGGCATCGGTGTTTCCTGTGTAGGCGTTTTGAAGTGTTTCACCTACCTGACCCGCGCTCAATCCAAGCTGCTCCATTTTCTCGCGATCGAGGGAGATGATAAGTTCAGGGTTACCTTCTTCAACGCTAACGGTCACATCATTTGCACCGGGCAGTGATTTTATCATTGTCTCAAGTTTGCGTGTAGCCATGAACAAAGCGTCTTTGTCTTCACTGTTGAGAACGATCTGAATAGGCTCATCGCTTTTGGTGATACCTACTACAACTGAGTTCACCTTCAGTCCTGCATAGTCAGCTTCTAATGCCTGACGGATCTTCAGCATAAAGTCTGTGGATGAAAGCTGTCTTTCAGCGACAGGAACCAACAGAACAGAAAGCTCTGACTTGTTCTCTTTGCCGATGGTTGACACAGCTCCTGACGTGCTGGCACCACCGACGTTTGAAAAGATGCTTTTTACTTCAGGCTGGGCCAACAGGTAATTTTCTATTGCAAGGGTCTTGATATTGTTCTCGGTTATCGAGGTGTTTTTGTCGAACTCAAGTTTCATGAGGAGCTTTCCACGATCACCGGCTGCGACCATTTCCTGTCCAAGGATACCCATATTCATCACCACAGCAGTTGCTCCAAACAGCGCGAGTATAAACGCCGTTGTGATCAGCTTGTGGTTCAAAGTCCAGGTGAGTTGTTTTGTGTACCACGCGGTAAGCTTGTTGATCAAAGATTCAAATCCAATAAGCGGTCTGTGGTACCAGTTTTTTGCATCGAGGTGAGTAACCTTTCCAAAACGTGAAGCAAGCCATGGTGTAATCGTATAGCATACAAACAAGCTCATCAGCGTAGACACTACGATGGTAACAGAGTATTGTCTGAGAATATCTCCGATGATGGTATCGATCAACGCGATGGGAAGAAATACGACCACGTCAACCATGGTGATGGCCATTGCAGAAAAGCCAATTTCCTTGCGACCATCGAGTGTTGCCTGCACGCGGTCTTTGCCCATGTGCAGATGGCGGTGGATATTTTCCAGCACAACGATAGAGTCGTCAACGAGGATTCCAATCACAAGCGACATGGCGAGGAGGGTCATCAGGTTCAATGAATATCCAAAGAGGTACATGGCAATGAACGTTGACAGCAACGATGCAGGGATGGCGACGAGTACGATCAGCGAATCGCGGATACTATGTAAGAACAGTAACATTACGATAGCTACGAGCACTACGGCAATCATCAGGTCGTGCGTAACGGCGTCGGCCGACTCCAGTGTAAACTCCGATGTGTCGTCCGCAATAATCACCTTTACACCACTGCTCTGATATTTCTCTTCCATATCGGCAATGCGGGCATGGAGTGATTCGCTGATAGCTACTGCGTTGGCCTCACTTTGTTTCTTGATACTGATACCAATGCCTTCCTGTCCGTTGAATCGGCTAACAGAACCCTGATCGACAGCGCCATCAACGACGTCAGCAACATCAGCTACACGGATCGGTCCGCCCTTAGCAGTGGTAATAATGAGTTCTCTGATCTGATCCATCGAGGTAAATTTGCCAGCGATACGCAACGTGATCTGGTTACTGCGATCCTTTACTTTACCAGTGGGAAAGTCAAGATTCGCCTTGTTGATTGCGTCTGTAACCTGCGACAGTGAAAGACCATAGAATGCCAGTCTGTCTCTGTCCACATTGACTTTTATTTCGCGCTTTTGTCCACCGAGCAAACGTGTTTCCCCGATGCCTTCGATCTGCTGGATCTGCGGAAGTAATTCGTTCTCTACGAGGTCATACGTTTCACGTGCGCCCATGTTTGAAACAACCATCAGGTCAATGATGGGCTGATCACTGGGTGACACTTTTGAAATTGACGGCGATTCGACATCGTCGGGAAGGGTGCTGAGTATGTTGTTGATCTTTCGCTGGGCTTCCTGTTCTTTGGATTCGATGTCAGTACCCATGCTGAATTCTGCGATAATAACGGACACACCTTCATGCGATTGAGACAGGACACTCTTTACGCGATCCAGCGCTGAGATCACGTCTTCTACTTTCTTTGTTACTGACTGCTCAACTTCCTGCGGAGCGGCGCCCGGGTATTCTGTTGTGATAACCAGGGTGGGGACTTCCATTGGAGGAAGCAATTCGTATCTGAGTGTTGTGTAACACCATGCACCACCAACCATCAGGATGAAGAATATTACGATGATGACTGACGGCCTTTTTATTGATAATTCGGTTAAGTTCATATGCGTTCGATTTGAGAGGTTTTGTTTTTTATTGTGTTAGTTCATGAAGGCTACCTGTGAACCATTAGCCAGGTTGATGTGACCGCTTGTTACCACGACATCACCAGATGACAGCCCATTGATTACTTCTATCGATTCGTCATTTGTGTTTCCGGTATGGATTGCTTTAAGTATGGCCTTGCCATTTTCCACTACAAAGACTTGAGGGTTCTTGGAGGAACCAACGAGTGCTGTTCTTGGAATGATCAGCGCGTCATTGGTCAGATCCTTGCTGATCTCAACAGAGCCGTACATACCTGCTTTCAATGCTGTTGATGACGAGGAATTTTGAATCAGGATACGCACGAGATAATTGTGTGCATTGTCGGCGCGCTCGGATACATATTCCACTTTGCCGGCAAACGTGTGACCAGGGTACACGTCAGTTGTTACCGCTGCAGTCTGCATGTCGCGAAAAAGGACTACTTCTTTTTCCGGTACGGAGATTTCAAGTTTCAATTGTGAAAGGTCAGTGATCCTTGCTACAGGGCTTCCTCCCACGATAGAACCCGGCTCCACATCGCGGAGCGTTACCGTACCGCTGAAAGGCGCTGTAAGGGTGCTCCACCCGATTTGTTTTGAAAGTTGCCTGCGTTGAGACTCGGCAGTCTTTAGTGTAAGCGTGTAGGCATCAAGTTGAATCTTGCTGACACCACCGCTAACCGACGCCCGCTCATAGCGTTCAAGATTACGTTTCGCATTCTCGAAGCTTGCATCAGCTGCCGCGTATTGCGCTTGCAACAGATCGTCGTCAATTCTTACTAACACTGCACCCTTGCTTACGTGGTCGCCCTCTTTGAAGGAAACATTTTCTACTTCTCCGTTTACCTGTGGCACGATCATAACTTCACGCAGGGCAGCGAATGTTCCGGTGTATTTCAACGCGCGTTCAAAAGTCTCACTGCTTACGGTGTCTGTCCCCACCATGATTTTCTTGTTCATGTCGGGTCTGTAGACGTTTTCTTCGACAGTGCGTTTGTTGCTCTTTAACTTGAACGTAACACCCAGGCAGAGCAGGGTGATGACGCATGTGATGATGATTTTGGTTTTCATAATGAGTTTGATTGTTGGGTCTTGTTATTTGAATAATGATTTGTTGTTTGATTTATCGAAGGAGTGTGCCATTTGCCTTTCTAAGAGACAGCTCGGCCAGCTTGAGATTCAATAGTGCTGTGCTGTAGTTTGTTCTGGCAGCAGACAGGTCACTTTGCGCATTCAGAAAATCCGTGAGCGATGTTATGCCAGATTCGTATTCGCGTTGAGAACTGGAGTATAGTCTCTCTGCCAGTTGAAGACTCTTGTGATTGCTTTGCCAGAGTGTTTCATTGGTCATGATCGCTTGTATTGCATCCTCAACTTCTTTTGTGGCACTCGACTTCATCATCGAAAGTGTATTCACATTCCTTTGAATCGAAACTTCTTTCTGTTTCAGTTGGTAGTGTTTCTTGAAGCCGTCGAATACGGGTATCTTCAGTGACAGTGCGAAGTAGCTGCTCTGGATCCAGTCGTTGTTGATCTGGTGAAAAGGGGAGAACTCGTCGTTGTAAGAGGCGTACCCGAAGTTGAAGCTGTTCGTCAGCGTAGGGAGATATCCGGCTGCAACAACTTTCTTTTCGAAACGTGTGATCTTGAGCAATGCCTCCTGATACATGAGATCGGGACGCTGGTAGATGTCACCATACTCAAGGTCAGTCAACGCATCGTTGTAGTCGAACGCGGCTATCGTTATTGGTTTATTGATATCGACATTCATCAGATGTTTCAGGGTGGTGTGATATTGATCCAGAGACAGCTTTTGATTGTCGTATTGATTGCGCAGATTCTCAAGATTGATCAGGATACGGTTGTGGACGTTTTCTGAAACGATATCATTGTCCTTCAACACCTCGTCTACTTTTGTTGTAGCCTCCAGGTTGCTAATGTTGTCAGCAAGGCGGTCGAGGTTGTCGCTCATCACCTGGATGGTGTAGTAAGTAGATGTCACGTTAAATACGAGGGCTTCGCGGGTTACACGCTCAGACAGAACGGTGGCTTCCTGTGTCGCCTTAGCTGCTTTAACTCCAGCCATCGCGGTCTGATTAAACAAATTTTGTGTGACCTGAAGGCTGGCAGATGCCGTTTGCGGCATGGTAAGCGTGAGCTTCTGGTATTCGCCAGCAGGTCCACCAAATGCGGAGGCCGGTGCGTATTGCGATGGTACATCTCGGTAGTACATCAGCTGACTGCCTATGTCGATAGTGGGGAGCAGGGCACTTTTTGCTTCCTTGATTCTGAAGGTTGCGGCATTGATGTCAAGCCGACTGTTTTCAAGCTGCTCGTTGTTTGTAAGTGCGGTCTTGATACAGTCGTCGAGCGACCAGCTTTGTGCGATGGCGGTGAAGCCGGCGAACAAGAAGGTGGCTGTTGAGAAGAGGGTTTTTAATTTCATGGTACGAACGTTTTTGGTTTGTGATGCCGGTGTTTACGGGCGGGTTTCGGCGTTCGGCCATGCGAAAAGGTTCAGTTTGGACAATCCGAACCTCATTTCCGTTCGGATTTCGCAGTTTGAATCTTCGTACCGGTTTAGCTGGCAATTGAGATCTGGCGCAAACCTTTGCTGTATTCAGCAGGTTCAAATCTCCATAAGATGTAATGTGAATGATGGATTCGTTCTGCGGAGCGATTGACCTAACAGTTGCCCCTATCAGAGGAAGGGAATCGACTTACTCTTTAATATAAGGAGTGAGCATTTGCATTTTTGGGGCAAAGGCATCTGCATAGAGGAGTAGCATCTGCTGTCATATTCCGTGTGGCAAGAGCTGCATTACGAGAGGATAGAGCACAGGTTTCATGTGTGCTCAATTTTATTTTCAAGGGAGTGTTATCTCAGCTGCGATTGACCAGGTTCAGTTTTGCGCCAGGGCAACAGGATGCTGGTCCTTGAATTCACTTGGTGTGAAACCCGTAAACTTTTTGAAGACGGTATTGAATGTTGTCTTGGAATTGAAGCCCGCCTCAAGTCCAACGGTGAGGATCTTACTGTTTTTGTTTGCGGGATCGATCAGCATACGCTTGGCTTCTTCAACCCTATAACCGTTTACCAGGTCATAGAAATTTTTCTTGATTCCATCATTGAGCGCCTGAGTTACCTGATACGATGGCGTAGCCAGGCTGTCGGCAAGGTCCTGCAGCGTTAATTCGCTTTGGAGAAATAATCTTTCTTCCTCCATCAATCGCAGGATACCGGATGTAATCTGATCCCTTTTATCCGGACTGATCGTTACTTTTTGATTTCGTGTAGAGGTTGGAAGCTCCTGTTCGATCTCTTCTGCTTCGCGAATCTCGACCTCGACGACGTCTTTACTTAGCCCGTGTTTAAGTTGCCATAGCATAGGTTGTGTTATGCCTCGGAAGGATACTGCATATAAGTATGGAGTGACCAGTGCTGTATTGATCAGGATGATGAGGGCAAACCGATCAGGATTTTGAAGGATGAGTACATATAGCGAGATCATTAACAGTAGCAAAGCCATGTAACCGTTGATGAGCCATCGTACCCACGAAAGATTGATCTTGCTGGTTTCTGAAAATAGATGTTGAATGGAGCGTTGGTGAATCGTAAGTGCCCTCGACGCCAGGAAGAAGTATATAATCATTTGGCTGATTCGCAGAAGAACCCGAAAGATCATGATTGGCCTGTGAGGGATCTCAGCAGGGAAGACCTTCGTGTCCGGGAACTCATTCACAAATGTTCGGTAGAGATAGAAGTTGAAGAAAGCGTATAGGATAGGAAAGATGAAATGTGGCCATGCTTTACGAGTCGTAATTGTTTCCTTGAAGCTCCGGACATAGAGAAATAGAAATGGTCCGATTAGTGTAATAAATGGATCGAACAGGATGAGTTCCTGCCATGAATAGAATGCATGAACCACAGGCGTAAACATCGGAATGCAATAGCAAAGGATGTAGAGCGATAGGAACTTGTTGACCGTTCGGTCACTGCTTGGATGAAAATAAATTAAACAGGCAAGAAACACTCCCTGGAGTATGCCCACGCCAACGACAAACAATAGCAAGGAAGTTGATACCGTCATTTATTTCTTGGGACAGGGCCGGGAGATGCTAATAAAGATAACGAATTTGGGCTAATCGATTCTTTACAGCTGGGCCTTGTCCAGATATTGGTGACAAAGTGCAGGTAATTCAAATGATTAGTGAGCTCCGACGGATAGAACGGTTCACTGGACATTTTGTTACCTGCTGTTTTGAGTCGTGGAGATTTATAATGAATAGGAGAATCTGTTGACGAACTAATGATTGAGAAGTCCGTCAATAGAAAATTTGCCGCTACCGTTAAAAATAATTGCCAGGCAAATTCCAATTACCAGTAAATGGTATTCATAACCTTCGCCCGCCTGATTGCCAAACCAATTCATGAAGAAGCCATGCTTCAAGTTCGTTGTAACAATCGCACCAATCATGATCGCGATCAATGCCGCTGCCCAGATCCTGCTGGCGAATCCCGTTAAGAGTCCAATCGGGCCCAGGAATTCAATTATTATGATAAGCAGTGACACTATCCATGGCAGTTTCATGGCATTGATGAAGAAATCCATCGTGCCGCGGTAGCCGTAACCGCCAAACCATCCGAGCAGCTTTTGACCCCCATGGGGCAACATCACCAGGCCTACCGTTATTCGTAGAATAAGACCCAGCCATTCGTTTCCAGTGTAAAGCAGGAATTGTTTCATTGTATTCATGTTTTGTTTTCAGGACAAAACAGTGGAATACAAGATTGAATAGGATTAAACTAGTTTAAGAAATCGCCCTCAGCGATCGTTTCTTACGAAGCATGCTGAGGAATTCGGGAGTGATGCCAAGATAGGCGGCGATCTCTTTCTGAGGAATGCGTAGTTCCAGTCCCGGATATTTTTCAGTGAAATGAGCGTACTTTTCTTCAGCTGTAGCAGTAAGATTTTGTGTCATACGACTTTGCAGCTGGATGTATGAGTTTTGAAACATGATACGCGAGAACTTTTCGAATTTCGGAATGCTATCGTGTAATAAGTCGTAGTTGCTGCGGCTGACCTGTAAAGTTTCCGCGTCTTCGATTGCCTGGATTGAATAAAGTGCTGGCGTTAGCGTCATAAAGCTTTGCAGATCGAATGCCCACCAGTCTTCAATGGCAAACTTGGCGACATTCTCTGTTCCATCGTTGTCGACAAAGGTTATCTTCAGGCATCCCTTAACGACATATGTCTGATGGCGGCAGATGTCGTTTGCCCGTAATACAAACTCTTTTCTTTTGAACGTCCGATGATCGAGGATGGAGGTAAACCACTTGATTTCATCGTTGTTTAAATCGATGTGACGTGATACGTTTTGTATGATCGTTTCGAAACCCATTCAATTGAACTGTACTTACCTTGCAAATATCAATATATTTTTCGGGACGTGTATCTGGATAAATTGCTTTCGATGTTTGAATAAGTGTGCCGGCTAAGGCGCTGTTTCCCGTAATTGCCATTGGTAGTAGTTAATTCCCTCAATAGCTATAGTCACGACATTAGCGGGCACACGTATTGGTTAATGGTAAAATGAATACTGGCTCAGGCGTTCGGCTGACTGGTCAACCATTTCCTCGCTTCGTCAATTCCTTTGAATGATTTGACAATGTCGTTGGCGGGCATTGCTTTTTTTGCTGAGAGTTCGGCGAAGACATTCTGGGAAAATATCCACGCGAAATAACGGAGCCCGGCGTTAATCATTTCGGGAAACCAAACTGTTGCTGTCCACTCTGCAGCTTCCTGCCATGGGCCAGTAACCTGTGTGTTATCGTTGAGTACTTTGTGGACGCTCTTTTTCTTTAGCTGGTCGAGAATTACCTGGCCGCTTTCCATGATGGACTGTTTGTTTTGAAAGCCGATCCAGTTGCAGTAGATATACTTGTTAGCGGGATCATAGCTGATCTCAATGTTCCTGGCTTTGAATAGCGATTCCATAACGTGATTGGTTTATGTATTGAGATAAAAAGCGTGGGTTCATGACTGTTCATAACTTCAGTGATTGCTGCTGAATAGCATCTGATCACACGTCAGCCGGAGATTGTGTACAACTGGATATCAGGTGGCCGGTTCTTATTGTCACAACATTGGTCCGGCGATTATAAAGTTGAATGTACAAATAAAATGTTGATGGCGCTATTTCTGAATGATTGTGGCTATGTTATCGATTAATCTGATTGCGATTGACAATTTGATCAAGAGGATCATATCGTGGATTGCAGCCAGGTTTATTTACTTATATGTCGAAATATTAAGTGACGGTGTGAACTGTAAAAGGTTTTCAGTATCTTCAGTCAGAGAGGCGAATGCTTCAGGTTATGGTGAGACGTAGTTCATTGGTAGGTTCCGTGGCCGTTAGCGCATGGTTTCTTGTTGGGTTGTTTTCGTGCAGCGGGAAGAAGCCGGACAAGGATCAACCTTTTCAAAATGGGGATGTGATCTTCCAGTCTGTAAAGTCCAGTCAAAGCGATGCGATCCATCTCGCGAGCCATTCAAAGTATAGTCATTGTGGCATTATTTTCTGGGAGGGCAATAAATGCTACGTGTATGAGGCTTTTAAGAAGGTTAAGCCAACGCCGATTGATAAGTTTCTGGAGCGAAGTGAAGGTATGCACTATGCAGTAAGGCGCCCCATAGACTCGACGTTGTTTTCTACGAATGATAAGGTCAACCACTTCATAAACACCTACTATAAGGTGTTCAATGGTAAGCCTTACGATGTTCTTTATGCTGAATCAGACGATAAGATCTATTGCTCGGAGCTGGTATGGAAACTGTACAAGACTGCCGCAAATGTTGATGTGGGAGAGTGGAAGAGATTGCGAGATTTTGATTTGGAAAGCAACCTGGTGCAGGAACAATTGAAATTCACTTATCGGGACGCCATCCCTATGGACGAGCCGATCATTTCGCCGGAGGCTCTTTATGTATCTGATAAATTTGTAACCGTAAAGGAACAGTAGACCAGCTTACTTTATGATCCCAACGAAGGTGTGTTGTTTAGAGATCACCTGTGAACCAATCGTAGTTTTCGATGTTGTGATACTCTTTTGGAGTCTCATTAAGGACTGTTCCTTCTTTTACAGTACGCGGATAGTGAGGTTGCTTACTACGGATGAACTTGCCTTCGTGGTCGCGGTAAGGATGAATAAATTCTACCGTGTCAATTTCAAGGTTGTTCCATTTGTACTTGTATAATTCTACTTCACCAGGGTGACCGTATCCAATTCCGCGGATAATCTTTTCCTTCGGTGAGAAGGTTGGGTTGATAAACTCATAGTCATCAGAAAAAATATTCTTGTAAGGAAGATTCAGATAGACATTGTAGATATCGCTAAGGCAGCAGCCCGCTGATGGATACCAATTAACGAGGAAGTCTTTGAATCCATCGCCGTTCACGTCGCGGATGGTATCGTTTATGTATGTCATTCCGAGCTGTTCGCGCGTTAGCATTCGCTGAAGCTTTTCCTTCTGCCAGTTTGAACAGGTCAATGACTGCTCCCGAGGGTAAGGTCCTGTGTAGTAGGAAATACTTATGATTGTCGCCGAAAAGATCTCCAATTTCTATTTCAATGTTGAACACATAAGAGCTGTCGTCGGGAGCGATTTCGTATTCCGTGTGATATCGATTGTCATTAAAATGAGGTTTGGCGTTCTTGAATGCGCTCCCGAGTGCTGTGTTGAACCTTATGCTATCAACTAATTCGGCGACTTTACTGGCTGTTAAATTTGCCCATCCGGGAGGTAGGATATCTTTACGTTGCCGTGTGGTGTCAGGACCCGGTGATGCGTCAACAACCTTTGAGTGTTGATTGCAGGCGCTGAGAAGTATGCCAAATAGAATAGCAATGGTTCCAATTGGTCTGGCTATGATCATAGATAAGATAGGCAAGGGCGCATCACTTGTTGCAGTCCGTGATGGCGTGTCAATTCGTAGTTGCGGTTTGTGTTACAGAACTATCAGCAGTGTCCAGCAGTGGATTTATTATCAATCCAATCAAAACTAGGCACATCGGGTACAGGAGTCCTACGAACGGTGCAAACGGCGCACTAACTGCGAGCGCGGTCCTCAGGAACTCAGTAACCAAAGGCGTAGCGCCACCAATCAATCCATTGCCGATGTTGTGTGTAAATCCCATCGCAGTATAACGCGTACGTCCCTGAAAGTATTCGAGGACAAACGCGCCCATCGGACCATAGACTAATGCACTGGCGAACGTGTTTATGAACACGAGCAGAATGAAGAACAACGTAAGCGGGAGTCCGATGTCATGAGGAGTTGTAAGTCCGTCAGGATTGCCAAGTTTGAGGAACGAATAGAAGGATATGGGGATAGATACGAAGGCGAGGATCATTCCGTAGTAGATGAGTTTTTTTCTCCCCACCGTATCGCTCCATTTCCCGGCGAGCTGATATAACGGTGCGCCGCCCAGGAGTGCCGTTGCGAGTATGATATAGCTTGTCGACTCGTGAATGTGGACGGTGCGTTGAAGAAAATACAGCGTTACAAACTGTGAGGTGTGCATGATGGCACTTTGAGCGGCATTACCTCCGAAGATGATCTTCAGCATCAGCTTCAGCTTGGCGCGATCAACTAACACTTCCCTTACGGGTGACTTTGCAATGTTGCCCGATCCTTTCAGTTGAAGAAAGTACGGTGTTTCTTCAATCCGCCGCCGAACGAGATAGGCGAACATTACCAGCAACGCGCTGGAAAGAAAGGGGATTCTCATTCCCCAGTCAGCAAAGTCTTCCGGACTCATCGACGATTGTACCAGTATGACTACCAGGAGGCAAAGCAACAATCCGACGGGAACAGTAGCCTGCGTGAAGCCGGTATAGTAACCACGCTTATCGGATGGCGCATGTTCACAGGTGTAGATGATGGCTCCTGCGTATTCTCCGCTTAAGGCAAAACCCTGGATCAAACGAAGTATCAAGAGGCAGATCGGTGCAAACCAGCCAATAGCGCTATAGTTGGGAATCAATCCTATGAGAAAGGTGGCTGAACCCATTAATAATAATGAAAGGAGAAACGATCGCTTTCGGCCGGTTCGGTCACCAATGGAGCCGAAGATTAATGAGCCGATCGGTCGGATAAAGAATGAGGAAGCCACAATGGCCAGGGTCTCGAGGAAGGCGGTGGCGTCGTTGTCAGGGAAAAAGCTTCTGCTGAGTGTTCTGGCGAGGATAACTGCGAGGAACAAATCATACCATTCCAGCAGCGTTCCCGTTGCGGAAGCGGTAATGATCACGCGCATGCGCGCTTTGAGGTCGTTCATTGAATGGTGGTGCCGTTGTAGTAATACTAATTTAAGCGAAAAAGACCGAATATCGTCTTCATTGTGGAGAGCCCTTCAGTAGATGATTCCGATGTTAAAATGAAGTGACTAACGTTCGATACATTGTTTGTTCAATACAGGACTGGGCTGATGATTTTCAGACAACTCGATGATGCGGGTTAACCCGACTCGTTATGGAATGTTCACATACGATATATCAGGCGTGGAATAAAAGAGTGCGCATTTCTGAAGTGGTCTATCCACCAGTTTTTCACAACTGTTCCTGCAGAACCTTGATGAGCCTCGTTGCCATCGACTCGCCTTCGTCGTAACTCGAGGGCTTGATAAAATATTCCAACGCTCCATTCACAAGGCTTTTGCGCCTATCCTGTTCGTTGGATGAAGTTGAATACATAACGACAGGAATATGCTTGAACTTCCCTTCGCCCTTGATTTGCAGCAGAGTCGTTTGACCATCCATAATCGGCATCTTAAGGTCAAGCACGATCAGCTTGGGCAGCGTATCGTGCCGCTGAAGATATTCAATGGCAGCACGTCCATTAGTCACAAAGGTGACATCATTTCGATCCAGGCCACCACCCAGGAAATATTCCAGGAGCATCTCCTGGTCTTCGACGTCATCGTCGGCTACAAGAATCATAGGTGAATTGGACTCGTTCATACCTGTGTGATAGGTTCCAGTGGTAAGGTAATGTCAAAGGCAGCGTATTCTCCCTGTATCGAGTCGGCGGCTATCGTCCCGTTGTGCATCTCTACAATCCGCTTGCATATAGCCAGTCCGATTCCCGTGCCAGGAAATTCGTTGCGCGTGTGAAGTCGTTCGAACAAACCAAAGATCTTGTCCTTGTATTCGGCATCAAATCCAATTCCATTGTCACGTACACGGACTGAAACCTGACCATCGATCGTTTCTGCGGTGATCGTGATAACAGGCGACGTTTCTGACTTTACATACTTCAACGAGTTGGATATCAGATTAGCAAACAGCTGTCTGATTCGATTGAAGTTTCCAATGATGGGGGGGAGTTGTCCAACGGTTATCGTTGCAGACTTGTCGGTGATCGTGAGTTCGAAGTCTTTCAAAACCGAATCGATGACTTCGTTCAAATTTACTTCCTCCATGATCAGCGTTTGCTGATTTAATTGAGAATAAGACAATAAATCATTAATCAACTCTTTCATTCTGCCAGCGGCGGCAGTCATACCCTGAAGTAAGCGCTGAGCGTTGGGCTCCAGCGATCCTGCGTGTTTCTTCTGCAATACATCTGAGTTGAAGAAGATCTTACGAAGCGGTTCCTGAAGGTCGTGCGATGCAATGTGAGCAAACTGTTCCAGTTCGTAGTTGCTCCTGTTGAGGTCGATGATTCGTCGCTCGAGGTCTTCCTGATTCTTATAGAGCTGCTTCTGCGCCTGCTGCAACTGTTCATTCCGGCGCGCCGTCTCCTCAGCCACCTTCTGATCATGAATGTTGACAATAAATCCTGTCCAGCCAACCGACTGACCTTTATCGTTTCTGTTCGGCACAATTGAAATCATATGCCACAGGTGCTGACCATTCTTTTGCCTGAAACGAAACTGTCCTTCAGTACTTGTTCTCTTTGATATTACATTTTCGAACTCCGATCTGAATCTCTCATAGTCCATTTCGTGAAGAAATTCCTCCCATGAAATATACGCCAGGTCTTTGGGTATTTGACCCAGGTACTCTTTAACCCAGCGATTCGTAAACGTGATAACTCCCCATTCGTTCGTGCTAAACATCATCGCCGGCAAGGTATCAGATAGATTTTTATACTGATGTTCACTCTGGCGAAGTTGTTCCGATAATTCGTGAAGAAGCAGATTCTTCTTTTTCAACTCATCGTATGCCGACAAAGGTGGCTCGTTCTTGAAGTATTCTACAAATGATTTGATTCTGAGATCGGTGTATGTTCCTCCGAATGCCAGGGGATACTTAAGGATGACCCGATAGACAGGAGGCATTTTGATGATCTCCATCTCATGGCTCAGCTTGCGTGCATAAGCCATCGCTTCAGAACTCTTCGTAATGAAATCAACAGAATCTCTGATAATTGCTTTTAGATATTTTTTGTTTCCTTCCTGATCGATGGCCAGCACCAACTCAGACTGTTTACCGTATTCGATGGCTCCCCGGGAGACTTCTGATATGGCAGTTGCAATGGTTGTCTGCGGGATGATCGACATGCCTGTCAGCTCGCACAATTTCATTGCCCGCTTGTGAGCGAGCATCAGGTCCATTTCGTTATCCAGCCGTATGGAGACTATTTCTTTCATCTTAAAGTATGCTTGCGACCAATACCGAAGTATCGTCAGTTTTACGGCTGTAGTCTTTATGAATTGATGCCGCAATAATTGCGTTGTCGAATCTGAGTATGCCGGGATGTTTTGATAAGTCCCATCCCGAGCGGATGCCATCTGAGCACATGACCAAACGCTGATTTTTTTCTGCGGGCACGACGGAGTTGTTCATGCTTTTGGGAATATTCATGCCCACTACGCCATTGTAGGACATATAGTTTTTGTACGTAATGCCTGAATAGATTCGCGACATAATATTCCCCACCCCACAGATAGTCCATTCATTCTTTTTCATGTCGAGACTGGCAATGCTGCATACCAGGCCACGCGATTTTCGAAGCTCACGATGCAACTCGCGTATTATTTCTGCAGGATCATCCGTTTCTGTCTTTTTGAAAATTGAACACGCCTCCTGCATTGCTTCATGAGCCATGGGTCCGTGGCCAAGACCATCACCAAATAATATCTGAATGACAGATCCCTTCGACTTCACCTCGTATCCATCACCACAAACAGTTTCCGCTTGCTTGGGTACGCAAACCGCTTTGATGTCCACCTTGCGTTTTGTCAGGTCGGTCACACGAGCTGAGTGCTTGCAACAATACAATATGGTTCCCCAACCAGCTCTAGAGAGGATCTGAAAGTTGTCGCTAAGCCTGGATATCGAACCCAATCCATGGCCAAGCGTTTGTGTTGTCGAGAAACCATCCCGCATCATCTTGGACGCATCGTCAAATCCCTTTCCGTTATCAATGCAGATTACTTCCAGGATATCGCTGTCAGAATCCTGTTGCATTAGTCGTACCAGAATTTCACCGCCGCCACCATGCTTGATGAGATTGGAGCACATTTCCGAAACGATGATGTCTATTTCCGCTACTTGCGTTTCATTGAATCGCCATTTGGAAGAAGTCAGGTGGATTTCACGTTTGGCATAGGCAACGAAACTTCGATCCGTAATGGGGTAACTCGTGTAACTATCCATTTTTCCATTTGACAATCGTCACCACCGTACCCACTCCAACTTTCGAATCGATTTGAAAATCACTGACCAGCCTTCTTGTCCCAGGCAAGCCGAGGCCAAGACTTTTTCCTGTTGAGAAACCATCTTTCATCGCCTGCTCAATGTTGGCGATCCCAGGTCCTTCATCACTGAACGTTAAGCGGATTCCGTTTTCACGGCCTTTGTTGACGACTTCAAGCGTCACCATGCCGCCTTTTGCATACCGAAGCATATTGCGCGACAGCTCACTGGCCGCCGTGATCAATTTTGTCTGATTGACAAGGCCCATGCCGATCTTGGTAGCCATTTCCTTTAATCGGTTTCGGAAAGGAATAACGTCTACCTCGCGGGTAACAGACATCGACTCTTTATTCAGTGTTACCATCATCAGAACCGTTGTCTTTGCTATCAATCTTGGTTCTGAGCAGGGTCATTCCCCTTTCAACATTCAGGGCGGTTAACACTCCATTAAGTGGCAATCCCAGTTCGACAAGTGTGATTGCTACAGCAGGCTGCATCCCGACCACCACAGTTTCGGCGTCGAGCACTTTAGACATCGTAGCGATATTGCCGATGATCCGGCCCATGAAGGAGTCGATGATGTTCACTGCAGAGATATCGATTAATACACCCTGAGCACCTGTCTTATTGATCATCTGCACCAGATCCGCCTCGAGGGCTTCTGCAATCCGGTCGTACAAGTCAACCTGGATAGTTACCAACAGAAGATCCCCCATTCGAAGAATAGGTATTTTATCCATACGCTATTGAATGTTAAATGCCTACTTTTTTACAACCTGGAGATGAAGAATTGTGAAGGCCGCTTTTAATGCGCTTGCAAGTGTTGCCTTAGTAATTATTCCAGATAAATCAATTCCGAGGTGAACGACGGTTTGAGCGATCTCAGGACGAATACCACTGATGATGCATTCTGCGCCCATCAAACGGGTTGCGCTCACGGTTTTTAGAAGGTGCTGTGCCACAAGAGAGTCAACCGCAGGCACGCCGGAAATATCAAGGATAGCAATTGAGCTTGAGCTTTCCACGATTTGTTGTAACAGACTTTCCATTACAATTTGGGTTCTGGCGCTGTCCAGTGTGCCGATGATCGGAAGGGCAACGATTCCATCCCACACTCTGATCACTGGTGTAGATATCTCAGATATCTCGTCCGTTTGACGAAGGATCACTTCCTCGCGGCCTTTGATGAAGGTTTCAAAGGTTGTTACGCCGAAGCTGTCGATCAGTTTGCTGATCTTGAGACTTTGGGTATACAGTTCCTGAGGGTCTTTGATGTCCTGCTGAAGGGTGTGGAGCAGGGCATCTTTAAGGCTGAAAACATAAACGCCGGTTTCACGCGGGGAGTAGCCTTGCTTTGCGCGCGAGATGGAAATTGCCGAAAGAATGTCGACCACTGAATCGAAACTGGAGCTTCGGGGGTCATCGATGTTGTTGTCATCCAATGCGTCAATGAGGCTGTTCAGTAATTCGTCAGATTGTCTTCTGAGGTCTTCGTTGGTCATCAGGTCTTCGCGGAGTGTTTCGTCACCTAATTGGAATTTGATCCATGTTTCCTGAATGTTCTTTCTCCTTTTCTGGAAGACCTTAATAGCCTCGTTTTTCATGATAAGTTTGGGTTGATTGCTCTGAATTCTAGCAAATTAGACATTCCCCCCATTCGGATGTGACCGGTTATATTATTTATGTCTGGCACGGGAAAAAGACAGAGGAGGTGAGGAAAATATTCTACACTTCTACAGTTTTAGCGTTGCCTGATTAACTTTGAACAAACCGAAGTCAAGCCTGACGAGACTTAATGTTCTCGTCCAGCAAGAGTTGTTTGAAACAAAAGTTGTGTGAGATGAACCCTATAAACAATTACAAAATATGAGCTGCAACTATGCGGTTAGTAAGCTTTGTCAAATGTTCAGGCATAAGTTAATCGCCCTCTTTTTATTAAGTCTGGTATTGCTCTCATGCGGCCGTAAACCTGCGGATACGGCATCGACTGGAAAGGAATCAGTTTTCGATGCAGATACTCTTTCTGAAGAAAATACAGAAGCTGTTGACAATAGTTCAGGCATGCTTCCCAGTATGTCATCGGATCAGCTGCACGTCGTTCCCACTATGCGCACTTCGTTTCAGGATCTTAATACCGTTCAATGCTCGAATATTGAATATCTGTGGAATGAATTGATGCAACATTCGGATAAGGACATTTCTTCCAACCCCCTGGCAAAGGAATTTGCCCGAAGTCAGACCTGGAAGAAGTCGATGGATACGTCTAAGCTGGTGCTCGCGTTCGGTAAGCCGGGTGATGTCCTTAAAAGTGTGGTGAGGCAGTATAAGTCAAAGTATGGAATTGATAAGAATGATCTGGTGCCAGTGGTGACACATTCTGGGGATACACGGACAAGCAAGTGAATTATAGATATGCTGAGCCTTTTGCAATGCAACCATTGTTGTTCCTGGGTACGAGGGTTTCTGCGTTCGGGTTCGAATCTGGATTTAGTTCGAGTCAGGAGAAGGACGAGCTTAAACAGCAGTATAGTGTTCTGTACTACGACGCTCAAGGTGAGTTCATTGTGAAGTTGATTGCTGCAAACACAACTGATGAGATCGTGTTAACGATGCTAAAAAAGCGCGGCACCTTTCAATGCAGAAGATGAACTGGTTATACCAGCGATCAAATTTGGATCGGTGCGGGACTACGAGGAGGTGAAAGGATTAGCGTTCTCCGCTCGCTATGCACCAATAGACGTGCTTGAGCAATCAATTAGTTTTAGCTTCGATAGAAAAGGGATAGTTTTCGAATCGGAGGTTCAGGTTTATGATAGTATTGGCGCCCCAGCTGAACCTAAGATTCTGCGCTATGACAGGCCGTTCTATTTGTACATCAAAGAGGCGAAGGCGCAGCATCCGTATTTTAATCTCTGGGTTTCAGATCCGGAGATACTTGAAAAACTATAGGTTATTATTTTGATCGTGATTAACGATGAACAGTGAATACTTCAGGGATAAAATCGAAAAGCTTAGTGATGACAAGCTAAAGGCGTTGCAATTACGCAACAGGGAGAACAGCGAGATCATTGCAATGGCTCAGCGAGAGGCGGAAAGGAGAGGCATTGACCCGGAAGCTATCGAGGTAAAGGAAAATAATCCATCAGTCAAAAAGGATACTAAGAAGGACGAAAGTAAGTATTGGATGTGGGAGTTGGTCTTGTTCTTTACAGAGTTCGATAGTTGAAAGATTCAATCAACGACGCGGTTAGATTATTTTGTAAGATGGTGATCACATAACTACGAATGAAAAAGCAAATACGCTTTGAACTAGACGATAGCAGTTCCTTTTCCGTCGACACTGTGAATTATTTCCGACGTGCAGGATTTCGGGTTGTTAGTGCGCTATCCGATGAAATTAGTTTTACTAAAGGGAGCGTCTTGCAAAATATGTTCACGTTCAATGCGCTGAGCTGGAAGAGCGATGTGAGAATCACCTATTCTAATGGTGAAGTAGTGGCGATCTTTGAAGTAAATACGTTCGGACAGGCAGTCACGCCCAAAGAGGAGCAGCTATGGAATACGTTTGTTGGCAATTTCAGGCGGTCACTGATCGAGAAGGTAGACCTCAATGTCGAAAATGAGCGCGAAATGCAGGAGACTAAAATGAGCAACCTTAAATACGTCAAGTGGGCCATCATTGGTGGAATTGTATGTGGAATACCATCAGGAGTTATTGCGTACTACACCGGACTTGACTCACTCGCTGCTATTGGGGCCGCAGGTGGCGCCAGTTTAGTAGTAATGTACAAGGTGAATAAGGATCGAAGAAATGTTTCAAGATAGTTCAGGTAGGTTTCCGAAATTCAAAATGTTGGTTCCTTATCTCGTCTAAAGCGCTTTTACTAATCAGATACAAACAAATGGCAGCTCAAGTGATCATCGTTTTGATTCTCACGTTAGTCATCAATCTGATAACTACTCTATCGTATTCGGTTAGAATCGTTGGAATCAGAACGGGACGGATCGCTATTTCATTTGCCTTGTTTAATCTGCTTGTATTAGTGTCAAGAACAGCGAATGGATTTCAGGCTCCATTACTTGCCAAGTCGGTCGAGGATAATCTCAAAGCCGGGGTCTTCGGTGATGAAATGACATTCAGACTTATCATTCTTTCGTGCTCCGTTGGAACAATAATTGGCGCCCTGTTGGTGCCCACGTTCCAGAGAGTTCTGTCAAGAGCGGTGCTCAATTTCAGCGAACACAAATCGATGTACCGCCTTGCGCTGCATGGGTTTTCAAAAGGAGGGATTCTGTACCTAAGAGATAGCATCACAATCCCGAGCCGGGATAACGTCTCCAATATCAAACTGGATCACGAGTTTCCCTGGAGGATCTTCATATTGAATATCGCAGCAGTTGCGATATTGACAATAGGAGTGTTGTCCGCAGTGTACGCTTCTTATCTGAACCCGGACTATAGAACCACAGCCAGCAACCTGTCAGCATTCATTAACGGCTTTGCTACCATTCTGATGTTTGCTTTTATTGACCCGCATCTGTCTGCGATGACCGATGATGTTATGTTGGGTAAATATTCAGAAGGTACATTCAGGAAGTACATTGTTTATATGATCGTTGCACGTTTCATAGGGACTATCATCGCACAAGTGATCTTTCTGCCAGGCGCGAGTGCGCTTGAATGGCTGGCGCGACACATTTGACATTGATTCCAATGGCAGGAAGTCCTTCGAATTTTGTATAATTGTTAACGTGTAGAACCCTTGTGAACCTGGATCTCTTTCCAAAAATGTTGTTTGTCATATTCCTCGCCTGTCTGATTACAATTCCATGTCTGGCACAAGTTCCCAGGGACTCCGTTTGGATTCAGGCCCCTAATGGATGTAAAGTATACAATCCTCATCCCGTAAAAAGCGAAACGATCACCTGGAGCGGTGAGTGTAGTGGAGGTTATGCAATTGGAAAGGGAACTCTTCAATGGTTCAAAGCAGGTAAGCCCAATCAGCAGTACGACGGTGAGATGAAAAGAGGAATGCCTCATGGCAGCGGACGATATGTATACGAGGACGGTTCTGTCCGCGAGGGAATGTATGTCAATGGAGACTTGTCGGGCAAAGGCAAAATCATCAGAAAGTATAAAAGCAACGTTGTCAGCTATACATACATCGGAGATATGCTCGAAGACTTTCCGTCCGGGAAGGGGACAGAGATCGAGTTTTCAGAAAAGGGCGACACAGCGAGGGTTTACACGGGTGAGTTTGCGGATGGAGTAATAAAGGGGGAAGGGGTGATGAAGACCCGTTACGGCAATTTTGCTAAGGTGCAAAAAGGAAAGTTCAAGCAGGGACTTCTCATTGGCAACGGTGAAATCTCCGAGTACTACAAGGGGAAACGCATCGAATACTATAACGGCGAGTTTGTAAACTACGCCAGGAATGGAAATGGCGAAAGTGCTTCAGGAGTTACCCGATACCTCGGAGAGTGGAGGGATAATAAGAGAGAAGGAAAGGGTAAATCTTATCTTGACTCAATGCTCGTATACGACGGGGAATGGGTGGATGACAAGTATCACGGTGCGGGTAAGCGCATTTACATTGATGGCAGCAGCTACTATGGACAGTTCAGGGAGAATCGCAGGCATGGAATTGGTAAGCAGCGTTGGAAGGACGGAGCCATGTACATTGGTGAGTTCGCTAACGATGTTTATTCAGGCTATGGATTTATTGTGAAGGGGGGAAAGCTTTTTGCATGCGGCAACTGGTTGAATGGCAGACTACACACGGAAGTAGATTTTAAGCGCATGAAGGAAGTGCTACTAGCCCGGCACAAGAATGACCTTGCTCAGTTCGGAATCAATTTACAGTAGCCTGGTAGTTCAGGAACCAGGACTTAACATCCAGCTGCAATAGTTCCAGTCCCTCGGGATAACTTTCTTTAATTGCGTCGTATGCTCCCTCGCAATCACTTCTGATAAGCTTTGCCAGAACTTCCCTCTTCGCCTGGAACAGGTATAATACAACAGCGAAGGAAAGAGGGTAGTTTCTCCATAAGGCAGGTGCCTCATAAAAACTCTTTGTTGTGAGCGGTTCCTTAACAGATCGACCTTCGTCGAATAGCTGCTCGACTTTTCTGATTTTCGGCTCCTGCGTTTTTGCTATATAGAAAGCCGAATCGTTTGCTACAACGTCTTCCAGAAATTGAGCCAGTCCCTCGTGTAACCAGGTAGATACTCCAGTGCAATAGTGGTCCAGGATGGAATGACTAACTTCATGTGAAAATACTTTTGCAAAATCCGGCACCTCTTTATGTAATATCATTTCGTTCAACGTCGGGTCGTAATAAGCGATCGAATGATTTCTTACCGGATTATAGTTTGCATGCTCTTTCGACCATTTAACGAACTCCTTCTCTGAGCCAAAAACGCGGGCCCTGAAACTTGTGTCGGCCGGTTGATTAAAGACCTTAGCATAAAATCGTAACTGATAGCTCAGGGCATTCTGAATCTGACTCAACGTCTTTTTATCGACAGTGCAGTTCTCCAGCTTTATTCTAACAACCTGGGACTGACAATCATAATACACAACCAGCACGAGAATAAGTGCTATTAAAATTCTGACTTTCATGGGGAATCAAATCTAACTTTTTTCGACCGAACTATGAAACCGCGCGACCGTGCTGAAGAGAAACGATCAATTCCGGATGTTTTTGATGGTGAAGTTAAAAATCATAGTAAGGGGTCACTCATCTCCATGCACTCGGGCGCACTGCTACCCGCTTTCATGACCATTCGGTCAGATGGATGGACTGAAATGAGCGATTGGTTCAGTATCGATTTGTTTATTATTTTGGTCGGGCAACACTCCAGGCATACCGTTGTTGAAATTCGTTAATTACAGACAATCATGAACTTTCTGAAGAAGCTTTTTGGCATCAAGCCCCGCACGATGACCAGTGCCGAATTCTGGGACTGGTTTCAAACCAAAGAGAAAGCATTTCATCACGTGGTAAAGAACCAGGGCGATGTCGAAGGGCAATTCTTAAATGTCATTTCTCCGAAGCTTGCCGGACTGCGGGACGGATATTTTTGCCTTATTGGAATGTTGGATCCTGACACAGTCGAACTGGTCATTACTGCAGACGGAATCGTGAAAGAATTTGTCTTTGTCGAGGAACTTGTCGAGGCGGCCCCGTCGATTAAAGGCTGGAAATTCACGGCGCATAAGCCAGCTCATGATATCGCCGACCTTGGCGTCAAAGTGCATGGATTTGAATTCAATAAAGAGAACCTGAGATTCGAGCCGATAGTTAGTTCGTTGCGGCCAGATGAAATAGAGATCACGGTTATCCACCCGGCATTTAACGACGACAACCGGAATGAAATCTCTAATGGGGTATACATTTTTCTGGATGCCTTTCTGGGAGAGATAAACTTTGCTACTACGATTGATCACCTGAATATTGAGAGCAAGGGCAACACGAACGAATTGGTGCCCATCGACAAGCTGAAAGATTATCTAATCTGGAGGCAGAAGGAGTTCATTGAAAAATATGACGGAGTTAGATTCAACACAGAAAGTGATAACTACTCCGGATTTGAAGCGATGCTGGAGAATGGGAATCCACTGGTGGCCATCATGAATACTGAGTTGTTGAAGTGGGACCGAAAGGCTTCACATCCCTGGATACTGAAAATTGAAATCGAATATACAGGCAGTGGAAACGGCATGCCCGATTCCATTACATTCGACTTAATGAACGAATTCGAGGATGCGCTAATCGCAGAGCTCAGAGATTCTGAAGGATATCTCAACGTTGGCAGACAAACTGCGGATGGAAGCAGAGAGATCTACTTTGCGTGTAAGGACTTCAGGAAATCATCGAAGGTTGCCAGCGATATGATTGCGAAGTATTCTGATCGTTTGAAGATAAGTTTCGAGATTTATAAGGATAAGTACTGGAGGACGTTTGAACGGTATGTCAATTCGTAGTTCTCGCATCAGATGGTGTCCGGGCTGACATTCGTTTTTTTGGCGAGCAGTTTCTCAGCAACTATCTCCGCGCTTGCCAATGCCGCCTCAACTGTGCCTCCCGAAGAACCATCATAAATGGCTTCACCTCCGAAGTGAATGGTATTATCAATTGGAAGAGATAGGAAGGATACGGCTCTTTTAGTTTCGATCGTTGGGAAACTGTAGGCACCTCGTGAAAAGGGATCGGATACCCAATTGACTATGTGCCAGTGTTTAAGTTGGGATCTGATTTCACCGGCAGAACAGTTGGTTATATACTCCAGAGAGCGGACTGCCTTATCAAACAGCTTATTTGTATCGTCATCAGTCTTAAGCGTAGAAGGGCCGCCCAGCCAACCGGTAATCAATGTGCTGGATTCCGGATGTTGAGTCCACCACGTCGGAACTTCAGCATCAGAGAATATGAACGATGCGTTCCGGAGACTACGCGGACTTGTTTCCCAGAACTTAACTTTGAATTCGAACAGGAATTTGATCACGCCGCCATAGCCCATGGAATCAATCGCCTTTTGATGACGCTGTATGGGAGGATCGAAGGTGATATCACCGTGCTGGAGTACGCCCAGCGGTACCGTTATAACCACTTCATCCCCATCGATGATCCTGCCGGATGCTACAACGGTTACGTTACCTGATTTCCATTTTATCGATTGTACCGGAGTTGACAAGTGAATCACGCCTCCGTGTTCGCGAATTTTCTTTTCGAGAAAATCAATGAGGATCTGATATCCACCCTTTACATGATGCTGATCTTCTTCGTCAGTATGTGACCATTCCTCTCTGAGCGCCAAAGCACTTACGCGCTGCGTATCGGCAATATCAAATCCTTCCGCGAAACCTTTTACGCCACGGCGCAGGTTGTCGAACTCCGCGCCACTGAAGTGTTGTTGAAGAAAACTTTCGAGTGTTACGTCCGACTTAAGTGCGCCCAGTTTGGTGAAGAAAGTATTCCATTGTTCGTCCATGACGTCGCCTTCCTGGAGGACATCATCAGCGAGGCGATAGTGAATTCCGCTTCTTTTGATTTCGTGCCCGCCGGCCTCTTTAAGAAGGCCCATGGTGATCGGTTGCTGGCCGTGAACGAATTCGGCACCTTGTTCCGTTGGACGGGAGAACGGTCCGTGAAGGGTATGGATACGACCTCCAATCCGGTCGCGCGCCTCAACAAGAGTGACCAGCTTACCCCGTTCCAGTAGTTTTCGGGCGATAGAAAGTCCGCAGATCCCAGCCCCGACGATGATCACATGGTTCATAAAAGCTCAACAGGAATTATTATGCCAGCCTCAAGTTAACCAGCAGAACCCTTTAATTCGCATCGAAGGAAGGCTTATTGGTGAAACATGGAATCGGATGACGTGTGTTCGGGGAAAATCCCAGACAAGGACTTTTCTTCTCTGGGCGGGTCACACCACTAGGCGAAGATTAAATTTTAGTTTGCCCGCTTCGCTTCACTGGAAAAACAACAGCACATTTGTTAAATTTATAGACAGCTCTCGTTGGCCAAGGAAACATGTTAGCGCTACCCGTTTCGTATTGCTTTTCCCCCAGCCAAATCGGAACTGCACCAGTTTGTTGAACCGTGTCTGATTGAATATGGTCGTCGGCCGAAATCATACCTCCATTCCGGGCATTGCATTTTTCCTCGCAATAGTGGCCTGCCATATTTCCCCGTCATCCTATTCCCAAAAGATTACCAACGTTGACTTTGAAGTAGCCGGCAACCAGGTAAATATCAACTATGATCTTGACGACTGCCCCGGTGACAAAACCTATGACCTGCGCGTGATGCTGGGTAAGGACGGCCAGCTGACAGAGATCAAGCGGGGTTTAAGGGGCGACGTCGAAAGCGTTTCGTGCGGAACCTCAAAAACGATCACATGGGATGTGTTGTCCGATCGGGAGGAGCTGTCGGGCAGGATATACTTTGCTGTCGAGATCTTCCGGGCGCATGATGTGATCAGACAATCGAATACGCACAACGAACGCACTGAACGCGATAAGCGCAAGGAGTGGGCGAGTCGTTCATGGAAAGCGGATAAGGGATACGTCGGAGGTTCAATTGGGATGTTTTCCACGTTTGAATCGTATTCGGCAACGCCAGCGACCCTGATGCGTGGCGGGCCGTTTATTAATGCGAGTATTGCATATTTACCGTCGCTGTTATTAGGTGTGAGTACATCGGTTTACATTTACAGCGACTCGAAGGCGGGCGCTTTCAATACAAAGAAGTGGAAGAACTGGGGTGTAATGATTGGACCGTTAATTTCGTTGCCGCTTGGAAACAGAATCAAATGGGAACTTAAACCACAGGTTGGATATTCTGCCGTGGCTGTCAAGTCAGATCAATCGCTTCCGGATAGCGCCAGCGTTATGCTTGGAGGAGTGGCGTGTAACATTGGTGCAGGGCTTCGGTTAAACCTTGGTAAGCGCACCTGTTATATGCTGAACGTTGAGTATATGTCGGCACCGATAAGGTTTGATGATTATCCGGCATCGTCGGAGATAAACCTGGGTACCATAGGTGCCAGTTTTGGAGTTGCGTTTCGTTTTTACTAATGAAAGACTGAGCTATGAATCGAATTATACCGGTATGTCTATTCGCACTGATCAGCTTTGAGCTTGCAGCCCAGGTAGGTGCGAGTCCAACGAAGGACGTTTACATTTCACGTGCGCCGAAGAAGGGCACTGAAGTGATCAGTTTTTCAGGAACGTCGAAACCAACGGCACCGGCGAACCTCACCATAAGTGATGTTACGTTCTCCGATCAGTCGGGCAATGGAAACAGCATGCTTGACGCTAATGAGGATGCAGAGATCCGATTCACGCTCACGAATACCGGAAAAGGTAATGCGCGTGCCATGGCGGCTGATGTTGTGCCGATCAACATTAAGGACCGCATTCAACTCTTGTTCGACAAGAATCTTGGTGACCTGCCTGCAGGTAGCAGTGTTCAGGTAACCCTTCCGATACGCGGCATATCGTTGCTGGAGTCAGGAAAGGCTGAATTAGAGATTCGCATCGGAGAGTTGAATGGGTTTGACGCAGATCCGATCAGACTTGTCTTCAACACCCTTCGATCAAAAGTGCCGGAGGTGTCGATCGCCGATTTTACTTTCAGCAGTGGTGATGGAGAGGGTATTGCCCTGGGACACCCCATAACGCTTACCGTGATGCTTCAGAATAAGGGACAAGGTGAAGCCATAGACATCAGAGCGGAGTTCAAGGCACCTGAGAATGTATTCCCTGCTGCCGAATCCAGTTTTCACATTGATAAGCTTCTGCCGAATGACACACGAAGCATCGCTTATGAGTTTTTCGGAAACAAGAAATACAACGGAAGCGATATACCCATCGAAGTTTCGATCACAGATGGGCATGGTCAATTCGAACAAACACACACGCTGCGCATCCCCGTTGATGGGAGTGCGGGAACTGTTCAAACGTTCAACGTTGCCGCAGGCACGGAGAAGTTGATACCGATCGACCGCATGTCACTTCGATCGGATGTAGATGTTGATGTTCCGTATACGGATCGCAATGTACAAAACCGTTTTGCACTCATCATCGGTAACGAAGACTACAGGAAATATCAGACAGGTCTGCAGGCGGATCAGAACGTGATGTTTGCGCGTAACGACGCCGTTGTATTCAAGGAATATGTGGTGAAGACGCTGGGCGTATCGGAGAAGCATGCATTCATGCTGACGGATGCTACCCGCGGACAAATGAGTCGTGAAATCGAAAGGATTACTGAACTCGCCAAACTCACACCTAACGCCGAGATCATCTTTTATTATGCAGGGCATGGCCTTCCCGATCTGGAGACACAGGAGAGTTACCTGGTGCCCGTGGACGTGACTGCTTCGAACCTGAGTGATGCTATTAAACTCAGAGATCTTTATTCGAAACTAGCATCTTCGAAGGCAAGCAGGATTATGGTGTTTCTCGATGCGTGCTTTAGTGGTGGAGGTCGCGGGGAAAACGGATTGTTAGCAGCGCGTACCGTGAAGATCAGACCGAAGAGTGAGATCGTCGAGGGAAATATCGTGGCGTTTACGGCGACGAGCGGAAAGGAAGTATCGTTGCCTTTCGAGAAACAGGCGCATGGATTGTTCACGTATCACTTGTTGAAGAAACTCCAGGATACACAGGGTAATCTGACACTCGACGAGCTTGGTCAACACCTGGAACAGGAGATACCCAAGGCTTCATTGCTGGAGAACAGTATACTGCAGCGTCCACAGGTGCTGGTATCGCCGGAGCTGGACGAAAAATGGATGTCATGGAGATTCTGACGAAAAGACGCGTATTTGCAATAGCCGTCGCGTTGTGCGTTGGGGGACCGTGTTGTGGCCAGACTCAAAGTGGCGCGCAAGGTACTCAGCAGACGAAGTCTGTGCAGAACATCCCCGGTGAATGGGTTATCTCCAATGATATCACTCCTGTGCAGGCGCGTGAACGTGCGATCGACCAGGCGAAGGGTGAGGCATTGCGGCAAGCCGGTGTTCCGGAATACGTAGCTGAATCAAATCTCACCTACAAGACCGAGCAGAATCTTGCCTTAAAAGATATTCACGAGTCGCTGACGTCCATAGATGTTTCCGGAGAGATCTCGTCCTTCAAGGTGATTCGCGAGGAAAAGCGCAAGAATGAATTCGGCAATCTGATGTATGAGGTTTGGATCGACGCAACGGTAGTGCTGCATACATCTTCCCGTGATCCAGGTTTTACAATGAATGTTAATGGCATTCGCGACAGCTACAAGTCGCCGGAGGAGCTCGTTTTTGATATTTTGCCGTCTAAGGAAGGTTTTCTGAATATCTTCATCATCAGTGATCGCGAGAGTGTCCATCTTTTTCCGAACAAGATGGAGAAGCAGGAGAAATTTGAGGGAGGCAAGTCGTATAAGTTCCCCCGTTCGCGCGCACTTGATTATGAAGTGAGTTCGGAATCGGGTATGGAGATCAACTACGTGGTATTGCTGTACACCAAGATGGAGGTACCGTTCCTTCAGCAGGAGACCGCCGAGAATATTCTCCGATTCATTGCGAATATCGATCCGTCGCAGAAGTGTCTGAAGACTTATTCGATCCTGATCAGAAACGAGACGAAGAATTAGCCGGTTTAGGCGCCAGGTTTGCAGGTAGAGCCTAAGCAAAGCCTAAGCGGAGCCTAAGCAAAGCCTAATGAAAGCCTAACGAAAGCCTAATGAAAGCCTAAGCAAAGCCTAATGAAAGCCTAATAAAAGCCTAAGCAAAGCCTACGGCAAACGGCCGCCTAGCGGCAGTCTAGCCTAAGCGAAGCAGCCACAACACAGCACCAAAGCCTAACCAAAGCCTAACGAAAGCCTGGTTAAACTCACCAGTAACTACAGTTGAAGACATTTAACGACATTCAAAAACAGTTAAGTGCAGTTAAGTGAATCCAATATCCTAAGTCGTTGCATGTTTGTGTCAAGCAGCAGCCGATACGATGATAGCTTCCGAATCGGACCGGCGTTGTGAAACGTTAAACAAAAAACTTTATGGAAGAATTTTGTCGAATTGCGAAAGCAGAAATTATTGTTGAAAAAAGCCAGTTGGCAAACTAGTCAGATCGCAACAGGGAACCCTGTCTCAAATACCCAACTCGCGTTTTTTCTTCTTGATCAGGTCAGCCATATCGCTCTGGTCGGAAACGAATCCGTTGAATTCAAAGTAGTGAGGCTGAGTGTTGAACCAGATTGTTTCGTCCCATGACTTTACTTTAAGTCTGTACAGCGGGGGAGAAACGAATTGAATAAGTTTAACATACTCAATGTCGCGCCAGGGAATGACATCTTCTTCACCGAGATGTTCAATCTTTATCGATTGATTGCTCAGTTCAACGATGGCGAACTTGTCCTTAATGAGAAGGAAGAACAGGAAGAAGAGGACAGACACCAGCGAGGTCACAACAGTCAATACCAGGTCACGTGTGCCGGGCTCGCCGTTCATTGTAATAGATTCTGGGTCAAACCAAGATGTAATTGAAAACGATGCTATGAGTACCGCGAATCCTGCCAGCGCGTATTTGAAGAAATAGTGGTACCCTTCGTTGCTTCTCATGGTTTCTGGAACGCTTATGTTGAATGAGTTTATAATTTCAATCCGTGAGCGCTGTTACGCTCACGGACTCAGTATGGAAGTATTCTGGATTTAATTCGACTATCACGTTTCCTGCTACTGTTCAATGCGGGTGAAAATATATTCTGGTTACGATAAATCGGACGGCACGTGCCGTGGAATACATAAGTGTGGTAGATATGAGTGTCAAGATCGCCATCAATGCCATCAATATGTCCAACGGGCAGCCTACGGTATGCCAGCCAGGAATAAGGTCAAATGAAAGGCCTGTGTTCCAGAGCCTGATGGTGAGGTAAAGCACAAGGAAATCCATGGCTACGACAATCGTATAATATATGGTCGTTGTCTTACTTGCGGTGCGCATGGTTATCGGCAATTTCATTTGACACGTTGGCAAAGAGTCGTTTCACCCTGTTTGCACTTTCCAGGTTACTACTATCGTAAACCTGATTTCTGGATGAATCATATCTGACATACGAATTGTCGACGAAGGAATGGAAATCGGTCGTGGAGGTAGAGTTAAAGCCAGGCTCGTAGTATGGCTTGTCGTACTTGTAGTCTGTCCATTGTACAATCCTGATATTTGTTTGTTTATCGGTCCAGTAGATTGCATGTAGCTTGCCCGTCTCGCCAAATAGCCAAACGTCGAATACAAGGTAGTTCTTGTCATTGCTATTGGATCGAATCAGCTTTCCGCCATCGGTTGATTGATCATGAAGGTCGAATGTGTCATGTTGAAAGGTCGAGGCTGACGTTTTGAAATCATCGATAATCCCGAAGTTATTGTCGGCCACGGTCCGCTCTATGCCAGTAGAATCGGCGGCTTTTTGTGCTGAAGAAATATTTGCCGATTGTGACTTGTCGGAAGTACACGAAGCTGCTAAGAGAAGAATGGTGAGTAGTAAAGGCAGGGAGAATTTCATTCAAAAACTGGGTGTTGCTATCGGAAAGTGAGACTTGTTTGACTGTGATGCTATCTATTGATGACAACGATAAATGTAGCTGCCGGGGTCAAAGGCTGAAGGTAAGTACCGGTGCTGCTAGTGCTTGCATCTGTTAATGTAGGCAAAATTTCGCAACCAATCGAAACACAATCGTACACTGGACGTGTTGTGGTTCGAGGCCGCGTGCATTCAAGCCATCGTCGCGAATACTTGTGTTCCACTCAACGGTGCTATGCAACCTCCATTCAAACATTTGATTCACAATTCCCAATTTACCCCTTATCTTACCTTCCTAACGAACTTGAAATGGAAAGCCCTATCCACGACGGAAGCCAAAATTCACGCAGAGACTTCTTAAAGACTACTATTGCCGTAGCAGGTGCTGCTGCTTTTGGATTTGCCATGAAGAAGAAGGCACCGAAGTTGAGTTTTTCCACGCTTGGTTGTCCGAAGTGGACGCTGCAGCAGATCATCAACACTGCCGCTACGAATGGATATGAAGGCGTTGAGTTTCGTGGTTTGGAGGGGGAGCTATTTCTCCCGAAGCGTCCGGAATTCAGTACGTCCGTCACCGACACCGTCAGACAGTTCGCGGACAAGCGCATCAGGATCTGCGGACTTGGCTCTTCGGCTGCGCTTCATCATGCCGATGCCGCCACGAGAGCTAAGAATATCGACGAAGGAAAGCAGTTCATCGACCTCGCCCACAAGCTTTCGTGTCCTTACGTTCGAATCTTCCCTAATAACCTGCCCAAAGAACAGGAAAAACAACAAACGTTGACCCTCATCACGGAAGGGCTACTGGAGCTGGCAAATTATGCTAAAGGCGCAAACGTAACTGTGCTTCTGGAAACGCATGGCGACCTCGTGTATAAGGACGACCTGGTTTATATCATGCAACACACCGAACATCCGAATGTCGGATTGATATGGGATATCTTTAACATGTGGTCGGTGACCGGCGAAGCTCCTGCAACTGTATTCGCCGCCTTGAAGAAATACATTAAACATACGCACATCAAGGACGCCACGAAGACCGGCGACAAATTCGACTATGTTTTTATTGGCAAAGGCATTGTGCCGCTAACGGAGGCCTTAGGTGCATTGAAGGCATCAGGCTACTCTGGCTTTTACAGTTTTGAATGGGAGAAGATGTGGCATCCTGAGATACCGGAACCCGAACTGGCGTTTCCTGATTATCCAAAGTCGATGAGCAAGTATTTTTAATCGATCATCTGCAATAGAATTAGATTCTTTCGTGAACTACTTTGCGCGGTGCTGAGGGGAAAATGCGGGCAAAATATAACCGTGGGAAGGTATCCGCGATGTTACCTGCGGCGGAATAGTCTGTTGTAAATCCCGGTAGTCATGCGATCAGTCGAGTCCGCATCGGGGGTACCCACCAATTCTTAATTCTTAATTCTTAACTCTTAATTCTTAATTCCCTCACTGTCTGAGCCCATGCTTTTTACTCATCTCCTTTATCGATTTGAGTCCCTTTTCAGCAATGTCCCACGGACTCGAGTACTCGCGCCATACGTTGATTGCGTTCGCGAAGTCAGGATCGTTTCGTGAAAAGGCTTCGATGGTGAACCATCCCTGATATTTTACTTTCGCCAGCGCAGCATAGGCTTCATCCCAGGGTACGTGACCTTCGCCGGGAGTGCCACGATCGTTCTCGCTAATATGCACATGATGTAAAACCGGTGCTATCGTCTCGATGGCACTGCCCAACTTCTTTTCTTCGATGTTAGCGTGATGGGTATCGAACATTGCCTTGACGCGCGGGTGATCTGCTTTCGACAAAAGATAACGGAGCTGCTCCATTGTGTTACACAAATAGCATTCAAAGCGATTCAATGCCTCCAGCGCGAGCGTTATGTTGGCCTGCGCTGCGTGTTCACCGGCAGCATGCAGCACTTCAGCCGCGCGTTGATATTCTTCTTCCTGAGGAGCCTGCCGGGAGAAAGTAGCATGAGCTGAATGGAAGGGCCCGCATAAGACAGTTGCACGCATATCATGTGCGCGATCGATAACCCACTTAATGCGATCCAGGGCTTTCGCGCGTACAGCAGCTGAGCTGTCAACGGGATTAGTATCCTTGTCGACCACTGTTACAGCGGTAGTTTCAAGTCCGAGGCTATATGCGTGATCGCCGAAACGTTTGTAAGCTTTTTCATCCGGCGATCCGATAAAGCATTCTACGCCGTCGTAGCCGATTTGTTTTAACCGGTCAGTTATTGGCAATGCTTTTTCCGATACGTCGGCTGTCCAGGCTAATATGTTGAATCCGATTTTGATCATGTGTGCGACTTAGCGTGAAATTAAGAATTAAGAGTTAAGAATTATGAATTTGCTACCAGCCTTTCGGATGCATCAAGGCCCATAGAACAAGACGTTGTATTGTATTGTTGCAGTCACTAAAAATTCTTAATTCTTAATTCTTAATTCTTAATTCTTAATTCTTAATTCTTAATTGTTTTTGATTTCCTCCGCCCGATAGAACCCTACCTTTCCCTTTGTCTTTTCTCTCACTTTTTTGACCTGGTCAGCAGTGACTACCGATGCGTTGTTGCCGAAAGAGTTTCTTACATAAGTCACCACGGCAGCGATCTCTTCATCATTCAACAGGCCGCCGAAGGGAGTCATGGGAACTTGGCCAGCGTAGTTTTGATTATTCACCTCGATCGGGCCCTGAAGTCCGTTTAGCACGATCTTGATGAGTCGCTCCTCGCTGCCTGTAACCCAAGGGGTACCCGCAAGAGGAGGGAAGCCGGAAGCGGAAAGACCTTTCCCATCGGGCTGATGGCACGTATTGCAATATCCTTCCCGGGCGTAGATGGCTTTGCCTTTGATGTAGACTTCGAGGTCCTTGCCTGTGAGACGGGTCACGGTTGTTTCTTCCTTTTTCTCCTCGACTGACCGACCGTTCAAATGAGCAACAGCGGCTTCATACGTTTCGGCCATCCAGTCGTCGAGAGGATGCTTGCCAGCTTCTGTTAAGACGATGTTGCCGGCATCAGGAGTGAGCCATGAGGCTGCGACTATCGCTTCAAGACGAACGCGTCCATGCTCATCTTTCGCTGCCTGCAGTAACAGATCTGATTGATCCTTTACCTGGTGTCCGTTATAACGAACGACCCGAACTGCTGCGGCTCTCACCCGGTAATCTTTTGCTTGTAGGAGTTGTCGCAGCAGTGTCTGATCCACCTTATTCATACCCCAGGTAACCCACAATGCTTCCAGGAGATGATGCTCGTAGCGCGGATCGTTCTTGTCAAGCTGCGCGATCCATTTGGTTTCGTAGGCAACAACCTCCGAAACATCTCTTCCTCTTAGTTCGCGTCGCGTGCGATAGCGCGTTCGGTATTCAGGCAACTTCAGATTATCAAAAAGAACCTCGATGCTTGCTCCTGCAATGTCAGCTGGTTTCACCAATGGACGGGAAGGATACGTGATCCGGTAGATCCTTCCATGTGAGTGATCGCGAAGCGGATCTCTCGCATTGTGTTGCATGTGACCAATGAGGATGTTGTGCCAGTCGGCAATATAGAGTGAACCATCCGGTGCAAATTCCAGATCGACGGGCCGGAAGTTTCTGTCGTCTGATTTCACGAGATCCTGACGATGATGACTCTTGTAACCAGTGCCATCATCAGTGATGGTATGTTGTTTGGTGCCCAGGAATCCAATAGTATTGTTGAGGAGGAAGTCGCCCTGGACGTCATCCGGAAAGTGGCGGCTTGAGACGAACTCCAGCCCGGACGTTGGGCGAACGCGATGTTTGTCTTCTATAAGGCTGCGCGAATCAGGACTCGAAACGCCGTAGCGAGGTTTGATTGAGCCAGGCATCATCCATCGCATGTTGGGACTTGATGTTTCGAGGAAAAAGTTTTCGCCCCATTCATCAAAAGCAATACCCCAGGGGTTGGGAATCGCAAGCTGAGCTGTTCTTTCGAGTTGACGGCGTGCGGGATTGTATCGATAGAATCCACCGTTCGTAGCACGCACAGGTCCGTAAGAGGTTTCTACGTTCGTATGCAGGAAGACTCCTTCTCCCATATAGAGCGCACCTGACGGATCGGCGCAATACGCATGAATTTCATGATGCGTGTCGTGATCGTCGAATCCACTAAGCAATATTTCTTTCGTATCGGCTTTGTCGTCGCCATTCGTATCCTTGAGCAATACAAAGTTTGTTCCCTGCGAAACGTAAACGCCCTCAGGAGCGATCTCGAAACCATTGGGTAAGTGTAATCCGCTTGCAAATACCGTGACCTTATCGGCTTTACCATCGGAATTCGTGTCTTCGAGAATGATCAGCTTATCGTCAGGACGCTTGTCACCGGGTTTGTAGTGCGGATACGTTGGCATCGTCGATACCCAGAGCCGACCTTTGTTGTCGAACGACATCTGGTTTGGTTTTGCGAGTTCAGGGAACTCCTTTTCAGAGGCAAACAGTTCGATCTTATAACCTGCCGGCACGTGCAGTTTCCTCACTGCATCATCGCCATAGAGATAGTCGAGGCTGCCGTTCTTTTCCGGATTGTAGTTCGTTTTTACTTCCGGAAGAATTTCTGTCTTGCTGTCGGCAGCAGCCAGGTCCATCTTTTCGCCTTTGGCTGCTTTCCAGATGGCGGTATCTCTGATTGCCGTTAGCTGACGGACTTTGATGATTTCGGCTGGATAGTTCTCGGGTCCGTATGGATTGAATCTACGACCATAGGCATGGACTCCATTGGGGATTTTGATGTCGTTGTGCCACATCCAGTTCTTTTCCATCACTGCCTCATGGATGAGTGCCCGATCGGTTTGAGCAGCAGGCGCGACTTTGCCAAAGATTTCATCTACGAGAAGTGTTGAAAACTTTGCATAACCTTCGTCGGTGAGTTGTGAACCGTCGATGGTAAGGTCCGCCTCAGTAGTCTTGTACCATTCGGACGATGGAGTGAAGGCATCGATAAACGGAACATTGTTCTTCTGTGCAATTTCACGCATTGCGTCTGCATACATCCTGATGTTTTCGTTTTCGTGCTGGCCATTCGGAAGATCGAACTTTGCAGAGAGATCTTCGAAAGCAATGGGAGATACGATTACCAACTCCGGTCCAGCCTTTCCGTTGTATTTTTGTGTAAGCGTATACTGGATAAATGCGTCGAGTTCATTCTTGTAGTTCTGAAGTCCTGCTTCGCCCTGAAATGATTCATTATATCCGAAGAAGGCAATGATCACATCGGCCTGCAGTCGGGTGAGCCATTGATCTTCTGTTTCGAAATGCCCCTGACTGTCGGAATAGTTCGCAAGTTCCGTCTGAAACTTTTCAGCACCAGGAAATGCCCATGGCGATACCCGCGATGCATGCGGCCTGAATCCCGGCGTGTTTCCGCCGTCACACATGTTTCGAATGAACAACGTACTATCGGGATAACGAACGTGCATCTCGGTTTCGAAGTGACCAAAGTTCATCATGCGCGAACCAAGGTTGTTTCCTATCAGAAGGATGTGCGCGTTCTTCCTGATTTTAACTGTTGGTTCCGGAGTTTTGCTACACTGCGAAAATACGAGAACAGTTAGCAGCAGAGAGCATGCCTTCATGGCAATTCTTACTGATGCGATGAGGCGGTGGGGAGTCGGTTTGAACATGAGTAATGAAATATACATCCGTCGCCGATGGGAACATCGCCGCTGATCAAAATCATGTTCAGTAATATGCGCGAAGTATGCGCCTTTTTTTGCGCGTTTTAAGTGTTGATGATTTGTGCGAGCAAAACGGTTGACGTTTTGGTGTGGCAACAATCACAACGCCTTAGCGTGTACCTTAACATGGCAACAGTTGCAGCGTCAGGTGCATGTCTCAATGTGACGATCACGGCATCCGATAAGGAACATTGATGTTGATCTTACCTTTCCACTTATCGGGAACTGGTTTGTTCAATGTCCAGTGGACTGCATTGATCAACAAGTGTTGAAACGGTTCGACGCTGAAGTCGGCCGGATGCCCCATCGTTGTGGCAAACACCTTTGCGCCCTGGGCAGTTTTCCATGTCCACGCTACGGGGTTATCGCTGAAGTCAGCCTTGTCAGGATTGATAGCCTTACCCATGAGCAGCCAGGTTGATCCTTTGGCAGGGTAGTCGGGTAGTACTTTGTAGAGCCAGGAGCTTACGTGAAAGGTTGGATCGACGCCCTTCAAAACAGGATGATCTTTAGCTGCTTCAATTACCGAAACATCGGTCGTGCAGTTGTGACCGCAGTGTGTGTGTCCTGCTGTTCCGCCCCAACCCGGAGGAGCGCCAAGTGCAAATTCACCAAAGGCGTTCCACTTCTCCAGCGGATGCCCTTTAGGATAGTTGAACGCGTGAGTAGTCGTGCGAAATCCAATGATTGGTTTGCCCGTCTTCAGATAGTCGTCGATGTGTTTTATCTGTTCAGCTGGCAGTCGCCTCCATCTTAGAAAGAATACGGCGAGGTCCGCCTCTTTCAATGCCTCAAGCCCCGGAATGTTTTCTTCCGAATTGTAGTCGGGATATGCGGTAAGCACCTTGGTGCGCATTCCATAGTTCTGTTCCAGCTCTTTGGCCAGCAGGGGCATCGTTGCTTCACTGCTGTATTCATGGTCACCCACGACAAATACTACCAGCGGCTTCTTCGAATTACTCTGTGCCATGGTGGTTGTGCAGGCGAGCGCGAATAGTAATACGGCTAATATCAGTGATGTACTTAATCGGATTTTTTTCATGCGGATTTGTTAGCACAGTGTGTTGTACACGTCAACAGATGAGTATACAGTTTTACGAGTATACGAATTTAGCAATGGATTAACCTATGAGTTTTGATTTTTAGCGTTTTGTGGTGAGCAATGGTGGTGAGTGAATTGCAAAAAAGCGCAAAACTTCGCACCTGCCTTTGCTGAAACCGCGTCTTTTGAACATTCGGCAGGAGTGCATCGCGCTCTATCTTTCATATAGTTATCGCGGAGTGATTACGAGCTGATCCGTTGAAGCGCGATAGCGATCACCGATAATATGCTGGCATTGGCGCACTGGTGGGATGGGGAATTGGTTCAGGGGCAAAAGTGAAAATAGAAATCGGCCGCAATCCCAAGATCTTCAAACGAAACGTTGAACGCTTGCAGATGTATGCCTTGCTCTGGCTATATTGGTTACCAGGAATTCACACGGCTTGCAACATTTGCAAAAACTTTGTTCGGACTATGTGGGAAATACGTATTCCTGATTCAAGCATCTGATTTGGCATTTAGTTATCTTTAGTTATAGTGTTGAACAAATAACCGTAGTGTCGTCACGCTCGCATACCCCTCTCCATTGCGAGTAAAGTTCGTATCGTTTCATCAAGACGTATGGGTTAGTAAGGCGCGGTTTTGTTCAAAACCAACTTCAGTATTCTTAACCCATACATATTATGCGATCCATTAGTAGGCTGCTGCTATTAGCGGTGGCGTTATTTCTCATTTCATCACCTGTGCATTCCGCGCCTGAGAAAAAGAAGAAGGTAAAAGTATACTTCGCCTGGGTCACTTATAATGATCATACGAAGATCAAAGGAGTGTTCAGGGAGGTTGGTGACTCGTCGGTGACAGTTTTCAGCAAGGAACAGTTCGTTGTTGTTCCTGCGGCGTCAATCAAGAAGATTGTGTTCAGGCGAAAGGCGAGCGCAGGCCGGGGAGCATTAATTGGTGCTGCTTCGGGATTGGTCGTCGGTGCGGTAGTTGGGTACGTAGACGGATCTTCTGACGAATACTTCATCTCCGCGGAGGACGAGGCTGTTATGGGGGCTATCGTTGCGAGCGGCTTTGGTGCATTGATTGGAACCATCATTGGTACGATCCCCAGGAAGCAGGTCAACATCGGTGGGAATCAGCAGGCCTTCGAGAAGAATCGTGAATTATTGCGCAGGTTCTCTTTGTCAGACGCGGACTAGCAGCCGAACTGAAACCGGGGTCTTAATCATTGTCTGTCGTTATTTGTTGTTTAATAACGGTGCGGCTATCTTTGCGAACAAACAGATTGTCGAACGCCGCGAGAGAAGGTCGTGAGGCTCGTAACGACGTCTGGGCTGTTTTATGTACGCTCCCTCTCCAAGATATCAATCAGCACCGGCTGGTCGTTTGATTTTATTTGTCCTGATCTGTTTGTTCAGTACCCCTGCGTTGTTTGGTCAGGAACTCGTAAACACTGCTGATTCTACCTGTGTCCAGAAGGATGTAGGCGACCTTCTAAGAAAAGCTTTAAACAAACCTTTGAAGGTGGATAAGAACGGTTCTGTGCTGCTCATTCCCATCATTGGATCGAACCCAGCCACCGGATTTATGGTCGGCCTTGGAGGACAATATGCGTTCAAGCTGGGTCAGGATGTTACTAAGTATTCTTTGCTGTCGGGTAGTGCGCAATTCACCACGAAGAGTCAACAGTTGTACCTGCTGAAGAACAGTATCTATACGAAGAACAACAAGATCTTCTTCACGGGCGACTGGCGATATCTGGTATTTTCACAACCAACTTATGGACTCGGCACCAATGCACCCAAGGGAGGAATCGTCGACTATCAATTCAACCTTCTGGGGATGGAGACATCGCTGGATTCACTGGCACAACCCATCAATTTCAACTTTGCCAGACTGTATCAATCGGCATCGTACAAAATTGGAAAGTCGTTTTACGCAGGCGTCGGATACTTCCTCGATTACTATTTCAATATCGATGATCAAGAGTTAAGCCTTACACCTGGAGATACACTCATCACCAGTCACTATGCTTACAACAAGTACTACGGCTTTAGCACGACGAAGTACTATTCATCGGCACTCAATGTAAATATCATTTCCGATACGCGCGACAACATGATCAATCCTTACCGGGGGCATTTCCTCATGGTTAGCTGGCGTGGATCATTTAAGTTTTTGGGTAATAAAACCAATTCAAACTTTCTCTCTCTCGAGTGGAGAAGCTTCCATCCTTTGTCTGTTAAATATCCGCGACACCTGCTTGCCTTTTGGGTGCTGGCTAACTTTTCGCCCAAGGGTGAGTTCCCCTACATGATCCTTCCGGCAACAGCTTACGATCAACGAAGCCGGAGTGCCAGGGGCTACACGCAGGGACGCTTCAGGGGGAACAATATGGTTTATGCAGAGACGGAATATCGGTTTCCAATATCACAGTGTTCAGGAATTTTGGGAGGAGTCCTGTTTCTGAATGCGACCACAGCCAGCAATCCAACGCAGTCGCTGGACTTGTTTGAATCTATCAAGCCGGGCTACGGTATGGGCCTTCGCGTGATGGTCGATAAGAAGACGCGCACCAATCTCGCTATCGACTTCGGTTTCGGAGACAAGTCATCGGGTTTTTACCTGGCGGCGTCTGAAACGTTTTGATCATCGATCGAGCCAGGATCTGAATTCGTTCACTCTTTCGCGCGCAACGATAACGTCGTCGTCGTGAGTAACTTTCAACGTCAGCTTTAGTCTGCTGTTCGTATAACTGGTGATATCGCGAATGCTTGAAAGTGCCACGATATATTTTCTATTCACGCGAAAGAATTGCTCGGGATTCAAAAGTTCCTCTATCTCATCAAGCGGGTGATCCAAAACATGCTTTCGACCATCGGACGTCTGCGCGAAAGTTGTCTTCTCTTCGCTCATGAAGACCTGCACATCGCTGACTTCTATCGACCTCAGCTTGTCACCCACCTTAACAATGAAACGTTCCTTGTAACGACGGGTAAGCATGCGCATGGTTGTTTGAATGCTTGCCAGCAATTCGGGACTAGTCTGTTTGGCTCTCGATAACTCAAATTTTCTGAGCGCGTGTTCAAGCTCGGACTTATCCACAGGTTTCAGGATGTAGTCGATGCTGTTCACTTTGAAAGCCTTGAGTGCGTATTGATCATAGGCTGTGGTGAAGATTACTGGACACGACACTGTACACTTCTCAAAAATTTCGAAGCTGATACCATCCGCCAGATGGATGTCCATCAGGATCAGATCGGGATGATTGTTTTGATCCAGCCAGCTCACCGATTTCTTAACTGAATCGATCGCTTTTAGAATTCGTGAATGCGGGAGTAACTCACTGATCAAAGTTCCGAGCCTTTGCGCGGCGAGCGGTTCATCTTCAATGATCAGGACGTTCATACTAGTTGGAGTATAGGTATCATGACTTTGAACGATCGATCTGTTTCTTCCACTACAATAGTTTTGTCCGACAATATTTCATAACGCCTGGATATGTTGTCGAGTCCAATGCCGGTTGAATACTGCTCTGTCGGGTTTCTTCGCTGCAGATTGTTTTGAACTACGATGAAATCATTGAGGCGTGAGATAGAGATTGTCAGTGGATCGTCTTCCGAAATTATGTTGTGCTTGATTGCATTTTCAACCAGCATTTGAACCGCCAGTGGCGGAACGCGACCCTCTGAATTTGCAAGCTGATTTATAAACCTGAGTTTGTCGCCAAATCTGATTTTGTTCAGATACAGGTACGACTCAACAAATTTCATCTCTTCAGCCACTGACACCAATTCCTTGTGGCGGATATCCAACACATATCGATAGACTTCAGAAAGCTGCCTGATGAATGCTGCAGATTGATCGGCACTCTGATATACCAGATTCGTCAATACGTTCAGGCTGTTGAAAAGAAAGTGTGGATCGAGCTGACCTTTTAGCACTTCGTACCGGGCGGTAAGATTTTCGTTCCGAAGTTTTTCTGCATCGAGTTCGACCTTGCTCCAGTTCAGAAAGAAAGCGCGGCCGTGCAGGAAGAGGCATACGATCAGCGTAATGACCATCGAATACACGAGCGTATACTGCAGCGCGCTTCCGAAAGTAAAGTCGAATACCAGCCGGAAGATATACATCAGCAGCAGGACGATACCAACCGTGTACACGATCGTCGTGACGATACTGACCACCAGCCGTTTTATGGGTTCTTTGAGCCATGGTATGCGGACATCAATGTAGTCTGTGAGCCACGCGTTGCCCCTCCACAGCAGTACCCAGATACAAAGACAAAAGAAACTTACCAGGGCATACGACCTGGGATCAGTATGGCATCGCTGGCAGTTGAACCACGTCTGGACGACGCTGATCACTGCTATGCTTGCGAGGAACTTTGCTTCGCGTATTAACACTTGCCAACTGAATGCCTGCATGTTGATCAATAGCCTGTTTGCGTTGCGTAATGATAAGTCGTCGCCCTGATTGTTTCAACTTCGTTGATTAATTATTTGCAGGAGGACTTCACCTCTTCAGCCATTGATTTTCCCCAATGAGGAGCCAGGTCGCTGGTGGGCTTGTAGGATGCAAATTTTTCCAGTGCCTTGCCTGACGTGGCGCAGGCCTCGGATGAATCGCTACCGAAGAAACGTGCGGTGCCCAGCTGCATTTGTCCTAACAATGCGAGGGCACGGGGATTTTCCGGATTTAATGCAACTGCTTTATTGAAAGCAGTGAACGCCTTACCGGAATATTCCTGTCCCCGGGACTGTGGATCGACCGTAACACGAATCATGTGAACGAAGCCTTCGAGGGCGATGACTTCGGAGTCGTTCGGTTTAATCGCCTTAGCCTTTTCGACGTCGGAAGAAGCGAAGTCAAGATAGCTGTCCTTCTTACCCGGAACGGTTTCATTAACGGCTAACATGATGTTCCCAAATGCGGAGTAATAATAAGGTTCGAACTTGTTCTTTTCAGTCGCTGCGATGCGATAAAAGGCATTGATCGAGGCCTGATATTCTTCCGGGGTCCTGGATTTGTATAGTGCGTCTATGTTCCTGAGCATAGCCGTTGTGTACTTGTCCTGTGCCTGCATCAGCATTACACTAAAAAGAAGCATTGATGTTAAGATAGTTTTCATGGTATTAAATGGTTATTGTTTGGTGAACAAGGATGTATGGTACCAATAGATATTTATGACTTAGAAGTTTGTTGACTTTTCTGCAGTGGTCATTTTGACCAGGCAACAGTGCATTATTGTTTTCATCGTGTTAGAGATTGGGCAATTGATTAACAGTCTTGTTCTTTGATATGGTTATAAAGACTCCCACCAGCATGAAATGCTTTGCTGGTTGTGTGATGGCACGGGAGGCATATACGCCATCGGGTCCGGGTTGCGTGCTGTAGTCATATCCGAAGATGTTATTGCGCCCCAGCAGGTTCGTGCAGGAAACATAGACAATGACCCAGCTCTTCGGCAGATAGCTGATGTTTGCGCTCAGGTCGTGGTAGGAGGGTGTGCGTTCACTGTTAAAGCTGTCGAGGTTAGGATTGTTGTAAGGCCGCGGTGAAGCGAAAGAGTACGTCGCGCCGAGCTGTGATCTGATCTTCGAAATAAAGTGTTTATAGACTATGGATAAGTTGTGACGTGATGCGAATGAAGGCGTGGCTTCATTTGGGTAGTTGAGGTAGTTGCGTCTGGTGTCGAGTAATGAATAAGAGATCCAGAAGTCGGCGTTCTTAATCGACTTGTTGTCCCGATAGAATACTTCACCGCCGGTAGCATATCCACTTCCCTCATTGCTGATGAGTGAAGGCTCCAGCAGACTGTACTTTGTCAGGCCTGTGTATTTCTTGTAGTATCCTTCTATGCGGAATGTGCGCTTATCTGTTGTTAACTGGTAATTCAGAATGAAGTGTTCTGCGCGCTCACTATTCAGGGTATTGTTGAGACGGAGGTATTCATTTTTTACGCTTTGTCTGAAGATGCCATAGGCGACAGATACCTGTCCATTCCCGAATGGCCTCCAGGCAACAGAGATACGTGGATCAATCGCAACGTGTTCAATGAGCGAGTTGTATTCGGTCCTTGCTCCGATTCGGGTTACCATGCGATCGGAGAGATATATTTCAGACTCCCCGAAGATGCTGGTGATGGTTTCATCGAAACCAGCGGTTTGATTGATTCCTGAGATTGAGTCCAGCCTGGCGGCAGAATATCTCCTTGAAATTGTTTCAGCGCCGAGGCGTATTTCGATCTTTTCTGTGAGAGACCCTTCAGCTACTGCCTTGGCATGCAGGCCATTTTCTTCTTCGGTCATTGGAAAACCGCCCATGCGCATATCGTTTACGTTGTGCGTATAGGAGAGGCCACCACGAAGCGTCCAGCTTTCGTTTAAAGGCGATTGTATGGCCAGATTGCCATACGCATATTCATTGTCGATTTCGTAGAGATATTTTTTAGATGCGTCCGCGATAGTGGGTTGATTATACGAGAGGTGGGCGTCATTGTACTTACCGTAGGCCTTTAGCATGCCGCCTCTTTTTCCGATTTGTTGCCTGTACGCTGCATTGACATCCAATGAAGAGTACGGTTCTTCCCAGTCGAGGCGTTGTTTGACGAGCTCATAGTAGGGTGCCAGAGAAGTGTAGGACACCTTGCCGCCGAACGATGACTTTTCAAATACCTGGGTGTGCGCGACTTCACCCCCAACAGAGAGAATGCCGATATCGGTCTGACTCATCTCTGCTTTGTCTTTCGAATTCAGAATCAGGGCCGATGATAAGGCTTGTCCATATCTGCAGAGTAGCCACCCGTGCTGAAACTGGTTCCTTTGAACATGAAGGGCATGAAGCGTGTTCGTGAAGGAGTGTTGGGAGCGGAGGCGTTGTATTCATTCATTACCAGCATACCGTCAATGAACGTGCGCGCTTCGCTGTCATCGCCGCCGCGAACAAAGAGACGGCCTGTTTCGCCGACCTTGGTGGTGCCTGGTAAGGTGTTCAGCGCGCCCGCTATATCGGCTGTCGCTCCTGCAGTTGTCGCGATATCCACAGCGCGGAGTATGGTTCGACGCTTCTCATCACCAGCGGTGAATGAGCCCGCGGAGATCTCTACCGCATCGAGTTGGTTGAATGATTCTTTCAGGGTAATCAATACCTCGACCTGGTTGTCAAGGTCAATAGGTTGCTCAATGGATTCGTAAGAAATCGAAGTGACGACCAAAACATTGGAGCCCTTCTCTTCCGTTGTGAATGAAAATTGTCCATTCGCATCGGTGCTTGCGCCATCGTACGTGTCTTTTATTAGGACGTTTGCCCCAACGAGTGGTTCGCCTTTGTCGTTGATAACTTTCCCTGACACGCGCACCTGTGCCTGAGTAATAGCCGGCAGTGACAGGAGCAGAAAGATGATGGCAGTTTTCATAGAGATCATGGCGATCACACGCCTAAAGTCGCATCTATGTTGGGATTTTTGCCGGGAGTGTTACTGAAGTGTCGAATGAGGACGATGAATTGTAGTGAGCGATTGGCAATGAGTTGTCAGACAGTAATGGGTAAATAACTATGATGGTCAGAATGGCCGGCGGGTTGCGCACAATGTAACCCCGAATGATGTTGTATCTTGCGGGTGAAATGGTGGCCGTTTATTTAGTCGCATGAGAACAGGATTGAAAAAAATAGAACAGGAGAGGAAGAAGTTCCAGGCTGTGTATCAGCGCGAGGGGAAGAAGATTAACTGGAAGGGCTATTCAGAGACAACGATACTGCTGAAGGACATCAAGGACGAGACGGGAAAGATCGTTACGGATCACCTTTGGTTTACCATGACAAAGGGATTCGAGGCGCTTGGAACGCTGACGGCCGGTGATGTAATTGAATTCGAAGCACGGGTAACAGACTACCGGAAAGGCTATGTGAACCGGCGCATCAATGTGAATCAACGTTCTGTGGATTACAAGTTATCCAGGCCGACGAAGATGAAGGTTGTGGGTAGGGAATAGCGCAACTACCATTGACGTTGGCGGTCTGGTATTGATTCTTTCTCTTCGTGTTGCTTAGCAATTAACCATTTGCGCAGATGTGATAACCGGCCTTTGATTTCGTGTGTGGTTTGGGCCGGCTGGTTGTTGTGGTAGATGTCTTCGTTCGCCTTTGACATGGCGTTTGATCCTTCCGTGTCACCTGATCGATCAAGAACATTTACAAAGCCATCTGCCTTGTCGTCGTAGTCGACCCGATCCCACCATTCATACAGTCGTATCCAGACGTCTTTTGGAGAGGATGACCTCAAAACATGACGAAACCAGTACAATTCACTTTGCTTATACTGCATATAGTGCTTGCGTTCCCGTTGGATGAATCTCCAAAGCAGACGTAGTAAGAAATACAGGATGGCAAGAGCGGGAACGGCGAAGGCCGCGAACACATACCATTTCATTCCCATGATGGTCAGTGTTTTTTTTGCAGTAGTGACCGCCACCGGATGCTGCGTTGCTTCGAGACTGTCTTTGATAGTTGCCACCATGCCCAGGTCGGGATTTGGTTGAACAGTAATTTTATGTTGACGCAGGGAGCGCTTGTTCATCTTGCGCGCATTTGGATTCCACCAACTGACGGCCATTGGCGGGATTGTGAAGCTGCCTTCCTTTTCCATCAGATAGATGAAGCTTTGCGTGAGTTCACCATTCGCATCATAGTCGTCGCGCAGGTCTTTCAGTTCAGGATCCTGAGGATATACATTCGCAAAGTTGAGCTTTTGTTCCTTGAGTACCGGAATGAACTGCGGTAGTGTACCCTTAGCGTTGATGATGACAGTTCGTTCGATCACGTCTCCGACCTTAAGGTGAGCGAGCGACTTGTTCCATCGTTCATGGATGGTTGCCGATTTTGCTACGAACCACTCGTCCTTTGAGTCGGCGGGGACAGGCTTAACGACAAAACGAAGTTGTGGTGTCTTGAGGGTGATGGGTTTGCTTTCGCTGCTGCCTTCCGGCGGAGTAGTTGCATGAACGACAATAGGAGGAAGGGTGAAGTCGCCGGCGCGGTAAGGAAATACAATGAAATAAAATTGAATGCCTGCATACTGTTTTCCATTGTGGTCGAACATGCCGGGGAAATTTCTGTCGAAGGGAAGCACGAAGGCGTTAGGTACCTGCAGGTTGTCGAACTCAACAGGCGCTGTGAACCAGGTGGCCGTCATCACAGTGATCGTTACCTTAAATGGTTGCTGCACATAAACACTATGGCGGTCGAGCTGCGCCGTGGCAAAACAACTCTGTGCCTGTGCGCGTGCGGCCAGCAAAACGAGTATCGATATCATGACCACGCGTGCTACCATGGATCAGTTGAGGGTTTGACTTGTGGATAGTCGCGTTTCTTCTGGAGCTCAAACCGCCGGTGCAGGAATTCACCCGGATCGTTTTCTGATCTTCGAATGATTACGTTCGTTTCGCCTCCGGAGTTCTCAAGCTTGAAATCCTTTGGTGGTTCCTTTTGTTCCTTAGCCGAATGAGTGCTACTCATCGTTTCATCGGTGACACGATTTCCGAACTTCGGCATCTTCTTTACCTGCGTGTCGGAACTGAGTTTCTCGTCTTCACTTCCTGGCTTACGTTCTTTCAGTGGATCGTTCTTGCGTTTCTTCTCATCAAGCTCTTTGGTCTTTTGACTTAGAGAAGCGGGATCATACTGAAGCACACTATCACTTCTGTGTTGAAGTGATTGCGCCTTTGAACGACTGTCGTCGGCCTTTGTTCTCAGCGAAGGATCCAGCATCGCAGCTGTGTCGAACGCATGCATGGCCTCATCATATCGGCCTAGTTTAACGAGGGCGAGGCCGCGATTGTATGTTCCGGCGGCAGTGGTATCCAATGCGAACAGGTCGGCAGCCGCTTCAAAGTTACCCGCCTTGAAGTAGGCGACGGCTTTATAGTTATCGGATTCATACCGCTCTGCAGCAGAATCATATTGGGTTGCATTCGATAACAGCTGACCCTGATAATCTTTGCTGTACCACCAGTCCGGATGCTTGCTGTCGACGCCGCATGAGCCAAGGCACACGGGAAGCAACAACCAGCACCATTGGATGACCCATCCTTTTCTGAACCATAATAACGTGAGGGCTATGATCGGAAGGATCAGGATCCATCCGCGGTCATCCCACACGTCTTCTTTCTTTTCATCTTCGGTTTGGAAGATGAGGCTCTTTCTGATCCGCTCTGCTACACTTTGAACATCGGATGGATCTAACGTCAATGGAGTTACCGTGATCTTAGGATTTTGAGTCAGATTTTGAATCACTGAATTGTCCTGAGCTGATTGCACACTGGAATGTCCGGGAACAGCTGCGCCCTGCGGCGATGAGAAGAGGACGATCTCGAGGTGATGAGGAACATTACTCACCCAATCGGCCAGCGTGGTTGCCATCGATTGATCGAGGACATCTGTTAGCAACAGTACGGTGCTTGGCGCATCGATGCGTTTCATTACTGTATCGATCTTTTGTACGAGCAGTTCATAGTTCGTGCCGGGCACAGGCATGGCGCGGTTGTGTAAGCTGGCCGCGTGGTGTCGGATGATCTTGTAATCCGATGTGAAGGGCAGTACCAGATGAGGTGTACCTGCATATGCCAGCAGTCCGATTCGAGAACCGGGATTAGCGGCAAGAAAGTCTTCGATCTTGAGTTTCGCGCGTTCGAGTCGACTCGGTTGAATGTCCTTTGCAAGCATAGATACCGACAGATCTAAGGCAATCAATGTAACAGCATGCACCCGACGACCCGGAACCTTCTTCTGACTCCATGTTGGACCGGCAATGGCTAAGATGCCCAGTACTGTGGCAAACGCAAATGACAACAGAGGTAACGCGATCGACCATGGATTTCCCTTCGAGAACATGAATGGTCTCAGATGAGGGGCAATCATCTTTGTCCATCGTTTGTCCGTTCTATTTCCAACGAGCAGCAGCAGGGTGATGATCAGCAAGGGCAGGAACAGATACAACGCGCGAGGACGCAGGAAGTGAAATTCTTCCCAGTTGAAAGATCGGAGGATATTTTCAAGCTCCTGTATCATTATCTTCTAATTGTGCATTTCATCCTATTGCAGTTCTTCGAAACAAATGAACGACACCATTGATCAGGTGGAATATCAAACCGAATGCGACAGCTGCAAGCAATGGATAATAGTACAGTAACTCAACAGGTTTGTATCGTTCATCCTCAAATTCGATTGGTTCCAGTTTGTTCAGCTCTGCGTAAACATTCTTCAGCTCACCTTCATTCATGGCGTTGAAATATTTGCCACCAGTGATGGAAGCAAGTTCCGTCAGCCCTTTCTCGTCGATGTTGTACCCGCCGCTGCCTCGTGCTTTGCCGATACCGAGTGTGTAGATAACGATCGAATCTTTTCTTGCCGCCTGAGCCGCATCGAGCGGTGCGATATCGTTGCCTGAATCGACGCCGTCCGTAAGCAGCAACATTACTTTCTGTTTCACTGTATCATCGCGAAATACTTTGATGCTGAAGCCGATCGCTTCCCCCAGGCTTGTCATTTGTCCGGCCATGCCTACTTCAGTTTCATCGAGTAGCCAGTTGATGGTGGTGAGATCATTCGTTAGCGGTGCCTGCAGATAGGCGTGAGTAGCAAACATTACGAGTCCCATCTGATCACTCTTCCGTTCTTTGATGAAGTCTTTCATGATGCTGCGAACGGCCTCCCATCGCGTAGTGCGTTTTCCATCGACAACCCAATCGCGTTCGGCCATGCTGAAGGAGATGTCGGCTGCGATGAGGAAGCTTCTTACGAGCTTGGTTTTCTTTTCAGGTTCGCCCACTAGTCTTGGAGAGGAAGCAGCTGCGAGCAGTGAGATCCAGCAAAGGGTAAGGATGAGCCAGCCAAATATGTTACGCCGTGTTATCCATGCACTTTTTACCGGCTTTTGATCTGACAGGTTTGCAGCGCGCATAAAAGAAGGAATGATGAGCCCGAGCCTTCGTTTCCGAAGGGACGGCAATAGTGCATATACCAATATCGGAACTGGCAGGAGGAAGAATACCCATTTGTATGCAATCTCAAAGTGCATAGCGATGGCGTTTGATCCAGACCTTCGTCTTATTAAGATAGTTTTGAACGTCAGTGCTGGCTATGTCCGAGCCGCTGGCGTATAGAGCTTGCGTTAGCCATGCACTGTCCGTGTCCGAAAACAGCGGAGACTTGCAGGCATTATTTAGAAACGTGATCCATTCTCCTTCACGAATTGCCGCATGTTCGCGTCCATACCGGCTGATGGCGATACGCTTCATCAGCATGGTTGCGTCATAAACGATTTGATCTGGATGCTGCTTATTTATTTCCCTTTCGCGGCTGGCCAGCCATAGCAATGCTTCGCGGCGATACTTGTTTTTGCGATAGTGACGAACGATCATGGCGACAATCACAAGGACAAACACGAGTACCAAACCAGCGAGCACATACCATCCGGGTGCGCCCCAGGAGAATTGGACCGGTTGTGGTTCGATCAATGTTCCGATGTCGTCTTGCATCTTTTAAAGTCTATAATCCTGGTCTACCTACATTCAACTTCCTCCGGCCATCGCCTACATGACTATCGCGATTAGTGACTGGGTCCCGATTTATTTACTGCCACGCATCATTGTTGCGAGGCTAATAGTCCCATGTCACGTCTTATTTGTTTCTCCACGGGATCAACGGTTGTGTAAAACACAACCGGCACTCCGTAGCGTCTCAGTTCATCTTTCAGTGTTCGTCTGAATTCATCAGACGAGTGCTTATACTTTGAGCCCCAGCTGCGTTTATCGTTCTGCCACTGGATCTGATGCTGTGCATCTGTGAGTATGATCTTTCCGTCGGGGAGCTGTTCATCCATCGGATCGGAAATGTGAATACAGATCACGTCATTGTGAAAGGAGAGTCTTTGCAGAAGCTTCTTCGTCTCTATGTCGTGATTAGAAAGATCGGTCACGACCGTTACGACGTAATCGTGAGTAACACTCCGGAGCGTCCGCTCGAGCATTTCGTTTAATCGATTCGTGTTGACGTTGGCCCGCTCGCGATGGACAAGCTTTTCATTCGCGGTGCATACCAGTTGCAGGAAGTATTGAACTAATGCCTTGCTCCGTTTCGGAGTGACGATTTGATGATCATCATCGGAGAAAACAAGTCCACCCACGCGATCGCCACGCTTGATTGTATAGAATGCGCCCAGTGCGGCTGCCTGTGCAGCGATGACGGACTTCGTGTAACGCTGTGAGCCGAAGAACATGGTACTTGTCTGATCGATCACCAGGAATGTCGGCCGTTCCTTTTCTTCGTTGAAGACCTTTGAATGAGTTGAGCCCGTACGCGCCGTTACTTTCCAATCGATATTACGGATATCGTCGCCAGGAACATACAGGCGAACTTCTTCAAAGTCGAGTCCGCGACCACGCAGCTTGGAGGCGTGTCGCCCGGCGAGAATGGAATACACCGGATGGCTGGGCAGAAGATTGCCCGCCTGCACGAGGTATTCATACGCCATGAGATCTTCCAGCGATGCGACGACTTCCGGTGAAGGATTCTGCGCGTGCATAACGATCAGGCTACTGCTACGTTGGTAAGTATGGTGTCGATGACCTTATTGGCGTTTACGCTATCGGCGTTCGCTTCGTAGCTCAAAATCAGCCGATGTCTTAGAACATCATGAACGATGAATCGCACATCATCTGCCGTAACAAAGTTGCGTCCTGCTAACCAGGCAACTGTGCGGGAGCATTTGTCGAGTGCAATTGTAGCGCGGGGACTTACACCGACGCTAATCCAGCGGGCGAGATCTTTATTGAACTTGTCGGGATATCGCGTAGCGGTGACGAGGTCCACGATATACTTTTCTGCAGCTTCTTTTACTTCGATGTTGTTGATCTCCTTGCGTGCATCGAAGATGGTTTGCTGAGGTGTGGTTTGAACTTGTTGCTGAACACCTTTTGATTCTTCGCGGTTGAGACGCATGATCTTTCCTTCGTCTTTCGCATCCGGATAGGTGATTTCGATTTTCATAATGAACCGATCGAGCTGTGCTTCGGGTAGGGGATACGTGCCCTCCTGTTCAATAGGATTTTGTGTTGCCAGCACCATGAACAGTTTTTCCATGGCATGCGTCTTACCGGCAACTGATACCTGTCGCTCTTCCATTGCCTCAAGAAGTGCTGCCTGAACTTTCGCGGGAGCGCGGTTGATCTCGTCGGCGAGTACAAGGTTACTGAAGATCGGTCCGGCCTGAAAGATGAATTTCTCCTGTGATTCCGGTTGATAGATCTCTGTTCCGGTTATATCAGAGGGTAACAGATCAGGAGTGAACTGTATCCGGCTGAGTTTACAGTCAAGGTTCTTCGCGAGGCTTTTTACAGCGCGGGTCTTGGCAAGACCCGGAAAGCCCTCGAGGAGAACATTGCCATCGGTGAGAAGACCAATCAATATTTTCGTAATGATGTCTTCCTGTCCAATAATGGATGATTGTATTCTCGTCTTAAGTTCTTTGATTTGATCGAGAGCGGCCATGGTGACGACTGTTTTGTTCAATGATTGGATAGCTGTACCGTTGTACTACAAAAAAGACAAAGACTCCCGAAACTTCTTCCGGGAGTCTCCTGAACCAAAATTGAGAGGTTAATTTGGTTTCATCGATTCCAGCTCTTTGAGGCGTTTCAGTGCCTCCTGCTGGCGTAAAGTGCTGTAGTTTATTCCACCGGGGTTGAGCGTGCTTCCCGTCTGATATGGATATTTTTCGAAGTCCGTGAAGAAGTCTTTTACTTTTCCCTGGATTGGGATCAGCAACCACATTTGCTGACCAAAGAATTTTATAGCCTCTCCGCCTTCCTTAAGTCCTCTTTCGTATGGATCCATTCGTAAGTTTGTAATCATGGCCCAATTGGTTGTTTCGCGCATAGCCGTTGCGATATTTCCTTCGGAGTAGCTGGCAAAGCTCACCTTCCAATCATTCCAGCGGACTGCATTGAGGTTCCCGCCCTGATCGAAATACATGATGTTATCCCGCGGGCCTTTGGGCTGTTGCCCTCTGAGGTAAGGGGCGAAGTTATAGCCATCCAGGTGTACCTTGAAAGTCTTTCCACCGACAGCGAATCCACTCGCCATCTTTGCTTTGATATCACCGGCACCGGCTGCATCTGCGAGTGTGGGAAACCAATCGATCAGGGAAATGATCTCGTTGCTGATCTGTCCTGGCTTAATCACGCCCGGCCAACGGATCATCATCGGAATGCGCATGCCACCTTCCCATGTTGTTCCCTTCTCACCCCGGAAAGGAGTCATAGCGCCATCGGGCCATAAAGCAATTTCCGCACCGTTGTCGGTAGTGTAAATAACGATCGTGTTGTCAGCAATTTTCAGGTCATCAAGTTGCTTTAGTAATTCACCGACCATCGCATCGTGTTCAACCATACCGTCTGCGTGGATGCCCACACCAGTCTTACCGAGAGATTCAGGTTTCAGGTGAGTGAACACGTGCATGCGTGTTGAGTTAAACCACATGAAGAATGGTTTATTTGCTTTCGCTTGTCTGTCTACGAATCCCTTTGCTGCAGTCAGAAATTCTTCGTCTACCGTTTCCATTCTTTTGGAAGTTAACGGACCTGTATCCTCTACCTTACCATCGGCAGATGTTTTCAGCACACCACGGGGGCCATACTTCTTTTTAAAGTCGGGATCTTTTGGATAAAAATAACCTTCCGGTTCTTCTTCGGCGTTCAGGTGATACAAGTTTCCAAAGAACTCGTCAAAACCGTGCTTGGTTGGCAAGTGATGATCCTGATCACCGAGGTGGTTTTTTCCGAATTGCCCGGTGGCATAGCCCTGTGCTTTCATTACGTTGGCAATCGTGGGCATCCAGTCCGTGATACCATGCGGGTCGCCCGGCATACCGATCGTGAGCAGTCCCGTGCGAAACGGTTCCATTCCGAGGATGAAGGATGCACGGCCTGCTGTGCAGCTCTGTTGACCATAGGCGTCAGTGAAAAGCATTCCTTCCTTTGCAATGCGATCAATGTTGGGTGTTTTATAGCCCATCATTCCCAGCGAATAGGCGCTGATCTGCGGTATACCGATGTCATCACCGAAGATGACAAGGATATTGGGTTTCTTTTGCTGCGCAAACAGCAGCGTGGTGCCCAGTGCCAGTACAAACATTAGGGTGACCGTTGTCCTGTACATTACTTTCATCATAGAGAGTTTTAAAGGTTTACATCAATGGAGAATGTACTCCCACGTTGATTTGCATTATTTCACTCAACTGTGAGACGAATCGTCCCCACGGACATATCCCGCTAGATAGGCCTTCGAGAAGCAGCCTAGAAGTAAAACACCGTATTTCACGGTTAAAGATGACGCATCCTTTAATTATCTAAATAAATCGCGATTTGCAGCGCTCCTGAATTAAGTATATACCCTTAGCAGGTATATGAAGGTTGTTGACACAACTTAATGCATTGTCGATGATGCACAAGCTTAAACTGTAAGACTATGAAACGAAAGAACATCTCCATTTTGCAATCGTATTGGATGCTGATCATTATGCTATTGTTATTTTCCTGCACGAAGGAAACCAAAGAGGCGCCCGCAATCATTGAACCGATCACTGAACTTGATCCGCTGCCTTCATGGAATGATGGCGCCACTAAAAAGGCGATCATCGAATACGTGGAAGATGTGACGAATAAAGAAGGACAAAATTTTATAGCTGTACCTGATCGGATCGCTACATTTGATAATGATGGCACATTGTGGTCAGAGCAACCTGTATACTTTCAGTTCTTTTTTGCCATTGACAGAATAAAGGCAATGGCTCCTTCACATCCCGAGTGGAAAAACAAACAGCCGTTTAAAGCACTACTCGAGAATGATATGCCCGGATTGATGAAGCAGGGCGAGAAGGGTATTGTCCAAATCATCATGACTACACATGTAGGTATGACGACAGACGAGTTTGAAAAGATCGTTGCCGATTGGATCACTACAGCAAAGCATCCAACCAAAAAGAAGTTGTATACGGAGCTTGTCTACCAGCCGATGCTTGAACTTATTCGTTACCTGGAGGATAATGAGTTCAAAGTATTTATCGTGTCAGGCGGAGGGATTGAGTTTATGCGTCCCTGGACTGAGCGCGTTTACAACATCCCGCGAGATCAGGTGATAGGAAGCAGCGTGAAAGTGGAGTACGACTACAACAACGGCAATCCTGTGCTGAAGCGGCTTCCGGAAATTGATCTTATCGATGACAAGGATGGAAAGCCGGTAGGTATTCAGAGATATATCGGTCGCAAGCCCGTGTTTGTCGCGGGCAACTCCGATGGTGACCTGCAGATGATGAGATGGTCAGATGCCAATCCTTTAAAGAATTTTCAACTCTACATTCATCACACCGATTCGACGCGTGAATGGGCGTACGATCGGAAGTCACACATCGGTACCTTTAATGAAGCTTTGGATGAAGCCAGTCAGAAAGGATGGGTGTTGACCGATATGGCAAAGGATTGGAAGGTTATCTACCCGTTTGAGAGATAGTCCATGGTGCGCCGCTGCCAATTTCATCGGTGCTACTCATTTCGGGCCTTTGGCTACCCATGAATCGAACTAAAAGAAGTGCCAGGTGATGCGTTCAAATCATGACATGAACCGGATCAAAAGAAATATCCGATCCGATAGATCACGGGACTATAGTACGGGCTGTTGTCTTCCCGATTGTAAAGGAAGTTATACAGCACCTGCATGCTGATTCCGCCTCTCCCTTTTCTACCCAGCTGACGGATATAGCCGGCTCCGAGAAAGAACGAATTCAATTCATCTTCGTGAGTTTCGATTGAAGCGTTAGCCACCTGGACAGCATACTCCGTACGGAGATGTTCCCACTCCGTCCACAGATAGATTCTTCGGGTGAGCTGTGCACGCGCAAAGAAGTTAGGACCATAGCTGTTTAGGTTCTTTCCATAGACACGATTACGTGTGTAGATATATCGATGGCCAGGACCTAATGTTAGTATCTTCGGGAAACGATAGGCCAGCAATGCTGATAGTTCAAGGTGAGTTCTTGAAGGTTGTATCCAGAAGCCTGTCGAGCCACCCAGACTTATTCGCTTCATTACCGGGCGCTGGTCTTTTGCAGGCGAATGGACAATTGTGTCCGAGGTGGCAACGTTCGCTGAATCAGACCGCGCAGGAGTTACCTGGGCATGACACATGTAAGATAAGGCGGCGAGTTGCGTAAGTATGAGAACGAGATTCTTCATCGGGAGGGGTTGTATTTATTTTGCGTTGCGTAACTTGCTGCATCATTCACGATAATGCGTGCGTCGTGAAGGTTCGAAAATAGCAATTGATTGCGAAAACCGTTGCACGCAGAATGGAAGCCTCAGCGCTGGCCCGGCAAATACCACTGCTCCCCTCAAGGTATTTTTTCTCGGGTGCTGTTTTTTATTTCAGAACTCTGAAAACAGAATGAATCAAACGTTGTCAAACGTCTGGAAGAAACTTTTGAACCTGGGAGGCTCACCGATGATGAGTCATTTGCAGCGGATGCGTCTGCACGTCATCAATGGGCTGGTAATTATTGGCGCGGGAGCAACGCTGCTGTATGTAGCCATCTTTACTGCCATTGGTGCGTCGGGAGCCATTGAAGGTCTTGCCGTGATGCCAGTGCTCGCGGTAGTGCTCTTCCTGAATTATGAGCGGCATTACGGTGCGGCACGTATCGTGACTATCCACGTCACCCAATTGGTAGTATTTCTTCTGGCTATTTCAGACCGAAGAACTGGTACCGAATACGTGCTTCTGGTACTGGCGATCAGCAGCCTTATAGTATTTGAGAGGTGGCATACGATGGTCATCGGATTTTTCTCCTGCTGCGCCTATTACCTGCTTTATCAGTACATCGATAACAGTGTGCAGTTTATACCGAAGGCCGGTACGCCGTATATTTTGGTAAACAATGCACTGATTTTCCTTTGTGGAGTCTGGGTTGCATCGCTGCTGCTGCTGTTTCGGTCAACGACGTTCAAGTATGCCAACGATCTGCGTGAAGCCGTGGGAGAAATAGCGGCGATGAATCAGACGTTGCAAAGTTCAAATCAGCAATTGTTTGCACGTACTGAAGATCTTGACCTTGTTGTTAAACGAAAGACTATCGATTTGCAGGTTCACAAGCGCGCGATCGACGAACATTTGATGTCGGTTACAACAGACAAGTGCGGCCGCATATTATCGGTCAATCAAAAATGTCTTGACGTCCTGGGTTATCGGATGGAGGAGATCGAGGGCAAGAACATCAACGATCTGCATACAGAACATAATGAAGCATTGATTGCCGAGATGGTATCTGCGTTAAATGGCGGCACTCCTTATCGATCGGAGGTGAAAACGAAGACACGAGGGAAGTCGGAGGTATGGATCGACATGCTGGCGATACCAGTAGAGAGTCCCGACGGTTCTCATGAATATTTCCTTTACCTGTCGATACCTATCTCAGCGCGAAAAGCGTTGGAGATTATTCATGCGCGGGCGCTTGTTGGGTTAGAGGCAATAGCGCACAGGACGTCGCACGAGATCCGTGGTCCACTCGCCAGAATTTTGGGATTGTCGCAGTTGCTTGAGCGAGGACTTATTAAGAGCGACGAGCTTCCTGATATTGCGCAGAAGATGATCATCAGCGCGAATGAGCTCAATGCAGCGACTAGTGCGCTGACGGATTTTATACATCAGCACGAGAGGGAATTGGATGATGCGATGAATTGATCGCCGATCAGGTGCGTGCGTTATGTGCGATGAACGACAGTATACTATTGAGCAATTGGGCGTCGCATGGGCTTCTTTGAATACGATGTCTCCTATTGATCGAAGATCCATACGAGATCAAATACAAAAGTTTTTTTGCGCCTGAGCAGGCTTCCTGACGGAATCAAATACAAAGTTTCGTTGCTACAGATTGAAGATCACCTGAGGCTCAAATAAAAGAGCCCGGACGTTGTGCGTCCGGGCTCCTTACATATTAACAGGCTGATGACTATTTAGCCAGATCGTAACGATCGAGGTTCATCACCTTAGCCCATGTAGCTACGAAGTCTTTTACGAACTTATCCTTTGCATCGGAGCTTGCGTACACTTCGGCGATGGCTCTGAGTTCCGAGTTCGAACCGAAGACGAGGTCTGTGCGGGTAGCTGTCCATCTTTTGGCGCCATTTGAACGATCGCTTCCTTCGAACAACAATTTCTGATCGGAGATCGATTTCCATGCTGTGCCCATATCCAGGAGGTTGATGAAGAAATCATTCGTCAAGACTTCAGGACGGTTGGTCAATACGCCGTTCTTAGATCCGTCGAAGTTGGTGCTGAGGACACGCAAACCTCCTACGAGAACAGTAAGTTCAGGAGCAGTGAGCTTCAGCAATTGCGCCTTGTCGATGAGTTGTTCTTCAGGAGATACTGCACCAACCTTCTTCAGATAGTTGCGGAATCCGTCGGCAACCGGTTCAAGCAGCGAGAAAGATTCTACATCTGTTTGTTCCTGAGAGGCATCGCCTCTTCCTGCAGAGAAAGGAACGACGACATTCACGCCTGCATCCTTTGCTGCTTTTTCCACGCCGGCGGCACCTGCGATGACAATTAGATCGGCAAGAGAAACTTTTTTGCCGTCTTTCTGACCATTGTTAAACTCTGTTTGGATGGCTTCGAGTTTTTCAAGCACTTTTGAAAGCTGAGCAGGATTGTTCGCTTCCCAGTACTTCTGAGGAGAGAGGCGTATACGGGCACCGTTGGCACCGCCACGCTTGTCTGATCCACGGAACGTTGATGCAGAAGCCCAGGCAGTTGATACGAGCTGTGACACGGAAAGACCTGATGCCAACACCTTTGCTTTCAGTGAAGCTACGTCAGTGTCGTCAACGAGTTTATGATTTACTGCGGGAATAGGATCCTGCCAGATCAACTCTTCTTTCGGAACTTCAGGTCCGAGGTATCGGGCTCGCGGACCCATATCGCGATGCGTGAGCTTGTACCACGCACGAGCAAACGCATCGGCGAATGCATCGGGGTTTTCGAGAAAGTTTCTCGAGATCTTCTCATAGATCGGATCAAACTTCAAAGAGAGATCCGTTGTGAGCATAGTAGGGCGACGCTTCTTTGAAGAATCGAAGGCATCTGGAATAATCTCTCCAACACCTTTAGCCACCCACTGATGAGCGCCTGCGGGGCTCTTCGACAATTCCCAATCAAACTTGAATAGGTTCTCGAAGAAGTTATTGCTCCACTTCGTCGGAGTGGTAGTCCAGGTGACTTCCAGGCCGCTGGTGATAGCATGCGCGCCTTTGCCAGAGCCAAAGCTGTTGGCCCAACCCAAACCTTGTGATTCGATTTCTGCCAGTTCAGGATCTGCGCCAACATTAGTGGCTGGAGCGGCTCCGTGAGTTTTGCCGAAGGAGTGACCCCCTGCGATAAGCGCCACGGTTTCTTCATCATTCATGGCCATTCTTCCGAATGTTTCGCGAATGTCTTTCGCAGCGGCGATCGGATCGGGATTGCCACCGGGTCCTTCCGGGTTAACATAGATCAAACCCATTTCGATTGCACCGAGAGGATTTTCCAGTTCACCGTTATTGCGTCGATCGCCGAGCCATTTTGTTTCAGCGCCCCAATACACATCCTGATCAGGTTCCCAAACGTCAGGACGACCACCAGCGAAACCAAACGTTTTGAATCCCATTGACTCAAGCGCCACGTTACCGGTAAGGATCATGAGATCGGCCCATGAAATCTTCTTTCCATATTTCTGTTTGATTGGCCACAACAATCTGCGCGCCTTGTCCAGACTGACGTTGTCGGGCCAGCTGTTGAGAGGAGCAAAACGTTGCTGTCCCGCGCCAGCACCCCCGCGGCCATCGCCGATTCTATAGGTACCTGCACTGTGCCATGCCATGCGAATAAACAAAGGGCCATAGTGTCCGAAGTCAGCAGGCCACCAATCCTGTGAATCTGTCATCAGGGCGTGAAGATCTTTCTTCAGCGCCTGGTAGTCGAGGCTCTTGAATGCTTCAGCGTAGTTGAAGTTCTCGTCCATGGGATCGGAGAGAGAAGAGTGCTGACGCAGAATGCTCACTTTTAATTGATTGGGCCACCAATCGCGGTTTTGCGTTCCGCCGCCGCCCACATTGTGTTTTTGCATCGCCCCGTGAAAAGGACATTTGCTGATGTCACCAGAATTGTTTTCCATTTGCTGTAGAGTGTTATCTAAGTGTTCAAAAAACTGTATCCGAACTTACCTCTTCCATTCGCTGACGTCATGTCGTGCAGCATTAGAATTGTTGCGCGAATGGTCCGGTATTTTATTCGAACTGCGAATGTCTGATAATTGGTTGAATAGATCAAATCGATTGACTTTATGACATTATAGTTAAAATCTATGAAGGTTAATGTGGGGTTAATTTGGTGCGGGGGCCGATTTGAATTGATAATTGATAGTTGACAATGGATATTTAAGGAGGCCTTCGGCCGTTTTGTTTAATGTTAACAATCTTAAAACGTTGGTATATTAGTGAGTGATCTTGGCGGTTTTGGTGAAACTGATGGATAGTTTGATGTAATAAGATCCTGGACACCATGGCCGTCTGGAATCAAATAAAACAGTGAGACAATGAAAAATATACCAACGTTATACGAGTGGGCGGGTGATGTCAGAACGTTTGAGACGCTGTTCGGAAAGTTCTATGATAAAGTGCTGAAGGACGATTTGTTACGCGAAGTGTTTCGGGACATGTCGCCTGCACATGTGGGACACGTGGCACATTTCGTCGCGGAGGTGTTTGGCGGTCCAAAGTTATATTCCGGCCAGGACGGCGGAAGTCATGCTGAAATGATCGGCAGGCACATAGGAAAGATGTTAACTGAAGAGAAGCGTCAACGTTGGGTGTCATTGCTGCTGCAGACTGCTGATGAAGTAGGATTAAAGAGCGATCCGGAATTCCGTTCCGCGTTTGTTGGATACATTGAATGGGGTACGCGACTGGCGGTGATCAACTCACAGTTGGTGGAGAATCCGTTAAAGGAATCTGAGCCTATGCCGAAGTGGGGCTGGGGCGAGACGGGAGGGCCTTATGTTCCTGGCGAATAGCCAATCTGAGGGGCCAACCCATTGAAATCAATATCTTAATCCCACAAAACGAATGATCAGGAACTACCTTGTCACGGCACTTCGACATATTAGGAAAAGCAAGATCAATTTCGCCTTCAAGCTTGGAGGCCTGACGCTTGCGCTCTTCTCGTTTATGGCAATTGCCATCTTTGTGGGCTATCAGCTATCATTCGATAAGTTTCATGAGGGCTATGAGAATGTATATCGCGTTGCTTCACAGCGCAGGGAGGGTGGCACCGTGGATAAGTTTGCAATTGTGCCTGCCGGGCTAGGTCCGTTGCTGACGCAGCTTCCGTCGGTAACCAGTGCGACGCGCGTTGCTATGGGACGACATACAACACTCCGGAAAGGCAACCAGGTATTCGATTGCGAGTCGATGGCAGAGGTCGATAGTACGATCTTTGACGTGCTGACCTTTCATTTCATTAAAGGTGACAAATCATCCTTGCAGAAGCCGAACTCGGTCGTACTCACCCGTGCACTTGCCCTTCGCATGTTTGGTCGTGTTGATGTGCTGCAGGAAGTGGTTGGTCTCAATGGTGAGACCGAGTTATTACAGGTTACGGCGGTCGTAGAAGACATGCCTTCCAATTCACATTTGTACGTAGAGGCCTTGAGGAGATTGCATGTGGAGAAGGACCTGACAGGCAAAAGCATTTCGGACCCCGTTGCATTCAGTGATGGATCAACGGCATACTATGTGAGGCTGCAACCTGATGGAGCAAAAGCGTTTACGGCACAGGCAGACGCATTGGTCAATCAATATGTTCCTCGGTCAGTACGCGATGAATTTGCATTCGCTATTAGCCTGCAGCCGCTTACCGACATTTACCTGAGCAAAGATTATCGATATGATTCTGTGTCGCATGGCAATATCGCTTATGTGTACACATTCTCTACGCTGGCACTTTTGCTATTAATGGTGGCGGGAATCAACTATGTGAACCTGTCCATTGCAGATTACTCGGGACGTGCAACTGAGACGGGAGTTCGCAGGGTATTGGGCGCGCGTCAGGTACAGCTCATGTGGCAGGCATCACTTGAGGCGATATCGACGGTTTTGATTGGCTTTACACTGGCACTTCTGCTTCTCTATTTGTTTTTCCCCTATATCGCGCCGCTCCTGGATGCTGATATGAGCTTTGGCATGATTCTGAATCCGGCGACGCAGGTCATCGTTGGAGTTGGATTGATCTGTTTGTTCGTTCTATCGTGCTGGCTACCCGCCCGACACCTGGCCTTAGGCCGTGTTGTAAACAGTCTCAAGAATTCCGACAGCGGATACAACTCCGGACTGAGCAGGGCACTGCTCTTCACTCAGTTTTCTGTCTCAGTCCTCTGCTTGTTTTGTACCCTCGTGGTCGGGAAACAGGTGGCGTTCGTTCATCATAAAAAACTTGGATTTGATCGGCAGGATCTCCTCGTTTTGAGCATGCCAGACGAATTTACTGTCAGTAAATTTCAAACCTTCAAGACGGAAATAAAGGCTATACCCGGCGTTACGAATGTGTCAAATAGTTCGTTCCGCATCGGTAATGGTTACTGGAAGGATTGGTATTTCGTTGAAGACGGTAACAAGGTGAAGGAGATAGAATTATATGAAGTGTTCTCGGATGATGAGTTGTTTGAAACGTTGAAGATCCCCGTGCTTCAGGGGCGAACATTTGACAGTCGCATTCCGTCCGACAGTGGTGCAGCATTTGTCATTAACGAGACGGCTGCACGCATGCTGGGCTGGGACGATCCCGTCGGTAAGCGGATCTATACGCATCCGGAAGAGAAAGGTAAATGGGATGGAACTGTCGTGGGTGTTGTCGCGGATATAAACATCAGTCCGCTCTATTACAAGGTAAATCCACTCGTGATGCGATTGCCCTGGCAGAACGAATATCCAGATTCATTCATCTACGTTCGTTATTCAAGTGATCCGACTGCTGTCGCACGGGAAATCGAAGAGCGCTATAAGTCCATAATGCCGGGTTATCCACTGATGCTTCGATATGTTGATGAGCTTTACAACAGTACGCACCGGAAGGAGCAACGTGCATTTGATTCGCTGAAGCTGACAACCGTCGCGATCGTGCTGGTGGCACTGCTGGGTATATTTTCGATGGCGGCCTACATGTCGGCGAGACGAATGAAAGAGTTCGGGATCCGGAAAGTACTCGGTGCGTCCGGCAAGCAGATCGCGCGACTGAATCTGCAATTCTTTTTAAGGATAGCGCTGCTGGCCAACTTGGTTGTCCTTCCCATTGGCTATTGGATCGCATCGGAATGGCTGAGTACATTCGCCTACCGAACGACAATTACCGCGGTACCATTTATTGCCGTGGGGGCAATATCAATACTGCTCGTACTTATTTCAGGTGGATACAGTGCGATCAAGGCCGGGAATATGAATCCGGTCGATGTGATTAAGGCGCAGTAGAATTGATAGTTGATAATTTATAATTGGTAGTTGGACTGCCATAATTTTTATGCGCGTTTTTTAACCGCAAAATGTAAAACTCTGAATGTAAAATGTAAAAGTTTCGTGGTTAGTAGTAAGTCTTGTCACTGAGCGTTGGTTGGAAAGCCTCTGCCCGTTCCGCCAAAAAAGACCTCGATTGATTTGATCTTTCCCTGTTCGTCGAACACAAAGTATTCCGTGTTGCGAATGACTTTGCCTTCGGTGGTGATGACATGCATGATGGCGAAGGCGTCGGTTTTAGACGCGGCGATGCGTACATACTCAAAGCGCTGAATATGCTCTGCCTGGATCCAGCATTGCTCTTTGAATTTTTCGACGGAAATGTGGTCGTCTGGCGCGGGGCTGGTAAAGGTAAAGCCGTGTGCGAGGTTGGAAGCAACAAGGTTCCAGTCTTTCTTTTCCCAGCCGGAGAAGTACCGCCTGAGAGTGTTTTCATTAGAGGAAGCCTGTGCTATAGCTCCAATGGTGGAACTTAATAACAGCGCGACAAGGAGCATTAAATTGCGTGTATTCATAAATTGTTGTGTTTAACTTCGGTCTCTCCAGAGACAGATCGATCCCCAAAATCCGTACAGGTATTTTGGAATATTATTCTGTGATGCTCGTACGGATTTATTCCGACTGCCTGTCTTTAGAGAAACAAACTGACTTCATCATGGAAAGATTTATGCTGATCATCAGGGAGGACCTGAAAAAGCTAAGCAAGGAGCCAAGCGAGACCAGAATTGCAAACATCCCTGAGATGCTGAAATGGGTGGAGTCGATGGCCGAATCTGGAAACTTTATCACGGGCGAGCCACTTGCTATAGCTGGTAAATACGTGACGAGAGATGATGTCCTTTCCGATGGTCCATTCATTGAGTCAAAAGAGGGTGTGAGTGGTTATAACATCATTGAGGCGACTAACCTTGAACAGGCTGTTGCTATAGCTCAGATGTGTCCTATGGTTGTATCCGGCGAAATGGTAATCGAGGTAAGACCCATGTTGTCGCTGCCTGAGTTCCTCGTATTCAAATGGAAGGAGTCGAACGATTAGTTGATAAACTCTATCGGAGTCATTTCGGCCTGCTCGTAGCATCGCTGATGGCATATTCGCGAGAAATAACTTTAGAATCCGCCGAAGACATTGTTCAGGATGCATTCTCAACAGCTATTACAGAATGGAAACATGAGCTTCCTCAAAATCCCGTAGGTTGGATTTTTAAAGTTTGTCGTAATAAGGCGATTAACTGGCTTCAAAGGCAGAGCAGCAGGTCGGACATAAAATTAAATGGTTCAGATCGGATTGCAGAGGTGTGGCAGGAGTTTACTGAGTCCAGACTGGAGGATTATCAGTTACGATTGCTATTCGCCTGCGCGCATCCATCACTCGCACCCAAGGCACAGGTGGCTATTACGCTCAAGTACGTTGCTAACTTCAGGGTGGAGACAATAGCGTCAGCGTTGGCGATGACCATAGATGGAGTTGACAAAATTCTCGTGCGAGCTCGTCAGAAGCTCAATGACGAAAAGATATTGTTGCGCGATCCCCCTGCTTCTTTACTGGCATCCAGGCTTCCAGTTGTACACAAGATTTTGTACCTGATATTCAGCGAGGGTTATCGGTCAACTTCTGGTAGAGAACTGATCCGCGCTGAGCTCTGCGAGGACGCATTAATCATGTGCCGGTTGCTGATTCAAAGTGGAGTAGGAGATTCTGAGACAGAAGCATTGTACAGTCTGATGCTCTTCAACAGCGCCAGGCTTGATGCGCGATTTGATGATCGTGGCAACATCGTCGGTCTTGAAAATCAGGATCGCGGTCGTTGGAACAATCAACTGATAGCATTGGGAATTGAATATCTGAATCAATCGCGGGAGGAAGTTGTCAGTGCATATCATTTAGAAGCGGGCATAGCCTGTTTGCATTGTTCTGCTACCGATTTTGTCTCCACCGATTGGTCGACAATCGCCAGGCTGTATGGTCAATTGCTGCGTAGACGGCATAATCCGTTTGTTGAGGTTAACCATGCTATCGCTCTTTACTACTCAGGAGCCAGGCAGGATGCGTTCGATCGCCTTGAGGCATTACATCAACATCCTTTCTTTAACCAGTACTTCCCGTTGACTTTGGCCCTGGGAAAGCTTCATGGTTTAGAAGGACGTAAAGAACTTTCGGAAAAGTTTTTTGCACAGGCAATCACGCAGACGAGACTGCATGCAGAGAAGGAATTTGTAAGACAGATGATGGGTGGTGATAATTAGTTGCTTTTGTCAACTAATGTCATAAATTAGCTGCAATGAAACAGCACATACAGGCCATCCGTTCGTTTAATCGATTTTATACGCGTCATCTAGGTCTACTGAATAACCGTTTGCTGGACAGTAGCTATTCTCTCGCAGAGGCCAGGATTCTATTTGAGATCGGTACCCGACAACCGATTACGATGAGTGAATTGTCCGAACTCCTTGCAATCGATAAGGGTTATCTCAGCCGCGTGATTTCTGCGTTTGCAAAAGGCGGAATAGTCCTGCGGCGCATTTCGAAAGAAGACAAGCGATCATCGAACCTCAGTCTCACAAAGAAGGGGCAGCAGAAGCTTGCGTCACTTCAACTTCGATCCGACCGGCAGATTACGGGATTTACGTCACAGCTTTCGCGCGAGGAACTGGATTCGATGGTGAATTCCATGAATGAAATCAGCTTGATGCTCGATGAAGGTTATGATAAGAAGAGGCTGGCTGCTGCTGTGACGTATCGTGATGTATTGATGCCCGGTGACCTTGGTTATATGACCTATATGCATGGTAAGTACTATGCGCAGGATGAGGGTTATTCAATGGAGTTCGAAGGGTATGTAGCCAAAACCTTTTCTGAGTTTGTCGAGAGATACGATGAAAAAAATGACAAGGTCTGGCTGGCTTTATACCAGGGGAAGATTGTAGCCAGCATCGCTATTTTAAGGCGTTCGGGTAAGGAGGCTCAGCTTCGGTGGTTTCTGGTAGATCCGATGTTCAGAGGGACCGGCGTTGGCAGCAAGTTACTTGAAATGGCGCTGAGCTATTGTCGATCCAGATTCAAAAGCGTCTACCTGATGACTGCAGATACTCAACAACAGGCTATATCAATGTACAAGCGCGTCGGTTTCACGCTGTCGAACTCCGTGGATGTAGATCAGTGGGGTATGCGTCTCAGGGAGGAGAGATATGACCTGATTATTTCCTGAACGTTATTTCGATGCAACTATAGTTTGCCAGCGCGACGGGCTGGAAGCTAAACCGCATGATGAGGCATGGATAAATGCGCAATTCGTCGCTTTGTTTGCGGAAAACACCGGGGTGGCCTTCCGGTTTCGAGGTAGTTTTGTCTTGATGAGAACACTTCTTCTGTTAGCAATACCTTCTGTCTTGCTTCTTGGATCCTGCAATAAACCGAAGTCAGAAATTTCTTCTTCGGCTAACGCAACCGTCGCCACCGTTATGGATAGCGTGATGACACGGCTATACGCAACTGTTTCACCTGAGCAATTCGGCTCAGTAAATGACTCATTTATGATGTCGTTCCTTACCGACGCGGAGAAACACGTGCTGGCTACACGATATCAATACTTTAACGTTAACGTGCCTGTAGTCGTGTCGTTGATGCGGGATCAGGGACAGGCAAAGGCGCCGTACTGGCTTGAATCGTCAGGATTCAAAAGGACTGATATGCTGGTGAAGAATGAGGAGTACACCTACGAGGTGTGGCAGAAGGACTTTGATGCTGGCCGTGTGGAATTGGGTGTGAATGGATTTGATAAGCATCGCCCCGTTTATTTTGTATCGGTAGCGCCAAAAGACAAAGCAGCATCACTGACGGTGTCGGATGTTTATCCGTCAACTTATAATTCAGACACTCTTCGCGTGGGGGCTTTTACGTACCATGACTGGTCGGGCCTTGAGCTGACAGAAGTTCCCGAGGCATTACAAGGACAACTTTATTTTACAACTGTTCGCGGACGTGCGCGCGAAGCACATGTGATTGATGCATTCAGGGCAACGCCACATCCTTCGTCGGAAAGACCGGATGAAATTATGCTGACGTGGTCAGCGTCACCCAAGACAACCATCAATGTGCAATGGCGGAATTCTGGTAATGTGAATGATGGTGTGGTTCGCTATTGGACGAAGGGAAAGGATACCACCAATGTTATCGCGGCGAAGCTTTCGTTAGATGACCGTCTGCTCTATAATGACCGCTATGTAAACAGATTCACGGCTTCTCTGAAAGATCTGAAGCCAGGTACCAGCTATCAGTATCAGGCTGGCGCGGGTAGCCCGGCAGTTTGGTCTGATGTGGCATCATTTACGACGGAGGCCGAGGAACTCAAGCCATTTTCATTTGTATGGTTTGGGGACACCCATTACTTCCCGGATTCAGGTAAGATCGTAGTGCGAGCTATGCGTGAGAATCCCGATGCTGCATTCTATTCCGTTGCAGGCGATAACGTAAGTACAGGATTATATCGTGACGAATGGGATCGTTATTTCTATCGTTCAGGATCAGCATTTGCCAATGCGCCGTTGATGCCTGTGCCAGGTAATCACGACCGTCAGGATGGACTAGGAGCGAAGTTGTATACTGATCTGTTTGCACTACCTGTGAACAATCCGGAAGGCGTTGATCCTGAGTTGTCGTATTACTTTGAATATGGTGATGCGTTATTCATCATGATCGATGCCACGTCTGATGTGGAAGATCACACGCCGTGGATCGACCGGATCCTATCGAACACCCAAGCGAAGTGGAAGTTTGTGATGTTTCACTTCCCGCCTTACAACTTTGAGGAGCCGTATCTGGACATTCAAAAAGAATGGGTACCCTTGTTTGATAAGTACCATGTTGACATGGTGATGGGCGGACATATACATTACTATATGAGATCGAAGCCGATGAACGCTGGAAAGGTTGTTGATGATTATTCGAAGGGTACTGTGTATGCAATCTCGATCAGCATTCCCAGCAAGCACGAACACATGACGCCAGAGCCTTATGCAGTGAAGCAATATGCCGAAGGCTATTTTTACCAGCGCGTAGAAGTTGGTCCACATGAGCTGAAGTATAAGGCAGTTGACTCGGAGGGAACTGTAAAGGATCAGTTTGTGATCAGGAAGTAGAATTAACTAGTGATTGTTTTTTTCCTCTCTATGAATAGATTTTTATTAACGTTTAGGGCAGTCGCAATGAACAGGTCTTTGATAATGTCACTTACACTGGTAGTTACCTTTGCTTTGGTGATGACCTGCTGTGAGAGACCGCGTGGGCAAGTACACCAGCAATTAGCTGGTCAGTCGGGCGATAGTCTTTATAAGGATACGGCATTCTGGCAGCTGACTCATGATGCGCATCCTGTTATCAAAGGGAACGAAGCGCTGGCCGTACGATCACTATGTGTTGCAGATGACGGGTCCACCTGGATAGCGACGGAGAAGGGAATTTTTGTGAAGCAATCAGGTTCGCGGGAATGGCTGGATGCTATACCCGCTCAAGATCAGGGTCCATCGTTCTCTATTGTTAAAGCGGCTGACGGTTCTTTGTGGATGTCTACATGGAACAAAGTGTATCATTTCAGGGACAATAAACTTCAGCCAGTTGCAGGAGTGACGTCTCCCGTGGGAACATTAGCTCCGGCAAATGAAGGTGTATACGCTTTGGGACCAAAAGGCGCATGGCTGGTGAACGGCGAAACTTCGACACCGCTTAGTTATACCGTTGCAAGGTCGGTAAGAGCTGCACTTGCTGATGACAAAGGTGGCTTGTGGGTTGCAAGCGATGTTGGTATTTATTACGGGCATGGTGATTCCGTGATGCATACGCATGATACCACCGACCTCATCAGCGCGTATGTAAGAGGAATAGCGATGGATCGCGAGGGAAACGTTTGGTTCGGTGGACTTGGCGGTGTAAGTATTCGAAAGCCTTCAGGATCGACAGAAAAGCTTACGCCGAAACAGGGTTTGCCCTCGATACAGGTGAACTGCGTGCGTCAGGCGCCAGATGGAAGTATGTGGGTGGGAACTGATGTAGGAGTAGTTCGATATACCGACTTCAAAAAGCATTCCCTGCTATTCAGCAGACGCTGGCTGCTCAATGATCGCGTGACGGATATCGCCTTCGATAAGGATGGAACAGCCTGGATTGCTACCGATGGCGGGGTGAGTGCCATTCACCGGAAACGGATGACGCTCGCATCAAAACAGAACTATTTCTATGACGTGCTCATGCGCCGTCATATTCGCGAGCCCTGGATTGCAGGTCAATGTAAGCTCCCCATCGCAGGAGACACCACCAGATGGGAGGGCGACGATGATGATAACGATGGAGAGTATACGAGTAACTATCTGGCCATGGAATCTTTTCGCTTTGCTGCGACTGGAGATCAGGATGCAAAGTCAAAGGCAAAGAAAGCGTTTGAGTTTCTGAAGAAGCTGCAGGAAATAACGGAGACCGATGGGTTCTTTGCCCGGACGATGGTACCTGCGAACTGGACAACGGTTGACGACAACAACCGAACGTATACCGAACGTGAACTTGCCGATGAGCTGGTGAAAGAACCGCGCTTCAAACCAGTTGAAGTAAGATGGAGAAAATCAAAGGATGGTAAATGGATGTGGAAGGGAGATACCAGCAGTGACGAGATATGCGGTCATATGATGGGGTATTTCTTTTACCACGAACTTGTAGCCGATGATAATGAGAAAAAAGTCATTGCTGCGCACGTCCAGCGCATCGTTGATCATCTCATGAGTCATAACTACACACTGACTGACGTAGACGGTACTCACACACGTTGGGCAGTTTGGTCACCCGACAGGTTGAATACTGATCCCGAGTGGCAACCTGATCGAAGTCTTAATTCTATGGAACTTCTGGCGTTCCTGAAACTTGCCTACCATGTTTCTGGTAATGAGAAATATCAGAAGGAATACTTAAGACTTATCCGCGAGGAGCATTACCTCGACAATATGTCGAATGTCCCCAGGCAGAATCCAGGATGGTTCATTTATTTCGATGTTATTCTGGCCGCTTATCAGTATCCCATCTTATTAAAATGTGAAAAGGATCCGGACCTTCTCAGGTTTTATGAAAAGCATGCCGATGAATGGATTGAGCGCCGTAAGGGCGACTCGAATCCGCTGATCAATTTTATCTATTGCTATTCGCGAGATCGGAAGACAGAGCTTAACCGATCTGTTGATTTTCTTATAGACACACCGGTGGATCTTGTCGACTGGAGGATCGATCACGAGAAACGAGAAGACATCAACATTGTTCGTACTCCCATCCTCGACGAACTTCAGGTAAGCGAATTACCGCCGGCAAGTATTCGGGCTACCGTGCGATGGGACAAGAATCCCTGGTCGCTGAACACAGGTAATCCAAACATCGAGCGGGAGCCTGTATTCTGGTTGTTACCCTATTGGATGGGGCGGTACATGAAGATGATTGAGTAGTGCAACTGCGATTTGCGCATAGGTTCTTGCGCAAAGGATCACCTCATTGACGTAAAAGAGCCTCTTTGTCGGGTCGATATTGGTGTAATTGCGTACACCAATATTGTTTCATTCTCTATGATTGTATTCTTTCGAAACCTTTGCCTGAGTGTGTATCGTTCTTTGGTTGGCAGGCAGAAAGACGTGGAAAAGTGTCAAGGTCGGTTTCTTCCCCATCAGACAGTTGCAATTGCTTTACTCGTAGGGACAGTTCTATTGCAATCCTGTTCGAATAAAGAGCAACAGGCGCAGCCCGTCTATCAGGACGTTGCCTTTCAACAGGATTACAGCATCAAATATGATTTGTTGGATACAACGGCGCGTCTTCGCAGAGTAGTTTCCGACCGGAACGGCGTGGTAGAGGTATTATCTTCCAAGGGCCTGCTGAAACTATACGCAGGCGAGTTCCTTTATCCCGGTACACTCGTTCCTGATCGCACCTATCGCCCTATAGCAGATAAAAAGATCAGTGGCCTTGATCGTTACCGAGATCAGTTTGTTTACGTGGATGATAAGGCCGTTCTCGCGAACGCCTGGGCCGGTAAGCTCTTTGCGCGTCACACGTTACCTACGGCGAATGTGCTGCGGGGAGGTCGTACTTTTGACTTCCTCATCACCGATGGAAAGAAGCTGCAGTATATAAGCGATTCGACAATCGCGTGGCAGGGAGAATCGAGCCGTGAAGTAATCGACATAGCATTTGATTCTACGCGCAATGTGTTCTGGATACTTGGAAAAGGAGGAGTTGAAACTTTTGATGTCGCGAAGAAGGCCATGAGTTCTGCAATCACGGGAGAAAACTTTACGTGCCTTACTATGATGCAGGGCGGAGCAAATCTCGTTATAGGCACGAATGATGGATACACCGTATACGATGCCACAAGCAAGGAGCCCAAAGGAGGTATGCGTACCAAACTGCCGTCAACCGAAATCACAACGGTAGAGCTAATCGGAGATGACCTTTGGTTTGGAACAACACGAGGGGCTTTCAAAGTAAGCGTCAATGAACAGGCCGGAGAGCACGCTGTCTATTATGCTTCCAAACGCTGGCTGCCATCAGACGATGTAATTGACATTGCTGAGGGTCCCGATCATTCAGTACTCGTACTTACCAAAAAAGGTCTTGCGCAGATCGTGTTTAAAAGTATGACCCTACATGACAAGGCGATGTACTTCGAGCAGCAGGTGAGGGCGCGTCACATCCGCCACGGATTCAACGCCACGCTGGGCTACATGACAGACGGAAGCCTTGCTACCGGCTCACTCGAGGATTCTGACAACGATGGACTTTGGACGACCATGTATTTTGGCGCGGAAGTATTTCGTTATGCCGTTACGCATGAACAAGAAGCTCTCGAAAACATACGCGAATGCATGGAGGCCATGGAGCGCCTGTATGAGATCAATAAAGTAAAGGGATTTCCTTCGCGGTCATTTGAGCGCAGAGGTTACAAATACGACGACAAGCCCTGGCGACGCGCGACCCATCCCGAGTGGGATTGGAAATCAACGACGAGCAGTGACGAGGCTATTGGACACATCTTCGCTTTCGGTGTTGCCGCGGAGTTGCTCGACGATCCCGATCTCAAGCAACGTTCCATTGTATTGATCGATTCACTGATGCAACACGTGCTCGATAATAACATGTACCTCGTTGACTGGAACGGACAACCAACACTTTGGGGTAAGTGGAATCCTGAATATGTTAACGCACGACCTGAGAACGTAGGTGACAGGAAGATCAATGCTTCGAATATCACAGCTATGCTTCAGACTGCGTATCATTTCACCAGGAAAGAGCAATACAAGGAAAAGGCGTTCGAACTATTCGAGAAGAATGGTTATTACAAAAATCTGATGAGACCCATGGCACAGGTTGGAATGGCACCTCAAGACGCGGACGACTGGAGCAAGATGCTTTCGGAGTCGTGGAATCATTCCGATGATGAAATGTACTTCGTTGGGTACTGGGGGTTATATCGCTACGCATTCAACGACACGCTGAAAGCGAAGTTTAAAGAAGCAATCATCGATCACTGGCAGATCGAGCGTCCTGAAAAGGAGGGGGCATGGAATATCTTCACCGCACTTACAGGTACGCCTGACTTTGACCTGGATGAGGCAGCCTGGTATCTCCGCGAGCATCCCCTTGATCTGATCCATTGGAAAGTAGAGAACAGTCATCGTAAAGACATCGAAATGCTGGAGCCAAACTTCAGGAAGCAAACAACTAAAGAAGTGTTGCCACCGGATGAATTGCCGATCAACCGACACAACGCGAACAGATTCGAGCTTGATGGCGGAGACAATGGACAATCAGAATACAGTGCGGGGGATATATGGCTATTGCCTTATTGGATGGGTCGTTATCTGAATGTGATTAGTGCACCTCTGGCCAAGGCCACAAAAAATTGATATCACGCGATGTGAACCAGTAAAGTTATGACGACAGAACAGGGAAATCGGCTTGTATTCCTCGACGCCATGAGAGGTTTCACCATCGCGGCGATGATACTTGTAAACTTTCCCGGGAATGAGGAGCATGTGTTTGCGCCTCTACATCATACCGTTTGGAATGGTCTTACGCCGACTGACTTAATCGCGCCATTCTTTCTTTTCATAGTTGGTATCTCAATCGTGCTGTCCTATAGCAGGAAGCGGGACGATGCGGATAAAAGAGACCTTTATAGAAAGATTATTTGGCGCGCGGTCAAGATCTATGCGCTGGGGATCTTCCTAAATCTTTTGCCGGACTTTAACTTTTCAGATCTCCGGTACACAGGTGTGCTGCCGCGCATTGCCCTGGTGTTTCTGCCTTGTGCCCTGTTATTTCTGAACACAACCTTTCGTCAGCAGTGGTGGATTGGTTTAAGCATCCTTGTGGCCTACTGGCTGGCCATGACGTTGATTCCAACGCCAGGGGTAGGCGGTGTTGCGCTGGAGCCCGGAGTTAACCTCGCTGCGTGGATCGACTCAAAATATCTTCCCGGTAAAATGTGGCAGGGAACCTGGGATCCTGAAGGAATACTAAGTACGTTTCCCGCTATTGTATCCGGCATTTCAGGATTACTTGCCGGTCAGCTATTGATCAGCAGGCGCACTCCAACCGACAAAGTTATTTATCTCATGGTGTGCGGACTGATTTCGGCAGCAGCTGGTTATGTATGGGGACTGACTTTTCCCGTGAATGAAAATCTGTGGACCAGTTCATTTGTTCTTGTGACTTCAGGCTTCGCAGCATTGATATTAGGTGCGGCCTACTACGTAGTGGATATACGCGGACTAAAGCAAGGTACGTTTCCTGGGATCGTGTTTGGAGCCAATGCGATCAGTACCTATGTCATTGCCGACCTGCTCGCGTTGATTTTTTACGTATTTCCCTGGGGGACAACTACATTGAACATACACGTCACTGATTGGCTTACCTCGATAGGCCTTTCGGCAAAGTTATCGAGCTGTTTGTATGCAATGTTGTTCGTCTGCATTAACTTCATTCCGGCCTATATACTTTATCGAAAGAAGATCTTTATCAAGGTATGACCCTTAAATCAATCATTGCCCGCACGTTCGTTTCTGCCGCCCTGGTGATCGCGGTTGTCGGATGTAAGAAAGAGACTACTTTTCCAGCAGACAAGATTGCGGTGAAATGGGAACTGATCACCAACTTCACCGATAGCACGGATGTGTTTAATGCCAGGTTTGTTCTTACGAACAATAGCGAGGAAGAGCTGCCTTCAAACTGGAATCTGTTCTTCAGCATGGCACCCAGGCCAATTCTCAAGAACAAGGAACCACAGCCTGCGATCGTTCATCATATCAACGGCGACTGGTATAAGCTCACACCCGGGCAGGACTTTGTATTGGAGCCGGGTAAGTCAATTGAGATTACCTATCGCGGAACCGAAGCAGTCATCAAGAATACCGATCGTCCGCTGGGATTGTATTTTGTGTTTTATGATGGCGCTACCGAGAAGCAGATTACAGAAGTTTCAGATTATACACTAGTGCCCTTTTCTCAGGCTACTCAGGTTAACCGCCGCGACGATGATCAAACGCCTGTCCCTACGCCGGATTGGTTGTACAAAGACTATCAATCGGTTCAAGCCGTTGCCGATAACAAACTATCGCCTGTTATCCCTACACCTGCGAAGACGAAAAGGGGAGTGGGATATTTTGAAATGAATGAGCGCATCAACGATTTCGTTTGATTCGGTATTTGCCAGGGAGGCTGAGTTCCTTCAGGCACGGATCGGTGAAGCAATGGGGGCGCCGCTGGACCTTGCGCAGGCAAGAGGGTCTTCCAATCAGATCATTCTGCGTGTAGACAATTCGTTAGCAAATACTCCTGAGGCTTACAGGCTCACCATTACACCCCGCCAGATTATCATTGAAGCGGGACAAGGTGCCGGTGCGTTCTATGCCATACAAAGTCTCAGGATGATGTTCCCGATTGATGTTATGAAGAATCAGGCAGCCACCATTCGTCTGGCAGCTATGACTATCGAAGATGCACCTCGATTTGGTTTTAGAAGCGTTCATGTTGATGTAAGCAGGAATTTTCAGACCAGGGAATCCATTAAGCGAATGCTTGATCTGTTTTCTCTTTACAAAATCAATCGACTGCTATTGTATACAACGGAAGATGAAGGTTGGCGCGTGGCAATTGATGGGCTTCCTGAATTGACAGATGTCGGTGCGCGCAGACAGCATACGTCTTCTTATGAAGATGCTGTTTTGCATCCAGCCTATGGATCAGGTCCATTCGCGGGCAAGGAAGGCACATATGGTCAGGGACACTATACGCGTGAAGACTTCATTGAAATACTGAAGTATGCACATGCCCGACACATCAAAGTTATTCCAGAGTTGAATTTCCCGGGCCATGCGCGAGCCGCAATCAAGTCTATGGAATCGCGCTATCAGCGATTGATGAAGGAAGGTAAGAAGGACGAAGCCGAAGAGTATCGTCTCATTGATCCGGAAGATAAGTCCGTTTATCTGTCGGCACAGGGATACAAGGATAACGTAGTTTGCGTGGCGCGTGAGTCATCCTTTCACTTCTACGAAAAGGTTGTTGATGAATTTATCAAGATGTACGCAGACGCCGGACTTGTTCTTGATGAATTCCATACCGGTGGCGATGAAGTGCCGGAAGGAGCATGGACACAGTCACCGATGGCTACTGCTTTGTTAAAAGAGCACCCTGAGGTGGGCGACCCGAAGAATCTTCAAATGTGGTTCTTCAAGGAACTCGTCGAGCGTTTAAAGTCAAAGAATCTGGAACTGCACGGGTGGGAGGAAGTAGCGCTTGTGAAAGGTGATGATGGTAAATATCATCCAAACAACGAACTGGCTAATGAACGCATCGTTCCCTACATATGGAATAATCTTTTTGATCCCGAGTTGAGTTATCGCCTGGCCAATGCAGGGTTCAGGATTGTACTCTGCAACGTATCAAACTTTTATTTTGATCTCGCCTATGATAAAGATCCGAACGAGCCAGGATTGTATTGGGCGGGATTCGTGAACGAAAAGAATGCATGGAGCTTTGCTCCGTTTGATCTGGCAAAGACCACTACCCAGGATGCGATGGGTAGACCATTGAACCTTGTCTACAAATCTTCAGGTACCAATCAAAAGGAAGTTGTTATCGAACCTTTGAAAGAAGAATCAAAGCAAAACATAATTGGTGTAGAGGCGCAGTTGTGGAGCGAAACGGTGAAAGGGCGAGAAATGATGGAGTACTATGTGCTTCCGAAGCTTATTGGTTTCTCTGAAAGTGCGTGGTCGAAGCCGCGCCCCTGGGAAACAATTGAGTCAAAGGATCAACGTGATAAGTCAATGCAGGAGGGCTGGGATGCGTTTGCCACTGCACTGGGCAAGCGGGAACTTCCGAGAATGAGCTACATCAATGAAGGTTACAACTATCGTGTTCCTGTTCCGGGAGCAATCATTGACAAAGGAGTATTGAAAGCAAACACGGCTTACCCTGGTCTTGAAATTCGATACACACTCGACGGGAGTGAACCTACTCGTGAATCTTTGTTATATAAGCAGGATGTTCCTGTCACGACTGGCGTAACGCTGCGCTGTTTCGATGCTGCCGGTAAAGGAAGCAGATCTATTAAGCTCTCAGGCCCGAATGTCGAATAGCGGAGTTCTGCGTTGCGCAAATTGAAACTTTATTGACGCAAATGGGAATGTAATCCGGCAGGATGATACGATAGATTTGATCTATCACATTAACAACTGCCGTTGCCATGTTTGTTGGAGTTGATTTGGGAGGTACAAACGTTAGAGTCGCCATTGAGGTTGACGGTGTCATTCATTCGCCCAGGAGGAATGCGTTTAACACGATGGGTTCACTGGAAGACACGCTCCAGGAACTGATCGACTTCATCCGGCCGTCGGTTCAAAGAGGGGTAAGCGGAATTGGTATTGGTGTTCCGTCAGTTGTAGATGTGGAGGAAGGCATTGTGTATAATGTAGTGAACATTCCCTCCTGGGAGCGCGTGCCTCTAAAGAGTATTCTCGAAGATGCCTTCTCGGTTCCGGTCCGTGTAAATAATGATGTCAACTGCTTCGTATTGGGAGAACATCGCTTCGGCGTGTTGAAAGGATTTCGCAATGTGGTGGGTATGGCGTGCGGCACAGGTCTCGGACTTGGAGTTATCATTAACGATGCATTGTACGTGGGCAATAATTGTGGAGCTGGTGAGATTGGATTGCTGCCATATCAGGAGCATACGCTGGAGTACTATGCCAGCGGTAATTTCTTTCCTGCATTCCATGGTATGACTGCTGCTGATGCGCATGACCGTGCGAAACAAGAAGATCCCATTGCACTCGAGGCCTGGTTGCAGTTCGGTGAGCATTTCGCTCAGGCGATAAAGAATGTGGTGCTCACATTCGACCCGGAGGCAGTAGTGCTGGGCGGATCAGTGTCGAAAGCGTATCCCTTCTTTGCTGATAGCATGAAGGCAGCGCTTCTTGACTTTCCTTTTGGGGAATCGATGAAGAGATTAAAGATATTCAGATCGCAGAATGAGAATGCGGCATTGCTGGGAGCAGCAGCGCTATTGCGAGGTTTGAATGGTGAACGGGCAATTGCTTAAAAACTCAGGTTCACCTCAGTATTAAGCCTTGTTTGCGGTTGATGAGCAGGTTGTTACTGCAACGTTAAGCCTTTTGAATTCTGCGCAAACCCTGAGTCAGTTAACGCAAAATGCGCGTAGAACTCAATGTCGATTGACGAATTTTAGAAAGTAGAATCAGACGTTCACCGGTCTCGATTTGGGTGGTTATTTAGTTAGTTAGTTTATTGGCGGGGCTTCATCGGCCCCGTCGATTTTTTTAGCCGTGTCTGATGAAAATCACAATCTAAGTGAGCATGAAGAAGAGCAGAGATGATATCAGAAAACAAATAGGCATCGCGTTGCTGGTTAGCGGATCGATCATATCTTTTGTATTATACACCAACTTTCTGGGCGATTCTGAATGGGACCGTAAGTCAGTTGAGCACGATCATTCGGATCTGTATCACGAACATTCTCATCGCCACGACGAAGAGGATGAGGAGGATGAACACAGTCACGCCGTTGAAAATGTGAGCCGGCAATTTTTTGCAACGCCGGAACCTGATCGGGTAATTCTAAACGTAACGGAAACACCGGAGAAATCGCTGGCCATAAACTGGCGAACTGATACAACAGTGGTTGAAAACTTTCTTGAGTGGGCTGTCGCTACATCGGGTCCCGAGTTTCAGACGCATGTCTCCCGGGTTACCGCGCGAAAGGAAACACTTCGCGTAAAGCATGGCGACGAGCCGGTGATCAAGGCAAATTACTTTTCAGCTGAGGTTAATAATCTTACGCCTGGCGCGCGGTATGTGTATCGTGTAGGAAGCTCCAGCGGTTGGAGTGAATGGCATCAGGTTAGAATGCCGCGTCCCGACAAGCTTGCATTCATTTACTTCGGCGATGCACAAAACGATATCAAGTCTTTGTGGTCGCGTGTGATCCGCGAGGCATACAAGACGACACCCGATGTGGACTTTATGTTACATGCCGGCGATCTGATCAACCGGCACGATCATGACCTCGAATGGGGAGAATGGTTTTATGCCGGTAATTTTATTCATGCGACTATTCCAGGTCTTATGACGCCGGGTAATCACGAGTATGGCTCTGGTGTAGTGTTGTCACCAAACTGGAGGCCGCAGTTTAACCTGCCGAAGAACGGACCGAAGGGCCTGGACGAAACATGTTATCAGGTCAACTACTCCAATCTCAAAGTGATTTCGCTTGATGCCGAACAAATTGATGAATCTCCCTATTACCAGGAAAAGCAGGCACGCTGGCTCGATTCGGTGCTGACCAATGATCCCCGAAAGTGGACAGCCGTTACGCTACATTATCCATTCTTCTCGACAAAGCCCAATCGCGATAATGAAAAGCTCAGAGGTACATTCAAGCCGATTCTCGATAAACATCGTGTTGACATTGTATTGCAGGGGCATGATCATGCATACGGTCGAGGGATGGTAAACAATGTTACAGCAGGAGCTGGAGTGAAGGATGCTCAATCAGGAACGATGTATGTTGTGTCCGTAAGTGGTCCCAAGATGTACGATGTATCCAACGAGGCGTGGATGCAGCGGAAGGGACGGAATACGCAGTTGTTTCAGATCATCAGTATCGAAGGAGAAAAGCTTACGTATCAGGCCTATACTGCATCGGGCGAGCTGTACGATGCGTTCGATCTGATAAAATCGGGCAAGCGGCCCAATAAGCTCGTTAATCATATACCACAAACACCTGAAAGACAATAGTGCGAAGAGTTTTCATAGCTCACACAGTAAAAATGCAATACGCAAAATGACGGTATTTCGTCCGTCATTTGCGTGATCTTAGTATTATCCGTCCTGTTGTCTTTTTAGCTTTGATTATCCTAGGCAGGTTATGAAAAAGCTATTCACAATTATTGTTTTCACCTTCATCTTTGTTGGACAAATTAATGCACAGTTCCGCGCCGGTGCAGCGCTTCGGGTAATCACACCTAATCCTTTACTCCCGGTGTCGGGAGGCATTGGAGTTCCCAAGCCATCGACCGAGAAAAAGGGTGACCTTTTTGTGAGAGCGGTTGTGTTCGAGAAGAACGGAACGAAAGTGGCGATTGTCAGCGTCGATAACCTCGGCTGGCCTTCGGTATTGGGTGATCAGGCGCGTGCGCTTGTAAAAGGTATCCCTCCTCAAAATATTATGATCGGTGCAACGCATACCCACAGCGCACCTGATGCTTATGGCTTTCCCGATGAAAAGGGTAAGAACTATGCCGATCTCAACTATCTGAAGAAGTGTGTTACGCTGATGGCCGAAGCCATTCAGGAAGCGGACAAAAATCTCCAGCCCGCATCATTGAAGATTGTCGTAGGAGAGGCGAAAGGAAAGATCGCGTACAACTATTATGCTCCGGATCTTTATGATCCGCGTTGTGGAGTAATACAAGCCATCGCTGAGTCGGGTCCAAAGAAGGGACAGGCCATTGCCACTTTGGTAAACTATGCCATCCATCCAGAGGTAATCGGTTCGGGCAGAGGGATACTCAGTCCTGACTTATGCGGACCGCTCTATGACCGGATCGAATCACGTGGAGGCGGCATGGCGTTGTTCATGAATGGTGCACAGGGTGGAATGGTAACAGCTGATACCCGCGCAGGCGTTGGCCAGGAAAATAATACCTGGGAGGAATGTCAGCGAATAGGAAACCTTCTTGCGGACGAGGCCTTACGTCTGGTTGAGGGAGCGGAGGTTGAAAAGAATCCGGATCTGGCTTGTAGCTCAAGCGTTGTTACGTTTCCCATTGACTCCGAGATTATGCAATACATTTTAAAAAACTCTCCGCTTAAGATGAAAGCCTCGCCAGATAACACTGTTTCAACGGTAGTCAATTATCTCAAAGTAGGTTCAGCGAGAGCACTGACCATTCCCGGTGAGGCGTTGCCCAACGTTGGCTACTATGTTAAGCGCAAGATGAATGCATCCAAACCTTTTTTGTTTGGCCTTACCAATGACGCGTTTGGTTACATGCTCACGCGAGAGGACTTCAATAGCTTTAAAAGATATGAGTATGTAAGTCGCACGAGTCTCGGCGAACGAACTGCTGACATCTACGTAGAAGAAGCTCTTAAACTTGTAGAACGCAACCCGTAGTGGAGTTGATACCTGATAAACCAGAAAATGCGTTGTCGAATCGCACGATAGAATTCTTAGTCACGCTAACAAATCCAATGAATACAATCTTATGAAGAAACTCAATTCAATATGTCTTGTCCTTTTATCGGTCCTGGTAATCTCCGGCAGCTTCGCGCAGACGGTGCGACCAGAAAACGCTCTCGAATCGTATCTGAAAACTGATGACAAGCGATATGAGTGGTCCATTCACGATACTTATACGATCGGAGATGTGAAGGCGACAAGCATTCTGCTCACATCGCAACAGTGGCATGAGTACGTATGGACGCACGAATTGATTGTACTTGTGCCCAAGGACGTTCAGTTCGATGGCGCACTGTTGTTCATCAACGGAGGAAGTAACAGGAAGGGTATACCTAACTGGGTTAAACAGGATGATGGTTTGGTGAAGTCCCTCGCAGAAGTAGCAACGAAGAACAAAGGCATTGTGGCAACTATTCGCCAAACGCCAAATCAACCACTCGCCGGCGACCTTACTGAAGATGCATTGATCTCTTACACGCTCCATAATTTCAAGAAGGATGGTGACTATACATGGCCGCTGTTGTTCCCTATGGTGAAGACTGCGGTGAAGGCGATGGATGCCGTACAGGAGTTTGCTAAGCAAAAAGCGAATGTGAAGGTGAATCGCTTTGTGGTGTCCGGCGCATCGAAGAGAGGATGGACAACCTGGCTGACAGGGGCAAGTGATCCAAGGGTGGCAGCTATTGCACCCATGGTAATCGACATATTAAACATGCCTGTGAACCTTGAATACCAGGTAAAGATGTTTAAGGGTTATAGCGAGCAGATTGAAGACTATGTAAAGCTTGAGATTCCACAGACAGCGACCAGCGAAAAGGGGAAAGCAATCACTACGATGGTTGATCCTTATTCCTATCGCAAGAAACTTACGATGCCGAAGATGCTTTTTATGGGCACTAACGATGAGTACTGGACTGTTGACGCTGTAAAGCATTACATTGATAGTATCCCTGGCAAGAACTTCATTCACTACGTTCCTAATGTGGGCCACGATCTGGGTGACAAGAAGCAGGCGCTTACAGCTCTCAGCGCATTCTTTGGTGAAACGATCGGAAGTAAACCATATCCCGAGCTGACACCGAGCATTACTTATTCACCCAAGAAGATCACCGTGAAGATCAAGGCGTCGTCAAATGAACTTACTGGAGTATCAATTTGGTCGGCTGATTCTGAGGATACCGACTTCCGTAATGATAAGTGGAGCTCGAAAGAAGTTGTGATTAAGAAAAAGTCGGATATCGTGACCGTTGCACCTGAGTATCCGGCATCAGGCTACCGCGCGTTTTATGTTGATCTGAAATACAAAGATCCGAATGGCGGTGAGTACACGGAAAGCACGAGGATGTATCTGACGGACAGCGATGAGGTCTTTGTCAATTAAGAATTAAGAGTTAAGAATTAAGAATTTTGGTTTAGGTGCTGTAGATGATGTTGCGTGATTTTATGGTGAGGGGATTTGTAATAGCATGTGCGGTTTTGTTAGCGGGGACTTCTGCTGCGGGCCAGGAGCGTTCGGCTGCGTTGAGGAAGAAGTTGCTGGATCCTAACGGCGAGGTTATGGTGGCGGCACATCGCGCTGCGCATGCTAAGTATCCGGAGAATTCAATCGATGCAATTCGCGAAGCCATCAGACTGCAGGTGGACATCATAGAGATTGACGTGAAAGTGTCGAAGGATGGAGTACCCTTCCTGATGCATGACCGAACGATGAATCGCACGACCAATGGCAAAGGTGATCCGGAGGAACTGACGTGGGAGCAGCTTCAGCAGTTTAACATTGTGGATAAGGGCAAGGTAACGCAATGGAAAATCCCCTCCCTGGAGATGGCACTAAAAGCTGCACATGGAAATATTCTCGTTGACCTGGATTTGAAGACCGATCGCATCGATGATGTTGTTCGGATCGTGGAGAAGACCGACATGCAAGACCACGTTCTGTTCTTCGATAGCGACTACGATGTGCTGAAGAGAGTGAAGGATAAAAATGCAGACTTCATGATCATGCCGCGTGCCTATCGGATCACGCAAGCAGACTCTGCGATTGCCATGTTTGACCCACCTGTTGTTCATATCGACTTTGATTTTTACACAGCGGAGAACGTGAGCATCATTAAGAAGAGTATGGCTCGTGTATGGATCAATGCGCTCGGGGAGCCTGACCAGATGCTCAGAGATGGCAAGCCCGAAAAAGCCCTGAACACCCTCATATCTAACGGTGCGAACATCATTCAAACTGATGAGCCAGGTGCATTTGTAATTACTTTACAGAAGGATAAAATTGCTGCGCATGATTAGAGAACACTTGCGGCAGGCGATTTACACCAGCGTATGCGTTGCCCTGACCGTGGTCCTGGCTGCATGTACGAAAGAGTCGACTGTGAAGCCGACATTTCAGGCACAGATTGTATTTCCCTATCAACCGGAGCACGTTCACGGATCAACAATCGTAGAGCTCCCCAATGGCGACATACTTACGGCATGGTTTCAGGGTTCGGGCGAACGTTGGGCCGACGATGTACGCATTATGGGCTCCAGGCTAATCAAAGGTGATACAACGTGGTCAGCACCTTTCGTCATGGCAGATGTGGATGGCTTCCCCGACATAAATCCAATCTTGTTTATGGATCATAGCAAGAGGCTTTGGATGATGTGGTATCCGGTCATTGCAAACCAGTGGGAGACTTCCATACCCATGTATAGGTTGAGTGAAGATTACAATTCACCCGGGGCCCCCAAGTGGAACTGGCAGGATGTTTTGTTTGTAAAAGTCGGCGATAAGGCAGAGCGTGGCATTCAACCCAATGATCTCTTTGTAAAACAGGTCGATGATCAACTCAGGGAGTACGAAGCCTATCTGAATTCAACATTAAAACAAACCATGGGCGACAGCGCATGGAAGGCGTTGCTTCCGGAATGGAATCGTTACAAGGCAAAGATGGACAGCCTGTCACGAGGGCATAATATGATACGCGGCGGTAAACTTCAAACCAATACCGGATGGGATGAGTCCTCGGGGCTGGGTTATCCGCTCACGCGACGTATCGGATGGCAAACGAAGAACAAGGCTGTTTTCTCCGGTGAGCGCATGATCGTGCCGTTGTATTCTGATGGCTTCGATTGTACGCTCTTTGCGTTGACCGACGATGGTGGTAAGACGTGGACGTATAGCAACCCCGTGCTAGGCGGCGCGGGCATTCAGGCAACCGTAGTGCGCGCAACAGATGGAACATTGTCGGCTTATCTGCGCGACAACGGTCCACCACCCAGTCGCATGCAACGAACAGATTCTCACGACAACGGCCTTACGTGGAGCATTCCCAAAGATGACCTGCTCCCTAATCCAGGAGCCGGGTTTGATGCCGTTACGCTCAGCAATGGAGATTGGCTGATCGTCTTCAATGACACCGAATATGAACGTTTCAATTTATCGGTAGCGATATCCGACGATGCAGGCAAGACCTGGAAATGGAAGAAGGCAATTGAGAATGACACGCGCTCAGAGAAGCAAACGTCCAGCCACTATCCATCGGTCGTACTCGGCGAGGATGGACGTATTCATGTGTCCTACAGCTATCATCGCGACGACATCAATCCAGGTAAGACGGTTAAGTACGCAACCTTCACGACGGATTGGGTTAAGAATTAAATAAGCTTTTAATCGAATACCGCCATGCAAACAACTACGGTCAGAAAGTATGAAGTGATTACGGCATGCCTACTGTCTGCTCTCGCCTTTGGAACAGCCTGGGCTGTGCGAGGCAAGTTCGGACATGAGCAAGGTGCTGCATGGGCCGGCGCGGTTGGAGCGATGGGTGTTATCCTTGTCGCGAAGCGTGCCGACTGGTACAACCGGTTGTGGGAGATAAGCCTTGCTGCGGCTTTTGGCTGGGGACTCAGTGGTATGATCAGCTACGGTGCAGTCGTTGGTTATGCACGCGCAGATGACTTCCTCAATATCTTCTATGGGTTGTCGATGCTGTTTGTAATCGGAAGTTTGTACGGCTTCCTGGGAGGTGGTCTATTCGCCCTTTCGCTGAGCGATACAAAGGAAGACCGCGTTCCCTGGGCAGTTCTGATCACAGAAATGTTAGCCTTTGGGTTGCTTGTATATGGACTCTTAATAAATCAACTTGGATGGTTGATGACTCCGCCACGGTCCGAACTATGGGCAGCGTGTCTGGGTGCCTGTATTCCCATTGGTTGGTATGCGTATCGTACTAACAAGCGACAAGTCTTGCGAGTTGCAGTTTGGTCGGCACTTGGGGGCGGATGGGGATTTGCATTTGGAAATTTTCTTCAGGTAATGGCGAACGCCGTTAACTTTCCTATGAATCCCTGGAACATTATGGAGTACTCAATCGGCTTCTTCGGCGGACTCGGAATGTGCTATAGCACCCTAACCTCGGCGTGGCCAGTACTTGAAGTCAGGTCATCAGGTGCAAACAAAATTGCAGCGACGATAGTATTAATTGTGATTCCGTTTGTAGTGTGGGATCAGTCGTTTAATCCGAAGCAACTGGATCATATTTTGAAACTGGGTGGCGCAGAGAGTTTGATCACGGTGTTTCAATGGATCGCCATCATTACAATTGCGCTGGTCGCTTTAGTGTTGTGGAGGACAACGTCGAAAAAGATTTCAGACTACTCCACTGTTCAGAAAGCCTTCATCTTGTATCTGGGTGCCTACATCCTGCTGAGCTTTCTGCTCACGGGCATTGCCATACATCCTGTGGAGCAGTACCTTTATTTAATTAATGCAGCTGTCATTCTGTTCGTGGGTTCCCGAATGCACTCTCCCTTTACAATGAGAAATGAGCCAGCGACAACCTGGATCGTTACTGCGATGAGTGCTGTTGTTGTAATCGCGTTGCTCACTTTGGTTGTGTTGAGCTGCAATCCGAAGATGCTCGATACAGTTGGCAGGTTCTAGTCAAATCACTAATTATAACTTATTGCAATGAATGCTCGTTCAAAAGAATCCCAGAAATCGGTGACCAAAACATTTTCATGGCCCGTTTTTGATGAGAGCGATGTGAATGCAGTTACCGATGTCGCCCGAAGCGGTGCGTGGGGTAACCCGGACTGCAGTGGATTGGTAGAGAAGTTTGAACGCGAGTTTGCCGATTTTTGCGGAAGCAAGTATGCCGTGACATGTGCCAATGGATCAGTGTCGCTTCGTCTTGCCTTGATCGCGGCGGGGGTACGTCCTGGTGATGAAGTAATCGTTCCTCCCTATACTTTCATTGCAACGGCGTCTGTTGTCATAGAGTGTAATTGCGTCCCGGTATTTGTTGACATTGATCCGAATACTTATAACATCGATCCCGATCGGATTGCCGAAGCCATAACGCCGCGAACAAAGGCCATCATTCCGGTACACTTTGCCGGACTTGCCTGTGATATGGATCGTATCATGGCGATCGCAGCAAAGCATAACCTCACTGTAATCGAAGATGCTGCTCATGCTCATGGTGGCATTTATAAGGGAAAGAAGCTTGGAACAATCGGTCATGCCGGCAGCTTCAGCTTTCAGTCATCAAAGAATCTTAATTCGGGAGAGGGCGGTATTGTGGTGACCAACGATGAAAAGCTATATGATCGCATCAATAGCCTTCGAAATGTCGGACGCGTAAAGGGAGGCATGTGGTATGAACATCACCTCCTGGGGTGTAATTACAGAATCACACAATTTCAGGCTGCCTTGTTGTCGAATCAGTTGAAACGACTGGAGTCACAAACTGCAACACGCGACAGCAATGGACGATATTTGAACGAATTGTTAAGGAACGTAAAAGGGATAACGCCAATGACAATTCCAGCTGAGGCTACCCGTCATACTTTTCACTTGTTTATGTTTCGCTACGATCAATCTCAGTTTAAAGGAATATCCAAGCGCGACTTTGTTGCCAGGCTGATCGAAGAAGGTGTCCCAGCCTCAGGCGGATACCCGTATCCATTATACAAGCAGACTGTTTTTCAGGAGAAGAACTTCATGTGCTATGCTATTCCGGAGGAAGTAGACTACACGAAGGTGTTCTGCGAAGTTGCCGAGCGCGCATGTGCTACGGAAGCAATCTGGATATTGCAGCACGCCATGTTAGGTTCACGCGATGATATGGATAGTTTCGCGCGGGCAATTGTAAAGATTCAAAGGGACGAATAATAGTTCCGATCTGCTTTGAATGCCATACCGGCCAAACGTCCCGATGCTGGCGCTTTGAATTACGTGGATAGAAACAGCGAGTGCCCCGTAGGGCACTCAACGACGAAGGACTCCAAATACTTCGTACTCCGTATCAGATGACAGCTTCTCAGGCTTGTTTGGTGATGAGAAACTTCTTTCTGTATTCCATTGGCGTAAGACCTTTAATCTGCTTGAATTGCCGGGCGATGTTTTTGCTATCGCTGAGTCCGAGGTCTAGTGCGATCTCGAATATTGACAGTTCGGTTTCGAGAAGCTTCTTTGTGAACTGCTCAATGCGTTGCTTGTAGATGTATTCGTACACCGGATATCCGGTTGTCTGCGCGAATCGTTTTTCAAGTGACCTTCTCGATAGTGGGACCTCTTTCAGAATCTGATCGACCTTAAGATTTTTATCCAGGTTTTGATGAATGAATTTCAACGCGGTAACAATGTATGCATCCTTGCTTGCAAAGAAATCAGTCGATAGTCTGGTCACTACCTGCGTGGCCTGCACAATGATGTCAGCCTGGTTTCCGCAGTCCTTGGTTCTGATCATTTTATCCATGAGGCGCGCCGCTTCGTATCCGCCTTTCTCTGTATCAAGCGCAATGCTTGAAAGAGGAGGATCAGAGAGTTCACAGACCATCTCATCATTATCGACACCGAGAATGGCAACCTCATCGGGAATACGAATGCCGGCGTGACGTGCGGCTTCCGTAATGTGGTGTCCCTGGTTATCATCGCAGGTCATTACACCAACAGGCTTTGGAAGTGACTGCAGCCACTCACTAAGTTCTGAGGGCTTGTAATACCAGAGATCTTCTTCAGTCCTTGAATCCTTGTGTTCGTAGTAGTGAACATCATAACCAGCGGACTGGATTCGTTCTTCAAACCCCTGGGCACGCTCCCGCGACCAGACGATGTTGTTGAATCCGTAAAACGCGAAGTTGGTAAACCCTTTCTTTAACAGATAGTCAGCACCGAGCCGGCCAGTTTCAAAGTAAGAGCTTGTAATATTGGGCACAGTATGCAGGCGTTCTTTGTAATCCTGCGCGACGACTGGGATTCCGGCCTTTGTAAAGACCTGTGCTTCTTCGTCGTCTTCAAACCGACCGATTACGCCATCCGCCTCCCATTCCTTTGCCCATTTCAGCATTCCTTTGAGGCCCAGTTTTTCACGATAGTTGTTGGGCATTCTGCAAAAAGTCCAGGGACCGTAGTCTTTCGAATAACGGGTAATTCCGCGCAACAGGTCTTTTCCGTATTGCTCTTCGAAATCGCTTAGTAGAATGATCTTAAACATAACAACAGCGTTTAAGTGGTGGTATTTAAATAACTGTAGAGGTTAATTTCTTTGGCGTATAGGCAAACAGTGGCGTTGCTTTCAGTTTCTGAAAAAGTACTTCGCTGTCGGCCGGCGTCAGGCTGTTGAGCGGACGGCGAACCGGACCGCAGTCAACTCCGAGGAACTTCATCACTTCCTTGCCTGAGATAATGTTGTTATAAGCGAGAATAATATGATATATCGCATCAGCGTCTGCCTGCAGTCTTGCAATTGTTTCTGAATCGCCGCTTTCCATGGCGTCAACTGCCTGCAGGTATAGCGAATTCATGTAGTTATAAGTGCTGCCCACCCAATGTCTGTTGCCACCGGGATAAAGCATTGTGAATACTTCATCAGTACCCCAATAGAGTGAGTATTTTCCTTTCGCGTAATGGAGGCAGTGCTGATAGTCAACCAGGTCGTTGGCGCTATTCTTGATGCCGGCGAAGTTCGGGATACGCTTGGCTGCCTGTTCAATGAATCGAATCATTGGGAAATGCACGCCAGTAAGAGAAGGAATATGATAATAGAAGAACGGTATCGACGGCGCGGCTGCCGCTACATATACACATTGATTGATCAGGTCATTAATATCTTTCGGACGGAAATAGAAAGTCGGAACCATGGCAATGCCGTTCGCGCCCCGCGATTGTGCGTGCTCAGCCATTGATGCAGCTTCAATCAGGTTGCTGCTTCCAACGTGGATCACAACCTTAAGATCATCGCGTCTATTATTTTTTTCATCCATCCATGCGTCGGCAAGTTGTATGCGCTCGGATGTACTTAATGACATACATTCGCCGGTGGTACCGTTTAAGAAAATTCCATTAGCCTGTACATCGTGACAATGTGTATAGAGCTCTGGAATGCGTTTCAGGTTCAGCGAACCGTCGGGCAACATAGGCGTAAATGTTGCGCATAGAATCTCAACGATATTCTTCTTCATGGCGTTTGCGGAGTTGCGGTCACGGGTGTATTTGACGAAATGAAGTTCAGAATACTGTCCAGTGTTTTCAATGGAGCCGTTTATTGAAAAGATGTATAAAATTCTGGTTTCGCGACAACGGAATGCCTACCTTCATTGTCAAGCACCTTTTTATTTCCTACATGTTAAGAAGACATTATGTTACCAGGAGCAACAGATCATTGCCGGTATGCGGCAGTTCCAGATAACATCTATAGACGCATCAAGAGTCATGCGTTATGCAATAATTTCTTCGTCGCTGAGATCGGCTTTGATGAAGAAAGCACTTATGTTCCATCGCTTACCGACAGGCGACAAGACGAGTATCTTCTCCTCTATGTAGCCAAGGGAAGAGGTCACTACCGGTCGAAACGAACGTTGTACGATCTGGAGGAGAACGACTATTTTGTAATGCCTGCACGGCTCGTCACTTCCATTGAATGTCACCCCGGGGAAACGTGGACAATGTATTGGGCAATCTTTGCCGGAGCTCAGGCAGCCGAAGTTTCCCGCTTTCTTATGGGGCGGGATTTCAAACCGAAAAGAGCCAAGCCCCTGGTGGGCCGCGTTGCCCAGTTCAATGATATTTTACATCACCTGGATTTGATGGATATTATAGAGAATCTGGTCTATGTTAACAGCCGGTTTTACTCATTTGTGTGCTCTTTCAAACTAAAGGTCTTAGCAGCGCGCAATCACAGTAAGAAGGACCGCGCGATACACACGATAGAGTTCATGCGAGCTAACCTTGACAAGTCAGTTACACTGGAGCAACTCGCGTCCAGGGCAGGCCTATCGGTGTCGCACTACTGCGCTGTGTTCAAGCGAAGAACATCTCAAACACCAATGCAACTATTTACTTCAATGAAAATACAGCGTGCATGCCAGTGGCTACTCAATAGGAACGTAACTATCAAAACGATTGCTTATAATCTCGGCTTCTTCGATCAGTATCATTTCTCCAAAGTCTTCAAGGAGGAGATGGGTGTTTCTCCCAAGCTTTATAAAAAACAGCGATCCGCGAAGCCGGTTATTTCGCAAATTGAGGGTTATTAATCGTTAAATGGCCCGCGAAATCGTGATCATTTATCACACCTTGAAGTTATCGTCTATATTGGAAAATGCGTGCCTGCGGTACTGCATCAGTATTTGAACACTATGAAGAACACACTCATCGTCCTGCTTATCTTCCTGATCTTTTCGGTCATCTCATTTTTGACAAACATCCTTGGGCCTCTCGTTCCTGATATTATTGCGAGTTTCGATCTGAGCATAGGCCTTGCGGGATTTCTTCCTTTTTCGTTCTTCGTTGCCTACGGTGTGATGTCCGTTCCCGGTGGATTGCTCATTGAGCGGTATTCAGAGAAGACTGTTATCCTCATTGGCTTTATCGTTGCGTTTGTAGCTGCGTTGTTTTTTGCTGTGTTGCCCACCTTTGGTACTGCACTCTTTTCTCTCTTTACCATTGGCATCGGGATGGCCATGCTGCAGGTAGTGATCAATCCATTATTGCGCCATAGCGGCGGCGACAAACACTTTGCTTTTAATTCCGTACTGGCGAACTTCTTTTTTGGTGCAGCATCGTTTCTAAGCCCCCTCTTATATAGTGTGCTTGTCAATAATATACATACGGGTTCATCAGACCCATTTATTGCTTTATTCGATCGGTTGGTTACACCTAACCTGAAATGGGTTTCGTTGTATTGGGTATTTGCAGTGACAAGCCTGCTGATGATCCTGGTTGTGTACCTTGTAAAATTTCCGAAAGTAGAACTCAAGGACGACGAACGCATCGAAACAGGTGGTGTATTATTCAAGCTGCTAAAGGACCGAACAGTTATCCTGTACTTCATTGGCATATTCTGTTATGTTGGCACCGAGCAGGGAATCGCCAACTGGACATCGAAATTTCTTCAGATCTATCATGGCGTTGATCCCGCGACGCAGGGAGCAGATGTCATATCTTCGTTCTGGGGTCTGATAACAATAGGCTGCTTCGTTGGTTTGCTCTTATTGAAGTTGTTTGATAGCAGATCTGTTCTTGTTGTTTTCGCTATCGGCGCATTAACGGCTTTGCTTTCAGGATTGTTCGGGGGGAAAGAGGTCGCATTGTGGGCATTTCCTGCGACCGGCTTCTTTTTGTCGATCATGTGGTCAGTCGTATTCTCTTTGGGAATGAACTCGCTCCCTTCACACCATGGAACTTTCTCGGGAATATTATGCACAGGCATCGTCGGCGGCGCTGTCGTACCCTTGATCATCGGAGGAATTGCCGAACTGATCGGACTTCAATATGCGATGCTCATCATGATTTTTACATTAGGCTATGTGCTCGGTGTTGGCATCTGGGCGAAGCCACTCGTTAATAATGCAACAGTCAAACTGAGTGAACTCTTCTCCCGCAAAACTGTGTCTGAATCATGAGCGACCTTCCATTTGTTGATATTGCAATCATTGGCCTTTATCTACTGGCCATGATCGGAATTGGATTTTACTTTTCGAGGAAGAATAAGAATGCAGATCAGTTTACCAAAGCATCGGGTCATATTCCAGGATGGGCATTGGGGTTAAGCTTCTATGCTACCTTTCTAAGTAGCAATACATTTCTTGGTGTTCCAGGTAAAGCATTTGGAAGCAACTGGAATTCGTTCGTGTTCAGTTTATCGATGCCGCTTGCTGCATGGGTTGCCGCAAAGTACTTCGTGCCATTCTATCGGAAGACGGGTGAGATCAGTGCGTACACTCACCTTGAGCATCGGTTTGGTGCATGGGCCCGTACTTACACGATGGCTTGTTTTGTTTTAACGCAGCTCGCCCGTATGGGATCAATTTTCTTTGGCATCGCATTGACTATTGAAGCGCTTACGGGTATCGACATGCGCACGATCATGATTGTCAGCGGCATCTGTATCATTACCTACACGCTGTTAGGTGGAATGGAGGCGGTCATATGGACGGAAGTAGTACAGGCAATCATCAAGACAATCGGAGCTGCGGCCGTGGTATGGTTGGTAATGTCCCGCATGGATAACGGTATCGATGATGTGTGGAATATTGGAAGTGAGAATGGGAAGTTCAGCCTCGGCAGTTACAGCCTCACAGACTGGAGTACATCCACATTTTGGGTGGTACTCTTATATGGATTCTTCATCAACTTAAACAACTTTGGTATTGACCAGAACTACGTACAGCGATACCATGCTGCTCGTTCTGAAAAGGAAGCAACCAAAAGTATATGGTTATGCGTGTACTGGTATCTTCCGGTATCGCTTGTATTCTTTTTTATTGGTAGCGCATTGTTCGCGTACTTCGATCAGCACCCTGAACTGATTCAACATGTGAAAGAACAAGTTGCAATAGAGAAAGGAATCTCAGTGGGCGAGCTCTTGCCGTCTGATTACGGTGATAAAGTGCTGCCACATTTCATGGTCACGAGTGTACCGCATGGTCTTCTGGGTTTGATCATTGCCGCTATACTATCTGCAGCTATGAGTACCATCAGCAGTGGTATGAATAGTAGTGCAACCGTATTTCTTAAAGATATATACCAGCGATACATCGATCAGAAGATCACGCCCCGTCGGGAGATGATGGTCTTGTATGTTTCCACGGCAACGATGGGGGTGCTTGCTATTATTGCAGGAATTGCTATGATCGGTGTGAAGAGCATCCTTGATCTATGGTGGCAGCTTGCCGGCATTTTCTCGGGAGGCATGCTCGGACTTTTCCTGCTGGGTATGATCAGTCGTACTGCCGGTAATTTTGAAGCTAAGCTCGCAACGGTGATTGGCATCATCGTTATTCTCTGGATGACCTTCTCATTCATGCTGCCGGAAGAGCTTAACGCAATTCGAAATCCGTTTCACCTGAACATGGTGATTGTTGTTGGCACACTTTCGATTTTCCTCGTTGGGGCGATCACAGCCAGAGTCAGGCGGCCCGCCGCTCAACATGTTTAGTGTGATGGCATGATACTTCCTCGTCCACTCGACTAATACCGCCATGTTGCCAGTCCTTCTGTGGCCATTTTGCAACGCCTGGCCTTGCGTTAGCATTGGTATTGGAAATGCGTGGGATAAGCAATAAATTGGGAGGTGAGGCATTGTTTATTTGCCCGTTACCCACCCACGTCTTTGAGCCCAGATCTACTTCCCGCTTCATGACTAGCAACAGATTCGAAAAATATGCGATTCATGCCCTGATGATATCCATTGCAGGTCTGCTATTGCTAAATATCTTCCTGATCTATCGCAACAGCCGCGTCATCGAATTGAACAAACAACTGCAGGAGGAGGCAGAAAAGACGAAGGTAAATACGCTCGATATTATCCGGACGATACATCAGATTGATATGGGCTTGCGGGCCTACGCGCTGATAGGGTCAGAGGTGCAATACAAAGTCGTCACGGATGGATACCCCAGACTAGATACCATCTTTATCAATCTAAGGCGGTCGCTTCAAAAACAGAATTTCCCCATGCAGAGTCTTCAGACGCTGGAAGATTCTACTTATCAGTACCTCGACACGATCAATGTGATGGTCGATATGTTACATGCAAACAACCTTGAAGGATTCAAAGATTTATTGAGAAGAGATCTCGGCTTCTTTACCTATAAATCCTATTTGCATTTTTCGGGGATTGTCAACGCCTTTGAAGACAACATTGCTGCAAATGCAAAAGTGCGCTACAACCGCGCTTTGGAAAATAGTTATTGGCTTCAGATTGCATTGTTTCTGATTACCGTTCCAGCATTGATGATTATGATGCGGCTATTTGACCGGAACGTGAAGATATCACGTAAGCTCGGTGAAGCGGAACGAGCGACCATAAACCTGTTGGCGTCGCAGAAGGAGGATCTGGAACATCAGGTAGCGGCACGAACGAACGATATTGTTGTGCAAAATCGTGAGATCATTGCCCAGAATGAAGAGATCAGGCAACACAACGAACAGATCATGCTGCATCAGAAGGAGATCGACCGGCAACGTCTCGATGTTCTTGATAAGAATGAGAAACTGCAGCAGGCTTATGAAACGATTGAACGACAGAATCTCATTATTCAGCAGAAGAACAGAGAACTGATGGCCGAAGTCGATCATCAGACGCAGTATCTTCGAATGAAAAATCAGGAGCTTGCAGAACAGAATGCGAGACTGGAACAATTCGCCTACATTATATCTCACAACCTTCGTGCGCCGATGGCAAGGCTTGTCGGACTGGCCAGTGTTCTTCGAAAGTCAGGTGATGAAGTGGAGAAGTCTGACATCATTGATCTCATGGTTAGATCTACTGGCAGACTTCGACGAGGTGTTCAAGGATCTGTCAATGATTCTGAGTATACAAAAGTTGAGTCCTGCCGTATACTCTACGATACCGCTGGATCAGGTTACTCAGAAAGTAATGAATCAACTTTCCTCCGAAGTGAAAGAGACCAGCGTGGAAGTCAAGACCGACTTTTCCGAAGTTCCCTTACTTCATTCCCTGCCTCAGTACGTGGAGAGCATTTTCTTCAATCTAATCAGCAATTCAATCAAGTACAGAAATCCGGAACGCGCACCGGTTATCAATGTTCGCTCCCGACGAGAGAACGGAACTACCCAGATTATTTTTTCCGACAATGGCCTGGGTATCGATCTGAACAGGCACCGGGATACGGTATTCAATCTGTACAAGCGCTTTCACTTTCATGTAGAAGGCAAAGGTCTCGGACTCTACCTGGTAAGAACACAGGTAGAAGCATTGGGCGGAACGATACGGATCGAAAGTGATCCGCAGGTAGGTTCGATCTTTACGATCTCTTTACAGCACTACGATTGATCCTGCGATCAATTGTTTTCGGCGAGATACTTCCACAACATCTCTGGCATGTGTGCATTGATGCTTTCAGGACGGCTCGCTGAGCGCGTTTTCATTTGCGCGGCAGTCAATACATTTTCATGAAAGAGGTACGCGATAGTTTCTGCATCCGATACGTCGAGCAGACCTGATGGCGCATGTTTGAAAAAGTCGACAAGGCGGGGTGAATAACCCGGATAGAGTTTTACTGACCTCGCATTCTTTGACAACACATCATATTGCTGTAGAAAAGCAGGTAGCCCAGGAGTTGAAACGTAAATACTGTAAAGCTTTTTCCAAAGGTCAAAGAAACGGTCTTTAAAAGGCCGCGCACTTGTCTTCGTGGCATCGTCGATGATGTCATTAGTATTACCCACCGTGTACTCGATCAGATCATTGAGCAGGTGTGTTCTGTTTTCAAATATAAATGCCACCGTTGCTTCGCTCATACGTGCCTGGTAGGCAATCTCCTGCATAGTAGCATTCAGAAATCTTCCATTACCAATAAGGTGCATGGAAGCATCGAAGAGCAATTTTCTTTCCTGTACAGTGCTTTTTGGACTTAGCGTCTTTTGCATTGTTATTGGGTTAGTGGTGTTTTGCTGAGGGCGGTTCCCCGTAATCTTGCGTTCAAAAAAATCAGGTCCCGCTTTTAATTGGTGTACCATGCAAATTTAACACCATTTGCCTTATGAATGTTCGCGAGATACGTCGGAACGCGACGATTTGGAAAAAAGTAACGTTTGCATAGACTACGAATATGAAGTATTAACGGCAGATGTAAGAAACTTCATTTAAAGTAAAACTTTACGTGAGGTGTAATTCCACATCTGGAATGCTCACCGACAGCGTTATCTTAGCAGCATGGAGGTATCGATTTTAAATGGACTTGTGCTTGCCGGAGGATTGAGCACACGCATGGGAACTGATAAAGCATTGATCGATTACCATGGTAAGCCGCAGCGTGAACATCTTTTTGATGCATTGAAGATCGTCTGCAATGAGGTATACACATCTTGCCGGCGTGAATCCGATATACCTTCATACCTGAATCCGATAACAGATAAATTCGACATCAAAAGTCCTTTGAATGGAATACTTTCTGCCTTTCAGTTTGAGACAAATAGTGCGTGGCTAACGGTACCTGTAGATCTCCCCAACGTTTCAATCGGTGTGCTGAGGGACATAGTGTCTCGTCGCGATCATCGAAAACTTGCGACTTGTTTTTTTGATCTATCGGCGGGTGGACCTGAACCTTTGCTTACAATCTGGGAACCACGTGCACTGCCGTTGCTCACCGCTCAGGTCTCACGTGGTAACGTCAGTCCGCGGTCTTTCTTAACTCATAATGAGGTTAAAATCATTTATGGATTGGATCAATCGATATTCATGAATGTTAATGATCCGGCATCGCGCGCAGCTTACGCATCTGGAAAGACAGCCGGATAGAACGCCTATACTACAATCAACTTGCGGCTGGTATCACGCCAGGTTAAACTCTACCAGTGCTTTTCGAAAGTTTTTATGTTCGTGTTCACTTGAGCTTAGTTTGATGAGCGCAAATCGCTGCAATTCACGCAACGCGTTCCATTGTAAATAAGATATGTAGCTTTGAAGTTCATCCAGACGAGTACGAACAGTTTCAGGTACCTCTTTCCCGTATTCCCATGGAGCATCAATAATCGGCGCCAGCGGTGTAGCTGTTTGTCCGGTATGATGCCAGATCAATCCTTCCAGATAGCGACGATACAAATCGGTTTCCTGCTTGGTTACGCAGGGCATTGATGCGAGTGACTCACGTTCAACAGGACGAAAGCGACTCCATTCTCGGAGTTTAAGTTTTATCCCGCAGGCATCAAGCTTATACCTAACGATCATCGGAATACACCTGATGTTGTCTTCAATGAAGTCTTCCTCAAACTGAAAGTATTCTTTAATTACTGATTGGAATGTCGCATTCATAATAAGTTCGGTATAGGTGAAAGTTGATAGCTATTGACGATCGGTTCAATTGATGATAGAGCATGTTCTGCTACGCTGCCAACAATGATGACGGCGGGAGCGGATAGCTCGTGCTCTTCAGCGTCAACAACTATGTTTTCGGCAGTTGAATAGACTTCTTTTTGGTTTTTGGTTGATGCACTGCCAACAATTGCCATTGGCTCCATAGGGGATCTGTGTTTACTGATCAGGGCCGCTATTTCCGCCAGCTTTCCCAATCCCATCAGGATGACAATTGTCGCGCTGGATTGTGCAGCATGAATCAGGTCGTTACCAAGTCCGCCGTCTGAGAGCGTTCCGGTTACCACCCAGAAGCTTTCATTGATACCGCGCTGAGTCACGGAGATGCCAGCCAGGGCAGGCGCGGCGAGTGCGCTGGTTATGCCAGGTACAATTTCAGTTTCAATGCCATATCTGAAAAGAAACGAAGCTTCCTCATGACCGCGGCCAAAAACGAAAGGATCGCCTCCTTTCAGTCTCACGACTAGTAAATGATTCTGTGCGTGCCATAGTATGAGCCGGTTGATTTGCTCCTGAGACAATGGTGCATTGCCTCTGCGTTTCCCTACGTAGACGAGCTTGCAGGCAGGACGGCATCTTTTGAGGATGTCAGTATTGACCAATGCGTCATATAAAACAACATCGGCCTCTCTTAAGAGGCGATCTGCCTTAATAGTAAGTAGGTCGGGATCGCCTGGACCAGCACCAACAAGCGCTACGCGAGGTGTATCGTAGTTCATACTCAGTTGCTTATAAATTATACGTAATAATACGCAGATTTGATTGCTGATCAAATTCAAAATACGTATAATTACGTAAAATTATAGTAAACCACTACTTAAAACGATTGCGTATGACCCGGATAATCATAGTAGGAAATGGGATGGTGGGCTACAAGCTTTGTGAGAAGCTGAAGAAGCATCAGGTTTCGGCCCATATAACAGTATATGGGGAGGAGCCCCGGCCTGCGTACGATCGTGTTCATTTAAGTAGCTACTTCAACGGTAAGACGGAAGAGGATCTGCAAATGGCGCCGGCCACATGGTATAAGGAGCACAATATTGAATTGCACCTTGGAGAGTTGGTGACCCAAATCGATCGCGAACAAAGAACCATTACAACACATACAGGTCGTACGGATTATTACGACCATCTGGTATTGGCAACTGGATCCAGTGCGTTTGTGCCACAAGTGAAGGGCGTGGAGCGCGATGGCGTATTCGTTTATCGAACCATTGATGATCTGAATCAGATAATCAATTTTGGGAAGACCGTTTCGCGCGCAGCTGTCATAGGAGGGGGGCTGTTGGGACTGGAGGCGGCAAAAGCATTACAGGATCTGGGATTGGAAACGCATGTAGTTGAATTTGCGTCCAGGCTGATGCCCAGGCAGCTTGATGAAACCGGGGCGTCAGTACTTCAACAGAAGCTGGAGTCGCTCGGTCTTTCTATCCATCTTAAAAAATCGACACGGGAAATCGCGGGTAACGGAGTAGTTGAGGGACTTGACTTCGAAGACGGTACGAGGCTCGACCTTGAGATGGTAGTTATCTCGGCGGGGATTCGCCCACGGGATGAGTTGGCAAAGCGTGCCGGGCTTGAAACGCATCCCAGAGGCGGCGTAATAGTGGATGACCTGATGAGGACAAGTGATGCGCATATCTATGCCGTTGGTGAAGTTGCCGTTCATCGGAACTTTATATATGGACTTGTCGCTCCAGGCTACGAAATGGCAGAGGTAGTAGCGCATCAGCTGGCAAACAAAGAACTTCGGACATTTACAGGCTTTGACATGTCGACGAAGCTGAAGCTGCTGGGTGTTGATGTAGGAAGCTTTGGAGACGCGCTGGGTGAAACTGCCGGAGCAGTACCCATCATTTTTCAGGACAGACACAACGGTACGTATAAGCGAATAAACATTTCGGCTGACGGCAAGCGACTATTGGGTGGCATTTTGGTTGGTGACGCAACACAGTACGGAGCCTTCCATCAAATGGCACTCAATCAATTGGCACTACCCGCGAAACCTGAATCGTTGATCATTGGTTCTGGTGATAAGGCGGAAGCGGGCGACGGTGTAAAAGCATTGCCTGACACTGCCATGATTTGTGCATGCGAAAATGTTTCGAAGGGCGATATCGCGAATGCAGTTAAGGAAAAGGGCGCGAGTTCTGTAGATCACATTAAGAAGATCACAAAGGCCTGCACTGGCTGCGGAGGATGTACAGCAATGGTCAATGACATTGTGAAGTACACGCTTGAGTCGCTCGGCCACAAGGTAAAAAAATCACTCTGCGAGCACTTCGACTATTCCCGTCAGGAGCTCTATGATATCATTAAGATCAAAAGCATTCGTACTTATGACGAGCTGCTTGAATCGTGCGGCAAAGGCGATGGTTGTGAGATATGCAAACCGGCAGTTGCCTCGTTGATGGCCAGTATCTGGAATGAAACGATCCTGTCACAATCAACCATTCAGGATACCAACGATCGCTTCCTGGCAAATATTCAACGCGGGGGTACCTACTCCGTTGTGCCGCGTATTGCAGGGGGTGAAATCACTCCCTCCAAGCTTATAGCAATTGGTCGCATTGCAGAGAAATACGACCTGTACACGAAGATCACAGGGGGACAGCGCATCGATATGTTTGGTGCGCGCGTTGAACAGCTTCCGGAAATATGGGAAGAGCTGATCAAGGAAGGGTTTGAAAGTGGTCACGCATATGGTAAAGCACTGAGGACAGTAAAGAGTTGTGTAGGCTCTACGTGGTGTCGATATGGCGTACAGGATTCAGTGTCGTTTGCCATCTATATCGAAGATCGGTATAAGGGATTGCGTGCGCCACATAAATTGAAAGGTGCGGTATCGGGATGCATTCGGGAATGCGCTGAAGCACAATCCAAAGACGTTGGCGTAATCGCGACGGAGAAGGGATGGAATTTATATGTGTGTGGCAACGGAGGATCAAGACCTCAACATGCAAAGCTTCTCGTAAGTGATGTTGATACTGAGACGTGCGTGAAGCTCATCGATCGCTTTTTGATGTTTTATATTAAGACAGCAGATCCACTTACCCGTACAGCAACCTGGCTTAACAAGATGGAAGGGGGAATGGAATACCTGCGCGACGTGATTGTTAACGACTCTCTGGGTATGGCTGAGTCACTCGAACAGGAGATGACCGAGTTGTTGAAACATTATGAATGCGAATGGAAAAGAGTAGTTGAAGATCCGGCGCTTCGCTCGCAGTTCAGACATTTTATCAACGACGATGAACAAGATCCTACGATTTCATTTGTAGGAATGCGCGAACAAAAATCTCCTCCTGACTGGAACAAGAAATAACTTCAATTGCATAGACAATGAACGAAATTAAAATGCTGTCAACAGCAGACGATACTCAGGTAAAAGTTTGGTTTAGGGCCGCCAGAACGGCGGATTTTCCGGAGAACGGCGGTGCGTGCGTCCGATACAAGGACGCACAAATCGCCGTATTTAACTTTTCCCGAAGAAGTGAATGGTATGCTTGTCAAAATCTTTGCCCACATAAAATGCAAATGGTTTTATCGCGCGGGATCATTGGCTCGGTTGAAGGTGAGCCCAAAGTTGCCTGTCCCTTTCACAAGCGAACTTTCTCACTTCGAACAGGAGCATGCATGAATTCAGCAGACGAAGGCATCGTAACGTTTCCTGTAAAAATCGAAGATGGATACGTGCTTATAGGGTTTGCTCAGTAGGGCTATTGTAACGCGACGCGATTCTACGTGAATTCTAAGTAGTCGGGTTCGTGAATTTGTGTAACTTGAAATCGCATGCGACTAACTCAGGACTTCTATGCTAGCGCGAGGCCCAAGTTCCGACATCTTGGGAGATGGTATATTCTTGCATTAAGCGCCATCGCGGCGATTGCCATCCTCGGACAAATACTGATTCAACGGCATCTCGCTGACCAGTTTTATGATTCACAGGTAGTGAACCTAGCCGGTAAACAGCGGATGTTGAGTCAGCGTATTGCTAAGGTCACTCTTATGTTGAGGAGTTATCAATCGAGTGAAGAGCGAGAAAAGATTGCTGATGATCTTTCAGAAACACTGCAGCTATGGCAGGTGACGCAGGCCGGACTGCAACGTGGCAATGACAGCCTGCATTTGCCTGGAGAGAATTCCGAGGCAGTAAATCAAATATTCAAATCGATCGACGGTCCTTTCAATGAGATGCAGACCGGTGCAAAGGCGATCATCGAGCAACTTGCCTTTCATCAGCAAGTGGCGATGGGCTATCTCCAGCCACACATCAATAAGGTTCTTAACAACGAGTCAGCGTTTCTTGCTGGCATGGATAAGATCGTTCAGCAATACGCCAATGAAGCCAACCGAAAGGTGACAACATTGAGCCGGCTGGAATATCTGTTATTGATAGTATCGCTATTGGTAATAGCCGCCGAGGTGATGTATATCTTCCGCCCGACAGCCGTGCATGTAGCCCGCACGGTAAAAAAGCTTCGTGCCTCAGAGAAGAACGCACGCAAACTGCTGAAAGAAGTTGGCGCATTGTATTCTTCATTGGAACGATCGTACGAACAACTCTCTGTCATCAACCAGCCTGTAGAAAACCCTCGCTTGTATGCCAAGGCCGACGCTGGAGGAAATGTAACTTTTGTAAGCGACGTTTTCCATGAGCTTAGCGGGGGAGTTGAGAAGGCAGACCGACTGTGTGATTTATTCAAGGGAATGGCGAATCCTGACGATTGGATGGATGAGATTGTGGACACAGTTTCGGAAGGCAACTCCTGGCAAGGCGAAGTGAGGTTTTATACGAAAGGACGAGTAGAATGCTGGGCAATGCTCATCATTCAACCTGTTTATACTGATGAAGGTGAACAGGAATTGATGGTGATGGGCTCGAACACTACCATGCGCAAACAGGCCGAGTTGACGATGAATAAAAAGAATCGGGCCGAGATTGATAAGCTTGTAAACCAGCAAAAGTTCAGATCTGTCCTGATCCTCGAAGGTCAGGAGGAGGAACGCAAGCGGATTGCTATGGACATTCACGACGGCATCGGCCAGATGCTGACGTCGTTGAAATATCAGATCGAATCGATCGACCCGGATGATGCTAAAGTGAAGCAGCGAATTGAAGACGTCGACAAATTAATCAAAGAGACGATCAAGGAAGTGCGGCGGGTGACCTTCAACCTCAAGCCTACCGTATTAGGAGATTATGGTTTGCAGGCCGGTCTGAAAGTGTACATACAGGAGATGGGCAAACTCACTGATGTGACGTTAGTTTATGAGACAACCGGGCAAATGGAACGCTTGCCTCAAAAGATTGAGAATAACGCTTTTAGAATTATTCAGGAAGCTGTTAACAATGCAATCAAGTACGCAGACGCCACTCGAATCACGGTTTCCCTCGAAAAGAATGATGATGAATGCATCATTACTGTAAATGATAATGGCCAGGGTTTTGACACGCGGTTGATTGAGGAGAGGAGCATTAACATAGAATCAGGTCGCGGATTTTTTAATATGTACGAGCGAACAGAGTATATCAACGGAAAGCTGGAGATCGATTCACATCCTGGAAAAGGTACGACGGTGTCGCTAAGGGTTCCGACTCAGGCTGGGGGTGCATCTTCAAAGGCCATCCAACGAACAGAACAAATAGCAGGAGAGTTATAGTAGAAAGAGATGAGCAAAATTAATGTTTTACTGGCCGATGATCATGTGCTTGTTCGCAATGGTATCAAGTCTATGTTAGAGTCTGAAGCCGATATCAATGTTGTGGGTGAGGCCAGCGATGGCGCCGAAGCCGTGGAGTCGGTGAAGAAATTAAGACCCGACATCGTTATCCTCGACATCAGAATGCCCAGGATGACTGGGCTGGAAGCGGCGGCGAAGCTGAAGCAGGCCGTGCCGGATGTAAAGTCGGTAATCCTTTCGATGCATGACTCGGAAGAGTACGTAATTGAAGCGCTCAACGCAGGCGCGTTCGGTTATCTGTTAAAGGATACTGACAAGTTTGAATTCATTAAGGCATTAAAACAGATCAATACAGGCACGAAGTACTTTAGTGGCGCGGTGTCAAACGTGCTCGCTAACCGACTACTGAATTCCCGGTCTGCACCAGTCTCAGCCCCGAGCACAAAACCGGACCCGTACCATTTAACGCGCCGTGAAAAGGAAATCCTCCGTTTGGTTGTCGATGGAAAACAAAACAAGGAGATAGCCGAATCCATGGGCAAGAGCGTTCGCACAGTTGAAACCCATCGTTTCAATATCATGAAGAAGATGGACGTGAATAACGCGGTCGACATGATCAATAAATCTCTGCGGGAGAATTTACTTTAATCCCAACTACGTATTTTCAAACGTATTCTGAGAAAATTCTGCATAAATACGTAAAGTAGTACGTATTTAATACGTAGTTATCTCAGGGATTGTTTACATTTATTACGTAATAAATACGTAATCATGAAAGCAACCCTTCAAGCAACCCGGATCAATTTGTTAGACTTCTCGTCGGTGCCCATGCGCACTTTCCACATCACGTGGATTACCTTCTTCTGCTGCTTTTTTGGCTGGTTTGGCATTGCCCCACTCATGCCACTCGTTCGTGAAGACCTTGGGCTCACCAAGGGACAAATCGGTAATGTAATCGTGGCTTCGGTGTCTATCACGATCTTTGCCAGGTTGTTGTTCGGATGGCTTTGCGACAAAATTGGGCCTCGTCTGTCGTATACCATTTTGCTAATATTGGGTTCACTGCCTGTAACCTTAATCGGGTTAAGCAACAGTTATGAATCCTTTCTCCTCTTCAGACTTGCTATTGGAGTGATCGGAGCATCTTTCGTTGTTACTCAATATCACACATCGGTCATGTTTGCCCCCAACGTAGTGGGTACTGCAAATGCTACCGCTGCAGGCTGGGGAAATATGGGTGGCGGAGCTACACTAATCATCATGCCTCTTATCTGCGCAGGTTTCATCGCACTCGGTTATGCCGATGCCACTGCGTGGAGACTGAGTATGGTCGTTCCAGGTGTCGTGCTTTTTATAGCGGGCATTGTCTACTATAAGTGCACTCAGGATTATCCTGAGGGTAATAAATCCGAAATTCAACAGGAATCAGTAAAGAAGAACGCTGTGGGCGCCGCGCGAATATCGATCTGGTCCATTTGCCGTGACTATAGAGTGTGGGTGCTTTTCCTCGCTTATGGTGCCTGCTTCGGAATTGAAATCACGATTGACAATATCGCAACGCTATACTTCGTCGATAATTTTAAGCTCGGAATTAAAGAAGCCGGCCTGATTGCAGGTCTCTTCGGAATGATGAACATATTCGCCCGTGCTCTGGGAGGAATATTTGCAGATAAGGCAGGTAAAAAATTTGGACTCAGAGGCCGCATCATGCTGCTTGGCGCGTTTCTGCTGCTGGAGGGTATAGGCATCATGCTATTTAGTGCCTCTGCTACACTACTGGCTTCCATCTTGCTGATGCTGGTGTTTGCTTTGTTCCTGAAGATGTCAAATGGAGCGACCTATGCTGTCGTGCCATTCATCAATAAAAAGGCCATAGGCATGGTGTCTGGCGTTGTCGGGGCAGGAGGCAATGTTGGAGCGGTGCTCGCTGGTTTCCTGTTCAAGTCGGAAGAACTGTCATATCGCGAAAGTCTCTTCATAATTGGAGTTGCCGTAGTATTCGTCGCTGTCGTTTCTTTTGTCTTTATGGCCATGACTGCGCGTTCGACAGCACCCGAAACTTTGCAGCCTGCTTTGGAACCTGTAAAAGCTTAAGCACAATGCGCGGTTTCGAACTGTCAAATTTTAGCTTCGATCGTGAGACGCGAAAGCTTCATACGAGTCTGATACTTCTGGTTCTGCTATTGTTGATTTCTGTCTCACCTTCATTCGGACAATTGTCGATATCCGCACAGGTTCGCACGAGGACAGAATTGAGAGATGGACAGGGAACACCTTCTGTGGCGGATACCGTTCCTGCATTCTTCACTTCGCAGCGCACACGAATCAGTGTCGGATATTCTGGATATCGCTTTAAGCTGTATACCGTGATCCAGGATGCGCGTGTTTGGGGCCAGGATGCTTCAACAGTTAATCGCGTAACTCCTTCGAGTCAAAACGGGTTGATGATTCACGAGGCATGGGGTGAAATCAGTTTGCTTGATACGTCGAATCATGTCAATCAGCTTACGTTAAAGATTGGACGTCAGGAGCTGAATTACGATGATGCACGGCTCGTGGGCAATCTTGATTGGCTTCAACAGGCTCGTCGTCATGACGCCGCGTTGCTCAAATTTGAAAACAAAGGTATCACAGCGCATTTAGGTGCTGCTTTTAATCAAAATGAGGAGAGGAAGTCAAACACCATTTACAACGGTGTACCTACTGGATATGCCGCCGGCACGAATGGAATAGGCTCGATGTACAAGTCTATGCAGTTTCTGTATGTGGCCAGGAAGTTCAAATCGTCTGCGTTATCGCTCCTGTTCTTCAAGGACGACTTCAGCAAGTTTCACACCGACAACAGCAATCCGCAGCAACCAAAGCCAGTATTCGAGTCACGTGTCTGGAGTCGCTTTACCACAGGTGCTCATTTTGTAGGGTCGCTATCGAAGAGAGTTAATGCTACGGCAGATGCTTTCTATCAGGGTGGACATTATCGTGAAGGCACATCGCTCAATGAATATTTCTTCTCTTTCGCTGCCATGTATACACAGTCGAAGCGCTTCAGCTTTGGTCCTGGAGTTGATTTGACGTCAGGCAACAATGGTTCAGATCCATCAAGACGTTATCAGCGATTTGATCCCCTGTATGGCACTCCGCACAAGTTCTGGGGATATATGGATTACTTCTATGCCGCCGACGGCTTCGGGCCCAATGGTCTTTTGGATGTTTATCTCAAGACAAGATTCACTCCTACAGAGAAGTCATACATCACGCTGGACGTTCATCAGTTTTCACTACCCAATGCCGTCACGGACGAACAGGGCGACGTAATGAGCAAATCGCTTGGACTGGAGTTCGATCTGGTGGGATCTCTTGCGCTTACCAAGATCATCAGCATTGAAGGAGGCTATTCATTGATGCACATGAGTAAAACCATGCCGAGTACCCAGGTCAAGAACGTAGCTGATGCCAGCGCTGTCGGGCAATGGGCCTGGCTGATGATAAATATTAAACCGTCGTTCTCATTCGAAAAATCGGCAGGCAAATAACCGTAACGTTATGAAGTCGGATCATCAATCTCGTAAAACTACTTGCTCATATTGTGGCGTTGGCTGCGGCATGATCGTTTCCAAAGACCGCAAGGGTAAGCTTCATGTTGAAGGAGATAAGGATCATCCTGTAAATCGTGGTATGCTTTGTTCGAAGGGTATGAACCTTCACCACGCCATGCAGGACACATCCGACCGGTTGCTTTATCCTGAGATGCGTGCCGCTCGTTCTCATCCGTTCCAGCGGGTTAGTTGGGATACTGCAATGCAAAGAACAGTCGCAGTATTTCAATCCATCGTTCGAACGCACGGGCCTGATGCCGTTGCATTTTACGTTTCAGGTCAGTGTTTGACCGAAGAGTACTATGTGGCGAACAAGCTCGTAAAAGGTTTTATTGGAACCAATAACATCGACACAAACTCACGGCTCTGTATGAGTAGCGCAGTCTCTGCATATGCCGGAATGCTGGGCGAAGACGCGGTACCAATCGCATACGAAGACATAGAACTTTCAGATTGTATGCTTATCGCTGGTGCTAATCCTGCATGGTGCCATCCTATCCTTTTCAGGCGAATGGAGAAGCACAAGCAACTGAATCCCGGCGTCCGGGTGATTGTCGTCGATCCAAGAAGAACGCAAAGTGCGGCCTGGGCAGATCTTCATCTGCAAATTCAGCCAGGTACGGACATCGTTTTGTACAATGCCATTGGACGCGTGCTGATTGAAAGCGGTGCTATTGATGAAAGTTTTATTCTTGATCATACCGAGAACTTTAACGCCTACAGGGAAACAGCGTTTGCAAATAGCGTCGCTGAGGCCGCTGCTATTTGCGACATCGATGAACGCGATATCAGGCTTGCTGCGACTTACATCGCTCAGGCAAAAGGCTTCCTGACTCTTTGGGCGATGGGTCTTAACCAAAGCGTTGTTGGCGTGAAGAAGAATCACGCATTGATAAGTCTTAATCTGATTACGGGTCATATTGGGAAGCCTGGGTCGGGTCCGTTTTCTCTCACCGGACAACCAAATGCCATGGGAGGTAGGGAGGTCGGAGGACTGGCAACGATGCTGGCAGCACACCGCAGCATTCAGAATCAGTCACATCGCGAGGAGGTATCAGCATACTGGGGAGTAAATCGTGTCAGCGACAAGCCGGGCCTGACGGCGACACAGATGATCGAAGCACTTGAAGACGGGCGCCTGAAGGCCATCTGGATAATTTGCACTAATCCACTGGTGAGCTTGCCTGACACATTGCGTGTAGAGGCGGCGTTGCGCAAGGCACGTTTTGTAGTTGTTCAGGATATTTCGAGGAAGTCAGATAGCATTCCCTTTGCCGACGTAGTATTCCCCGCTGCAGGTCATTTTGAAAAAGAAGGAACAATGACCAACTCTGAGCGACGCGTAAGCCATTTACAAAAGATTACCGACCCGCCCGGCGAAGCACTGCCGGATGCAGAGATACTTTGTCGCTTTGCCAAGGGAATGGGGTTTCATGGGTTTGACTACAAGTCCACGGAAGAAATCTTTCTTGAGCACGCGCGCTTGACAAAGAGTACGCGAATAGATGTTAGTGGGGTAACGTATGATTCCCTTCGGAACCTGGGCTCCGTTCAGTGGCCTGTGCCACACGAAGGGCATACCGGAACCCCACGCTTATTCCAGGATAGAAATTTCTATACGCCGTCTGGGAAGGCACGTTTTTTTGCGGTTTCACCCGACAATGAATTGTCTGAGCCTTTGACCCCGCTGTTTCCCTTTATACTTACAACGGGCCGCATACGCGATCAATGGCACACGATGACGAAGACGGGAAAAGTGAACCGTCTCAGGCAACATATCAGTAAGCCATTTCTCGAAATACATCCGGACGACGCAGCGAACCGGGGAATCGGAGAGGGCGATCCTGTAGTGATTAGCAATAAACGCGGTGAGGTACGTGTCTGCGCCAGAATAAGCACAGACATTAAGCCGGGTACGCTTTTTCTTCCTATGCACTGGGGTAAGTCATTTGCCAACGCCTTTGCACGTGCCAATAATCTAACGGATATCCGTGTAGATCCGATTTCAAAGGAACCTGACTTTAAGTACTCTGCAGTTGATGTTCGGCTGTATGAAAAGACAAAGGAACGCATCCTTGTCGTCGGTGCCGGTGCTGCCGCTTATCGATTTATCTGCTCTTACCGTGCACGAAACAGCGAAGACGAAATCACCGTGATATCCAAGGAACGTGATCCATTTTATAATAGGGTGCTTCTTCCTGAATACGTGAATGGAAATCTCTCATGGGAGAAATTAAGAAAGTTTCAGGCCGGCGAATTTGAAGTGCTCGACGTTACTATTGAGCTGGAGAACGAAGTAGTTGGAATTGACCGGTTCTCCCGCGTTGCCATTGACAAATACGGACGCAAACATTCTTACGACAAACTCGTGCTCGCGACGGGTACGCGTGCGCATATACCAAACGACGCTCCAGTAAAATTGCCAGGTGTGTTTACCATGCGCACACGCGCCGATGCAGATCGACTTCGGCAGTTCGTAAAAGCCCCGGGCCACGTTCTGATTGTTGGGGGTGGATTACTGGGTCTCGAGCTGGCAGTGTCACTTCGCGAAATGAACATTGCGGTATCAGTAGTACAGCTAGGTAGCCGGCTGATGGAACGTCAAATAGATTCTCTTGCCGCCGAGCTATTGCTGGAGTTTATTGAAGAATGCGACGTGGCCGTTTATCTCAACGATCAGGTTCAATCCGTTCGGTTCGAAGAGACTACTGAAACACTATCAATCCAGTTTCGCAGCGGCAAGGTCATTCCTGCCAATGCACTGGTGTACGCAGTTGGAACGCGTCCGAATATTGAATTTGCAGTGTCGGCAGGTATTGAATCAGGCCGTGGTATCGTGGTCAACGACAATCTTCAGTCGAGCGATCCGAACATCTTTGCTATCGGCGAGATAGCCGAACACAGAGGCAACATGTTAGGCATCACCGCGGCCGCAGAAAAGCAAGCAGATGTCCTCGCGCGCTTCCTACTCGGAGATGTCCAGTCCATGTACCATGGCACGGTTCCTATGAATATCCTCAAATTGGCCGGCCTTCATTTATGTTCCATTGGCATACCTGATATTCCAGCCGATGGACAAGGGTTTGAAGAAATCCTTTTTGTGGATCGGACACAGCGTTATTACAAGAAATGTATTATCAAAGATGATCGGCTTGTGGGTGCAATTCTCATTGGCGATAAGACAGAGTTTGCTGAATTCAAACAATTGATTGAAGACGGCCTCGAATTGTCAGAGCGCCGTCTGCAATTGCTTCGTTCAGGTACATCGGCGCCACCGGTTGTTGGAAAGCTTGTATGTTCCTGCAACCAGGTTGGCGCAGGCAACATTGAACAGATTATAGCAAGTGGTTGTCACACTTTATCAGAGATCTGTCAACGCTCTGGCGCAGGACTCGGCTGCGGTAGTTGCAAGCCGGAAATTCAGGCTATCTTGCAAGCAGTGAAAGTAAATGTTGGAGCATGAGTCTGAATGTTGCTCAAAGCCGTGAAGTGCCACGTCGCGAAAAAGATGAACTCATACGCGCGTTTGTAAGAGGCGGTTTCCTGTCGCCTGCTGCTTTGCTTAAGATTATGGAGCTCTCGAAGAGTCTTGGTAACAAGTATGTACTCTTCGGCTCGAGACAGGATATCATGTTTCCGAAGAACAATGTCTCTGAAGAACAGCTGGATGCCGTTTTCAATGCAATTAAGATAGAGCACGAATTGTCAGGCGATATATCGGTGCACCAGAACATTGTTACCTCGTACGTGGCAGTCAATGTGGTGGAGACGACCAACTGGGTAAAGGAAGACACGTACAACGTCTTAATGGACGCGTTTGAATTCACGCCACGTTTAAAAATCAATATAGTTGATCCGGTGCAGCGAATCGTGCCGCTCTTTTCTGGCGAGTTGAACTTTATCGCCAGCAAGGAAGAGAATTACTGGTACCTGTACATTCGTGATCCGCGTAAGGGCAACGTTTTGGAATGCTGGCCCCGCCTGGTTTTCGGACAGGATATTCCCAAGATCTCGAAGGAGCTTGAAAGCCTCTTCCTTCAGTTCCGCCCGTTTACAACGGAGGAGCTATACATGATGCTGCTGAACAATTACGTGCGCATTACTTATAAACCGATTTCTGAGAAACTTAAACTTCAGGACACGGCTTTTCCAATCTATGAAGGACTCAATGCGATGCTCAATAACCAATATTGGCTGGGACTGTATTGGCGCAATAATGAGTATGACATAGAATTTATGAGTGCTGCCTGTAAGCTTTGTCAGGAAACAAATATCAGTAAGATCAATATAATTCCCTGGAAGGCATTTATCATCAAGGGTATTAAGTCGAGCGATCGTCTGCGCTGGCAAAAAGTGATGGGAAAGTTTGGTATCAACGAGCGGCATTCTTCGCTGGAACTGAACTGGCACTTACCTGTTATTGACGCTGAGGCCTTAGAGTTGAAGCGATTTCTGGTCCGCGAACTGGATCAGCAGGATATCAGTATTCATGGCCTGACTTTTACGATAAAGACGCATCGCGACATGTTCCTGTTTACGTCGGTTGTGATCGAAAAAAGCCTGGCAGGTTATGGAGGTTATAATATTCTTTATGCCAAGAATTTCAATCCAAACACGGTAACCTATCTCACATACGCCAAGCATGTACGCAAAGAGGTGATTCCATCACTTCTGGTCGAGCTGAGCAAGTTATATTTCCGACAGCTCAATCCTGAAAAGGAGCCCCTCAAGGAAATTCGCGACGAGCCCGTAGCGGCCGGCCGAAATGTATTACCCATACACCAGTGTACCAACTGCCTCACCGTGTATGACCCTCGTTATGGTGATGAGCTGGCTGGCATTCCACCTGGCGTGAATTTTTCAGAGCTTCCGGATACTTATCGATGCCACGTCTGCGATACGGGTAAAAAGTATTTTGTGACAATCGCTGGTTCATAGATTACAGGTTTAGGTTTTCAGCAATCGTCTATTCGACACCTCGTTGGGTTAGAACGGCAGAGGTTTTCTGAATTCCGTGATTACATTTGCAGGATCACTGCTGTGCAGAACCAGCATTTACATGAAATACGATCTTGCCTGGTTAAAACGACAATACGATGGGGGCGACCGTCCCGAGTTTCTATTCTTTGCCGACGGTCCGATTGATCCAGGAGAAAAGTCTAGTCTTGCCATTTTGACGCAGTGGTTTCCCAGTCCCTTTCAGGTGAACAGCGACCAGTACCATCACGCAGCACACTGGATGATGGTGCAAAAGGCAAGGCTGTTTGGAGATCGTACAGCGGAAAAGGAACTTCTTGTTCTCAGAGGTAACGACGAAATTGGGACGAGGGGAAAGCAGATCGCAGGTTTTGACCAGCGGCACTGGGATCACCATCGGTATAGTATCGTGGTGCAGGGTAATTTGCATAAGTTTACTCAGCATCAATCCTTGCGTGCGTATATTTCCAGTACGCACCCCTTGGTTTTAACGGAGGCAAATCCCGAGGACAAGATATGGGGAATCGGGATGAACGCCGACGCTCCGGGTGTGACCAATCCTCATCATTGGAGAGGCCTTAATCTACTCGGATTCGCATTAATGGAGGTAAGAGATCTTCTCGGGGGTCTGGTGGATGCAGCGTCTACTGCCCTCTAGGACGCGTATATAGCGGGCGTTAGATGTCCGCGTCTGGTTCGAAATTATTAGCTTGCTTGTATGGAAGAACAAACTGACGGAAAGATCAATAACCGGTCGATGCCATTGAGCAGTGTAATTCCAGTATTGACATGCCGGAACTTCGATGCGACGATTGCATGGCTCTGTGAAATGTTCGGTTTTCGTGAACGGTGGAGAGTAGACGAACATCGTGCACAACTTACTCTGGGCAACAGTACAATTGTAATCACCAGGCAGGCTACGGATCTGGAAATTCACAACAGTGCTATGTTGGTTCGCGTCGATGATGTGATGGAACACTTTAAGCACTTGAAGGAAAAGGGAGTTGCTGTGCTGCGGGCGCCACAGGTATTTCCATATGGTGAAATGCAGTATACGGTTGAAGATCTCGATGGTACCGTGTGGACGTTTAGCGAATCAGTTAAGGATGTTCTGCCGGAAGAGTGGGGTGGGATAAGCTCAAACCTGGATTAGACTTCCCATGGAGATACAACTTGTTCCCGTTCGCGACGAACATCTTGAAGCGATACGGGCAATCTATCAGTACTATGTTGATCATTCAACGGCGACGTTTCACACTGGACAGGTAACAACGAATGACCTGCGTGAGAAAATTCTGATCAATCATCCGAGGTATAAATCCTTTGTAGTTCAGGTGGGTGACAAAATTCAGGGATACTGCTATCTCTCCCAATACAATAAGCGACAAGCGTATGACCGAACTGCTGAGCTGAGCATTTATCTGTCGCATGATTTTACCGGTCGCGGTGTAGGCAAAGAGGTTCTAAGACGATTGGAAGATACAGCAAAGTCTGTTGGAATTGTGGTTTTGATCGCTATGATCTCCGGAGACAATGACCATAGCATTCGATCATTTTCATCGGCCGGTTATGTGAAATGTGCGGAACTCAGGCAGGTAGGGGAGAAGTTTGGTCGATTAATCGACGTCGTGTTTTATCAAAAGATACTTACTTAAAATTGTGCCATGCTCAAGATTAACGCCAACAACATTGATGAGTTCATTGCAGCTTTTCCACAAGCAACGCAGGACAAACTTCGAAAAATACGGGACGCTATAAAGAAGGCTGCCCCAAATGCAACGGAAGCTATAAAGTACGGAATACCCACGTTTGTATTAAATGGCAATCTTGTACATTTCGCTGGCTACGAGAATCACATTGGATTTTATCCAGCTCCATCGGGTATTGTTGAGTTCAAAAAGGAGTTAGCACCGTATGAATCTGCCAAAGGTTCGGTAAGGTTTCCTCATGACAAGCCGCTTCCCCTGGCATTGATAAAACAAATTGTAAAGTTCAGAGTTGCTGAGAACATGGCTAAGAAATCTAAACTTAAAGAGGTGAAGAAAGCCGGTTCTCCTTCAAAGGCAGCCAAGTCCATTGCCAAAGCATCGAAGCGTTCAACGAAAACTGCAGCTAAGAAAGCAACATCCCGGAAAGCGTCTGCCCGCAAACGTGCGAAGTAGCCTGATAACGGGAGGGCTACATTACCAGTCTAACCGGTGTACCATTTCTTAGCGTCTTCTGAATTTCGGCTACTTGATCAGTAGACCTGATAAGCGCTGTGATTTCTTCGGGAGCGCAATCGGCATCGACATGCGCCTGATAGCCGAAGCCAACTCCCTGTTCGCCTTCAGCACCGAACTCTGCCCAGGCCTCTACCGTAACCTTATTGAGTTTCATTCCTCGCTTAAGCGCTTCACGATAAAGATCATTGCAGAAACAGGTTGCCAGCGCGAGACAGAGAAACTCCCCTCCATTCACTGCAGATCCATGTCCAATAGCTTTTGCTGGAATACTTAGTTTTTTGTCGCTCTCATTGGTTTTTACTATGACATTGTGCTGAGTGCCTTCATTAACAATGGAAGCAGAAACTTTCATGGCCGGTTTTTTTATGTCAAGTTAAGAAGCTTCAGCACCTGGCCTATCGTTTCTTTTCTCGATCCAGTAGTAAAGTGCCGTAAGAACGTAAGGAGTGAAAATAAGTGTTGATGTCAGTCCACCAATGATTACCGTGGCTAACGGTCTTTGGATATCCGATCCAATACCGGAAGATCTGGCAGCGGGAATAAGACCAATGATAGCGACGATCATCATCATCATAATGGATCTCAGCTGGCCTGTACTGGCGCTGATGATAGTAGATTCGAGCGTAGTGTCGTCGAGACTCCTCTCCCGGTTAATAGCAGAGATTAGAAGCACGCCAGCCATTACGGAAAGTCCGAAGAGTGAAACGAAGCCTACGCCCGCTGAAACGTTAAAGTGATAGTCGCGCATCCACAAGGCGATGATTCCGCCGGCCAGCGCGAACAATACGCAAACAAGAGTAAGCAACGCATATTTAAGATTCTTGTAAAGCATAAATAGAACCACCAACACCATCACAACCGTAAGTGGAATCGCGATCATTAACTGTTTACCAGCCCGTTCAAGATTCTCGAACTGACCACCATAGTCGATTGTGTAACCCTGCTCAAGTTTGACTGCCCGTTCTATCTTCTTTTTTGCTTCTGCAACGAAGCCACCCTGATCGCGACCCTGCACATTTGTTTTCACAATGAGCAATCGCTTTCCATTTGCCCTGTAGAGGTTAGTCTCACCATCAAGCAATTTAATAACGGCAAGTTGATCCAGGGGTACCAGCTCTCCAGTTGCGGAAGGTACTTGAATGGTTTTGATCATATTGATGTTATTCCTGTTCTCAGGTGTATAACGAAGTACAATATCATATCTCTTGTCACGGTCATAGATAGTTCCAACGGTCTTTCCGCCAATAGTGGCTTCAACAATATTTTGAATGTCGGCAATATTAATCCCATAACGGGCAGCCTCTGTTCTGTTGATCTGAATGTTTAGTTGAGCCTGCTGTCCTTCCTGCTCCATTCCAACATCGGTAGCACCTTTCATATTTCGAATGATGTGCCTGACCGTGTCAGCGATAACGCGCATTTTCTGAATGTCATATCCCTGGATGTTGATGGCAAGATCGGCGGCGGAGCCAGTTACCGTTTCCATAACATTGTCGATGATGGGTTGACCGAACGATATAAATGCGGAGGGAAGTTCACGACGCATCTCCTGTCGCAATACGTTAATAAGTTCCTGTTTCGTCGTGTCTTGCGCCCATTCTTTGTAATCTTTTAACACCATCATACACTCTGTACGATTGGATGGGAATGGATCTGTGCCGTCATCATTTCGACCCGACTGCGTAACAACATTGGCGATCTGAGGGTGCCGCGATGCAACCTTCCTGATGATGGGTGCGATCTTCTGTGTTTCAGTAACCGAAGTTCCCGCGGGGAGGAACGCACGCATCCAGATTGAACCTTCGTCCAGAGGCGGCAGGAACTCAGTACCCAATCGGGGAAAGAAAGAAATCATAACCAGGACGATGGCGAATCCTGACAAGACGACAAGTTTATGTGCCTTGAGGATCTTTCCCAATGAACGGTGATAGCTGCGTTCGAACCAGGCGATTATGTCTATCTTTTTTCTCCACGCCGGTACTTCGTTGTGGACTTCGCTTTTCAAGTGCTTGTTGTACGCGATTGAAATCAGCACCGGAATTACAGTGAGCGCGCAAATCATGGCACCGATTACAGCAAAGGCAAGCGTGAGCGCCATGGGTGAGAACAACTTGCCCTCTACCCGCTGCATGGTGAGGATAGGCATATACGCCAGCACGATGATGGTTACTGAAAAAAATATTTCTCGTCCCACTTCCTGCGCCGCCGACATCGTAAGTTTGATGACGCCTTCTCTTCGCTCCTCATCACTGGCAGTCTTGAACTTGTGCACCAGATGGGCCGCCATAACACAGGCACCATCGACTATGATACCGAAATCTATCGCTCCGAGCGACAGCAGGTTTGCCGGTATTCCATTAATCTTCATCAGCAGGAAGGCGAACAGCAAAGCGAATGGAATCGTGAAAGCGACGACGAGAGCTGTTCGGATGTTGCCAAGAAAAAGAACCAGAACAATAACAACTATTGAAACACCTTCCAGCAACGTATGCGATACTGTTTCAAGTGTATTGTCAACGAGCGACGTCCTGTCATATATCGGAGTTAGCTTTACGCCCTGAGGAAACTCATTCTGCCGCAGTTCATCCATCTTTTCTTTGAGTGCGAGCAAAACTTCTGAAGGGTTTTCGCCACGTCGCATCGACACGATGCCTTCAATGCCTGAGTTCACACTTTTGCCTTCTCTGAATAACGCGTAGCCAAGTATCCCCTGTGGAGGCGGCGGACCAATCTCGATGCTGGCGACATCCTTCACAAATACAGGAACCCCGTTCACAGAAGTCAGGACAATGTTGCCGATATCTTCACCATTGCGAATCGCACCAATGCCACGTACAGCAAGTCCCTGGCCACCGCGCTCAACAATATTGCCTCCTGTATTGAGATTATTGTTTTCAATGGCTGTAATCACATCGGGGATGCTGAGCTTGAACTTTCTCAGTTTCTCTGGTGAGGTAAAGACGTGAAATTCTTTTACGGGACCACCGAAGGTTACTACATCGGCTATGCCGGGTACCTGAAGAAGTGAGGGAACAATAACCCAATCCTGCAAATCACGAAGTTCAGTAGGCGTCACGTTAGGCTCAGCCTCCAGAACGTACCGATAGATCTCACCTACTGCAGTTGTGAGTGGACCCATCTCCGGTGTCACTCCATCGGGCAATTGTGCACTTGCCAGACGCTCTATGACTTGTTGTCTTGCAAAGTAATCGTCTGTACCGTCGGAAAATGAAAGTTGAACCTGCGCAAGTCCGAATACTGTACGCGACCTGCGGGCAATCACCCTCGGAACATTGTTCAGTGCGCGTTCAATGGGGATGGTAACCTGTTGTTCGACCTCTTCAGCGGCGCGTCCAGGATACTTTGTGATGACAGTTACGTTTGTATCAGCTATGTCCGGATATGCCTCAATTCGCAGTAATTCGAATGACACAATTCCTACGGCCATCAATACCAACGATGCGATTACAATCGCCGTACGGTTTGAAAGAGAAAGAATGAGCAGCCTTCTGATCATGGATCAAGCGTTCTCGGCGTGTAAAAGAAAGATTGGCTTGTTGGGAAGAAGTTTTCGGAGCTCGCTAACAACCTTCCGCACTTTGATCTCCTCATCCATGAACAGGATCATGGCTGGAGTTTCGTCAAAGGAAAAAAGCTCTCTTGGATATTTTACCCGGTGATGCTTACCAAAACCAGCATACCCTCTGAAGGATGTTGCTCCTGCAATGTTCTGTTGCGACAAAAACTTGATCACGTAGTCATGCAAAGATTGATCTCCGCGCATTTCATCAAGGTCTATAAATAGCTGAGCCTGTAGCATAACCATTGCCTTTAATATCCAAACGAAATTCCCTTCAATTCCATGGCTCCCTTCGTAACAACGCGTTCACCCGCCGAAAGACCATGGAGTACGATGGCCTTGTCGTCGATTTGTTGACCCAGTAAAACTTCGCGTCGTTCAAAGACATTGTCGCTCACTGCGGCGAAAACAAAGTCCTTTCCTTGTACATTCACAACTGCCGTTACAGGCACTGAAAGCGCATTGGCCGCCTTCATGTCGAATGAAACTGTTGCAAACATTCCTACCTGGAATTTATTTGAGTGATTCGGCAGGGAGACACGTGCTTTAACGAGTCGCGTGACGTTGTCCACTTCAGCACCCAGGCCACTGACGTGAGCAGCAATAGTTTCATTTGGATAGGCAGTAAATCGCACATTGCATGCAGTCCCCGCTTTGAGTTGTTGAATCTGGCTTTCGGGTACTTCACAGAGCAACCAGGCTTCCTCGCGGGATGGTCGCTTCAACGCATCTGGATCGAGACCCGCTATCCGTAACTTGGCTTCCTGTTCTGTGATAGCAGCTTCTTCGTTAGCAAGTTGTGTTTCTGCGTCGAGCACTTCTTTTCCAGTAGCCGCACCGTGTTGTGACAAATCCTGTACGCGATCGAGGTTCAGTTTGTTGGTTCTGATGTTGATCAGGTGTTGCAGAAATGCAGAATAGGTTGAGCCCAGATCTGGATTGTCAAAGAGAACGGTACCTCGTCCATCTGCTGTCGAAGGTCGCGCAATGGTAACGGCTACAGAAGCAGGAGCCTCGAAATTGCCCGCGAGATTCTCTGCTTTAACTGAATCCACAGTAAAGAAGGACAGCGTTCGGTGATCGTTAGTAAAAGTTATTTTGGCACCACCATCGTCCACTACGGGAAGTGGTGTTGATGGACTTATCTGCACTTCTTTCTTCTTGCAGGCAAGCGCCAGTGAAGCGATCATGAGGATGACGACTTTATTATTCATTTGATCGTTATTCAGCTAATTGATTAATCATACCGGTGGCGTAAAGAAGATTCACGTAGCTTCTTCTAAATGCCTCCATGGTTGCATAGTAACGTTGCTGCGTATCGAGCCACGATCGTTGTGCCTCGAGGTAGTCAATGACGGAGGTGGCTCCCTTCAGATAAGAATATCGAACGCTATTCAAAATGCGTTCGGCTTTTTCCAGATTCTGTTGGTAGCCTGTCAGGTTTGCACGTTGAGTCATATAAGTCCGATAAGCTGAAACCACTTCAGTTTCGGCTTGTCGTTCCGTTGCCAGCAGATTTTGTTCTGCCCTGAGTTCAAGAACCTGCGCCTTTTCACGGTTGCCCTGATTACGATTAAAGATCGGTATCTCTACTGTACCGTAGAAGCCCAGATAGGGAGTTGTGTTTTGTGGATTGTACACAGCGCCGAGTTCAGGTTGAGGATAAGCAAGTGATTTCTGAAGGCTAATATTTGTTCTATTGACATCGATTGACTTTCGCGCAGACAAAATATCGGAGCGCCGTTCAGTACCCGCCTCGAGCAAACTGTCAATTGGAAGTGTAACAGACTGAAACGTTGGATCCTCCAATTGTATCGAAAGACTGTCGGATGTTCCCAGCAAATAACGAAGTGATTGGAGTTCATTGAGCAGCGCCTGTCGTGCAGTAACAATGTCCCGGTTATACTGCTCAGCCAGCAGCTGCGTACGTGCCAGATCCGTATCTGTAATTACTTTGTTCTTTAACCGATAAGTGTTGATCATAACCAGGCTGTCGATATTCTTTTTGCCTTCCAGCAGAATATTGAGATTTACCTGAGCGGCCCAAACATCTATCCATGATGATGCAGCATTCAGATAAACATTTCGCGCAGCCTCATCATAGTCGAACTGCGAACGCTCGACATTCTGATCCGCTAAGGTGATTTTGTTCTGGCGTTGACCTGCGACCTGAAAAGGTTTTGTAACCTGATACCAGTACTGTGTATTCCGTGCATTAAAGAATCCAGTGCCGGGCGCCTGATCGATTTCGTTCGCCATATGTAATAGCTGCAGGTTCACTACAGGATTGGGTTTGATCCCGGCAGTTGTACGATCAGCCCTGGCTGCCGAGATATCCTGTTGAAGGACCCGAAGATCGGGATTGTGCTGCCGTGCACGCTGAAGCGTTTCGCGCAGGTTGACGGATTGTTGTGCTCTTAGCACAAACGGAATCGCGATGAATAACAGTATTGCCAGTGACCTTAACATGTCGTGCTGGTTTGTTTGATCAGGAGTCGCTGTTTAGATGCGCGGCGGTCTAATAGTCACACGTGACGCCTTCGAAATCTTAAATTAAATCAAATTCGTTTCTTGAACTGCGGCATCTTGTATCCATTGTACAACGGGCCAAACGCATAAATGCTAATAACTCAATCGCTTACATTTAATATTACGATTAACGGACATCATAGTCAATCATTAACTCACCGGTAATCGAACGGAAAAAACACTACCTTCTCCACGCGTGCTTTGCACGGTTAATGTTCCACCTGCCACCTCCGTCAGGTCCTTCACAATTGCCAGTCCTAATCCGCTTGAACCTTCACCGCCGGTGGGACGATTGGTTAATCTTGCAAATTTTTTGAACAACGAAGGAATTTCCTCCGGTGCGATTCCAGGTCCGTGGTCATGAACCCCGAATGTAATGTGAGAATCGGATACCGCGGCCGTTAGTGAAACATCCTGTCCCCGTGAGGAAAACTTCAATGCGTTCGACACTAAGTTTTCAAGAATGCGTGTGAGATTCGCCGGATCAGTTTCTATCACAACGTCATCGCTGGATACATGCAGTGGTATTCCCTTCTTGATAGCGTGGGCCCTGAACTCCCGTTCGATCCGTGCTAGTAATCCCTTTACGGGCACGGCTTCTTTTCGGAATACTACCTCTCCGCGATCAATGCGATTGATGTCTAGAAGATTGGCAATCATCGTGAGCATCGACTGACAGGCGTCTTCAATATAATTGAGATAATTCAGATCGTTCTCGGTTCTGTCGGGCTTCTCAAGTTTCATTAAACGAGCCAGTCCCTGCACGCCTGCAATTGGGGCCTTTAAGTCGTGAGAGGCAACTCCCAAAAAGTGATCTTTGGAAGTATTCGCTTCTGATAACTGCTGAGTCCGCATCTGGACTTTTTCTTCAAGTGTTTCATTTGCTTTTTCTAACCGATCGACAAGGTGGCTGATCTTCCGCAACTCTTTGGATAGACGCAGAAAGGCCAGTGTGCACGTTAATGCGATCAACCCGAACGATGAGAATTGTACAATCTCTTCGATGCGCGAATTCCGTTCCAGGGATGCTTCGCGTTCGGCCAACGTTGCCTGTTCATTATGTACGAATGTAGTGACCAACAGCCTGATGGTGTCCATGTATGCCTTCCCAATCGGCATAGCAACCCATTGTGATGCGCTGTCCTTGCCGTGGGCGTTATGAATTTTCAATCCGAGTAAGGAAGCATTCTTTCGATTTTCTACGGCTGGCAGAATTTTGTTATTGAGAAACCTTAGCTGTTGATCATTCTTCTCGACGGCGCTGCGTAGTTTTTCCGTTTCATCTGGAATGCGTTCAAGTGCCTCGAAATAGGGTTCCAGAAAAATACTATCACTGGTGATGTTATACCCGCGGGTCCCTGTCTCCATATCCTTAATAAGAGAAAAGAGACGCTCGCTCGCGTTGATCGCCTGGTAGGTATCAATTACCAGTTCCTGAGCTTCCGCTTTTTCCCTGGTGCTGAGATAGGCCACGAAAGAGCATATAACCGATAGCCCGATACTCACGATGAGCATAATGAACACCTTATCTTTTCTTCGCTGCATGTTCTAACGCCTATTATCAGCCACACTTTATTGTCCCAAGGAACGAATATGAGCGATGATGGGGAAATGTTAAAAATTAAAAGAAAAATAATGCTTCCAGGGATGTGACCACCTGTTCGTTCTGCATCCAAAGAACGAAGGTTGGCCCGATGATGAGAATGATTCTGATACCGGCAATGTTTTTTGGCCTTGTTGAGGGGGGTGCGCAGCATGTGAACCTCAGATTGAAGGCAGAGGAGAACGAAGTGCCCAAAAAAGTTGTCGGATCATTCAGGGAAGAGTATGGCAAGGGGACTGAGGCGTCCTGGACGATCATTTCATCATCGTCGCTACAAGCGGAATTTGGAATTCGTGACAATAATAAGGGTGAGAAATCAACCTATTACGAAGTTTCCTTCTCCGCATCTGACGGAAACAAGGAGGTGGTGTATGACCACTTTGGACACAATGTGGGTGTGAAAAAAGCAGTCGCCACCGCCTCTTTACCGTCGCCAGTTACGAGAACGGTCCAGGACATTTCAAAAAGTGCAGAGATCGTTTCCGCCGAGGAGGTATTGGAAGGCGCGACCATTCCGCACCATTATCTTCTTGTAGTTCGCAGGGAGGGCGACTTGCAGTCCATTGTCGTTCGCGCCTCCGGCGAAATAGTTAAGACAAATTAGTTGTTTAGTTTGTAGGGTTAGGGGTAGTAAAGGTCACCTGGACGAGGTGACCTTTCTTTTTTTTGCCCATTCGGAATCGTTCTATAAACCTCCCGGATAGTCATTTCACCTCCCAGGTTGCCTGCTCAGATTAATCTGTGTGTTTTTGCGGCTGATTCATAAATTTGCCTTGATACGCATGGAGAAAATCAAAGTATTCGTGGCAGACGATCACAAGATTGTCAGGGTCGGCCTTCGTGGCATGTTAAGCTTGCAGGCCGATATGACAGTTGTTGGCGAGGCTGAAGATGGGCGTGGTGTGATGGAAGCAGTCGACAGGCAAGTCATAGATGTTATTCTCATGGACATCGACATGGGCACCACGAACGGTATCGATACAACGAAGCAGGTAAAAAGCCGCTATCCGGATATCCACATTATTGGTATCACGATGCACGAGGAGCAACAGCAGATTGTGGCAATGCTCCAGGCAGGTGCTTCAGGCTATCTTCTCAAAAATGTAGGCCCGGAACAGTTAGCTGCGGCCATTCGCGCTGTTGCCGACGGCGAAAACTACTTTAGCCCGGAGGTATCGGCCACCCTGTTGCAGGTGTTTACAAAAGCGCGTCCTCCGCAGCTTAATCAATCGCTCACACAGCGAGAAACCGAAGTGCTGCGCCTGATCGCACAGGAATTTTCCAATCAGGAGATTGCCGACAAACTATTCATAAGCGTCAGGACTGTAGATACGCATCGACGCAACATCCTGGAAAAGATTCAGGCTAAGAATACAGCTGGAATGGTCAAGTATGCGATCCAGCATCAGTTGATTTGATTTTCACTCCGCCGAATACGACGTGAGTTTTCAATGACTCCTCTTACAAGAAGGGTATTTTTTGATGAACGGTATCAGGCCTCAATTCTTGCACCCACTACCTAATCGTTTGATTTTCAGTGGATCCGAGTGGTTCCGTACGCACCCTTCCAGCTTTTCTACGAGAATTGCGTAGATGATAAAATACGCTTTTTCGCCGTTTTAAACTGTTGTTGTCGGGTTCAAATTTGCTATCACTAACGCTACCCGAACTAGAAAATGAAGCATATCGAAAACGCTACGGACGCAGAACTTGTGTCCCGTGTCATTGAACACGATAAGACGGCACTTGGCGAGTTGTATAGTCGCTACTTTGGCAAGGTCTATCAGAAATGTATGACCATGATGAAAGATGAAGATGCTGCCTTTGACCTCGCCGAGGAATCATTGATAAAGGCCTTTGAAAGTCTTAAAGGATTCCGGGGGCAGTCGTCCTTTTCAACCTGGTTGTACACGATCACGCATCGCCATTGTCTGGAAGCGATTAGAAAACAAAAGAAAAAGGTCGTCGATTCGACCGAACAGCTTTCTGAATCTGAACAGCCAACCGCAGACCTTGGCGAGTCATCTGAGAACGAAGAACAGCACTCGATCATGCTGGCATTGGTGGAAGCCCTGCCAAAACCAGAACGCGAACTTCTGGTAGCTAAATATACACATGGGGAAACCATTGAACAGTTGCAGGAATCTTATTCGGCTAGTCCCAGCGCAATAAAAATGCGTTTGATGAGAACCAAGGAAAAACTTAATCATCTTTACGCACTCGCATCAGTGGTTGGACTGCAAGCGGTTTTATCGCAGCTCGAACAGTTGTGACAGGCATGATAGTTGAAGGCGTTTTTGCAGGACATGCATGAGCGAGTGTCTTAACTAAACGCAAACGATCATGAAGAAGAGCAAAAAACCAGCTAACGAGGAGCAATCATTCCCCGGTTATCCAAAGTATCCTGCTACCGACGATATCGTATACCGGGCGAAGCGCGTCGAAATGGATCTGGATGGTGAAGAAAACGCGCAGGAACCTGATGCCAAAAAGGTATCGCGCAAAGCTCCCGCTCCGGTTAAACGCGAGAGCAATTCCCCTTCTGATGTTACTAAGGATGATCTTCAAGCCTTAAATTCCGAGGAGAGAAGTTTCGAAGGAGACGATGAGGTTCTCGAAGGCAGAGTTTATCCGGTTGATTTTTCAGGTGAGGATCTCGACGTGCCTGGCGCACAACAGGACTCCGAAGAGGAATCGGGCAATGAAGACGAAGAGAATAAACTATATAGCCTCGGAGGAGAAAACCACGAGGACCTCGAAGAGGATCGCACGTAAAAAAGTTATTCGTTGCGTATGTCCTTAGCGTTGCGCGATTCAGGAAAATCTCATTCCTGTTTTTAGGGACCGTACGTATTCTTGCTTGTTGAATGAATATAAGTGAGGAGCCTTGTGAGCCTTCCCGGTAGGACGTTCACCAGTCTTGCGTAATATTCCTGTGCCAAGCATTTTCTTTCTGAAGTTTCCCCGATCAAGTGGATAACCCAATAACGTTTCATAAAGCTTTTGTAGTTCGTTCATGGTAAACTTGTGAGGAAGAAGATTTAAACCCACAGGTTGAAAATTCAGTTGCAACCTTAACGTACGAACAGCCATTTCTACCATTTCTTTGTGATCAAAGAGCAGCGTAGGCAGCTCATCAATGTTGCACCATTCGCAAACATCTGTGAAAGTGTCAGCCTGCGGATTTCTTACGCGCGAGTATTCAACCAGGGCATAGTATCCAACACAAATCACGCGTTGGCGAAGCCAATGGTCCGGTCCTATTTCTACACCCATCGTGTTTCCGAACTCTTGTAAATCCATTCCGGGAATCTTTGTTCGATCAATCCCTGTAAATGTGTGATACTGCTGCAGGAAGATTTTTTCAAGTCCCGTACGCTCTCGCAAGAGTCGGCCTGCCGCTTCATCCGCTTCTTCCGTACGCTTCATATAGCCACCCGGCAGACTCCAGCCATTTAGATTTTTCCACTTTAGCAGTAAGATCTTGAGTGTATTATCGTGAAATCCGAATATGGCGCAATCAACAGCCACGCTGGGCATATAGGTCAGGTGACCATCGCGCATAAATTCTTCGATGTTCATGAAAGAAGGGTCGTTTCCTGCAAGTTGATAAAAAATTTTATAATTGAAGATTATTGAGTAAATAGTACTCATTAGTGAACGTACTGGGAATCCTGATTCCTTAACATAACAACCCTAACAGCATGAAACGAAGAGATTTTCTACAGCGTACTTCAGCGGTAGCAATGGCCGCCGCGTTGCCCATATCAGTATTTGGAGCACAAAAGAAGTATCCTTTGTCGCTGGCTCAATTTTCCCTCGCGTCAGAATTTTATTCCGGTAAGCACGATACGCTCACATTCCCGGAAAGGGCGAAGAAAGAGTTCGGAATTTCAATAGTGGAGTACGTGTCGATGTTTTTCAAAGACAAAGCCACGGATAAAACCTTTCTTGCTGAACTGAAGAAACGCGCCGCTGATAACGGCGTGAAAAATAACCTTATCATGATTGACGACGAAAACATTGCCGACCTCGATAAGGCCAAAAGAGATCACGCCGTTGAGAGTCATCACAAATGGCTCGACGCTGCCAAATATCTGGATTGTAATTCTGTCAGAGTAAACCTGGGTGCGATGGGACAGGAGGGCACTGCTGACGAGATTTCCAAAGCTGCAATTGAAGGCTACTCGAAATTGTTGGAGTATGCTGATAAGGTTCAGCTTAATGTAATTGTGGAGAATCATGTCGGTTATTCTTGTAATGGAAAATGGCTGGCGAACGTAATGAAGACGGTGAACCATAAACGTGCTGGAGTGTTACCAGACTTCGGTAATTTTTGTGTCAAGCGCACGATGCCCAAGACCATGGATCTCGCCGGATACATGGCTACCGTTTGCCTGGAGGAATACGATAAGTACCTGGGCGTGGAGGAGCTTATGCCTTACGCGAAAGGTGTAAGTGCCAAGTCACACAAGTTTGATGCATCTGGCAACGAGACTGAAATCGATTTTGCCCGCATGTTTCAAATCATACGCAAGTCTGGCTTCGATGGAATTGTCGGTATCGAATATGAAGGTGGGATTATGCAAATGGCCGGCCAGCCAGGCTACCTCGATAACGCTGCTGGTATTCGGGCCACACGCGCTCTGCTGGAAAAGGTTGGTGCAGTTTAGCAGTGGGGTTCAACCTTAACGCTGCTTCTTGCCTCGTCTGATTGCACCTGTGGCTCCCTGAATCGCGGACGTAACCCAGTAGTGAAATACTGATTTATGTTTGATGCGGGGATGATTAACCGCTGATTGTGCGTTCTCCTTACTATGCTTAAGGATGATGCCATCAGCCAGCAAAGTCAGCACTTCCGTGCCTAAACTTTTACGCTCGGGTTCGTCATGCTTGAACAATTCAAGGTGCAAACCCTCGTAACTGATCGAGGCATTTCCCGTCGCAGCCTCATCGTCGGCATGCACGGAAAGTTTGTATTCTTTCAGATAGCCGGATTTAATGCGCAACGATTGAAGCGGCATAACAATATCATTGAACTTTGTAAGATCCATATCGCGAACCTGAATGTCCAGTTGAAATTTGTCCTTGGCGAGTGTTTTATAGTTTAGTTGAACGGCTCCTGATTGATAAAGCTTGGTACTGGCGTGAAGTGAAATAAAAGATGAAAGACTGTCGAATCTGGCATTTGCCGCAAGCTTGTCCATCACAACATACCCTTCTTCTCCCGTCTTATCAGAAATCTGTCGGTACCTGATCCGTCCATCGCGGATGGTTACAGAAGATACCCGGACGTCTTCAGGCAAAGGGATAATGCCATCCAGCGTCACCGGCTTCTTATTGGGAGGAGGATCAGGAAGAAGCTTGTTTCGTCGAAGATCAAAGTCTGCATAGCCAACGTCAAAGATGAGGTCGTCAACCAGGCGCTTTCTTAGATATTGTTCGACGAAAAATTCGCGAATAGTCACCTGTCCGAAACGTGCAGCTATTTGTGTTTCTTCAACTTCAAGTGATGCGTACCACTTGCGATTCGGTATCAGTAAAACGCTGTCAAAAGTTATCCGCCCAGGTTCTAATACTACATTGCGCATGGTAAGGCTTGATTTTTTTAGCGCTGTGCTTACATATGAAGCTCTGATCACCTGCTTTTGGCGATCCGCGTGTACGAGCCCGAACGCAACCTTATGGCTATTTGCTAAGGTAATTTCGCCTGGATGTAGGTATAAATGATGCGTGGGAAGCGCGTCCAGAAGACGGTTCGGTGTCTCCTTTTTATCAGCTACGCTGCCTGGACTGAGTGAGGCCTCGGGCTTGTAGATATCTACACGTTCCGCGTGGGGATCGTCTTTTGTCAGTTGTGCCGACGCGATGGCAATACTATCAGCGTTCAGGGTGCGCCCGTCAGAAGAGAGATTCACCGTTTCAAGTAATAATCGTTCGACAGTCCAGTGTTGTTGATGTGTTGGGCGTCGTATCACGGCAGCCTTTGCGTCGAGATTATATTTTGGGCCGGAGAGCCGTATGCTGTTCGCGATAACTTGACGTGGGTAGTCGATCTTCAATTCATTTATTTTTGCTTCTGTGTTTCTGGACCTAATCAATACGTCGAGCAAATCGCCGGATACATGATGCGGCCACGATATACTCTGCGCAAATTGCCATCGGTCCGTGCGTATGTTTCGGGCACTGAATGAAATAGTTGCCGATTGAGATCTGAGCTCCGCGCGTACCGATCCAAAGTCCAATCGTCCCAAAGAAAATGGATCCTTCTTTTGAGTGTTCGACGTGCGTTGCTCAGGAAGGCTACCCTCCAGGATAATCCGGTCGGCTGTTATATACTTTAGCGATCGCACCTTCTGTGTATTTCCCAATATTTCTGTCTCAAAGTTTTCAGCCACAACGGTAAGGCTGTCCTTACTGGCCTTTACTGTCCGCGAGTTGAGTCGCTCACCGTTAAAGGTGACGTCCTTGAGAGTCGCCAGTAATCCAATCTCGCTTGCCCTTACAAAAGCTTCATCAGCGGATACACTCTTAAGTTGATACCTGATTGAACCTTCATCGTTTGTCCTGAAATGAGTTCCTCTGAAGGAAAGCCCCTTGACCTCGAGCGCCGATTTCCGCGTTCGGTAGGTTAAATCAATATCCTTTAGCGAAAGATTGTGAACAAGAATTTCAGGAGCTCTCAGTGCACTGTCATTATTCGTTGTGGTCTTGGCAAAATGATGCAGATCAATCCTCCCGCCTTCAGCATGAATGGTCGACGCAATAAAACGCTGTTGAAAAATCAGTGCCATCAGATTGAAATACCTAACCCGAAGTGTTGACAGCGTAGCAATAGGCAACGGCTCGATGGCATTCTTAATTGAAATGTTGGTGAGTGTCAGGTCCCGGTGACGATCGTATAGTACTTCATCGAGCTCAACGGTCCAGTTACCGGGTATCGACAAGGCAGATCCATTCAGATTAACCTGCATTTCGCCGATTTCAAAATTGCTACTATCCTTCGTTACCGCAAAAGTATGAAGGCGGAAATCAACTTGAGGAAGATCTATGGTTACTGTATCCTCTGCCTGTTGGAGTTCAATATGTACTCGCGCCTTTGATATCAGGGCACTGTCGAGTCTGCATTCTCCGAGAGTCTGCTTCACCATTCGGGTTACAATGTCCCGGTTGATTTCCCGCGAACGACGACCTTTCTTCCATTGGAATTTTGCTACTATGTTGGGCTCAACGATTTCTGCCCGTTTCAAATCATATCGCAAGTCGTTGTACAATGCAGGATAGTCAAGGTTGCTTAGTTTCAACGCCTTTCCCAGTATAGCAACGTTAGAACCGGAAGCAGAATCAGCAGCAGATACGCTGAAATCTGTGAATACAAGATGATGCTTTAAATAATTATACTCTATGCCAGAAAAGTTAAGATTGGCTTTGCCCAAATCCAGATTTTGCTTTTCGATATTGATGCGCAATTGACTTGTATTACTTAACTCGCGCATGCGCCAGTCTCTGATGTCCAGGTCAACGTAACGGATGCTGAAGATCTCTTTTTCGTTCTCGATAAACTGCAGCGTCGCACGAGAGACCTTCAGCGATTGAATATTAAAGCCCGCTAATATAGATTCAATAACAGGGTATAGATCGATTATTTGCTTCGTGATCATGGAACGTTCTACCCGTCGATGTCCTGTTAAAATTGTTACGCGAGGTTCAATGGCCGCCAGGAGACTGATATCGAGTTCCTTTGAAAACAAAGATCTGACAGACCCGAACTGGAGGTCGAATTCGGGAACCTGGACGAACGTAACGCCACTGGTTGTATCGCTGTCAACGCGCGTTATCTTCACATCGTGAAACGAGAAACTCAGCGATCGAAGCCGGATTTCGGTTTTGCCTATAGAAAGCGCGTAACGATTGTCCGTCTGAGTACGAACAAGTTTCTGTAATGCCTGGTGGATGCCGTACATCCTGCCATAGACGAGCAATAGCGATAAAAGGACTGCGGGAATGACCACGAAGGCCGTGATCTTGACCAGCCGTTGATAGTTAAAACCTCTCCGCTCGTTCATATCCTGCAACGATAGCTCTAGCCGCTTTTTTTCTTTCCTTTTGTGCCTGTGGTCAATTTGACGCGTGTTTCCCTCACAGCTATGGCAGGGAGGGATCCAGCGTTTTCATTAACAAAAGTCATAACATCTTTTCGATACAGACTGATCATACTACGCAACAGCCAGGATATAGCTTTTGTAATAAGCACATCACGTTCACCAGACAGCTGCAAAATATTCTGAAACGCCATATGAGACAGTTCCGAGTCCTGCGTGTAGCGCATGGGTGCGACCAGGAATACTAACGATGCACGGCGTTTTCCAATGTTCTTACTTTTAGCAAATTTTTTTAGGAGAGGTTCCCAGCTCTGCCATTGGGCGGGTATTTCTGTCCGGGAATATTTTCCCGTGCATAGCGTGTCTATCTCAGCCCATCCCTGAAGTTGATTGAGCCAATCGTCGAAGACCTTAGGTTTGAATTTTCGCTGATCCAGTTTCGAGTAGTCCAGAAGAAAGCCGGCCATCATTTTCTCAGTGGCGGATTCACCGTGGATCAGGCTTGTTAGCACTTCTTCAAATTTACCGGCGGAAAGCTGTTTATTTGCACGCATGAATTCACGTGCAATACCGCGCATTCCCGGATTGTCAATTGGATATCGGGGATGACTGTTGCCCAGGTAACTGTCAAGAAACGTGTGCTGGGTTGGTTTCCCAGACCGTTTTTGTATCTGATCAAGTATGAAACGGTGATGGTCTTCTTTCAAATGGGGGTTTTTTATTTAATTTAGAAAGTTAAGAATTCACAATGCAAAGAAGAAAAGAATTACAGCTGCACGTGCTGGTCGGATGCGCTGATGCGCGTGACCTTAGTCAAATTCAAATTGATGCTATTGCAGCAACAAGGGAAGATTATCGAAATCAGGGCATTGAGGTCGATGTTCATGTGATTCGTGCTGCCGGTTCGTTCATTACCCCAGACGTTGTTATGGACATCAAACGTACGTTTGAAGAAGCGCAGCGACTCAACAATGAGAACTTACCAATGCGTTTTTATGTCCACATTCAAACGCACGGTCACCTTACCGAGGATTCACAGGAAAATTATATCAGTCACGTTCACGATCTCCACCTGGTGCCTGATTCTCCTCTCAACTGCGGTATGCTGGCGGCTACTCACGTTGCTATCGAAATTGAACAGATGATCGTTAATGAGCAACCTGAAATTGAAATCAAGGGCAAGACCGTAAAGATTACCAATGACACCAAAATAAAGCAGTTGCTTCGCGAGATCTACGCCTATGATGGATACCTCGCGGGAGATTGGATCACGAGCATCGATGCTTTACGCACTCATCCACGTCACCAGCGAACATTGCTCGAGAAAGCAATCAGTGTTGACCCGGAGCTCAAAGTCCTTAACATTCAAATCACCTGTGGTATTCAGGATTACGCGATCCATTCACTCATCCGTGTTGATGATGGCGAGCCGGCAGTTCCTTTCTGGGATGCGGTTCAGCAGGAGATTCGTAAACAGTCTCAGAACAATCGAACGGCAAAGGAACTGTTGATCAATCAAAGCAAAAAGCAGAGACCGTATGCAGGTTTGCTATCAATGAGCGACCCGAAACAATCCTCGCGCACGCATGCGGCCAAATACTATATGGAGCTCAGGGGAATAGCTTATGATGACTATCTCCCAAATACAATTTTTAATATGACGGGTACTTCGTTCGATATACCTTCAACGCCATTTGGTCCATATGTTATAGCTGGGTTCTATTTCAGTGTTAAACATTTATCACTTACAGATCAGATAGTGATGGGGTATGATCACAACCAAACCTCGCGAATGATTCAGAAGGTGCACAATGATCCCATCATGAGCATGATTGTGAAGAAATTTAAAGTAAATCTGATTCCCGTCAATTTGGTAGATCTGATGTAATGTGCCCAGTCGTTAACGAATGGGTAACAATGACCTAACCAATGATTTAAATCTCAGTACTAATCTTCATTGTGGCACAAGTTCGGCTACCACCGTTTGGGTTGCTTAAGTTTTTTGAGCGGTCGCGTGCATCTGTGGAAGGAATTTTACTAACTTGGTAACGTTTGCAGCGAACTAAAGTACTACCTCTTGAACCGCGACGCGAATTCTGAACTTTCTGATGAAGCATTGGTAGCGATGCTTCGCAGGGGCCATACGTCGGCCCTCCATGAGATTTTTAATCGGTACCACGGACGGCTATACAAAACCGTAATGGGGGTATTGATGGACGGTGAACTGGCTAAGGACATCGTGCAGGAAATCTTTATTGATCTCTGGAATCGTCGGGAATCCGTTGATATTCAATTGCTGCAGTCATACCTCACTTCAGCTGTGCGATTTAAGGCACTTTCTGGATTGCGCAAAGGCAAAGTGAAGGCACAGCACCTTGCGATGATGGAACGAATTCAGTTCGTCAATCAAACTGAAGAGGCCATCAACGTCCAGGAATTGAATCAGTCGTTGGCTCTGGCCTTGTCGCAACTCTCGCCCCGCTGCAAGGAAGTATTCGAACTAAGCCGTTTCGAAAATCTTACGCACAAGCAGATTGCAGCCCGTCTGGCCATCACGCCAAAGACGGTAGAAGTGCAGATTCACAAGGCATTAACCTTGCTGCGCAAGAAGCTGGATAAGGCAATAATCATCAGCATTGTAGCGCTTTTCAGCTAGCTTCAGATCAAACCTCCCGGGGCGTAATTGTGCAATGCGATCACAATTCCTTGATCCATAGGGTTGTTTGCTAAATAAAAAGGCATCGCAGCTGTTGTTTAATCAGGTTAATTATTTAAATAGTCAGATTCGCGGCTAAGGGATTGGGCTTAGTTGCGACACTTGATAAAAAGGAACGATACCAATGACTGACGAAGAATTTGTCCAACTTATTGAGCGGTATACATCCGGACAGGCAACGGAAGGAGAAAAGCGGTTGGTGGACGCATTCTTCGAAGGCAATGAAAGGAAACAGCCAGAACCTGACCCACTGGTCAGTGACGCAATGTGGCAGTCCATAGCGGCTGCTGTGGAGCCTGAGCCCGTGCAGCGTGCCAGGCCGATTTCACGCCGTAGTTTAATGGCTGTTGCGTGCACCCTTCTTGCTGTGGCAATATTGGGCTATTTCGGCTATCAGCGATACGCGACAGAATCAACAGAATTGATTACAAAGACTGCTTTGCCAGGTGAAAAGTCGATCGTCACGCTTGCCGATGGGTCGAAAGTATACTTGAACTCTGGAAGTTCTATTTCTTTTCCTGAAATTTTTGATCAATCGACACGGGAAATTACGCTTGAAGGCGAGGCCTTTTTTGAGGTCGTGCGAAATCCAAAGCAGCCATTTATTGTAAACACAGGCGACATTGTTACCCGCGTTTTAGGTACTTCTTTTAACATTGAAGCATTCAGCGACGACGATATCAAAGTGAGTGTCGCAACGGGACGGGTACAGGTTAGCCAGAGTAGTACGGGTTCGCAGGAGGGCTCGTCTCAGACTATTTTTCTCGATCCGTCGCAACAAGTCACCTATCAAAATCATCGCTTCGCTTTGAGCTATGTCGATATCGAAAAAATAACTGCCTGGAAGAGCAACACGCTTCGATTTGATGAAACTCCTTTGTCAACTGTTGGCGTAGTATTGTCGCGCTGGTACGGCGTGACCATTGCCTTCGATAATGCCGACATCGTCAATTGCCGGATAAATGGCCAGTTCAAGGGCCAGCAGTTGGAAGAGGTATTGCGAAGCATTCGCTACATGTACAACATCGAATACGAGATAACCTCTCCAAACAAAGTTAAACTCTTCGGAAAAGGATGTCAGAATTAAGTGGCGTCATTGTCGCTACCTTATGTGAAGGGCGGCAGGTGATACCTTAGACGTTAGTTTGAAGTATTGTCTAACTCCAACCATAAAAAAAATCTATGGGAATTTTACTACTAGACTGCTAAAGTTTATGTCGCAGCAACGTTTGATCATCATCCTCCTGCAAGTGATGTCAATGCAGTTGTTGATAACCGAAAAAGTAGTTGGGCAGAGTCTGATGTCGACGAAAGTATCTGCCAAAATTAAAGAGAAAAGAATTGAAGAGATCTTCAAGATAATTGAGGACAAAACAGACTTCGTATTCGTATTTCCTTCGGAAGTAAAAGACGAAGATGCCACCTATTCCTTCAATTTCGCCGACGAAAGTATGGAAAATGTTCTGCGTCGGCTGCGTCAAGCCACGCATCTCAAATTCCAGGTTATTGACTATACCATTACCGCTGCACCTGACGCCTCGCTCGACGTGGCGGGGCAATCACCCAAAAAGGAAGTTAGGGCAACCATAACGGTGTCGGGTACCATAACTGATGGTATCGACAACGCTAAACTCCCTGGGGTAAGCATCCTGGTAAAAGGTTCATCCTTCGGAACCTCTTGCGATGGGAACGGTAACTATACGATCGAAGTACCAGATCAGAATTCTGTTCTGACTTTTTCATTTATCGGTTATCAAAGTCGCGATATTACTGTTGGCAGCCAAACCGTAATTGACGTAGCTCTGAAGCCGGATGTCACATCGCTCCAGGAAATTATCGTTGTTGGTTATGGAACTCAAAAGAAAAATGATCTCACAGGTTCCGTGGGAACCGTAAAGTCCGAAGATATTCGTGAGCGTCAACTACCAACAGTCTCTCAGGCCATCGCCGGACGTGTGCCCGGTGTTAACGTTAGTATTAATTCAGGACGTCCGGGCGGGCAATCGAACGTCCGCATCCGGGGATTCAGCTCCATTAGTACCTCCAATAACCCATTGTATGTGGTAGACGGTATAATCATGCCCGTAGGTTCACAAACAGATGGATCGTATTTACTAAACAACGCCATCGATAATATAAACCCTGCTGACATTGCGTCAATTGAAATTCTGAAAGACGCATCAGCAGCCGCAATCTACGGTTGCCGCGGTGCGAATGGAGTAATACTGATCACCACCAAGCGCGGTAGTACAACGGGCACTAAAGTATCTTACGATATGCAGTTCAGTGTACCAACCATCGGACCGAACCGCGTTGAAATGCTGAACGCCCAGCAATTCCTGGATACCGAACAATTGGGCTGGGATAACATTAAGTATTATGATGCTGCCGGCTGGAATCCGACAGGCGGACCGAACGGGACTGGTTCACACTCTTCCGGACGCCAGGATCCTCAGGACGCCCGTAAGGCACTCACAAATGTCGGAGTCTATTCTTTGTTCGATGCGAGCGGCAAACCATTGTATGACACAGACTGGTTAAAAGAATCGACTCAGAATAAGCTATCTCAAAATCACCAGCTTGCCCTGACTGGCGGTAACGCCGATAACAGTTATGGAGTATTCCTTGGCTTCCGCGGTGATAACGGCCTCTTGTTGAATTCGTACCTCAAGCGTTATTCGGGTCGCTTCGTAATGGACTCACAGGTAAAGTCGTGGCTTAAGATGGGTGGTTCGCTGGCATACAATTATCAGGAGGAGAACATCGTCGACTTTGGTACAGGTGGGCTTAATTCGGTTCGTATGATCACTGAAGCATTGCCGATCTTACCTGTGCGCTATCCAAATGGGGTGCTATCTCACAATAAGAACTATTCACCTTCAATAGAAGGTGGAAGAAATCCAGTCGATCAGATGCTGAACAACAGTTACGTGCTCATCAGCCGCACGACACTGGGTAATATGTATGCTAACATCAAGCTGGCGGAAGGACTCGAATTACGTTCAACGGTAGGCCTGAATATCCTTGAGCGGGAGCGTCAGCGGTATGACAGCCGGCCAGCACCCCAAACACCTACTTACGTGAACTCTCCAAATGAAAGAGGCACAGCGCGTTTGCGCAGCGAACGCGAAACTTTCTGGTCGTTTGAAAACTATCTCACATACAACAAGCGGTTTGGCTTACATTCTTTGACCGCGATGCTGGGTCAATCGGCTCAGGAAACCAACATCTTCTGGTTTCAACAATCGTCCAGAAATTTTATCTCCGATTTCTTCGACGTAAATAACATGGGGGCCGCGCAGGACTTCGCTGTAGACTCGCCTCCAATAGGTTCGGGAAGAGCAAGGTTTGCCTTCAGTTCTTACTTCAGTCGCGTGAACTACGGATTGATGGATAAGTATTTGTTAACGGTAACTGGTCGCTTCGATGGATCTTCCAAATTCGGCGATGCAAACAAATATGCATTCTTCCCATCTGCTGCCGTCGCCTGGAGAATTTCTGAGGAACCTTTCCTGAAAGGCAATCGTGTTGTCTCTAACCTGAAACTTCGTACAAGTTATGGCCTCACGGGTAACTCTGAAATCGCTCCCTATTCTGCACTTCCCACGCTGCGTATAGTCACTACGGTATTTTCCAACACGAGACAAACAGGTGTGGCCACAAATCGCCTGGGTAATCCAGATCTGAAATGGGAAAAAACCGCCCAGTCCGACATAGGTCTTGAAGTTGGTTTGTTTGACAACCACATCGCTATCGAAGCCGACGTTTATTATAGGAAAACTACTGATATGTTGCTGGCTGCACCCCTGCCTGTCACTTCTGGTTACGGCACCATTACGCGCAACGTAGGGTCTATGGAAAATAAAGGAATCGAACTTGCGATAACCACTCAAAATGTTGAAACCGTTGACTTCAGTTGGCGCACTACTTTCAACATGGCAATGAACCGTAACAAGGTGTTGAAGCTCGCCAACCCTGCGCCGATCTTTGGTGTGGGTAATCCGAACTTCACCAACCAAACAGGTGTGATCATGGAAGGACAGCCCGTGGGTGCCTTCTGGGGATTGGTCCGGCAGGGAACCTGGGGTTCAGATGAGGCCGCTGAAGCTGCAAAGTTCGGCACCAATACCTATCGTGGTACAGGAAAGCCTTTGCTCCCTGGTGACATAAAGTATCTGGATGTCGATGGCAACTATGCCATCAATGATAACGATCGCATGATTATCGGTAATGGTAATCCGAAATCATATGGTTCCTTTATCAACAATTGGCAGTACAAAGCATTCAATGTTGTTCTTGACATCAGTTACTCTTATGGAAATGATGTGCTCAACATGACCAGGCACTCAGGCGAAGATCGCACGGGTCTGGCTAACAGCTATGCGAGTGTTGTGAATGCGTGGACAGAGTCTAACGAAGATACTGACATTGCTGCGATCCGTGACTCTAAGGCGGGTTACGTGTCTAACGTCGATACCCATTGGATTGAAGACGGATCATTCATACGTGGCAGAAATCTCCTCGTAGGCTATACGCTTCCCTCTCAAATAATCGAGCGCATACATTTGAATCGTGCTCAGGTATACGTGTCCTTGCAGAACTTCTTCCTCGAAACAAAGTTCAGCGGGAACGATCCGGAAGTGTCAACCTACACAAATCCTTTTGCGCAGGGACAAACATTCTTTGACTATCCTAAGCCGACCACTTACATGTTTGGTGTGAGCTTGGGGCTTTAAGTAAATGAACGAGGACTAATGGTTAACAAGGACAAATGAAAAGCCACAACATATTGCTCTGCGGCGTTGCGTTGTATGTAGCGACAGGTTGCTCTTCATCGTTCCTGGAAGACCAGGATCCAACTGACATCGCCCCGGAAACCTTTTTCAGAACACCTGAAGATGCTGAATCGGCAGTAAGGGGTATCTATGAAAATTTCAGATTTCATGGAGATGGCGCCGGCATATTCAGCGCAAACTTCCAGATGCTGGACGCATTAAGTGGTACAGCAGAAACAGAAACAGGTCAAAATTCAGACCTGAATAACCTGTATAGCTATCAGTATACAGGCGATAATCTTCACTTGCAGCAATGGTGGCAACAATGCTTTGAAGGAATAGCGAATGCAAACCTGTCAATCCAGAAGATTCCAACAATCCCCACTTTACCTGAAGCTGATGCCAGGAAGTGGGTAGGGCAGGCCAAATTCTTACGGGCATTCTATTATTTCTGGGTAGTACAGTTGTGGGGTGATGCACCGCTGATCACACGCCCTATTTCATCATGGAACGATATTGAAGTCAACGCGCCAAGAACTGCAACACAGGTCATTTACGATTTGATCGTACAGGATTTGCAAGATGCGGAAGCGGCTGGTTTCCCCGATACTGATGCCTCTGGTTATGCTTCAAAATTTGCAGTAAAGGCATTCCTCGCCAGAGTTTATCTGGCGATGGCAGGTTTCCCCCTGAACAAGGGAGCTTCGCATTACCAGTTGGCAGCGGCGAAGGCTAAAGAAGTAATTGACTTTGCTTTCGAAAATCCAACCAAGATTGGATTATTTCCGAGCTACGATGGTCTGCACAATCCGGGTAACAACAATCGTCTGGAACATATTTTTCAGATTCAATATTCGGCCGGAATCGCGAATGCAAACTATCAGACTTTCTTCCTGCCGAACAACACCAATATCACCGCTTCTGGCGAGGTCGGTACGACTGTTCCCACAGCAAAGTTCCTCGCTACATACGAAGCGAACGACCGGCGGATTCTCGAAAAGGGTTTCTACTTTAAGGAATACTATCTGGGGGGTGGAACAGGCTACCCAATCACGCTGAACCGTTTTTACATTTATAAGCATTTTGATGTAATAGCCAACGGCAAAGCAGCCATAGGTGATCAGCCACCGATTGTTGGAACGGGGAACTCAGGCCTCAACTATCCTTTAATCCGCTATGCCGATGTGTTGCTTATTTATGCCGAAGCACAGAATGAATCAGGTTTGAACATTGAAGCATACAGCGCATTGAAAGCAATCAGGGGTCGCGCCGGACTGATCACACCTGACCAGGGAACATATAACCAGTCAACTTTCAGAGAGGCCGTATGGGCCGAGCGTTGGCATGAGTTAAGCTACGAGGGTATTACCTGGTTCGACATGCTTCGTTTGCGAAAAGTGTATGATGTCGATTCGAAGAAATTTGTCGACTTCGCCGGTGCTAACATCAATGGTGCTCCATTAGCAACGAAGCACTATCTGCTTCCGCTACCGGCTGCAGATTTCAGGAACAATCCAAACCTGAAGCCTAACAACCCGGGATGGTAGAGTCAGGCGTATTTAACTGATCTCATTGTTCGAGAGCCTGTTTCCCGTGGGGAACGGGCTTTTTTTTTGCATACATTGTCTCAAACATTGACCGTACGCTATGGTGAAAACGCCTTTAATCGATAAAAGTGATAAACGTCGTGTCGTTATTTTGGGTGGCGGCTTCGGCGGAGTGGAATTGGCAAAGGCGCTACGCAACAGCGATGTCCAGGTCGTACTCATCGACCGTCAGAATTTCCACACTTTTCAACCCTTGCTTTATCAGGTGGCCACGGCAGGCGTTGAACCGCAGTCCATTGTCTATCCTTTCAGAAAGATATTCGACGACCATCCAAACTTTTACTTTCGTATGGCGGAAGCGTTGTCGGTTGATACGACTCGTAAAATCGTGGAGACCTCCATTGGATATGTCAATTACGATTACCTCGTCGTAGCAACTGGCGCATCTACCAACTTTTATGGCAATGCAGAAATACAGCAAAAAGCAATAGCCTTAAAAAACATAGACGATGCATTGTCGCTGCGAAATACTATCCTCTCCAATTTCGAAAAGGCACTTCAGATCAAGGATGATGCGCAATTGAACAGCCTGATGGACTTTGTGATCGTAGGGGGTGGACCCACAGGTGTTGAGATAGCCGGCGCGCTCAGTGAGCTACGCTCCCACGTCTTTCCAAAGGACTATCCTGAACTGAATTTTGTAAAGATGGACATACACCTGGTGCAAAGCGGAGATCATTTGCTCAAGGGCATGTCACTGGAAGCGGCCAAACGATCAAAAGAGATCCTTGAGCGTGCAGGCGTCAAGTTGTGGCTGAATTGCCGTGTTAAATCTTACGATGGATTTACAGTAACACTGGACACTGGAGAGACACTTTGCACACGAACGTTGATCTGGGCCGCGGGCGTTGCAGGAACATTGATGGATGGTTTTCGTCCTGAGGCAATAAAGCAGAATCGATTAAAGGTAGATGCATTCAATAGGGTGGAGGGTTATGATAACATATTTGCCATTGGCGACATCGCCTTAATGTCGACCACTGAAAATCCGGAAGGCTTCGCGATGATGGCGCAGCCTGCGATTCAGCAGGGGGGATGGCTGGGAAAGAACCTGGCCCGGCAGCTTAATAACGAACAGCTTGTGCCTTTCAAATACCACGACCATGGCTCAATGGCAACTATTGGCAGAAATAAAGCCGTTGCCGACCTCATCATATTTGGAAACACATACAAAACGCAGGGGTTCAAAGCCTGGTTTATCTGGATGTTTGTTCACCTGATCTCGCTCATTGGATTTCGCAACAAACTAATAGTAGTGATCAACTGGATGTGGAGCTACTTCACTTACGATACCGGAATTCGTCTGATCATCGGTCGCAGGAAGGAAAACACACCTGTTGAAGCAACGACTACGAAGGCCGTCGTTTAGTTATTCGCGGCGGTGTGCCGATGGTGACCTATACTCCCCGGCATGACGCATCTTGCGTTAGCACATCCGCAGCAATAACACATGGTTAGCGTGATGTTGATCAATGCAGCCTTCTCCATCATACTATTTCTAAGCGACGATTTAAACATGCGTTTCTATGTCGCTTGCTAAACGCAGGACAGCAAACGTGTTCTAACATGCGACAGCATTCGTTGGCGTTTAATCTATTCCCGGACAAAAGTGGGGCATGTCATTACATTAATATTAACGGCTATAAATAGGTATGAGTGGTGGGGTTCGTCTAAGGGTGTTTTTATAAGTGATTGAATATTAACCAGATACAAAATTGTCGTTTCCCCTACGAAAATAACACTTAGCCCTTTTTCGGCGCTTTTCGGGCAGTCAAGTTTTCGATTGACAACTTGTTTAATCGAATTCCAAAATGCTAATTTCCTGAGAATACAACTATAATACGTATGGGCTATACGCCGCGTACTGTTATCTCATCATCTAACCAACCCCAAAACCTATTCCTATGAGTAGACTCTATGAAAGATTGAGTTTGTCATTGGCATTGATGCTAATGATAGTATCGGTGGGCCTGGCGCAAGAACGACTTGTGTCGGGTACAGTTACCGACAATGAAGGAACAACTATGCCTGGTGTCAACGTCCTTGTGAAAGGAACACCAAACGGTACTGTGACGGATGCCCAAGGTGGCTTTTCGATCACTGCCCCCTCTAACGCTACGCTGGTGTTTTCTTTCGTCGGTTATATTACGGCAGAAAAAGCAGTAGGCGAGCAAACCAAGCTCGACGTCGTACTAACGGCAGATCTTACTGCATTGGATGAAATCGTGGTAATCGGTTATGGTACAGCAAAAAAATCTGACTTGACCGGTGCAGTAGGCTCTGTAACGAAGATCAGCTTAAAGAGCGCCCCGCCTCATCACTGAATCAGGGACTGGCTGGTAAAGTTGCCGGTGTGCAGGTGAACAACAACTCAGGTCGTCCAGGTGGACGGTCAACCGTGCGTATCCGTGGTTTCAGTTCAATTAACTCTTCGAACAACCCATTGTACGTAATCGATGGTGTTCAAATGCCTCAGGGTACGAAAGATCAATTCAGTTCAGCTATAGACTACATCAATCCAAACGATGTGGTATCTATGGAAGTTCTGAAAGACGCTTCATCCACTGCCATCTATGGTGCACGTGGTGCTAACGGTGTAATCCTCATTACTACCCGTCGTGGTAAAGCAGGCGAAGGAAAAGTTACCTACGACGTTGACTTCAGCGTTCCCACAAAAGGTCCTAATTCACGCGAAGTATTGAATGCACAGGAGTACCTGGATACTGAAGACCTCGCATGGCAGAACATGGCAAAATTTGACCCTGTTGGTTGGAATGCTGGTAAGTGGGCTTACCTGAATCCTGCGCTGAGAAGAACAGATCCTCGTATTTTTGATTCAAATCAAAAGCCTCTTTATGATACAGACTGGTTGAGAGAAACTACTCAAAACCGTATGTCGCAGAACCACCAGTTAGGTTTTAGCGGCGGAAACGAGCGTACTACATACTCACTTTCCCTGGGATACAGGAATGACGTCGGCTACGTGAAGACCTCTTACCTTACACGGTACTCTGGAAGATTTTCAATAGATGATCAGATCAAAAAATGGTTGAAAATCGGCGGTACATTAAGCTATAACTACCAGACGGAGAACCTGGTCGACATCAACGATGCCGTGGCTCGCCAGATTGTTGAAGACTTCCCGTTCATGCCTGTAACTTATCCTGATGGCACATTTGCCAATAACAGGGACTATCCTTATGCGGAAGGTACCTATAGCTCAATGAGCAGACTCTACGGTCGTAAGTACATACTTAACACGCAAACGTTGATGGGAAGCGTGTTTGCAGACATCAACATAACTAAGGATCTTACCTTTAGAAGCGTGTTGGGTGCTAATGTTGTGACACAGGAAAATAATGAATCCAGCACGAGCTACTTGAGCACTTCTGGCATTGCCACAGCTGCAACCAGCAACTCAAGAGAGCCATTCTGGTCCTTCGAAAATTATCTTACCTATAGGAAAACATTTAACGACATTCACGCCTTCACCGGCCTCTTGGGAGCTTCATGGCAGGAAACTAATTACTTTGCCATCGATTAGGGATCCGGAAATTTCCCAAGCGACTATTTCTTGTACAACAACGTAGGTGCTGGTAGTGATAACAGAACTGTATTCTCAAATGCAAACAGACACGCATTGAACTCATACTTCGGGCAGGTTAGACTACAGCTTGATGGGTAAATACCTCGTGACTTTCACAGGTCGTGCTGACGGTTCGTCAAAGTTTGGTGAGAATAACAAGTACGCATTCTTCCCTTCAGCTGCATTGGCATGGCGTGTTTCTGATGAAACATTTCTTTCAGACAACCGCACCATTTCTAACCTGAAAATACGCACCAGCTATGGTCTGACCGGTCACTTCTGAAATTCCTCCTTACTCATCTCTTTCCCTGTTGGGTTCGAATTACCGTGCCGTCAAGGTGCTGTTCGGATTCTATCGTGTTTCCCTATTAACCTTAGCAATACGTAACGAGCCTTAAGCGCTACAG
>JASGJX010000032.1:0-169953 GCA_049840655.1 Chryseolinea sp.
TGCATGACAGTCTCGGCTCATTGTTGTCCAGCGTGCGACTGAGGTTTAACGGACTTCAATACGAATACTGTCAGAGAGTACCTGAACGCGCACAGGGATTTGAAGACAGCCTCAATCTGCTTGATGAGGCGATCGAGGAGCTTCGTCGTATTTCACACAACATGGTCCCGGTTTCTCTCAGCAGATTTGGTTTGAAGTCGGCGCTGGAGACTTTCGTTGCACCGGTTGTCGCTTCGGGTACCCTTGCCGTTGACCTGCAAATCCTTGGACTGGATGTGCGCCTGTCAGAAGAATTGGAAGTTCGAATCTTTCGCATCTGCCAGGAACTGGTTCAAAACGTGATCAAGCATGCACATGCTACGAATTTGCGCATACAGATCATTCTTCATCGTGATTCATTGAACCTTGTTGTTGAAGACGATGGAATAGGATTGAACAAAGATGATCTTTCGCGGGGATTTGGATTTAACACCATTCAATCAAACGTGGATGTTTTTAAGGGAGCGTTTGAGATAGAGAGTCAGCCGGGTAGGGGATGCCTTGTGGTGATCGATCTGCCTTTGGATCCTTCCAGCCTTGTGGGTCCCGCTGGCGGTGACACATGACATATAGAGGGACGAACTACAAAATTCGTGAATTGTCTGCTAACAGTTAACACAACACTTGACAGTCACCTCCAAACTTACAGCAACCTCCAAACCTACAGTTACCTCAACGCTTAACAGTTACCTCAACGCCTAACAGTATTCTCAACGTTTAACAATTATCTCAACATTTGCCCGATGGCCCGCAATAATTTGGGTACTTCGCTGTCCCAAAATACCTCATTAGGTTCCACGACGTAGAAGCTGCTGTTTGTCATCACTGTGAGCAGCCCACGCTCATCGATATTGTCGGGATCAAACACAACGGCAGCGCCATACGGCCGACAGAAGTTTACCCAGTCGATATTGTTGATGAGCAGGAAGGGCAGCCGATGGCCGAGATATTCATAAAGCTTCGTCGGATAAGCAGACCAGGTTGAAACATTTCGTGGATACGAGATGACGCCGAAATGAGCCCATGCTATCGCCGCCAGAATATCGCTATGAGGCACAAGTTGGTCAATGCCTTCCAGTTGTATAAACGAACAATCACCTGCGATTTCTTTCAACCTGGTTCTGACATCGTCCCTGGCAGCATAGCCGATCACCCGTAATGTTATGTTCGTGTTAACATTGTGTAATCGCCTGGCCAGTTCTATCGCCTGGAAAACACCGGTCGAATCGGCAAGTGTGCCGGTAAACAAAAGCCTGATTGCGGAGTTATTGATGTCCAGGGATGCCTTCACCGGCACTGACCTGCCGAACGGTAGGGCTGTACGCACGACCTTGTTTTCCACAATGCTGAATTTGCTTCCAATGAATGGCAGCTCATCGGCATAACTCTTTTCAGCAAGCAGGTAATGATCAATTATGGGGGCTGAAATCCACTCCACTGCCCGTACGGCCGCCGCCAGTAGCGGACGCGCAATGCGCGGCCACGCAGTACCGTGACGGAGATTCATGGCGTAATTTTCCTGAACATCGTACACAATCCTGATGCGGCTGAATATCCCGACGACCAACGCGAGGGGTAACAGTTCCGACGAGCAAATGATTAGTATATCGGGGCGGGCACTCATCACTACACGCAGCACATAGTACGGCGCAAGAAGTCTCTTCAGGCTTAATCGGTTAAAGCGTGGTAGCGGACGCAATGAAATCTTATCCTCCGACATTGACGCAAATGTGGGTTGACCCGCGATGGTCACATCATACTCGTCCGCCAGAGTAATACCCAGCTTCTCATACATACGCGTATCATCAACCGGTTTCAGCAATGAAGCAAGGAGTATTCTCCTTTTTTTTATTTCTTGCATACCGATTTAAATATAACGCAATGGATCTTAAACAACAGATTGAGGCTATTTGGGACAATCGTTCATTACTTGAGCAATCATCCAGCAAAGAAGCAATACGCAGTGTAGTTGAAATGCTGGATAAGGGCTCACTTCGTGTGGCAGAACCTGCAGAGGCCGGATGGAAAGTTAATGAATGGGTTAAGAAAGCCGTGATCCTTTATTTCCCCATTCAGCAAATGGAGACCATTGAGGTAGGACCATTCGAATTTCATGATAAGATAAAACTAAAGAAAAACTACAAAGAACTCGGTGTACGCGTTGTACCCCACGCGATTGCACGTTACGGAGCATTTCTGAGCAAAGGTGTAATCATGATGCCATCATATGTTAACATCGGCGCTTATGTCGATGAAGGTACAATGGTAGACACCTGGGCTACTGTGGGCAGCTGCGCTCAGATCGGCAAAAACGTTCACCTCAGTGGCGGCGTAGGAATCGGAGGAGTTCTGGAACCTGTTCAGGCTTCTCCCGTTATAGTCGAGGACGGTGCATTTCTCGGTTCACGGTGCATTGTTGTGGAAGGCATTAGGGTAGGCAAAGAGGCGGTGCTTGGGGCCAATGTTGTACTGACTGGCAGTTCTAAGATCATTGACGTCACCGGACCTTCACCCGTCGAATATAAGGGTTATGTGCCGGAACGCTCGGTAGTTATTCCAGGAACACTTCCAAAAAAGTTCCCGGCTGGCGAATTTCATGTGCCCTGTGCACTGATTATTGGTAAGCGCAAGGAGAGCACGGATAAAAAAACCTCCCTGAACGATGCTTTACGTGACAATAATGTGTCAGTATAATCGTCATTAGACTAGAAGGGATCGGTTTACGACGGTTGGCACATGGTTTGAATTTCAACAGGCTGGGATATGCCTGCATTTTTTGATTTAGATGATGAATAAAGCTTTCCTTAGCGTATTCGTACTATTCGTGCTCAGCGCCTTCGTTAAGGAGGACCGGACGTATCCGCCGGTCAAAAACGAAAGCTTCCGCCGTGGCGAGACCATCCATTTCAAAATGACTTACGGGATCTTCAACGTTGGAAAGGGAAGCGTTAACATCGATCCTCAATACCACAAGATCAACAACCGCGATTGTTTTAAGATTGACGTATATGGTCGCACTGTCGGTATGGTCGATTGGGTGGCGGATGTCAACGACCGTTGGGGCGCCTACATTGATACGGCGGCCCTCGTTCCTCACCAATTCTACCGTTTTATCCGCGAGGGAAAGTACCGCAAAGACGAGTGGACCAATTTCGACCACGTCAACCGACGTATTGAGGTAAAAACCCTCGACAAAAAGACGGGTAAGTTAAAGGAACCCAACTATTTCGACGCGCCGGCACAGGTCCGGGATATGGTGGCGGGTTTTCTTTTCCTCCGTAACATGGACCTGTCGCGTATTAAACTTGGCGACACCATCTCAGTCAAAGGCTTTTTCGAGGACGAGTTCTATAATTTCAGGATCGTATATGCGGGCAAGGAAACCATCAAAGTAAAGGCCGGTAAAATCAGGACGATTGTGTTCAAGCCGGTAATGCCAAAGAACAAAGTCTTCGATGGTGAGAATTCTGTTACCGCTTGGTTTTCAGACGACAAGAACCGCATTCCTGTTAAGATCAATGCGAACATGTTCATTGGAAGTGCTGGCGTTGAGCTCACCGAGTACAGCAACCTGCGCAACCCGTTGAACCTTGTTAACTAGCCATCCCTTCATCCCTCAACTCTTACATTTTACATTCAGAGTTTTACATTTTGCGGTTAACCTCTGCGTCCTCTACACCCCACCGACGCCATCCCGCCTTTCGCCCTTGTTTATTTCCATTCCATTCGCTCTGCCAACAGAGGTTGCATGCTATTGCGCTACTCGCTATTTTTCTAAAAAAACCAAACCTCAACTTTATGTTAAAGGAATTTAAGGCATTCGCCATGCGTGGCAACGTGATCGATCTTGCAGTCGGTGTTATCATCGGTGGCGCATTCGGCAAGATTGTCGGTTCCCTTATTGAAGATGTAATTACCCCGTTGATACTTAAACCAGCACTTGATGCTGCACATCTTAATAAGCTGGAGGAACTTACCATATTTGGTACTGTTAAGTACGGCAACTTCCTGGCTGCCATCATTAACTTCCTGATCATAGCTTTTGTACTCTTCCTCATTATCAAGGGTATCAACTCGACGAAGAAGAAGGAAGAAGCTGCACCTCCTGCCGCGCCGCCTGCCGATGTGGTGTTGCTCACAGAGATCCGCGATTTGCTGAAAAGCAAAGCCTGATATTATCACAATCGCCCTGCGCCACTCCACCGGAATGCGCAGGGTTTATTGTCCTTCACGCTCACGCCGTTAGCCGATTTTGACCTGTTCCTCACCCTCACACGCCATCCTTTCATCCTTTTAGTGCACTCCGGACCCAATCTTCCTTTCGCAAACGTTTGGGAGTGTGGCAATGATTCCACAACTCTGGCAGATGTAATGTTTGCGGTAAATCGACAATTCCTGTCGGCATTAGTAGTGGCAAATTTGTTTTGACAATTAAAACAAATGCAGACCCGCGCTTACCCAAGGAGCGCATGTCCGCCAGGAGCCGGCATGATTTGCCGTTGCGCGGGCATTCATTTTTAACAAACCCCCATTTTTTATGAAGTTATCTACCAGGCTGTTCATGCTTGCATGCGTCCTTGTGACCACGGCGAGCTTCGGACAAGAGACTCAGGAGAAAGAAGAAGTAGATCTGTTCGCACTTTCACTGGAAGAACTACTCGACATTCCCATCAATTCAGCCAGCCGGAAAGACGAAACCGTCTTCGACGCACCGCTTTCCAGCTACACCATTACGAATGCAGAGATCCAGAAGTCGGGCGCTACCAGCATCATGGAAGCACTTAGACTTGCTCCAGGCGTGATCGTTCGTGAAGAAGCCAACGGCGTTTATGATATCCATATCCGTGGCTTCGATAACATGCTGCGCACCAGTGAGACATACGCCAAGTCTAACCTGGCGACGCTCGTGATGATCGATAACCGTCCGGTGTTCAATCACAACCTTGGTGGTACTTTCTGGGAGACACTTCCTATCGACCTTAATGATGTCGAACGCATCGAGATCGTTCGTGGCCCGTCAGCCCCGCTGTTCGGACCAAATGCCGTTACGGGCGTTATTAACATCATCACCAGGCGTCCAACTGAAAAGACTTATGTAACTGCGAACGCGCAGTATGGAACTGCTCAAACCATGATCGCGAATGCGACAATCGGTTCGAAAGTAAACGACAAGGTATCGTTTGCTGTGTCCGGGAACTTCCAGGAACGCAATCGCTTTGACAAAGACTATTATAATATAACGACAGGTCAGTTCGCACCAATCGAATCGTTCGTCGATAACTCTGCGGCCCGTTTCCCGAATCCCGATCGTTCTTTGAGCCGATGGGGAGTGAACGGCTTCCTCAACGTGAAGCCTACTGAAAAGATATCGCTCGACCTCACCGTAGGAACAACGAGCTCACAGACTCAAAAGATCTTCTTGTCGGGTACGACTTACTTCACGACAAACGAGTCGAACAATTACTACGCGAACCTTGCTGCAAAGATCCACGGATTATCGGTGAGAACGAGCTACGTGAATGGAACCGATAACCTGAACGTAAGCTCGCCTCCCAATCAGTACGATTACTCAGTTGCCGACGCTTCAGCCGAATATGAGTTCGCCATCGGTAAACACCTGACAATCACACCCGGATTGAGCTACCAGAACGTGCGCTTCGACGACTCGGAATTCGCTGTCGACGGTCCGACCTTCCTCGGAGGAGTAGACCGTAACATTAGCACAACGGCAGGCTATGTACGCGCCGATGCTCACATCACAAAGAGCCTTCGCGTGATCGGTGGCATTCGGGCTGACAAGTTCTCAGTACCAGATGATCTCTATTTCGCGTATGAACTGGCAGCTACTTACAACCTGAATGAAAACAACATCATTCGCGCCGCCTTTACTCGTTCAAACAGTGGATCATTCATCGCGACTAACTTCATTAACCTTCAGGTACCTACACCTCTGGGTGTTAACTACGTTCGCGCAGGAAATGAGAACATGGACTTGTTCACTGTTGAAATGGTTGAACTGGGATACCGCGTAAAGCTTACGAAGACCATGCAGCTGGACCTCGATGTCTTCCATCAGGTGGCTGATAACTTCTACGCGCTTCAGCTGACGGATGTCGTGAACGTAGGTGTGATGGTTCCTATCCGTGAGCAGTTCATGAACATTCCTCTAAAGGGAATCCAAAACGGCGCCACGCTGGGCCTTAACATCGTGCCGAATGACAAGATCCAGTTCAAGCCATTCATCACTGTGCAAAAGACGGAATCTAAGAACATGCCTTCATCCTATGTGTCTCCATCACTTGATCCTTCTGTAACTTACAGCGACAGCGATCACAAGAACACACCTTCATTCTATGGTGGATACTATCTGAATGCGAAACTTCTCAGCAAGTTGAACGTCAACATGAACGGCTACTACTATGCGGCTCATACTCAATATGATCGCGACGACAACGGAGGCACTAATCCTCAGGGTGACATCAGCGGCAAATTCCTGGTGAATGTGAAGGCCAACTGGACCCTTACACGCAATGTCAACTTGTTCGTGAATGCGCGCAACGTATTGAACAATCGCTCACGAGAATTCTACGCAGCCGACAGATCAGCAGGCTTGTATATGGTGGGAGCGAGCCTGAACATCAATTAAGAATTAAGAATGAAGAATTAAGAATGAAAAATGAAGAATTAGCTCCCAGCCGAAGGCTGCCGATGCCACGACCAAAGGTCGTGATAGCTAATTCTTCATTCTTCATTCTTAATTCTTAATTTTTACCGCCCGCTTCTCCTTCGAACCCGGAGTATACTTATAAAACCCTTCCCCGCTCTTCACCCCTCGGTGTCCCGCCGTGACCATGTTTACCAGCAGGGGACAAGGCGCGTACTTGGGATTGCCGAATCCATCGTGCAGTACGCGAAGGATAGACAGGCAGACATCCAGCCCGATAAAATCCGCCAGCTCAAGAGGACCCATCGGGTGTGCCATGCCAAGCTTCATCACTTCATCAATTTCTGCCACGCCCGCCACACCTTCGTGCAATGAGCAGATCGCCTCATTAATCATGGGCATCAGAATCCGATTGGCTATAAAGCCCGGATAATCATTAACTTCCACCGGCACCTTCTCAAGCTTTTTGGAAAGTTCAGCAACGGCCGACGTCACCTCGTCACTGGTTTGATATCCACGGATCACTTCCACAAGCTTCATCAGGGGAACCGGGTTCATGAAATGCATGCCAATTACCTTGTCAGGCCGCGACGTGGCGGCAGCGATGCGCGTAATGGAAATGGAGGAAGTATTGGAAGCAAGGATGGCGTGCTTAGGGGCCACTTTATCTATTTCCTTAAAGATGTTAAGCTTGAGCTCAACCTGTTCACTCGCCGCTTCAACCACCAGGTCCGCATTCCTGCACCCTTCGCTGATCGACGTCGTGAGTGAGATGTGAGACAACGCGGAGGCTTTTCGCGTCGCGTCGATGGTACCCTTCTCCACCTGCCGCGTGAGGTTCTTGTCTATGTTGCCAATGCCTTTCTGAAGCGCCGACTCGTGGATGTCGATCAGTTTCACAGAGAATCCATGCAGCGCAAAAACGTGGGCAATACCATTGCCCATAGTTCCAGAACCAATTACGGAAACATGCTTCATAAGGCTGATTTTCAGTTAGTAATTCTTTTCAATCCTGACTTCCTTAGCCAGGCCCATGGCATTAAACCGGATAGCGACACGCATCGGCCTGCTCGACGAATCCGACGTAGCACATTCACCGTGGGGTTCAAGATAGTAATAGTAAAACTTTTGGTTTCGCTTGGAAAGCTCCTGCTGATCGGGAGTTCCCAGGGTGCTGACGACCTCGGACTCGCTGAGAGAGAGCAGCTTATCCTTCTGATTGGTAAACTCATCCCTGGATGTCATTCTCGCACCGTCACACCCGTGGCGGTCACTTCTCCACTGGACCATGTCGATCGCGGAAAATTCAGGAATGTGCGGGCGACAACTGGTTGATAATAAAATGATTATAACGGGAATGGCAAATTTGTACCTAATGCTCGCCGGCCGCTTGAAGTTCAAGTTTTTTTATCCTTTAATTTGCAGCCAAATCTACAAACATGGTCCTAAAGTTATTTAAGGCAGTGTGGTTTCTTTCGATGCTGGTGACGTTGGCAATATTGCTCTTTAATTATGCCGGCCTTCCGGAAACCGTGGTTGTTCAGGAAGAGGGAGCGTCCGTGTTCCGTGTGAGCCGCGACGTTTACTTCTATTCCATGACCGCCTTAATCGCACTGGTGAATGTGATGGTCTTCCCGATATCCAAAGTCTTTGTAAAACGTCCCGAGTTCCGGACCTGGTTCTACGGCCTCGTGATCGCGCTGAACTTCTTTTTCATCGTCTCGATGAACTTCGTCGGTCTCTTTAACAGCGGCGAAAAATTCGACTATAATCAGATCCGGTACATCGTCTATTTCAGTGTCGGCCTCTTCGTTGCGTGGACGATCTCATGGCCAATTTACCTGGTGTTCAGACGCGTAATGAGTTAAATAGTTTGTTCATAATTGCTTGTCCTAAGTATTAGTGAACAGCGATTTACAACTAGTTACCTCATGAATTTTTGCAATTCATCATTATCCGGATTTGATTGAACTCATTTCAAAATTCACTTTATTGACCCAAATTAGATGAACCAAAATACCTTCACGATACATTTTTTTCGAAGGGCTAATGATCGGATTTTTTTGATATCCTGATCGCTGTTTCATCATTATTTCTGAATCCCTATGGCAAAGAACGACAAGGAACCCAACATGTTTGAGTACAACGAAGCGAGCATTAAGTCGCTCGACTGGCGTGAGCACATCAGGCTCAGACCAGGGATGTACATCGGTAAGCTTGGCGATGGATCTTCAAAAGACGACGGTATTTATGTCCTTGTTAAGGAGGTCGTCGACAACTCGATTGATGAGCACATGATGGGCTACGGAAAAACCATCGACGTCAAAATCACCGAGCAAAAGGTAACGGTTCGTGATTACGGACGCGGTATCCCACTGGGTAAGGTGGTCGATGTGGTTTCTAAGATTAACACCGGCGCGAAGTATGACAGCGGTGCGTTTCAAAAGTCAGTGGGTCTGAACGGCGTGGGTACCAAAGCGGTAAACGCCCTGTCCAACTACTTCAAGGTGCAGGCATTCCGCGATGGCCAAACCAAGATAGCCGAGTTCAAGAAAGGCGTGTTGGTAACTGACGGCAGACTGTCGAAGAGTGAAGAACGGAACGGAACGTTCGTGGAATTCGAACCCGACAACACGATGTTCAAGCACTATCATTTTATTCCTGAGTACCTGGAAGATCTGATGTGGAACTACGCGTTCCTGAATGCCGGATTGACGATAAACTATAACGGACAAAAATACTTCTCCAAAGACGGATTGCTCGATCTGCTTAGGCAGAAAACGAACAATGAGGAGATGCGCTATCCGATCATTCACTTCAAGGGTGAAGACATCGAAGTGGCACTGACGCACGGCAACCAGTATGGAGAAGAATATTATTCGTTCGTCAACGGTCAGAATACAACGCAGGGTGGAACGCACCTGGCAGCTTTCCGCGAAGGGCTGGTTAGAGGTGTGCGTGACTTTTTCAGAAAGGATGATTTTGATGCTTCCGATATCCGGGCCAGTATCATTGGAGCGATTGCCGTACGGGTTCAGGAACCAGTGTTTGAGTCGCAGACCAAAACCAAACTTGGATCTACCAACATGGCGCCCGAAGGTGCCTCAGTGCGCACTTACGTCGGCGACTTTGTTGCTCGCGAACTTGAGAAGTTCTTGCATGCGAACGCTGCCACGGCTGAAGCATTAAAAAAACGGATCCTTCAGTCTGAACGCGAACGTAAAGAAATCGCCGGTATCAAGAAGCTCGCCAACGAACGGGCCAAGAAAGCGAACCTGCACAACAAGAAGCTTCGCGACTGCACCTATCACTTCGACGAGAAGAATGAGAAGGGCGTCGACTCCATGATCTTCATCACCGAGGGCGATTCAGCCAGCGGTTCAATTACAAAATCCCGCGATGTAGATACCCAGGCAGTGTTCAGTCTCCGGGGTAAGCCGTTGAATAGCTTCGGTCTCACGAAGAAGGTCGTATACGAGAATGAAGAATTCAACCTGCTCCAGCACGCCCTCAACATTGAAGACGGAATTGAATCGCTTCGCTATAACAAAGTGATCATTGCTACGGATGCTGACGTGGATGGCATGCACATCAGATTGCTGTTGATGACGTTCTTCCTCCAGTTCTTCCCTGAGCTTGTTAAGGCGGGTCACGTATTTATTCTGGAGACTCCGCTCTTTCGCGTTCGAAACAAGAAGGAAACGATCTATTGCTACACCGACGAAGAGCGCCTTGCAGCGATTAACAAAATAGGCGCGAAGGCAGAGATCACACGCTTCAAAGGTCTCGGTGAGATCTCACCCGACGAGTTCGGAAATTTCATTGGCGATGACATCCGTCTTCAGCCTGTTCTCCTGGGTGATGGTCATTTGGCTAAGACCCTGGAATTCTATATGGGTAAGAACACGATGGACCGCCAGGAATTCATCATTGGAAATCTTCGGATTGAAATGGATAAGGTCAACAAGAAGGATGCGGTGGTTGAAGAAGAGGCGGAGGTAGCTGCTGATAATTGATAACTGATAATTAAAGCCCGAAGGGCTTAACATGAATAGCCCCCGATGAAATCGGGGAAAACCCAATGAAATCGGGGGAAATTGGAATTTAAACCATGAGCAAAAAAAACAAACCAGACGACGAAAGCGCGAACAACGAACTAACACAGCCTGCCAATGGAAATGGTAAGTCTGAGGATGTTGTTCATTCCATAGCGATCGATGGTCTCTATCAGAACTGGTTTCTGGATTACGCATCGTACGTTATCCTGGAAAGGGCCGTTCCGCGCATTGAAGATGGTTTCAAGCCGGTGCAGCGACGCATCATGCATGCCCTAAAAGAAATGGATGACGGGCGCCTGAACAAGGTGGCTAACGTAATCGGGAATACGATGCAGTATCACCCGCACGGCGACGCATCGATCGGGGAGGCAATCGTGAACATCGGTCAAAAAGATCTCTTGTTTGATAAGCAGGGGAACTGGGGTGATGTGCGCACTGGTGATGGTGCTGGCAGCTCCTCGATATATTGAAGTTCGGCTGTCGAAGTTTGCTCTTGATATTGCTTACAACGCCCAGACTACTGAGTGGCAGCTGTCGTACGACGGCCGTAAGCGCGAGCCGGTAACGTTGCCCGTTAAGTTTCCTTTGCTGCTCTCCCAGGGAGTTGAAGGTATAGCCGTAGGGTTGTCTACGAAGATCCTTCCTCACAACTTTGGTGAATTGATCAAGGCATCGATCGATATTCTCAAAGGCAAGAATGCAAAGATATTTCCCGACTTCCTCACAGGTGGAATCGCAGACTTTACCGACTACAATCAGGGTCTTCGCGGTGGCAAGATCAAGGTTCGTGCGCGAATCGAGATCGTCGACAAGAAGACGTTGATCATCCGGGAGATCCCATTCAGTACGACTACCACGTCGCTGATGGAATCGATCGTAAAGGCAAGCGAGAAAGGCCAGATCAAGGTAAAGCAGGTGATCGACAAGACTGCGCAGGACATAGAAATCCAGATCCTGCTTCAGCCTGGTCAATCTCCTGAGATCGCCATCGATGCACTTTATGCATTCACCGATTGCGAGATCAGCATATCTCCGAATGCCTGCGTGATCGTGGACGACAAGCCACAGTTCATGCCGGTGAACCAGATTCTCAAGGTAAACACGGCGCAAACAACAGATCTGCTCAGGCAGGAGCTCGAGATCAGGAAGGCCGAGTTGCTGGAAAAAATCCTGTTCTCTTCACTCGAAAAGATCTTCATCGAAAAACGGATCTATCGCGACATAGAAGAAGCAGAGAGCTGGGAAGAAGTGATCGATACAATTGACAAGGGACTTAAACCGCATAAGAAGAAATTCTATCGCGAGATTACCCGCGACGATATTGTTCGTCTGACTGAGATCCGTATCAAGCGTATTTCAAAATACGACTCTTTCAAGGCTGATGAACTGATGCGTGATCAGGAAAAGGAATTGAAGGAAACGGAACATCACCTCAAACATCTCACGGATTACGCGATCGCCTACTTCCAGAACCTTCTTGATAAATATGGTAAGGGTCGCGAGCGACGCACGGAGATCAAAGGTTTCCAGTCAGTGGCGGCCACCGATGTTATTGCCAACAACCAGAAGCTGTACGTTAATCGCGTTGACGGATTCATTGGGTACGGACTTAAGCGCGATGAGAACAATGAATTTGTTCAGGACTGCTCCGACCTCGATGATGTAATCGTCGTCAGAAAGGATGGAAAGGCAAAGGTGTCGCGCATAGCAGACAAGGTCTTTATGGGCAAAGACATTCTATATGTTGGAATATGGAAGAAGGGTGATGACCGCATGGTATACAATGTGGTCTACACCGATGGCAAGTCAGGGAAGGGGTTTGCCAAGAGATTCAACATGCCCGGCATGACACGCGACAAAGAATATCCGATCGCTACCGATGATAAGAACTCGCGCATCCATTACGTTTCCGGCAATCCCAATGGAGAAGCAGAAACAGTAGAGGTCACGTTGTCACAGTCGAGCACAGCGAGGAAGAAAGTTTTTGAATACGACTTCGCTGAACTGGAAGTGAAGGGTCGGGGAGCGCGCGGTAACACCATCACCAAGTATCCGGTCCGGAAGGTTAAGCTGTTGCAGGCAGGCGCATCAACCTTGAGTAAGTTGAGTCTTTGGTACGATGATGCTGCAGGCAGACTTAATCGCGAGGAGCGTGGCAAGTATCTGGGTAAGTTCGATGGCGACGATAAGCTCATAACGTTTACCCGCAACGGTAACTACAAGATCACCAACTATGATCTGGCGAATCGCTTTGATCCGGAGAAGACATTGCTTGTGCAGAAGTTTAATCCGGCGCGTCCGGTTTCAGCAATCTATGTTGACGGCGAGTCGAAGCTGTACATGGTGAAGCGCTTCATGATTGAAACCACGACACTGGATAAGGAATTCAATTTTATCTCTGAGTCTATTGGTTCGAGACTGATTCTGGCAACTACAGCGGAGTCGGCGGAAATTGAAGTGGATTTTATCTCTGGTAAGAACAAGGATAAGAAGACCGACGTCATGAATCTCGACGAGCTGATTGACGTGAAAGGCTGGAAGGCAGTAGGTAATCGGTTGTCTCTCGATCGCGTTACGAAAGTGACGCTGGTTTCTGATCAGGAGGAAGCCAGTGGTGGAGATGATGCTGGTGAAGATGATGATGGCAGCGCCGGTTCCGAAGGGGATCAGGCAAAAAAAAAAGAGCAGCCGGAGCACCACAGCAACGAGCCGGCCGACCTCTTCCAAAGCAAGCCAGGTCACCTCAGCGAGGAGCAGCAAAGGATCCTCAGGGGCCAGCCAAAAAGTCAACCCCCAAGCCAGCTCGAAAGCAGTCAGCCGGGACAAAGACTCCAGGAAAATCAGCAAGCAAGACAGCCGGAAAGTCAGCAAAGTCACCAGCAAAGGCACCCAGGTCAAAAGCACCCGCCAAGTCAGCAAGCCGAGAACCAGCAAAGCCTCTTCGGAAGCCCGGAAGAAAAAAGTAAAGAAGAAAAAGTAGTTGCCCCGAAACCAAAAGACGACAAGTCGTTCGGAGTAGGGGACACCATCGAGTTTGATTTATAACAGGAAGCCAGGGAAACCTGGCTTCTTTGTTTTGCGCTCTACATAAGATGCCGATCGAACAGCTGCATTCAGATGCAGTATTATCTTAGAACGAATGCACTTTGATACGTAGGCTTCGTCGAACAGATGCATTCAGATGCCGTAGGCATCTTCGGTCGGTGGCAATGCGCGTGGATGTTCTCTCCGCGTGTCGCATGATCACGTCAATTGAAACGCGCATCGACTCGACATGCAACGCACGTACGACCTTATGCCAGCCATTCGCGAATGCAATGAAGCGGTGTCGTGGTTTTTAAAATTATCGATGAAGTACTCTCGATCGGGTAGCTGCTATTGCCTGCGACGAACGCAACTTTCCAACGTTCGCGCGGAAGTGGACATGGTTCGAGCGACCTTATTTTACGGATAGAACCAGATACGATTGATTGACTAACAACTCGTATATGCGAGCAGCAAGCTTTAGACTCCCACTGCCGAGTAAAATCCAGTCGTTCGAACCATGTCCACGAACGCAGCGAACGTTGGAAACCTCTTTGCCGCCTTAGAGGTTACCTCGATTAATGAATCACATCAACAACGTCGCCGAATGTTTACTTTTCATCGATGAATAGCACCAGTCACCCGGTGATTCTTGCGTTAAGGTATAGTCTTTGTTATCTTGCTTGTTATGAAATACACCCTTCTCATTTTTTCAGCACTATTTTGTGTCCTTGCCGCTCATGCCCAGGATGAGATCGTTGCGCAGGGAAAAATTTCTGACTCGCGCACAGGCAAAGGCATTAAGGCCACAATACGATACAGTAGTATCCCTACAGGAGGCATCAGTGGTCGCTTTAACGATAGCACTTTTTCGTTCCCAATCTTCGGCACAGCCAAATACCAGATCACGGCAGAAGCGAAAGATTATAACCCGCGAACGGTTATTGTTGACCCGAAAGACATCGATGCGCAAAGAAGGGTGTTGCGCGACATCTCGCTTACTCCTTCAGGACAAACAATGACTTTGACCAACCTGATCTTTCCACAGGGCAAGTCAACGATAGATCCAAAGTCGTATCCCGAGCTCGACGAAGTGGGGCAGATGATGAAAGAGAATTCGAAGATGGTGATACAACTCGAGGGCCATACAGACAATCAGGGAAGCTCAAAGGCTAACATGGAATTGTCAGAGGCCCGTGTTGAAGCTGTGAAGAAGTATCTCGTAGGAAAAGGGATTAACAAAGATCGCGTCAAGACGAAAGCTTTTGGCGGATCGCAGCCTCTGAAGAATGAAATGACTCCCGAAGCGCGTAAGATGAATCGACGCGTGGAGATGCGCATCCTGAAAGCATAGTCTATTGTTGTTTGAACCCAGTGGATTTCTCTTTTCGATAATTACCAGTAAGATATGCACGGGCAGTTACACTGGTTGCCGGAAATTCAATTGAAGTTATCGTACTGTATTTAGGGATCAGGACACATTCAGGAAATACCAGGCTTATAACCCAGTATTCAATGAAGAACATCATTTACGGTATCAATGCAATCCTGATGTTTATGATCTGTTGGTTCGAGTACAAATCGGATAGCGACAAGATCATTGCTTTCGCGGGGTTAGCATTTGTCGCGCTTGTGTTTATCAACCTGTTACTGGCAGTTTTTAGTCAGTTTGAAGGGAAGCCTGTCTGCCGTCATTATTACATATCCGCAGCTGCCCTTGTGTCACTTGTGACAATCGGCGGATTTATCTTTGTCTTTGGTGAAATCTGACTAACTGTTAGGTTAAATGATTGTCTTGCTGGCTGTCGCCATTAGGTCGGCACGATCAGCACGACTGATCCAAGGGTAGTAAGCAAACAAAAAACGCGATGCATTTTCCAATGCACCGCGTTCCTGATATTAAAGCTTTGTAAGCCGATTAGTCTTTCTTGAGATCGTGGATCTCTCTGTCGATGTCGAACAACGCATCTTTCGCGTTCATGAGGTCGAAGATCTCGATGCAACGGCGTGCCTGTTGCTCTTCTTCGAATTGTTCGTCGAGGTACCACTGGCAGGAATCGCGCTGTCTGATAGTCGCGCACTTTCTGGCAGTGCTCTGTCATCTTGTTGAAATTCTCCGTGATCATGATCTCTTGCTCAAGAGCCATCACAAGGATTGAACGAAGGTCTTCAAAGCCGCGCTCAACTTTAGCGATCTCAGGAGAGATAGCCAGCGCACCTGAATCCGCGATGTAGTTGAATATCTTCATCATATGATCACGCTCTTCAGAAGCCTGCATGCGAAAGAATTCGCCACAGCCTCTGAGTCCCTGCGAATAGCACCACGCCGACATAGAAAGATAGGTGGCCGAAGAGTGGGCTTCCACTGCCATTTGCTTATTCAGGATATCCAATACGCTGTCTTGAAGCGATGTCTTCTGACGAAGTACTGAGGTTGTTTTCATTTTCTAAACAGTTTAAACGGCGGTTGACCACCGTGTTATTAAAACAAAAATACACTGTAGCAACGCAACGTTTGCACAAAACGTGCGAAATCAGGATAATTTAGAAGAAGTCTAACTCTATGCCATTTGGCGGGAGAACTGCTCAACAGAGCAGATACCATTGCGCATGAGGAGATCTTCGAGCTTCAGCTCGAACATGCGTTGGCTATAAAGGCTGCGCAATCTTGCAAAGTCAGAAAGACAGAGCGTCACGGACTTGCCACAACCTGATAAGGGAACCCGAACATGGTCGAATTCGGAAGCCAGGTTGCTCATGTACTCGTTCATGTCTTTGCCCTGCACGCAGGAAAACGTGAGAAGAAATTCGCAGGTAGTCTGATCAAAACTTTGTTCGCCGACAACAAGCTTGAAGCTTCCGGAAGTGCGGCTAAGCGAAAGGACGAGCGTTACTGTAAATTGGCTTTCCAAGGATTGAAATTTCCGGTATCAAATTTACGACTGAAATGCTTCGATGGTTATCATTTCGTAGAAAAATTCTAAATAAGTCGTATTGTATTGAAAGTTAACATGTTAGGAGTCACTTTTAGCCTCTGGACATAGCATTTCCGCAAGGACAGACCGCCTGTCGGCACACCCAGGGCTGATACCCCCTCGGCCACGGGCCGCGCCAGCAGAGGACCAACAAAAGGCGAGCGGTCCAGGCCGACTGCCCTAATGAATGGCAAGATAGGCCAGGCACGCCGGTGCTGGTACGGCAACGGGTTTTCCTACGGGCTTCAGTTTGCCCGTCTTTGCATCTATCCGGAACAGGATAATATTATCCGAATCCTGGTTCGCCACCAGCATAAACTCACCTTTAGGCTCAATCAGGAAGTTGCGCGGCGTCTTGCCGGCTATGGGCTGCACGTCGAGCAGTTTAATCACCCCATCCGCGCCAACACTAAAAACGCTGATGGAGTTGTGCCCACGGTTCGACATGTACATGAACTTGCCGCTCGGATGAAAATGGATGTCAGCGCTGGTGTTGGTCCCTGTGAAAGAGGAGGGAAGCGCACGTACGGTGTCCTGCAAAACGGTGAGTGCACCGTTGTCGGAATTCATATTCATCACACATACGGTAGAGGTCAGCTCTTCAACTACGTAGGCGAACTTGCCATTGGGATGAAAAGCAAGGTGACGCGGACCGCTTCCGGGGTTCACACTGGTATAGGGAGTTTCGGCGTCGCTTAACCGTCCCGTTGCGGCATCAAAGCGATAAACGTATACTTTGTCTGTGCCAAGATCACATACGTAGAGAAATCGGTTGTCGGGTGAAGGATACGAGGAATGGATATGTGGTTCAGTCTGACGTTCTGCGTTGACACTGCTTCCAAAGTATTTCTTCGAGTCGGATGGTACGCCCAGTAGCCCATCCGTGAATATGGGAAGTACGAGCAGGTTTGCTCCCAGATAATTGCAGATGAATGCATGTTTGTTTGAACGGTCGAGGGAAATAAAGCAGGGTGCCTCGCCATACGATGACCGTGTATTGAGACCGCTAAGAAATCCAGTCTTCGGGTTGATAGCATACGCGCTCACCGAACCTCCTTTATCATTTACATCGGCTCTTCCACGATTAACAGAGTAAAGAAACCTGCCGGTCTTGTCTGTTGTAAGAAATGACGGGCTTTCCAGGCCTGGCACGGTTTGAACTTGTTTCAAAGTTGCTTTCGCGCGATCAAACTGAAAGACATAGATGCCCTGGCTGCCGCGTTGTGAAAAAGTGCCTGCATAGATAATGCTCTTCTGTGCGTGCGATAACGTGGAGGTGCCAAGCCAAAACAAAAGCACGAACAAACTGATCCCAATTCTCATAGGCCAAAGCTAGCAACTTTCCGAGATCTGACCGTTTGGCATTACCGCTGGTTTTACATTTTACATTTAGTGTTTTGCATTTTGCGGTTGAAGTTTCCCGTGTCTTAACCGCAAAATGTAAAACACTAAATGTAAAATGTAAAAGTTACTTCAGGCAGGAACACTTTCACCTCGAAGCAGGATCTTTTTTGAATGCGCCAGCGACGAATACAATCGCGCACTTGGCCGTGGCGTCCTTCTCATGGTCTTAGGGTCGCATTCGTATAGGCCAAATCGCATCGACGGACCGAGGTGCCATTCGAAGTTATCCCATGTACTCCAGAAGTAATAGCCGCGTATATCGATACCATCTGCAATTGCTTTGTGGACGATCGCTGCATAGTCCTGTATGGCCTGCATCCTGAGAAAATCACTTTCATCACACACGCCGTTCTCAGTGATGATGATGGGCTTCTTATAAAGATTCCAGTAACGGTCGAGGCATGTGCGCATACCCTCAGGGTGGTACTCCCAGATATCGTCGTGACGACGACCGAGGTCTTTCATCTTCCGCGGTGTGTCGAGATAGGTGATAGGCATAGGATCGTGAGGGATCCGTCCGTAATAGCTCATACCAAAGAAGTCGACGTTGGTAAAGTGACTCGGAACATAGTCCATGAACCACCAGTCTGCCAGGCGCGCTGGAAACCATCCGAGTATATTTTCGGCATGGAACAGCGTTGCATTATGTGAAATGCCTACAGAGGTATCGGGGTATTTGCTCTTGATATATTCATACACCTGGTTGTGAGCCTGCGACATATTCTTCACCACCTTCCCCGCCAGGAACGGACTGATCTTGAAAGGAGGGAAGAAGCCTGTGATCCATCCATAGCTGGCATACACATTTGGCTCGTTGAAAGTATTCCATGAAGAAACGTACGGTCCGAACTCGTCCACCACCTTTCGGGCATAGTCAACCCAGAGGCTAACATTTTCTGTCTTTTCCCAGCCGCCCGCCCGCGAGAACCACAGGGGATTTGTAAAATGGTGAAGCACCATCATGATGCTTACACCGCGGGAGCGAAGATCCCTGATGAACGTGTGATAAGTCTCTACCGACTCCCGATGAAAGCTGCCATTCGGTTCCCGTTGCAGTTTGCTCCATTGAAGGCTCATGCGATAGCCGGGTGCCAGGGATGCAATAAGATCAGCGTCTTCCTTAAGATGTTTTTCGTGATCGGTCGTGCGATCAAATACGAAGTTGTCGCGGGCTTTAAAGCCCTGCCAGTCGTGCTCGAACGCCGTCTCAATTTGTGGAGCGGCGGTACTCGTTCCGAATATGAAATGATCCGGAAAGGTAATTCGCATGCTTATTTCCTGGTTATAGAAGCTTGTTCAGTTTCCCACGCGGCCCAGCTCTTCCTGAGCACCTCGAGATCGTCGCTGAGACATGGATAGCGCCTGAGGGCATCAGGCACCTCTGGAAAATTTCCTGCATGTAGGCTTGACGTTGCAACGCCGCCCGTCCATTCGAAATGACCTGGATCGTACGGTCTTCTCCAGCGACCGCCCCAGCGAAGGCCAAGTTTTTCTCCCTGCATTCCAATGCGACGCCACAGCGCAGTGTTGTTCCAGACAGGAACTCCCTTCACAATGGGTACAACATCAACAGCGAGTCCGTACTGATGTTTCGATTTGCCTGCGCCTGAGTTGGTATAACCCTTTCCCATCGTCTTGTATTCGTGCTGCTTCGCGTGTGTACGATAAGTTTCAACTACTGCGATTTCAATTCCTTTTGTCTTGCAGACGCGTATCAACGCAGATATCTGATCTCTGAAATAAGGGTGCAAAGCATTCAGATCAGTGATCATCGTCATCGCTCCGCGGTCTTTACCAAATGCAAAATTCTCTACGTAGGCCCATTCCTTCCATGACTCGCCAATATCTTCAACGTCGGCAATGTCATCTTTGAATTGGATGGAGTCTTCTAGATCACTGATCTCAACAGTAAATGGTGAAGGCGCTATAGCATCAAAATTCTCTGTATGCTTCCGGCAATCGAAAGGCGCAAACAATGGATTAACCTGCGCGAGTACAGTTCGCGTAGTAAGGAGCGCTAAGAGCACCCCAGAAAGAACAAGCCGCATCTATAGACTAAGTTAAAAGCCTCAAATATAGCGGTTTCAGTCGAATTTCCATATTTCAGGAAGAGCAACCGTTTGCATGGCGTCTCTTGCGAATGTGGTGTGCTTCACATACTTTGACAGCGAATTGTAACCGCCTTTCTTCGTCGGAAGGTTGTGCAAGACCTTCTCTCCCAATTGACCTAAACCCTTTTTGCATGGTAATCGCCAAACGATTCCAGGAACTCCGTGACGGATTTTCACCCACTTTCTGGATCGCTAATACGCTTGAACTTTTCGAACGCCTTGCCTTCTACGGCATGAAAGCCGTACTCACTGTTTACCTGGCTCATAAAGTGGGACTGGTGGAGGAGGCAGGGAAATTAGCCGGACTCTTCAGTGGCGTGATCTATTTGCTCCCTGTGCTGGCAGGTGTTCTCGTCGACAAGTACGGATTCAAGAAAACGCTGATCGCGTGCTTCTTCATTTTTACAATCGGATACTTCCTCATAGGACTTGCGGGCATGGCCTACGGCGAGGCGATCGTGAACACCATCGGAAAAAAGCCATACATCATTGCCGTGCTCCTGCTCACAGCAGTAGGGGGATCGTTAATCAAGCCATGCATTGTCGGAACAGTAGCCATGACGTCGCGGGAGGACAGTAAGGGCCTGGGCTTCTCCATATATTACACCCTGGTAAATTTTGGCGGTGCTTTGGGACCGATTCTCGCGCTGCAGGTTCGAAAGGAGTGGGGCATTGAATACGTCCTGATCATGTCGTCGATCACAACGTTCCTGCTGCTGATCGGCACTATCATATTCTTTAATGAACCGCCGGTGCCTGCCGGGACACCAAAGAAAACCTTTGGAAAAGTATTCGCCGATATGCTTGTCGTATTCGGCAATCTTAAGTTCATGTCACTGATCCTGATCATGTCAGGTTACTGGCTGATGTTCTGGCATGTGTTTTACCTGCTTCCTCTGTACGGAACGGATGTGCTGCATTTCGAAAACTTCGAATTGCTTGAAACTGTTGATGCCGCCTGCATCATATTTCTGACAATCCCCATGACTGCACTGGTCAGAAAGTGGAAGCCAATCACCGCTATAACGGCCGGGCTATTGGTATCGGCACTGTCGTGGTCGATCATTGGATTTTTTGCCAGCCTGTCTGCGGCCATCATTGGCGTAGCCATTTGGGCAGTGGGAGAGGCCATGCAGACACCGCGCTTTTACGAATATGTGAGCAGCCTCGCGCCGAAAGGACAGGTCGGCACTTTCATGGGCTTTGCGTTTCTTCCGGTTGCCCTGGGTTCATTTGGTGCAGGAGCCGTTTCCGACTGGCTTCGCGCTACATACATGCAATCCAATCCTTCTATGATGTGGTACATTCTTACAGGTATTGGTCTTGTCTGCACATTGCTGATGGTGATTTACAACGCGGTTGCCATGAAAGAACCAACTTCCTGATCATTCGGAAAAACAAGGTGCAACCCATGCGGAAGCCGGGATGGCAACCATGAACAGACAACGTTCAGCAGTACTTAGTGATAAGCATAAATGAAATTGATTATGAGCGAGCACTCCAATCAACAAATCAACAAGTCAACAAATGAACCTATTTTCCGCCCTTATGTAGCGCCGGAAGTTTCCATGGCCGAGTTCACGGTCAAGTCAGTGGTCTTTGGCTCGCTGTTTGGAATTCTGTTCGGAGCTTCGACTGTATATCTGGCATTGAAGGCAGGACTTACAGTTACAGCTTCGATACCCATCGCTGTGATCGCGATCACACTCGGACGCAAATTTCTAAACACTACGATCCTTGAAAACAACATCATACAAACAACCGGCTCTGCAGGAGAATCTATCGCCGCCGGTGTAGTCTTCACACTGCCTGGTTTTCTATTTCTGTCGCCCAATGAAAATGGTGTCAGCATTGGCGACACGTACTTTGATTATCTGACGATCCTTATCCTTGCCGCCTTCGGGGGCATGCTGGGGACTCTGATGATGGTTCCCCTTCGCAGATCGCTAATCGTAAAAGAACATGCTAACCTTCCATATCCTGAAGGAACTGCCTGCGCCTCGGTATTGCAGGCAGGAGAAAAGGGAGGAACATTTGCCGCGACTGCTTTTGTAGGAATGGGCATTGCATTCTGTTATGCGGTGATGCAAAAGGTCTTTCACATTATTGCTGAGACACCAGCGATTGCCACATCTCATCTGAACAAGTACTGGCCCGCAGGTGCGACGCGTGGTGAGATCACCCCCGAGTATCTCGGTGTCGGATATATTATTGGTCCGCGTATATCGGGCGTGCTCGTAGCGGGATCTGTGCTCGCGTGGTGGGCGCTCATTCCATTGCTCACCAGCATCGTCGATCCATCAACAATAGCCCAACAGTTGGTCAAACTCGGCTATCTCGCCGATCTGAATACGGCGGGCGGTCCGGGAGGATGGGATCCTCAAACTCACTCATTCGCCAGCTATGCCGACGCTATTTATCGCGCATACATCCGACAGATCGGAGCAGGTTCTGTTGCCGCAGGCGGTTTCATCACGCTAATCAAAACTATTCCCACCATTGTCTCTTCCTTCAGGGAAAGCCTTCAATCGATGAAAGAGCGCACCGAAGGAGGCGTCTCCCGCACTGAGCGCGACCTGTCTTTCAGGATCGTTCTCATTGGAAGCGCAGTGCTGATTCTTATTGTTGCCTTCCTGCCCAGCAGTATCATCCCAGGCGACAGTATCATTCAAAAGTTCATCATCGGCATTCTCATCGTAGTGTTTGGATTTTTCTTCGTCACAGTGTCCAGCCGTATCGTTGGACTCGTGGGCACAAGCAACAACCCAATCTCAGGCATGACTATCGCCACGCTAATGGGTACCTGCCTGATCTTTACCAGCGTAGGCTGGTCGGGTAAGGCATACGAACCATTGGCGCTGGTCGTCGGGGGAATGATCTGTATCGCCGCTGCCAATGCAGGTGGAACGTCGCAGGATCTTAAAACGGGCTTTCTGATCGGCGCCACTCCGCGCTATCAGCAACTCTCGTTATTCATCGGAGCAATCGTATCATCGATTGCCATTGGCTTCGTCGTTCATATCCTCGATACTCCTACGCCTGAAATGCTGGCCCAGGGAATAACTCACGCGATCGGTAGCGACAAGTATCCTGGCAGCGCAGGCTACCCTCATGGCAACGCTGGCAAAAGGTATCCTGTCTTTCAATCTCGACTGGCAGTTTGTGATCGTCGGTGTCTTTATCGCGATAACGCTTGAGCTATGCGGTATCAAGGCACTCGCCTTCGCTATCGGGCTTTATTTACCGCTTGCAACAACCCTTCCGATATTCGCCGGTGGTGCTGTAAAAGGCTACGTGGACTGGCGCGCAGAACGTCGTAATGAAAAGACAGCCGATGACGATCTGAGCCGTGGAAGTCTGTTCGCCACGGGACTAATTGCGGGAGGTGCCATTACTGGCGTAGTCGTTGCCATTCTTTCTGTAGGCGTTCCCAACTTCATGACCAGCATGAATCTCGAGCACGGTATAACCAGCATCCTCGGTGAGGGCATGTATTATATTATCGGCACGGGGTTCTTTGTGGCGATGGCACTGATGCTGTACAGACTGGCAATCAAAAAAGACTAGACTGGTATTCACCCGGTCTTTGCTATTCTGTGCATAACCTGCCTGCTGCTTCTGCTGATCACCAGCAAATGGTGTTCAACTTTTGTGCTCGCATATAGCTCATACAATTCGGGTTCAATGTCCCAAAAGGAGCTGGCTCCGGATTGCTCTGCGATTCCAACGGTACGTTTGAGCGTACGCCACTCGTCCGTGCTGATGGCGTGATAGCTGACATCTGCCGTATGATCGCGCAGTGGGAAAGAAAGCTTGCTCAGCGCCGTTAACGCACTGTCGGTATCGGCCAGGTAAGTAAAGTAACTAACCTGATTGCCAGAGATATATTGGAATGTGCTTCCGGTTATTTCCTCGAGGTGCAGTTCATGCACAAAAGATGGCGAGATGGTGTCGATCAGTCTCACCTCGTGCACGACGGGGGCAAGTTCATCTATAACCCCACCGGCATGGATGTGCGGCGGTTTTGTGCACCCGCAGTAAACAAACCCGATGCTAATAACTAAAATGATCCACTGCCAGTCTTTTCATGCCAGCGCATGCTGATCGATGATGTTGCGCAGTCGATCCAGTGAACGCGTCTCATCAGCCTTTACCTTACCATCGGCAAGAATAATATCACTGAGGTCATCGTGAAATGTTGAGACGAGCGCCCCTTCCTTTCCAAAGTGTTCGATGGAAGTCTTGAACAGGTCTGTGAGCTTTGAACGGTCGAACGTATTGTACTCCCGAATTGTAGTGTAGAGCTTTTGCTCAATGTCTGTTTCTGCAGGGTAAAGCTTTTTCATCTTCGACTTGATGAGCGCCATTTCATTGGGATCGTACGAGTTGTCCGCCTGTGAGATATGAACGTACAGGAAGACAATAAAATCCTGGAGGGTTTTGTGGATGATCATATACCTGGGTAAAGTTTGGATGTAAACAAAGATAACAATCCTTTGCGGACGGTATACGCGGAAGACCGTGGCAGCAGACGAACCAGCAAAATTTCGGTCCAATGAACAAACACAACCGGTATTGAAAAGGCCTATATTGGCCTACCCGCAGTGGGCTAACCAATCACACCATTACTATGTACGTCAAAGTCGGCAGCATCAGGATCTGGCTCCTCAGTGCTATGATGATTCTCGCGCTCACCTCGCAGGCCCAGTGGAAGGACAAAATCAAACAAGTCGATTCCGTACTGACCTATCTGCACGACCGTCAGCTGTTCAATGGAACAGTGCTGCTCGCTGAAAAAGGAAAAGTTATTTATAAGAAAGCATTCGGTATCAACGGACCGGCCGGTAAGCCATTAACAACTGCGTCATCCTTCAACCTGGCATCCGTTTCCAAGCAGTTCTATGCAATGATGGCGATGATGCTGAAGGAAGAAAAGAAACTCTCATTCGACGATGGAGTCAGGAAGTATCTGCCTGACTTTCCTTATGAGGGTATCACACTGCGCAATCTGATGAATCACACCTCGGGGCTTCCGGAGTATTTCACCATTGCCGACCGCCAAATGAACCTGATGGACACTCTTACCAATGAAGAAATGCTGGCTATCTTGATAAGGAAGAAGCCGGCACTGGAATTCAAAACGGGTGATCGCTTTGAATACTGCAACACCAACTACACAACGTTGGCGTCGGTGATTGAAAAGGTCTCAGGGATCAGCTGCGATAAATTCTTTTTGCAGCGCATTGCTAAGCCGCTCGGAATGAATAATAGCTTCATATACGATCTCACGATGAAGAGCTATCCGGCCTCACGCGTGTGGGGACTCCGGTACACTGGCGGCAAACCTGTGCTGGATGACCTGGTTGCGTTCGACGGCATCGTCGGAGACGGCAATGTGTACTCAACAGTTGAGGACCTGCTCAAATGGGATCAGGCTTTATATGGTTCAAAGCTGGTGAGCCAGGCAACCTTTGCAGAAGCAATCACGCCAGCCACGCTGAACAATGGAACGAAGAGCAATTATGGTTTTGGATGGAGCATCGAGGAAGTCGGAAAAACTTATTCGCACAGCGGAGGATGGGTGGGCTTCCGTACATTCATTAATCGCTATGTATCAACCAAACAAACCTTCATCATACTGGATAACTCGACCAACTTCCGGGCTATAAGTCTCGTGAAGAAGATACTCGATAATAAGCCTTACGGATTGCCGGTTACGCAACTTGTATCCAATGTTGAAATTGTCGATGGAACAGGTCTTCCGGCGTATAAGGGTGCCGTTAGAATAGTTGACGACCGCATCGGCGACGTTGGCGATCTTCATCCCTTCAAAGGCGAGTCCGTAGTAGACGGGAAGGGATACGCGCTTGCACCCGGATTTATTGATAGCCACAGTCACCACGAACGCGACCTCTCGAAGAATCCTGAAGGCATCGCCGCCATCAGCCAGGGCATCACAACGATCGTAATTGGTCAGGACGGAGGATCAGACCCTATCGACTCACTTAAAGCAAGAATCTCGAGGCGCCCCGCAAGTGTCAACATAGCGACCTACACCGGGCATGCCTCTTTGCGTGAACAGGTAATGGAAAACGTTTATCGAAAAGCCGACACGACAGAGATTGGAAAGATGAAGCGTCTGCTGGCAGACGAAATGAAGAAGGGATCATTGGGCTTGTCCACCGGGCTCGAGTATGAAGAGGGATTCTATTCAACGCGCGATGAAGTGATCGAACTTGCAAAGGTGGCAGCGGCAAATCAGGGACGATACATCAGTCACATGCGCAGTGAGGATATAAATATTGAACGCGCTGTGGAGGAAATTATCGACATCGGCAAAGAGGCAAAGATCCCTGTTCAGATATCACACCTCAAGATTGCCATGCGCAGCAAGTGGGGCAACTCACGCGACATCATCGCTCGCCTGGAACGCGCGCGCGCCGAGGGAGTCGACATCACTGCTGATGTGTACCCTTACAGCCTCTGGGTCTCTACACCGCGGGTACTTTTTCCAAAAAAAGATTTCTCAAACGAAGTGAGCGCCCGCTACGCAACGGAGGAGCTGTTTGATCCATCGCAGTCGGTTATTCTTGCTTTTGATGGAAAGCCGGCCTACGTCGGTAAAACCGTTAAGCAGATTGCAACAATGAACAACGAGTCTGAATCTTCAACGTTGATGCGCATCATCAAAGAGAGCGAATCTGACGGAGCAACGATGGCCGGCGCATCGATGTCGGAGGAAGATATCTCGAATTTTCTGAAGTGGGAGCACAGCAATGTATGTTCGGATGGCTACGCCGGAGGTCATCCACGGGGTTATGGTTCATTTCCGCGTGTGTTGGGTTACTATGGACGCGAAAAGAAACTGTTCCCGCTCGAGACTGCCGTTTACAAGATGACAGGTCTGTCGGCCGAGCATCTGGGAATCAACGATCGAGGTGTGCTCACACAGTTTAACTATGCCGATATGGTGCTGTTCAATCCGGCGATCGTGAAAGACAACGCAACGATGAAAGATCCATCGGCTTTGTCTACCGGGATCGAGATCGTCTGGGTGAATGGAAGGATCGTCTACATGAATCACGAAACGACCCATTCGCTTCCAGGGATGTTTGTCACCAACTCTTCTAACTGATGATGATAAATATGTCTGAAGGACAGGCACCAGGTGTGACAAGCCGCCGGATGGAGATCTATTCCCGCTTGAATCTTCTCGTAACGCGATAATAGTCACGTCCCTGAGCAATCAAACGACATACACACGAATTATCAAGAGTATCTTACTTATGCGTTTCCAACTAATCATTCATTGCCGGTCAATAGTATCGGTCCTGTTTTTTCTTGCGGCAACAACTGCGGTAAGGTCTCAGGAGAATGTACATCCACAGTCTGCTGCTTATGTGTGGCCTGAAGATCCGCAGGTGATGAAGCGTCTCGAACAGTGGCGTGATCAGAAGTTTGGTATGATTATTCACTGGGGAGTTTATGCAGTGCCGGGAATGATAGAGTCGTGGGCATTAAGTGGCGAGCCCTGGGTGAAGCGCGATACAACTGTGAGTTATGAGGACTTTAAGAGTTGGTACTGGGGTTTGAGCAAGCAGTTCAATCCGGTGAAGTTCGATCCTGACCAGTGGGCGAACGCTGCTAAGTCGGCGGGTATGAGATACGTTGTATTCACTACCAAACACCACGATGGATTCAACATGTTTGATACGAAGTACTCAGACTACAAGATCACAAATGGACCGTTTCAGTCTAACCCGAAGGCAAACGTTGCGCTCCACATTTTTGAGGCGTTTCGTAAACAGAACTTTATGATCGGGGCCTATTTCTCGAAGCCCGATTGGCACTCTGAATATTTTTGGTGGCCCTATTATGCTACCGTTGATCGCAATGTGAACTACGATATCCGTAAGTATCCGTGGCGCTGGAATCAGTTCAGGCAGTATACGTTCAACCAGATTCACGAACTGATGACGCAGTACGGCAGGATGGATATCCTCTGGCTTGATGGCGGATGGGTTCGTCCGCTTGAGACGGTTACCGACGAGGTACGCAGCTGGGGGGCAGCTATTCCGCCGTTTAGCCAGTCCGTTGACATGGATGCCATTGCCTCCGACGCCCGCAAAGCTCAGCCCGGCATTCTCGTGGTAGACCGTACGGTTCACGGCCCATATGAAAACTACCAGACACCCGAGCAGCGCATTCCCGATCATCAGCTGCAGGCTCCGTGGGAAAGTTGTATTACGCTGGGTGACACGTGGGGTTATGCACCCCATGATAAGTTCAAATCACCGCGGGCTGTCATACATATGCTGGTGGAAATCGTCGCTAAAGGTGGCAGCATGTTGCTTGGCGTGGGACCATCTCCGGAAGGTTTGTTGACAGAAGAGCAAACGGTGAGGCTGGACGCTATTGGTAAATGGTTATCGGTAAACGGGGCCAGCATTTATGATACGCGGCCTGTTAGTCACTATGTCTCTGACAATACATGGTTCACCGGCAACAAGGATGGCACTGTGAATGCAATTGTCCTATTGGCGGAGAATAGTGAAGAACCTTCAACGGTTCAATGGAGAGGAAACTTACCGCACGGGAGGATGACGTTGGTGTCAACGGGCAAATCCGTGCGTTACAGGATTACAGGAGACGTGGTGACCGTCACACTACCATCAAAATCAACAGACAATTCAGCAGCACTTGCTTTTAAATACGCGCTCGCGAAATAGAAATCGGGCCTGCTGTCGGACAGCTGATCTAAGTCACACCAGGTCCTTATCGCGCTGCATTTCCAATCAACAAATCAACAAGTCAACAAATAGATCAATAATTGTATAGGTCTCCGCGCAGATATTTCATTCCGGAGTCAACAACGATAGTAACGACCTTCCTCCCGGGCCCGAGCGTGCGCGCGCGTTGTAGTGCAGCCCATACGTTGGCTCCTGAGGTTGTACCACCCCAGATGCCTTCGATGCGGGCAAGCTTTCGCGCAGTGTCATAGGCGTCTTCGTCGGTAACCGCGATAACTTCGTCAATGAGGTCTCTCCTCAAAGTAGGAGGAAGTATCCCTGTCCCAATTCCTTCAAGTTTATGTGCGCCTGTTGTGTCACCTCCGGAGATGGCACGAACCTTATCCGGCTCAACGGCAATACATCTGATATTGGGTAGTTTTTCCTTAAGAACCTCTGCGGTTCCGGAAAACGATCCACCTGTTCCAATGCCGGTGATGAATTCGTCAATGGTATTATCCGCCTGACTCAACATCTCGAGTGCCATCTGATGATAGGCAGTTTTGTTGTCGACGTTGTTAAATTGATCAGTCCAGAAGGTGTTGGGTTGTTGACGCAGCTCCTGTATTCTGGCATTCATTCGCTGGAACAAACCAATGTTGATCTTTCCCCCGTCGCTTGGGATCACCTCTACGTTTGCGCCAAAGACGCGCATGGTTTGAAGTTTCTCCTCTGAAAATGCATCCGAGCTGACCAGGTGGGCCTTATATCCTTTGATGGCGCATACCATAGCCAGTGAGCTTCCCGTGCTGCCACCCGTGAATTCAATTACGGTACCGCCAGGCTTAATCAGCCCCTTTCGTTCAGCGCCTTCAATCATCGACAACGCCATGCGATCCTTCATGCTCAGTGTCGGATTGCTGGCTTCGTACTTTACAAAAATGTCGGCGCTGCCAGGCTCCGTTATGCGATCAAGTTTCAGGAGCTGCGTGTTTCCAATGGCGTTCATATGAAATTACGGATTCGATTTTGCTTTGCTGCACAATCATACGAAGATTGCAACTCCCGGGATACATTCCGTTGTCGCTACATGATAATTCATATCTCAGACGATACCCTTTAGCCGTGCGCCTCCAACAACATCATGCAATCAGCCAATTTGCACTTCTCATTCCAATGGTAGCATCATGCCGCCCAGGTAGACCACTTTTACATTTTACATTTTAGATTTTACATTTCGCGGTTAATGGTACCACATTTAAGACCGCCTTTAGCCCAACTTCCAGCAGCAAACCGCAAAATGTAAAATAGCCAATGTAAAATGTAAAACAGCCCCCGCCAGGAACGAGAAAGGCCCCACTTTCGTGGAGCCCTTCAAGTATTGGATAGATAATGATTAATTACATCATGCCGCCCATTCCACCGCCGCCGTGAGGCATAGCAGGTGCAGGGTTTTCTTCAGGGATCTCAGACACAACTGCCTCAGTAGTGAGGAGCAGACCTGCGATTGAAGCTGCGTTCTCCAGCGCGAGGCGAGTCACCTTTGTAGGGTCGATGATACCTGCATCGAAGAAGTTTTCAAACTTGTTATCACGTGCATTGTAGCCGAAGTCTTTCTTAGCGTCGCGAACTTTGTTCACGATCACAGAGCCTTCCTGACCAGCGTTTTCAGCGATCGTACGGAGAGGCGCTTCAAGTGCCAGGCGAACGATGTTAACACCAGTTGCCTGATCTTCGTTGCTCAATCCGAGGTCAGCAGTATTCTTCAATGATTCTACTGCGCGGATGTAAGCAACACCACCACCAGGGACGATACCTTCCTGAACAGCTGCGCGTGTTGCGTGCAACGCATCGTCTACACGGTCTTTCTTCTCTTTCATTTCTACTTCAGTAGCAGCACCTACGTAGAGGATTGCCACACCACCAGAAAGCTTCGCGAGACGCTCCTGGAGTTTTTCTTTGTCATAGTCAGAAGTAGTAGTCTCGATTTGTGCCTTGATCTGGGCAACGCGACCCTGAATTTCTGCCTTCTTGCCTGCGCCGTTGACAATCGTTGTGTTGTCCTTATCAATGTTAACCTTCTCAGCACGGCCGAGCATATCCAAAGTGGCATTCTCCAGTTTGAAGCCTTGCTCTTCGGCAATCACTTTACCTCCGGTGAGGATAGCGATGTCTTCGAGCATTGCTTTTCTGCGGTCGCCGAAGCCAGGAGCTTTAACAGCAGCTACACGGAGTGCGCCACGGATCTTGTTTACCACGAGGGTAGCAAGTGCTTCGCCTTCAACTTCCTCAGCGATGATCACGAGGGGCTTGCCTGTCTGAGCTGTTTGCTCGAGCACAGGAAGGAGCTCCTTCATGCTGCTGATCTTTTTGTCGTAGATAAGAATGTAAGCCTGATCAAGATCAGCTTCCATCTTTTCAGTATTGGTTACGAAGTAAGGGGAGAGGTAACCGCGATCGAACTGCATACCTTCTACAGTCTTCACTTCAGTCTCAGTTCCTTTAGCTTCTTCAACCGTGATAACACCGTCTTTTCCAACTTTGTCCATAGCGTTCAGCGATCATCTTACCGATGGTCTCGTCGCTGTTGGAAGAGATAGTAGCTACCTGAGCGATTTCGCTCGAATCTTTGATTTTCTTTGATTGCTTTTTGAGGTGCTCAACAACAGCATCAACAGCTTTGTCGATACCGCGCTTGAGGTCCATTGGGTTAGCACCTGCAGCTACGTTTTTAATACCGTGAGCATAGATTGCCTGAGCAAGAACCGTAGCAGTAGTAGTACCATCACCGGCAGCGTCAGCAGTCTTGGAAGCAACTTCCTTAACGAGCTGCGCACCCATATTTTCAATAGCGTCCTTCAGTTCGATTTCCTTGGCAACGGAAACACCGTCCTTCGTTACGGTAGGAGCACCAAATTTTTTGTCAAGGATAACGTTACGGCCCTTAGGTCCAAGAGTGACCTTCACCGCGTCAGCCAGCTTATCAACACCCTTTTTTATCTTGTCGCGTGCAGCGGTTTCAAAGGTTATTTCTTTAGCCATGATATTTATTGATTAAGGTTTTACAATTAGATGATTCCGAAGATGTCAGAGTTCCGCATGATGAGATACTCCTTGCCGTCGATATTGATCTCGGTTCCGGAATACTTGCCGTAAAGAACGTTGTCACCAACTTTAACAGTGACAGGCTTATCCTTCAAGCCTTCGCCCACAGCTATGATTTTACCTTTTTGTGGTTTTTCTTTTGCAGTGTCAGGGATGATAATGCCTGATGCAGTTTTGGTTTCAGCTTCAGCAGGTTCAACGAGCACCCGATCCTCATTTGGTTTGAAGTTGATCTTCGCCATTTGTATTACGTGTTTTAAAAGGTTAACAAAAATTGATGACAACCGCCTATCAGCTATTGTGCCAGCGCGATTGGAAGCGCGAATAACTGACAAATTCTTCGAAATCTGACAGAATCTGACACTTAATTATTTGGACCTGACACCGATTGAATCAAAGAATGCGTCAGGATGTCAGTTGCATATATAACTCTCGAAGATTCGCAACGAGGAGCCAGCATTTGATTACCGGGAAATCCGGCGCCGCTTTTTACAACTGCCGTCCACTCACCTGTGACTCACCAGTGACTCACCAGTCATTCATGATTCACCGCTCTTGGACCGCTGTCTCGCCGCACCCGGACCGCTGTCTCGCCGCACTCGAACCGCTCTTTCACCACACTATCATCGGACTTTTCCAATCTCCCTTCGCACTTTTCCCAGAGTTCCATCGGACTTTTCCGTACCCCGTCCGCACTATTCCCACACTTCACCAGACTCACGGTCATGTCTATGTTGTTCGCGAGTTGCGTATTTGTTAAATTGTAGATACCTATTTTTTGATTCGAGCATGGAAAAGTTGTCGCAGGATTGGCTCACCCAGGGCCATATTGATTTTGAATACAAGAAGTATGTTTTGATGGCGTATCTGCAAACGGTCCGCAAATCATTCGGGCGGGTTGAGCTGTATCCCTTCCTGGCGGATCTGGTCTTTCATTACCGAAACCTACAGGCGCTCAGAGATAACAAGGCCCTGCTCCGGGATTCCTTTCCGAAGGAACTGTCGCTTGAAGAAATCAAAACGCTCGAGCTTCGGTATCGGGAAATGATTAATGACGACACGGTCATGTCTGAACTGGAGTCTATCATCAACTTTTCCCTCCCTCAGATCAAGGATTCTCTCCAGGAGGGTTCGGTCATCTATGAATACGTGGAGTCTCAATGTCAGATCTCGCCGGTAGGAGTGACGCCCCTGTACGCTAAGGAGGGATACCTGTTTGTGACCCAACCCCCCGAAAAGGAGACAACCATCTACCGCTACCAGATGAGTATCTTCGAGGGCAGCCAGGAACAACTACGAAGCCTTAACACGCAGTTTGTTGAGCGGGTGGAAAAGAACCCGGCTAATACTTACGAGCGCCTTAAACTTGATCTGGTAAAGAAATTCAGGGACCTGCCTAACCCTGCTGCGTTCCTCATCCTCGCCCGGATGAAGTTTCCGTTCACCGAAACCCTGATGCCCGTGGCAAAGCGATTGTTTGTGAAGCATATTTCGCAAACATCCTAAAGCCTACCTTTCCTTTGTGATCTGTATAAGATCGTTGTAAGGTCTGTTTATTATCTGTGTAAGCTCCCGGAACCGTAGCCTTGCCATCGCACAGCATGGCATCTTGCGCCTGACTTGGGAAAAGTCTGGGAAGAGTTGGTAAAACATCCGGGCGAACTTGGCAAAAAGACTGGGCCGACCTGGGAAACAGTCCGTGAACTGTTGGTAAAGACCTGGGGAACAGTTGCTGAACTCTTGCCTGCCAGTACCTGAACGATAGGCAAACATCTGGGACCTTACTGCCTTCTTGTTGCTTTCTTGTTTGGGACTATCCTGAGTCACGGAAGAGCAACTTCGAGGCCGTAACGCGGAGTTGCGGAGTTCAAAGTTACTTCCCAGAGAGCTCATCCAGCCGCCTCCGTTCCTGTTCACTCAGGCTTCCGATTCCGCGCTGATTGATTTTATCCAGCAAACCGTCAAGTTCTTTTTGCCGCTTTGCACGCGCCGCGTTATAACGTTCATCTTTGGTTTCGTAGGAGCTGCTCGCGAAGTAATTCTTGTAAACGTAAATGCCGATGACGGCCAGGATAAAGAAACCGAAAATGCCCATAAACCAAAAACGTGCTTACCTCGTGAAGATAAGCACGTTTTTCGTGTATTTGTTATGGCTATGGATTCGTGGAATCCGCAGGTGCTTCTTCTGTTGCGCCAGGCAGAGTGAGATTTGGCTGTTGAGCAGGTGCCTGTTCGCCAGCGCGCTCAAGAGCGTCGTTAGTAGGACCTGATGCGCTGTTGTCAACAAAGTTTGTCGACAGGATCAACACCACGATCGCCACGATAAAGCCCCAGGTGAGCTTCTCCAGCAAGTCTCCGGTCTTCTTCACGCCGATGATATTAGTTGCAGATGAACCGCCAAACTGGCTTGTCAATCCACCACCCTTAGAGTTTTGGGCAAGGATTACTAATACCAATAGGATCGCAAAAAGGATAATTAATGAAATGATCAGCGTGTACATACCCCGGCTACTTTTTCAGGTCTTCAATTTGAGCCGCAAAGTAAGCCTTTTTTTGTGGAAACTTCCAAATAAGCTTCTTCAACACTTCAACAGCTTTGTCTTTCTTTCCCTGTTTGATCAGGATATCCACCAGTGTTTCCGATACTACCTTGTCGCTGAATTCGCCGGTCTTGATTGTAGAAAGGTCCTCAGAGGTGTTTAAAGCCTTATCCTTGCCAGCCAGGTTGGGCTGGATATTGATGAAGTCATCGATCATCTGAATCTGATCCTTCTGCTTCTGGCTCTCGGGTTCGAGTTCCTGCTTGTTGTTTTTGATTTCGTCCAGGATGTTCTTGTCGCCACCTGTTCCGTAGTCGAGTTCTCCAAACTGACCATTCAACTCAGGGTCTAGTGAGCTCACAAGCTCTGCTATTCGCTTTTGGCGCGCCTGCTGTAATCGGTTCACTTCGTCGGCAGGAGTTGCACCAACAGTCCTTGCCGCATCTCTCAGCAGAATGCTGGCCTTGTTGGCTTCAAATAATGCTTCGAAGTTTTGCTTCAACTGATTCAATCGCTCGAGGTCGCTAATCACCTGATCAGCAACGTTTGTCTCGCCATCGCTTTCGGCGGCCACGGCTCCATCGGCCCTGGCGGTAGTAACAGGCATTTCAGGCGGGATGATCGGTGCGACAGCTGAGGCGGCCGCTGCAGGAATAACTTCCGCCAGCGCTGGTGTTGGTAAATTGGCTTCAATTAATGGTTCCGGTACCAGAGGGGCAATCACCTCAGCAACAAGTGGTTGTTCTACTACGTCTGGCGCAGCTGCGGCAGCCTCTGCCTGAAGCTGATGGGCGCGTTGCTGAAAGTTCAACGTCCCCGCGTCAGTCTGGCGAGCCTTGGTGATGTCGGCCTCCGTTCGGGCTGGCGCTACTTCTATAGCCTCTATACGCTCGGTCTGAAACTCCACCGTTCCCTGGTCGAGATCAGTAACTTCAGGGTTAAATCGTTCAGAAACAGTAATGTTACCTGGTGTGATATTAAGAAATGGAGGAAGACTTTTACCTACGGGAAGATTTTCATCCGTCATGCTTTGCTTCAGCACAGCACGGTCAGCCGCATACACGGCAGCGAGCTGAAGCGCCTCCTTTTGTTCAAGAAACCGATGGTCTTTGGTAGCCCTGGCCGACAGCACATGAAACACCTGGCTATAAGGAAAATACTCCTTCAAAGCCATTATGTTAAGAGCTTCATTTTCAGAACTCTTCGAAAACCGGCCAAGAAGCTCAGCGAATTGTTGCTTTTCCACCAGGGTTTGAGAAAGGATGAACAGTAAAATTAGGAAATTTTACCAATTGGCCACAGACGCGTTGAAGATGTCGTTGACGATCCTTTCGAAAATCTGACGCGTGTATTGTTCCTGAACGTCAGTGATATTTTGCGTGTTGGGGAAGTCTTTGTAGAAGGAGAAGCTCTTGTCTGTGAAACTCATGCTTTCATCAAGCGTATTCACATAAGTTGCTTTCACGGTGATCGTTAATCGCGTGGACGACGCGAGGTTTGCCTGCGTGGGATCGCTCGTCGCGACCGGGGCGATGGGCGTGACCTGATAGTTGGATATCTCACCCTCAAGCGACAATTCGCCGTTTTCCGCAACTACCGAGATGCTGGAGTTTTGAATGATATAGTTCTTTAACTGGTTGGTGAACGTTTGACCGATATTCGCCTGACCAAGATCAGTGTTATTATAAAACTCGGAAATGGATATGGTCTGCGCCGGAGTCGATTGACCCGACATCGAATACTTAATCCCAACACCACAACCTCCAAAAATCAGCGGCAGCATGACAATTAGTGAGCATGACCATACACCAGGCATCCTGATCGACAGGTGGTCTGCTAATCTCTTGAGTAATGTGCGGGGCGCTGGATTCATTAAGGCAAAGGTAAAAAAGGTAGACTCCCTTTTGTACGGCTGATTGCAATTTCTACTCGTTAGTCCTCGAGGTCGTATTGCTTGATCTTCCGATAAAGCGTGCGTTCCGAAATACCCAAATCCCGTGCCGCGTATTTCCTTTTGTTGCTGTTCTTGCGCAGCGCCCGGATAATTAGCTCCTTTTCTTTCTTTTCTATTGAAAGCGAGTCATCCTCGGCCTCATGAGAGATATCATGTACCTCTTCCGCATGTTCGTGATGCCTGTTCTCATTCGGTGACAGGTTCAAAACCATGGGCGACTGTTCTTCATCGCTTACATCGTCTACTCCTTCAAACAGTGATGCGTGATCCTTAACGAGTTGAGAGGCTTTACCTGGATTGGCATAAGAATCCAGCACGAGCTTCTTTAGCTCGTTGAAGTCCTTCTTCATGTCGAACAGCACTTTGTACAGAATATCGCGTTCTGAGAGTCCGTCTCCGTCGCCCGCCGCTGTCTTGTACAAAGCAGGGAGCGTATTCTCTTTAGGCAGATATTGACGCAGGCGGTCGAGGGATATCTCCTTGTTGTCGTTAGATAAAACCGATATCTGCTCAACCAGATTCTTAAGCTGACGGATGTTGCCGGGGAAACGGTATTGCAGCAGCAACTCTTTGGCTTCGTCGGTCAGCGCAATAGGCTTCACTTTGTACTTTTCCGCGAAGTCTGAGGCAAATTTCCTGAATAACAATTCAATGTCCTTTCCGCGCTCCCGAAGCGGTGGAACGTATATCGGTACCGTGCTCAGGCGGTAGTACAGGTCCTCTCTGAATTTGCCATCCTCGACGTTGCGCATAAGGTTCACGTTGGTGGCTGCCACCACACGGACGTCAGTCTTTTGAACCTTCGAAGAACCTACTTTTATAAACTCTCCGTTTTCCAGCACGCGCAGCAGACGGGCCTGCGTTCCTAAGGGCATTTCGCCGATCTCATCAAGAAAGATTGTACCTCCATTGGTGACCTCGAAGTAACCCTTGCGCGCTTCATGAGCACCCGTAAACGATCCTTTTTCGTGGCCGAACAATTCGGAGTCGATTGTTCCCTCCGGAATGGATCCGCAGTTAATGGCTATAAATTGTCCGTGCTTTCGGGCACTGAGATGGTGAATGATCTTCGAAAAAGATTCTTTACCACTTCCGCTTTCGCCGGTGATCAGCACCGACATGTCAGTGGGCGCCACCTGCATGGCAACACTTACTGCGTTGTTAAGCAGGGGAGAATTTCCGATAATCCCAAAACGTTGTTTTACTGTCTGTATATCTGAATCTGTAATCGCCATGTTGTTCTCCTTTCTACGTCACCGTAGATAAAGTATAGATAACTAAAACATTGTGAGTGCCTACACGGCGCGACCGATTAGGGTGCCACCCGTGCATTCCTCTACTAACACATTAACGTATTGTCCCTTCTGAAAATTCGATTTCGGGAACACAACTACCTTGTTGGCACTGTTTCGTCCCTGGAAGTGATTGTCGGAACGCTTGGATAAACCTTCAATAAGTACCTTATGTACTTTGCCAACATCGAGTTGATTTCGCTGGAGTGAATGCAACCGCTGCCGGTCAATGACCTGCTCGAGACGGCGCTTCTTCACATCATCTGCAACGTCGTCTTTGAATTTCTTTTCAGCAAGTGTGCCTGGTCGTTCTGAGTAACAGAACATATAAGCGAAGTCGAACTTCACCTTGTCCATCATCAGCAGAGTATCCTGATGCTCTTCATCGGTTTCAGAACAAAAGCCTGTGATCATATCGGAGGAGATGCCACATTCTTCTCCCAATATTTCTTTGATCCTCAACACTTTTGAATGGTACCACTCATGTGAATATCCACGATTCATCAGCTCGAGAACACGAGTGTTTCCGCTTTGAAGCGGGAGGTGGATATACTTGCAGATATTCTCGTATCGCGACATCACAATCAAAACATCGTCGGTGATGTCCTTCGGATGTGATGTCGAGAATCTAACCCGGAGGTCCGGACTCACCTGAGCGACAGCTTCCAGAAGGTTTGCAAAGTTTACAACATTCGTAATCCCCTGCTTTTCCAGCCAGGCCTTATTGTTTTCCTGAGCGCTCCACTTGTATGAATCAACATTCTGACCAAGGAGCGTTACCTCGCGGAAACCCTTGGCAAAAAGTTCGCGTGCCTCTGCCACGATAGATTCCGGATCTCTGCTTCGTTCGCGACCTCTGGTAAATGGCACGACGCAGAAGGTACACATGTTGTCGCAACCTCTCATGATTGAGACGAATGCAGTGATGCCGTTCGAGTTGAGTCTTACCGGGCTGATGTCCGCATAGGTTTCCTCGCGCGACAGAAATGTATTGACAGCCTTTTGTCCATCGTCAACACGTTCGATCATCTTGGGCAGGTCACGATAAGCATCAGGCCCGGCCACAAGATCAACGATCTGCTCTTCATCGAGCAGCTTGGCCTTCACCCGCTCCGCCATACATCCCAGTACACCGATGAGCAACCCGGGGCGATCGCGCTTTAGTCCGTTCAAATGCACCAGGCGATTCCGAACTGTCTGTTCAGCCTTTTCCCGTATAGAGCACGTGTTGAGAAATATGAGGTCGGCCTGCTGAATGTCAGAGGTTGTGTCAAAGCCATTCTCTCCCAGGATAGAGGCTACGATCTCACTATCGGAGAAATTCATCTGGCATCCATAACTCTCAATATAGAGCTTCCGGCTGTTGCCAAGATGTTTGTCCTCAGATACCTTAACGGTTTCACAGCTCTCGTTTTCTGCCCCGCCTAAAATCCCTATGTCACTGATCAGTTGCTGCATCCCAAAATGTAATTGAAGTGGCAAAAATAATAGATTTCTGCTTTGCAGTGACATCTTGTCATGTAGATTTACAATCCGGTAATATGGGATAAACAATCAACATGGCTTTGATCAGAACGGTGCGCGGATTTACTCCGCAGTTTGGGAAGGAATGCTTTCTGGCTGATAACGCCACAGTAGTGGGAGAGGTGATTATGGGCGACCATTGCACGGTCTGGTTCAATGCCGTGGTTCGTGGCGATGTCCATTCGATCACCATCGGCAATAACACGAACATTCAGGATGGCGCGATCATCCATTGCACGTATCAACGTGCGAAGACCGTAATTGGAAATAATGTATCAGTGGCGCATAACGCCATCGTACATGGATGCACGATACACGACGATGTGTTGATCGGCATGGGCGCTATCGTAATGGATGATGCCGTCGTTGAGTCCAATTCTGTTATCGCGGCGGGAGCAGTCGTACTGGCCGGCACGAGAGTACCCGCAGGCAGTGTATATGGAGGAACGCCGGCAAAGTTTCTTACGCACACAAGTGACGAATTGAAGCAGGTGATACAACGCACCGCGAAGAACTACCCTATGTATGCTACATGGTACCAGACTATTTGATGATTTGTTGATCTGTTGATTTGTTGATTGAATTCACTAGTAACTAGCTTGATTTTATTGACCAGCTATTTGTGATTTCTCGTTCTGCACGTTTTTTTTGTGGGCATCTTTTTTTAACTTAATTATTATGGACGCGTCGAAGAATAAAGGATTTGATCAGGATACGATTGCCTCATATCGCAAGCGGATAATCGCGACAGGTCGTAACTATGTACTCGACGCCGAGGATGAGCAGTCGGAAGAATACGCTCACTTCTACTTCATCGGAGTTTACGAAGGACGCGATGTGATCTATGACGCGGTGATCTATACGTTGCGTCTCCATCATGAAAGTGAGTTGTTTGAAGTTGCAGAGCATCGTGCCGCACAGCATTTTCCTGAGTACAAAAAAATTTCGTACGACGAAGACGACGATGGCAACCTGCAGTCGCTGGATGCACAGGAAGAAGAGATTGGATTGTTTATGGCAGAAGTGATCCTGGAGTTAGAGGAGGAAGAGTCCGTCAAAGTCCAGGAGCATGTTGACCAGGATGTTCACGTTGAGTTTGGCATTAGCCTGGACGTTGGCCTGCACGTGGAACACGTTACACCGGAAGTGATTTCAAAGTTCGTTCGTGACTTCAACGACGACACTATCAGGCTGGACGAAAACCTGTATTCTTTTCAAACGCAGGACCAGGAAGCTGAATAGGGACGGAGGGTGGCGAGTTGCAAATTGGCAACTCCCGAGATTCTTATCATATTTGCCCCCTCAAAACATCTCAGCTAAATGAAGAATTTGTCCCTGATCCTGAATGCAGTCCTTATAGTGGCTGTTCTTATCCTATTTTACCTGCATTTTTCGTCTGGAAAGCCCTCCGCAACAGCATCGTCGGAGCCAGCCAACCTTGGCGATTCAAAAATTGCATACATCCGGTCGGATAGCGTTCTGAAAAATTACGACTATCTCAAAGTGCAGCGCGAGGCACTGGAGGCCAAAACCAAGAAAATGGACCAGGATTACCGCAACCGCGCCATAGGTCTTCAAAACGAAATTCAGGCGTACCAGCGCAACGTGTCCAGCATGACGCTGGGCCAGGTTCGCGCTACTGAAGAAGACCTGGGCAAGAGAGCAGCAGAACCTTCAGATGTACCAGCAGTCTCTCAGCCAGCAACTTATGGAGGAAGAGTCGAAGCTGAACAAAGAGCTTTACGACCGGATCACAGTATACCTGAAGAAATACGGCGTTGAAAGAGGCCTGCAGGTTGTTCTCAAGCTTGATCCTACCAGCGACGTATTGTTTGCGGTGGATGGCCTGGATATATCAAAGGAAGTTACCGAAGGCCTGAACAAAGAATATCAGACCGAGAAGGGAGCACCCGCTAAGAAAGACTCGACCACGAAAAAATAGGTGAGTGCGCAACCGCTTAGTTAAACCACGCCATGCGTGGTTTTTTTGTTGCTACCTTTGGTAGACATGGCAAACCGTTTTATTGAAGCCCTGAGGATCAAGAGCCAGGAGCAGAAGCAGATTGTGCTGATGCTCTGTACCGGCTTTTTCATGGGTATCTTCATTGCCACTTATCAGGTAACGGCCGATTCCCTTTTCCTTAACCAGCTTGGAGATTACCTCGACGAGGCTTTTGTGGTGGCGGGTATCCTCGGTATCGTCACGACTGCGCTGTTTTCCACAGCCCAGAATTTCATCAAATACACCACCCTTGCCATTGGCAGCGTAGTTGCGATCTTCTGCTTTACGCTGAGCATGTACTGGCTCATGCATTTCGGTAATCGTGACTACGGGGACTATTACGTGTTTGCGATCTATTGCATGACCGGGCCGATGACCGCTGTGCTTCTTCTAAGCTTCTGGGGAATCTTTGGACGTCTCTTCAACTTCCGGCAGTCAAAGCGAATTATCGGATGGATTGACACCGGGCAGCTTATCGCCGCCATTCTTTCCACGATCATTGTTATTCCGATCTCCAACCAATACGTAAAGGATACCTCAAACTACCTGTTTGTATGTGCCCTGAGTATGGCCATTGTGATGGGTCTAATGTTCGTCATTTCGAGCCGCTTCCAGATTTCCAAGAACGATCCAAGAGCCATCAGCGTCACCGTTCGCAGGGAGTCCAGATTGACGAGGATCTTCGGTGACAACTTCATCGTATTGTTGTCGGTGTTTCTGCTGGTGTCGATGGTCATGTTTGTACTGAGCCAGTTTTCATTCCAGAAGCTGCTGACAGAAATGTATCCCGACGTAAGGGATCTGACTAACTTCAACTCATTCTTCGTCGGGTTCGTCTACGTGGTCAGTCTCCTGATGCAGACTTTCGTGAACCAGCGGATCATTAATAATTATGGCCTGCGCATTTCACTATTCATACTGCCAATTGTCATGATCATATTCTCGGTGGGCGCCATCGCGATGGGTATGTTGTTTGGTTTTGAAAAAAGTATTTCGCCAGCGGGCTTCGTGTATTTCTTCCTGTTCGTTGCTGTGACGCGTCTGTTCAACTGGACACTACGTGAGTCGTTGGAGAACCCGGTATTCAAACTATTCTTCATTCCGCTGGATGGGCGACTGCGATTCAGCATTCAATCCAAAGTGGAGGGTCTCGTTAATGAGAGCGCTCGTTTTATCGGAGGGCTAATCATTTTTGGCCTCGCACTTACACCTTTCTTTAACGTGTTGTACGTTTTGTTCGCCATTATCCTCTTATCGGGAGGCTATTTTCTGATCGTTAGCCGGATCTATAACGGTTACCGGCAAAAAATTCATCAGCGCCTCGAAGATGTTAACAGGGAGTCAGGCGACAGGAAGCTTGATCGCCTGGAAACCGGCTTCGTGCAGGTAACACAACGCCTGGAAAACAACCTCTCCATTCCGGATGGAGGTAAGGCGGTATTTAGTTATAAGTTGCTTGAGAAGATAAACGCTGCGCAAATTCCGCATTGGGCGAACAGCCTGATGAAGAACAACGACGAGTCTACCCGCACCTATGCGCAGGCCAGAATGAATGAGCTGAAGGGCCTTTCGGTGTCCGATCAGTATGTTATTCGTATGGATGAGTCGAAGGTGACTGGAAGCGGTTCCAAGAATGTACTGAGTAAAAATGAACTTAAGTTCATTATTGAAAACGACGGAGACATCACTAAGGCACGCATACAGAAGCTCACACGATCGGCAAATCCTAATGACCGCCACTATGCTGCAGAGTTGTTGCTGCATACGTCGCGCGATGAGTGTACTTCGTTCCTCATGGAACTCCTGAACGACAACGATCCGGCTGTACGCATTAGTGCAATCAAGACTTCTATTAAGAAAAATAACCCGGAGATCATCAACGCTGTAATCGATAACCTCGGAAGTGCAGTGTTTGGAAACCAGGCGATGAACGCGCTTGTGCTGATCGGCCAGGACACCCTTGCAGCCCTCGATGGAGCTTTCTACCGGACGGGTCAGGGCTCACAGGTCATGCTTAGGATTATTCAGGTAATTGGCCGCATCGGCGGTCAGCGTGCCCGTGAAATACTTTGGGGAAAGATCGACTACCCGAATAAGGTCATCGTTTCACAGATACTGTTGTCGCTCGGTGAATGCGGTTTCAAAGCTGGTATCTCCCAGATCACCCGCATCAAGTATGCGATCGAATCGGATATTGCCGATATCAGCTGGAACCTCAGCGCTACCGAAGAAGTTGGTGACGGCGGTATCAGCGACATCATCAAGACCGCTTTACAGGAGGAAATTCAGCATGATATTGAGCACATCTATATGCTGCTCACCATGCTTTATGATACAAGATCCATTCAGCTGGTGAAGGAAAATATTGAGAGCGGCACGGCTGAGGGTGTCACCTATGCCATTGAATTGCTTGACGTCTTCCTTTCTGAGCAGCTTAAGCAACGCGTGATCCCTATTCTTGACGATATCGCTAACTCCGAGCGTGTCTACCAGCTTCACGAGTTTTACCCGCGCGTAAAGCTGGACAGCAAGCTGGTGTTGAAGTTCCTGATCAACCGGGATTTCGCCCAGTCTAACCGTTGGACTAAAGCCTGCGTGTTACACCAGATCGGCAAGTTGAAAATCGCCGGCTTCGAGCTTGATCTGATCGCACAATTGTTCAATCCGGATCTGCTCATTCGCGAAGTTGCAGCATGGGCTCTTGCTCAGTACGACAAAGCGCTTTATCAGGAAAACACTCAAAGGCTGGGTGAGAATACAAAGAAGGAACTCGACACAGTTGTTTTGCACCGCCGCAGGATGTCGAAGTTTGAAACTGTATTGTTTTACCGTGAGCAGCCTTCGTTCGCCAACGTAAGGGGAATAACCTTATCATACCTTTCAGATATCAGCGAAGAGCTTCACATGAAGAGCAACGAATCGATGGTATTGGACGAGAAGCTGAACAATCATTTCTATGTGATCGTCGAGGGCGCGGTTGGCTTCTACAGAAAGGGAGTTAGGGTATCGCAGTTTGAGAGAAATCAGTTCATTGGAGAGATGCTTGGTGCCTCAGGTACCGTGAGTGCCAATGTGATTACTGCAACAACCGATGCAGTGCTGCTACGTTTTGACAAAGATCAGTTTTACGAACTGCTTTCTGACAACATCCAACTCGCCGACAAGGTGCTCGAGTTCATTTGATTGCCATTCATTTGACATCATGGCCAAACATCCGTTGCTTTGAAGCATCGGATTATCCTTGGCGTTTATTATCCTTCGCGTTTAATGAGTAAACAAAAGAAAGTGTTTCGCATCATTGTCATGGTCTTTGCCGCCCTGCTGATCTATGCGAGCTACGACATCGCCCGACGAACGACTTTTCCCGGGTCGAAGCCTCAGTTGAAAGAAAGGATTGAAAAGAACTTCATGCACCGTGATTCATCAGGCGTGGCAACTGAAGATGCAATAGCCGATTCGACTGCAGATTCAGTGCGCCTTAAGCCGTGATTGCCATTGTTGCACGAATTTCTGCTGCGTCAAAGCTGAAAAAAATGAAGACTTTCTTTTGCAATCGGTTGATTTGAAGGTATTTTCTTTTTAGCTTTGGTACAGATTAAAGCCAACTATAGACATGAAAATCCCTCTTAGTCGTGAACTTTGGGGGATTTTCAATTTTTAGGCCTTTCTTTCCCTTCTTCCATTCAAAATTAGCGTCGCTGAATCTGACCTGATGGTTGCCCGTCTACTCCAGACGCAGGTGGTCGTTGCACAATTTTTTAGCACAGTCGTACGCCTTACCTTTATCTCAAGATTAAAGCCAACTATAGACAATTGATTATCCCCCGGGGTCCAGGACTTCGGGGGATTTTCATTTTACACCAAAGCAACCGATCTAGTTTTTTCCTCGTCTGGGCGGCTAAGAAGTTGTTTGACCATATTTTTTCCTAACTCCGCAGTATGAAATTGAAACTACGCTTATCGTGGATAATCCTGCTTTTGGGCTTTACATCGATGATTATTGTACAATCTTGTGTTGATCACAAGTCGCCAGAGCCGGCCGATGTTACATGTCCTGAGACAATCAGTTACGCTGGTCAGGTCAAACCCATCATCGACTCACACTGCGCTATCGTAGGCGATGGTGGATGTCACAACGGAGGCAACGGACCTGACCGCGACTGGGGGGTTTTTTCAAACGTGCAGTCACACGCCAGCGAGATAAAGAATCGTATCACTCGCGCGCCAGGAAGTGCCGGGTATATGCCCAAGATCGGATCGCTCACCGATGAGCAGATCAGAGTGATCAGCTGCTGGGTCGACCAGGGTGCTCAGAATAACTAATCTGAAGCCATGGTTTTAAATTTTGATAAACTGCTTCATGCCACGGTAGCGATGGTGCTGGTGTTTTGTTCGACGCTGGCGTTTAGTCAGCAACGATATTTCGCAGAGAAGCCATCGATCACTTTCTTTTCGGATGGCCTTGTTGAAGATATTACTGCATCGAATCAGAAGGTCACAAGTATCTTCGATGCGCTAAACGGCGAAATTGCTTTCCTCATGAATGTGAAGGATTTTCAGTTTGTCAACAAGCTCATGCAGACACACTTCAATGAGAAGTACATGGAATCTGAAACTTATCCCAAGTCGTCCTTTCAGGGTAAAGTAATGGGTTTCAATGCTAATGCGACCGGAACCCAACAGGTGAAGGCCGTCGGCAAGCTTACGATACACGGCGTTACCCGGGATATAGATGTACCGGGCACTATTGAGGCCAGTAGCGGCAAGCTAATCCTGAAAGCAAAATTTCTCGTGAAACTTGAGGACTATAAGATCGTTGTGCCTCAGGTAGTCTGGGACAAGATCGCCCAACAAGTTGAAGTGACCCTTGATTTCGCTTATCGACCATTATAACAGACCATAACCAAATCCAGATCAAACCCCACGTATATGAAGCGCTTTATCCTCTCGCTCATTTTGCTTAGCCCATGCGTTGTGATGGCGCAACAAGACCTCTTGCAGCAGCTTGAAAAAGACAGCCCCGCTGAAACAGAATACGCGTTCGCGACATTCAAAGGAACACGATTAGGGAATGGCCACACTATCGAAACCAAGAGTGGTGGTTCTCTGGAATTCATATTTGGTCACCGTTTTGGTCCGATCAGCGGCGGAGCGTACGAGTTCTTTGGCCTCGATCAGGCCTATGTTCGCCTGGGTCTCGACTATGGAATTACCGATCGTCTGGCAGTAAGCATCGGACGCACCTCGACTGACAAGACTGTTGATGGTTATCTAAAATACAGGGCATTGCGTCAAAGTAAAGGAGCAAAGAACTTTCCTTTTTCGATGACAGCGCTCGGCGGCATGGCGTACAAGCTGGCACCTAAAAATAATACAGACGTTTCACCGGAATACGAGGACATCGATCGTCTCTCATATACAGGACAGCTTCTGATTGCGCGAAAGTTTTCTCCTGCACTTTCATTACAACTCATGCCTACGCTTGTTCATAAGAATTATGTTGAATCGTACGAGGAAAACAATCAGTTCGCATTGGGTTTTGGTGGTCGCATGAAGATCTCCAAAAGCATGGCGATCACTGCAGAATACTACTGGAACATGAGCCGTCCCGATAACAACACGCTTCCCGAGGATGCGAGATTATACGATGCGATGTCGATAGGGCTCGACATCGAAACAGGTGGACACGTGTTTCAAATCCTGCTCACCAATGCTATCGGACTCACAGAGCGAGCATTCATTACAGAAACGCGCGACAACTTTTTCGATGGCGACATTCACCTCGGCTTTAACGTGACCCGGAACTTTCAGTTGAAGAAAAAGAAGTGAAATAATTGACAATGATAATAGAGACGGGGCCGGTTGGCCCCGTTTGCGTTTTATAGCCAGGTTAGCTTGGAGTGAAGCTTGTTCCCTTTTTCATCGACGAAACACGCTGCTGCTACACTGAGTCATTGTCGCCAGGAGTCCAGCGCCGATGGCCCTAATAATTATCAATTGTGAATTATCAATTGTCAATTTGGATATTATCTTGTTCATCATAATTCAACTGCCAGCAATTGCTCCTCGCTTCGATTATTCTTTATCTTGTTGTAACAGTACTGGTTGGAGTGTTTGCGTCACGACGTGTACAAACATCGGGAGACTTTATGTTGGCAGGACGAAGTCTTCCGTTGATCATCAGCTCCGCCGCTTTGTTTGCCACCTGGTTCGGATCTGAGACGGTTTTCGGAGCTTCTTCCAGATTTCTTGAAGGCGGCCTGTACGGAGTAATCGAAGATCCCTTTGGGGCCGCACTGTGTCTGGTACTCTTCGGAATGTTCTTTGCCAGGCGATTGTATCAGATGAATTTGATGACTCTCGGTGACTTTTTTAAAGTGCGCTATAGCCGTAGGGTTGAACTGGTTGCTTCTTTGTTCCTGGCTCCGCCATATCTGGGATATATTGCTGCGCAGCTTGTAGCCATGGGGTTGGTATTGAGTGTTGTTACAGGACTTGATCTCTGGGTGTCAGTTGCCTTGAGTGCGATCGTTGTTACGATATACACTTACGTCGGAGGTATGTGGGCGATATCAATCACCGACTTCTTTCAAAGCATCATCATCATCCTGGGTCTGATTGTTCTTGCCTTCGTACTGATGGAGCAGGGTGGAGGCATCAGCAAAATCATGAGTGAGGTTGAACCCGGAAGCATGAAGTTCCTGCCGGATCCGAATGCCAGAGAAATTGTCGGATATATCGCCGCGTGGTCAGTACTCGGTCTGGGTTCAATTCCATCACAGGACGTGTTTCAGCGCGCGATGTCATCAGGATCTGCAAAGACCGCGGTATGGTCATGTTATATTGGCGCTGGATTATATCTCACCGTCGCCATCATACCATTGTTCATCAGCTTGTGCATCAAGCACCTTTACGCTGATCATATATCAAGCGATACACAGATGGCATTGCCAGCGATGGTACTGGCGCACACTTCGATGCCCATTCAGATATTGTTTTTCGGGTCGCTGCTGTCCGCCATATTGAGCACGGCAAGCTCGGCGATATTAGCACCAGCTGCGATCTTCTCGGAGAACCTTATTAAGCCCCTGCTGGGAAACCGACTCAATGACCGGCAATTGCTGATGTCAACCAGGCTTTCCGTCCTCGCCTTCAGTATCTGCGCGACTATCATGGCATGCCTTCGGTCCGACATTTATGAACTGGTAGGAGAGTCCTCGATCTTAAGCCTCGTCTCACTGTTCATACCGCTAACGTTTGGACTCTATTGGTCGAAGGCCAGTAGCACAGGTGCTTTAATTTCGATGATCGCAGGAATGAGTTCATGGATTATCTTTGAGTTTTTTGAGACAGATTGGCCCAGTTTGGTTCCGGCTACGTTAATAAGTCTGGTTGCCATGATCGCGGGTAGCCTGATCTGGCCAGGTACATTAGGAAAAACGAAATGAAAATTGAACTAAATCGATTGAATGATGGGTTTCACATGGAGGCCGTCAATGAGGATGGTCGCACGGTGCACATCGATGCATCGCCAGACATAGGTGGAACAAACCAGGGTATGCGCCCGATGCAGCTCGTGTTGGCCGCTTTAGGGGGATGCAGCTCTATTGATGTCATCAATATTCTGAAAAAGCAGAAGCAGCCTGTGCGCGACCTCAAAGTCACGATTACAGGTGAGCGTGAGAAGGATGCCACTCCATCGTTGTTTGTTGAGGCACACGTTCATTTTAAAGTATATGGCAACGTGGATGAGGAGAAGGTTCGTAAGGCAATAGACCTTGGTGTTGATAAATATTGTTCCGTCAGCCAGGACCCTAAGCCATAAAGCGACTATTACCCACAGCTTTGAGATCATTCCTGACGATTATCTTTGCGACTGATTTTCGCACATGGAAGAGAATAATTTTGAAACCCTTGCCATCAGGGGACAGTACGAAAGAACAGAGCACCGTGAGCATTCGGTGCCGCTTTACCTCACTTCAAGCTTTGTCTTTGACGATGCTGAGCAGGCGCGCGCTATGTTCGCGGACGAGATTCCTGGCACATCTACAGCCGCTACTCCAATCCTAATCCAGATGAGTTTATCTCCAAGCTTTGTGCACTGGAGGGAACAGAAGATGGTATTGCGACCTCATCGGGAATGGCTGCGATGTACTGCAGCATGGCCGGTATACTCAGTAGTGGCGACCATGTGCTTGCATGTCGCTCCGTATTTGGTTCCACACACCAGATTTTGAATACTATCTTCCCAAGATTTGGGATCTCTCATAGCTACGCCGACGTTGCTTCTCCTGAAGAATGGGAAGGTAAGATACAGCCCAACACCAGAATGATCTTCGTTGAGACGCCGTCGAACCCGGCGCTCGATATCATCGATCTGGAATGGCTTGGCAAGCTTGCTAAGAAGCACAATCTTATTCTCAACGTTGACAACTGTTTCGCTACACCGTATCTGGAGAATCCTGCACGCTTCGGCGCACACCTGGTGACACATTCTGCGACGAAGTTCATGGACGGCCAGGGGCGTGTAATTGGTGGTGCTGTTTTAGGCTCGAAAGAGTTGATCAAACAGGTGAGATTTTTCGCGCGGCATACAGGCCCTACGTTATCTCCTTTCAATGCGTGGCTGTTGTCGAAGAGTCTGGAAACTCTTGCTGTTCGTATGGAGCGTCATTGCTCTAACGCGCTGGCACTCGCTACATGGCTGGAGTCGCAGCCGGATGTTTCATTGGTGAAGTATCCATTCCTTCCATCTCATCCGCAGCATAAACTCGCGCAGAAGCAGATGCGTCTTGGCGGCGGATTGGTAACATTTGAGGTGAAAGGCGGTATCGAACAGGGAAGACAATTTCTTAATTCCCTGAAGATGATTTCGCATACACCGAACCTGGGAGATACCCGTACGATCGCTATACATCCCGCATCCACTACGCATTCGAAACTGACGGATGCTGAACGGGCGGCTGTTGGAATCATGCCGGGACTTATTCGTATCTCGGTGGGCCTCGAAGATCTTAAGGACATCGTGGCCGATGTTCAGCAAGCCCTCAAGGCGAGTTCTCCCAAGAGCTTGCTGTAGTTAGGTTTCAGTTTCAACCCGAGGTATCTGAACAACCTGTGCAGGTCTCTCACCTGCGGATAGTCAATACGTTGGCATTTCCGGGTCGATCTCCCTTGCCCAGGCAAGTATCCCGCCTTTGAGATTATACAGGTTTGTAAAGCCGTGATTCTTCTCGAGCCACTGCACCATATTTCCGCTTCTTGCTCCGCTTCTGCAATGAATGATCACCTGTTTATTGCGATCGATCTTGTCAACGCTCGCGGGTATATCACCTTGAGGGATTAGTTCGCCACCCAGATCGCAGATATCGAATTCATGCGGCTCACGGACATCGATCAATTGGAAATCAGCGCCGGACTCTTTCAGCGCCTGGAGTTCTTGTACAGTTACTTCTTTCATCGTGATTGTAAGTTGCATTCAAAGTAAATGCAAAGGGCAGACTTTTGTCTGCCCTTTTTTCATATAGCTGAATATTTTTAGTTCTTATTCAATGCTTTCGAAAGGGGAGCGTAAACAGAACGCGTACCCGGTTTATAACGGAGTGCCGAACCCTTCTCAAACATAGGCGCACGGCTACCTGTTGCAGCAATGGTCAGGTCGCTGAAGTCACTGAATGTGGCACCGGCCTTCTTGAACGTTCCGGCCAGCAACACCGAAGGCGCTCCTTCTGCATCCCAGCATGATGTTGGCCTTTGTATAAGTTCCGTCTTTCACCACAGGTGTTCCATCAGCACCATTTACAATGGGAACATAAGTAACCTTGAACTTCATAGGCTCCTTTGTACCAGCATAGTAGTTCGCACTTATTCCATAGCTGCCATCATCCACAACGCCAGGGAGAAAAAAGAGTTCATAGTTGGGTGATGCTGTCGTGATCAAATTTGTGTTGTAATCACCTGCGTATCCCAGAAAGCCGTAGGCCGGCACCAGGGTTCCACTGGCATTAGGAGCCCACAGGATCAGATCCATGTCTACATCGGGATAGGTTACACCAGTCTCTCCCCAGACAAGTCCTACAATAAGTCCGTCTTCCTGCTGCACGGTGATGGTAATGTCATCAGGCACAGTAGCTTTAACTTCAACAGGCTCCACAGTATCAATTGACAGCACTATGGTCTCATCGTCTTCAACATCAGTATCTGAATAGAGCTCTAGTTCAATAATGCCTTCGCTCGCATCCTTGGCTATCTTCACTTTCTTGTATTCGCTTTTGATTTCGTAGTCGGATGCATGTTGGCCTGCGGCCGCTACATATTCCATTGCCGTCCCAGTGAAACTGTATGTCACGGTAATGTCTTCAGGCGCTGGCTTGTCGAGAACAACCTTGATCTGGATTGTGCCATCCGATTCTTTCACAGTCCTCGTTTTGGCTTCGAAGGCTACAGTAGGAGGCACTGGAGGGTCGTCATCTTTACAGGAAGAAATCGTCAGCGCAACGGCAAACAGCACACAGCCCGACATCAACAAATTCGAGTACTTACGCATTTTAAAGGGTTAGAGTTACCTATAAATTTAACCTAATTCCGATAATTTGAAACCACATTTTACATCTTTGGCCGTCGTGATCATGGGCGTATCCGACCGAGATAACGGGGCTATGGATCGATCTTTATCCACTTCCTGACCACCCTCGTTTTACCCATTTCAACCACCACATAATAAACCCCCGGGCGTACCGTGGATGCTTCAGAAGGCAAATCAACGGTGAGGACTTTCGAATCCTTCGTCGCGGTTACAGAGTCCCGATGCGTGCCCGGTGACATTGTTTAACCAAACGGAAGTTTCCCCCTGATAGTCATTACTGATCTGAACGCGAGGCGGCTTGGATCCCGATTCGGGGAAAGCGATACTCCGTTTTCCGGGTCGCTTTCCACTGCAACAACATCCTGCCTGATGTAGATAGTTGTGGTAGCCGTATTATTGCAAAGATCCAGTCCGGAGCCTGTCGTTGTATAGGTGACTTCCTGCCGTGGATTAACAACCAGTTGAGGACCGGTATGATTGGTGACGCTTCCATCATCCGCATTCCAAACAAAAATGCTTGCGCCCTGACCGTTGAGCACGACCTGCTCACCTGGATAGATCAGCACCTTGGAGGCTGACACTTGCACGAGGGATTGGCGCCGACGATAGGGCTGATATCCATAGCGATATTCGCACCGTATGCGGTGGTAACCAGTTGCCATTGTCCGTTAGCACGCTTTACCCATGAAGTGGCGTTTGTAGCTTCTCCATCCTTCGAAGAATAGACAGCGATCGTATCTCCCGAAGCGTAAGTGATCTCAAATCCAATGTGGAATGGTCTGCTGAAAACAGGAGTCACACGATCGAATGTGATGGTTGTAGGGCGGTTGGCAGCAATATCGTCCTGAATCTCTTTGTAGAGGACCGACTTGCGTTCGATGACCGGGTTAGGTCCTCCCTGTACGCCACGTGCCGACCATACGACCACATCCAGTTTGGCATCATCACCTAATGTTTTTGCTTTCGCAAAGTTTATCGTCGCTCCACTGACGTACTGATACCCGCATGCGTTTTCATAGAACTCAGAGTACCCAAGACTACCGGCGCTGTTATGTCCTGTAAGGTAGCCGGTATTGGTACTGTAGTTTGAAATTTTGAGAACGCTGGGAGTAAACGTGTCTTCGAAATTTGTGAGTTCATTGCAGAGTCCTTCTTCGGATACGTTGATATAAGATTCTATGGTGAAAGGCTGTGAAGCTCCGATGGAGTTCGTAGCGGTTAGCGTAACCTTAAATGAGCCTGGTGTATTGTAAGTGATCTTTGGATTCCGGTCGGTTGAGATGCCAGGGTCGCCCCTTCAAAATCCGGGCCGATTCCGTCGGAAATTGGTTGACAGATCGGTGAACTCTACAGTGCTGCCGAGGAGTACACAACCTTTATTTGCAGCAGTGAAGTTGGCCACCGGAACATCATTAACGGCCGGGCTACACAAATTGCCCTGAACCACACTCTTGCGTCGTGGGCTGAGTTCAATAGCTGCACCGGATTCTATCCTTTTGACCCTGCGTGTAGATATTCTTACAGACCGTCATTGTTATCAGTCCATGTAATTCTGAATCATGGCAGGAGTGACGCCGTCTACAGCTTTGTGTCGAGCAGGATTAGGGCGAGTCAGGAACTTGCTCCGATCTGCGACGGTGTATCGGCCACGAAGTCATCGGCGCACCTGCCGTCGCCCCAGATATGACGAAGGCCAAGCCAGTGACCAGTCTCGTGAGTAAGCGTGCGTCCCTTATCATAGGGTGCAACCAGCACAGGAAAGTTTCCCTTGCTGCTTGAACCGCAGGTCGTATAAGCGATTACCACACCATCCGTTGATGCTGGGCTGTTGGCCGGTATCCCCTTGCAATCCTGTCTGATCCGGAAACTGGGCATAACCCAACAGTCCGCCTTCCAGATGCAGCAAACTTTACAGTCCACACGTTGTAGAAAAGGTTAGGATTCCAGATGGTGGTTGGCTTGAGCTGGTTATCAATCTGATCCTGCGTCCAGTCGGTACGGTTACCCGTTCAGGCGATGAATCCCGGGTTCAGTCATCGGTTGTCCGTTTACATCAACAGGTGAAAGGCAGAACTCCACTTCAATGTCTGCGCCAACTGGATTGGTATTTGAACCAGGCGTACCTGCCTTCTTCCGGAAATCTTCATTCAATACATCAATCTGGGACTGAATCTGAGCCTGGCTGATGTTCATACCGACGCCAACAGCTTCACCGTTGTGAACCACGTGCACGATGATCGGAATGGTGAGAACCTCGGCCATAGTGCGCCCGGCACGGCTCTCTGTACGCATCGACTCGACTTTGCGCAACAGTGCATTCTCAAAGTCATCAAGTGTGCCTCGCTCCGGATAACGGATTCTCAGGAGACTGTCGCGCTCCATTGTAGAACACTGTTCTGGCTGGCGGATAGATTGTGCGAGCAATGGAGATGCAAACAGCAATATCCCGGCAACAGCAAGCCACTTCATCGTTTTACCATTACTCTTCATCGGTCATCTCAAAATGTATCCTGTAGCTTTCAGTATTTGTGTCATCCAGGAAAAGCTCTACAACCATTGAATTAGACTCAAGCTCGCGTACGAAGAATGGAATGATTCCATCACTGAAAATCGGCATAACCATGGTCAACGTTGCGTTTGAGTTGGTGAATGTCCAGGCGCTGGAAGTAAGAGTTTCTTCGTCTTCGAAACATTTTGTCCTGCCGGATGTTGTTTCATATAGCCGCTCAATGTTATTATAAAACTTAAACCTGTCGTCGATGAGGCACGCTTCCATGAACTTATTTTGAACGGTGTCATTCACAGCATATTCGAACAATGTGATCTTCCACGTCTTGCTGGTTTCCCCACTTACAATTTTCGAAAGTGTATAGGGAGTAGGTGTCAGTTCCTCTGTGCATCCAGCTGCGATGCAGGCACCGATGGCAACAATGACATATAGTATTAGGTTGCGCATTCTACTCAGGTTTTAGCACTATGGATACCGTTGGCTTGTTGTCAAAATCAACAAGGGTTATGTTGAGAAGGATCTCACGCGTGGTTGGATCAACCACACCCTGACCTTCAATTGTTGCAAGATCGTCGTCGAGCGCATCTTCTTCCTGCTGTGGTATGGTGATCGTATTATCACCGTTGTCGATGAAGACCAGATTCATCTCTGCAGAGACTTTGGAAGATATCAAGATTCCAGTTGGAAAGGGTGTAGGTCTCGCAATCCTGGCTGGTAACCGATAGATCCGGATAAACGGTATTGCCGTTCACACGATTTCCGTTATAAGTTCCCCCGAGAATGCAGTCATCATAAATCGTATAGGTGAATGTACGCCCTATCGCACTCACACCTTGACCAATCTCGATTCCATCCTTGTTGGTTGTCTGTAGCGTGAATACTACATTCTGTGAGCGGAGAATGTTATTAGCATTGTTAATGAGTTGTATGCGAATGTAACCGAAGTATTGACCGGCAGGTATGGTTAACTTCTTGCGGTCGTCGAGAATCACATAGTCAACATTCTCGCGTGCTGTTCCTCCGATTGAATAGCTGATCGACAGATCATCATCGAGTGCGGGGCCTACGTTGTGAACTTCGATCTTAATAACCTTACTGTAGCTCTCTTTTTCAAACGCAGCCGATTCGGTAAACCGAATGTGATAAGGTCCGTTGAAGATTATCTTCTCGGTCTCGCATGAAGGCATTGAGGCGGCCATCAACACTACCCAGAGCGCTCTTAATATGTATCCTGTGGACTTCATCAATAGCCAGGGTTTTGGTCGTCGGCAATGGCCGGATTATTCTGTATCTCCCTCTGAGGTATAGGCCAGAGGTTGTAGTCAGCTCGCCAGTTCGTTGAGAACACCGACATCACCGCGTCTGCCCGACCGGTTCTTACGAGATCATACCACCGATGCCCCTCGAACGCAAGTTCATAACGACGCTCTTCTTCTAATAGACGCAGCATCTGCGACTTGCTTACAGCACCCACTGTTGGCGCTTTCGCCCGCGTGCGCAATACATTGATGTCACTCTGTGCGCTGTTGTCGCCGGTCGTCTTTTCCTGTTGTGCACGTGCCTCGGCGCGTATGAGATACATCTCAGGCAGCCGGAAAACTACCACGTTATTGTTGTCCTGATCGGCAGTTCCATACTTGGCAACGGACCAGCCATTGTCAATGCCACCGAGTTTTGTTGCATCGAAAGTGATCGACGAAAATCGTTCACCTGATTCGGGAGACGAAAGAGCCAGAACAACCTCGTTCGAAGGGATGATTTCGCGACGACCTACAAACAGGTTGTTAAGACCAATGTTACCATCTGTGCCAGGATCATCAGAAATTGAATAACCAACCTCAAAGATGGCCTCCGACGTAAAGTCTTTCGTAACGACTGAAGAGAAGCTTGGCTCCAGAGTATACTTGTTGGATTCAATGACGTTAGTGGCGTAACTCTCCGCCTGCGACCAGTTTCCAAGGTACAAATTCAGGCGCGCCAGTCCTGCCTGCACCGCATGCTTTCCAACGTATGCCGAAGTAGTTGCTTCGTCGGGGACGAGGCCAAGCGCAGCAGAATAGTCTGAAGCGATTTGCGCCAGTACCTCAGCCGTTGTGCTTCGCGGAATGTTTCTATTCGTTTCGATATCGGTTGTAGTGACGAGAGGAACTCCGCCATAAGTATAAACGCCAACAAACAAGGCATAACCTCTTAGAAAGTATGCAGTTCCCATCACCTGGCTGCGTTGCGCGGTAGGAACTCCTTCGACCTCAGGGAGGCGTTCAAGAATAAAGTTCGCGATGTAGATCGTATTGTAAATGTATTGCCACAGCACAGCTACAGAGGCATTCGCAGATGTGATCTGTTTGGTCCCTAATTCACGGTATTGTGAAAAAGTACCGTTGTGTATCAAATGGTCGGCGGTGAAGTCACCCGCGATCACAGTCGCCGGGATAATATTTCGAACTGCAGTGTAGAGGCCTAGCTCCACATTGGGAACATCGCGTGGCTCGTTTAGCACCACGTCATTCGTGAGGAGATCTATAGGCTTAGGCTCCAAAACATCACTGCACGCCGAGCTAATGGAAATCAGCAGCAGCGACAAAAGGAGAGCTTTGTAATTGCTTTTCATCATCTGAGCGTTGCTGTTAGTCCAACTGTTATTGTCTTTACCTGAGGTAATGTGAAAAAGTCAATGCCTTGAGCGGATACGGAGCCATCAAGCGTACTGACTTCGGGGTCCGAACCTGTATACTTGGTGTAGGTCCAGAAGTTCGTCGCTGAGCAGTAGAGTCTCAGTTGCTCAAACATGAATTTTCGTGAAATTCGTGACGGCAGATTATATCCCAGACTAACGTTTTTGAGACGGAGATACGATCCGTCCTCCAGCAGTCTGTTACTGTGCAGATTGTTTTTGGTCGATTCAAACTCGTAACGCGGAACGTCTGTAATATCTCCTTCTTTCCTCCATCGCCGAAGAGCATCAACCGACTGATTGCTTTCGAGATCTGCACCCATATTCACCAGCGTTGCCTTGGTTAGATTCAGTACTTTGTTTCCCCATGAAAATTGAAAAAGGAACGACAGATCGAATCCACGGTATGTAAGCGTATTGGTCATACCTCCGATGAGCTTGGGTTGCGAATTGCCGATGACTATTGCGTCAGAGTTGTTGATGACGCCATCGTTGTTACGATCCTCGTAGATAGCATCACCAGTTGCCGGATCAACGCCCAGATAGTTCATTCCCCAGAACGATCCCATTGGATAACCTTCTTTGATCACATTGGTTGCGTCAACGCCTTCACCAGAATATCCCCGGAACAGGGGCACGCTATCGGCGAGGAAAAGAACCTTGTTAAGGTTTTTGGAAAGGTTAATGTTTGTGGTCCAGCGAAGCGCTCCTTCAATATTCACCGAGGTCACGCTGAGTTCAACACCCTTGTTCTGCATGTCGCCAATGTTGTCGAGCACACCAGAAAAGCCTGTCGTGGTAGGATAGGGGCGGTTAAGCAAAAGGTCTGACGTCTTGTTGTAATATGCATCTGCCGTTGCCTGCAGGCGACCATCCCATAGTGCAACATCCACACCGACGTTTGTCTCCTGTGTAGTCTCCCATTTTATATTGGGGTTGTCAACGTTCTGAGGACTTACACCAGCTGTGCCGTTGTATGTAGACGCGCTCCACAATGCAAGGTATTGGAACGCGCCTATGCGTTCATTACCTGTATACCCAAAGCTTCCGCGGAGTTTGAGGTCAGAGATCACACTCGATCTGAAGAACTTCTCCTGCGAAATGCGCCATCCTGCGGATATCGCGGGGAAGTATCCGAACTTGTTGTTTGGTCCAAAGTTGGATGATCCATCTGCGCGAAAGCTGATCTTGGCAAGTATGCGATCTTCAAGATCATAGCTTACTTCTCCAAAGAAAGAGACCAGAGATGACGGTGGCAGTTTCGAAGAAGAGCCCTGATCAACAATACCTGCTGATTGTATGTAGGTGAAATCATCGCTTGGGAACAACCGTCCCTGGAGATTTCCACTAATTTGATATCGTTGAAGGATTTCCGTGCCAAGCAGCCCGGTAAAGTTGTGTTTCTCGCTTATAGTCTTGGCGTAATTAACAGTAGCGAAGGAGTTAACGGTCGTGAGTGTTGTTGCAGAAAATACACCATAACCCTGGCCGCCCACACTTGGTAAGTATCCTCCGATTGCCGTTTGTGAAGATTCGTAGTCGTCTTCGGTAATGTCATTGTAATCAACGCTCACCTGCGCTTTAACTCTCAAATCCTTGTTAAAGGAGTACGTTGCATTCAGACCACCCAACAGTTTCGCAGTGACCGTATTGAATCGGGGCAATAACGCTTGCCCTACTGGGTTAAAGTTTGGAAAGGAGGCGTATAGGGGAGAAGACGGTCCTACAATCCGACCCTCTTCATCGTAGGGAACGTCGTATGGAAGGCTCTTAATAGCACCTGAATAAACACCATCCAGAAAGTTGTCACTCTTAACGCGCTTATTCAGTGTTCTCGTGATGACCATGTTCGTACCGAAAGCCAGCTTGTCGGTCATTTTCTGGTCCATGTTAATGGTCGCGCTCATACGCGTGAATTTGTTGTTGAGCTGCACGCCCTCTTCGTCGCGATAGGAACCGCTCACATAGTACTTTGTATTGTCGTCGCCACCAGCAACACTGAGTTGATATTGCTGTAAAACTGCCCGGCGTAAAACTTCATCCTGCCAGTCTGTGCTGACGGCATCTGTTACTCCCGGGTTAAGTCCAAAGGCGCTGGGATTCTTGTCTGCATTTGTTACCGCCTCGCGCTGCAGCTCCAGCAGTTGAGTCGAATTCAAAAGGTCCAGGGTGTGCGTTGGTTCGATGATGCCTCTTTGCGCGTCGAAGGTGATCTTTGGCTTACCTGCCTTGCCTCGTTTAGTGCGTATCACAACTACGCCGTTTGAAGCGCGGGATCCGTATGTGGCTTTTGTAGAGGCATCTTTCAGAATTTCAATCGACTCAATGTCATTAGGGTTAATCAAAGCAAGCGCATTGTCGTTCTGGCCGCCAAAATCCCGGCCGGTGAGCTCTCCCGTTTCAACGGGAATGCCGTCAACAATAAACAAGGGACGATTACCAGCGCTGATCGAAGTGACTCCCCGTATCCTGACGGAAACACCGCCTCCGGGTGTACCAGAAGAATTGGTGACCTGTACCCCGGGAGCCTGTCCCTGCAATGCCTGGTCCAGACCATTGATTGCAATATCCTTGAATGCGGCTGATTTGACTGACGAAACCGAGCCGGTGATGTCGCGCTTTTGCACCGAGGAATATCCGACGACCACAACTTCATCGAGCTCGCGTGACTCTTCTATCAAGAGTACTTCGAGCAAAGGCTGGCCGGTATACGTAACCTCTTGTGTTACATACCCAACAAAGGAAAATACCAATACATCGTTTGGCTGAGCCTCAACTGTAAATCGACCATCTGCGTCGCTGATCGCGCCACGTGAAGTTCCCTTTACCACAACGTTAACGCCGGGTAAACCACCAGTTTCGCTGGCGGAAGTTATGCGACCGTTAACAGCCTGAGCTGCGGCGGATAACGAGAATGACAGTATGATCAGTACTACCAGTAGAGGTCTTCCCATAGCACAGGTTCTTCGACAGTGGTTCTAAAATTAAATATTAAACAATAAACCGCAACGCTCGGGATAGCGAAAGGAGATACAATGAAATATTCCAAAGTGGAAACGGAGCATTTCAGATACCACCACTGAATCTGAGGTTTGGCGATCATGACGTCTCCATCTACACGGTCTGTCTGGGCAATTCCTGCCCCCATCCATGCGAGTATATGTAGATGATTTTTATAGCCTGCGACGACTGTCAGGCTGTGGCTCCGGAAATATGCCAAACCCAGAGCGTTGCTGCTTAGTCCACTATTGCTTCCCGCCATTTCTTTATCACGTTTTAGCGACATCCTTGCACGCATCAGGCTGCTGGCATCTATCACTAAGTTAGCGAAAAAATTCAGGCGGCAAGGAGTTTTATTATTTCCGAACGCATTCTTGCATCCGGTAATATGTCGTCTGCTGCTCCAACGTTTTCAACCATGTGAGAAGGATTCGTTGTCCCGGGTATCACGCAAGTTACGGCAGGATTTGCCAGAATATATTTGAGAAATACCTGAGCCCACGTTCGGCAATTAATGTCCTTTGCGAGTGAGGGAAGTTTCTTGTCAGTGACACGATCAAACAGGGCGCCCTCTTCAAATGGGCGGTTGATAATCACGGCAATGCCTTTGTCTTTCGCTAACGGGAGCAGGCGCTCTTCCGCTGTACGACTTTCTGCGGAATAATTTACAGCTAGAAAGTCTATCGCTTCACTACGCATAATACTTTCTAACTGATCATAAGCGCTTTCCACATAATGAGTAATCCCAATATATCGGATGCGCTTCTCTTCCTTCATTTTGTACAACGTGGGCAGGTGTGTCTTCCAGTCTACCAGGTTATGAACCTGCATAAGGTCAATTTGTTTTCGGTGTAGTAAATCGAATGACCTTTGCATCTGCTCTTTCCCTTCCCGCTCACCGGTTGTCCAAACTTTGGTAGCGATAAATAACCTGGCGTTTGAGCCAAGCTCTGTCGATAGTTTTCCAACGACGCCTTCAGACCTGCCGTACATTGGCGAGCTGTCGACTACAGATCCTCCGCTGGCAACCAGTTCTTTTAATACTTGCCGCCGTTGATTGAGATCGTTCTCATTGTCACCTACGTTGAAAGTTCGCCATGTACCAAGACCCACTGAAGGAACCATTTCGCCACTTGATGGAATTGCTCGTTTTACAGGATGTGTCTCTATTGTATCAGGATGCGTCTCTACGGTATGCGGATTCCGCACGAAGGGCACAAGTCCTGTAGCGGCCAGATTGAGAAGTGCAGTCCGACGGTTCATATACAAATGTAAATAATAGGTGATTTAAGAGTATCCCGTAAATGTCGCGATGCTCCATTACTATAAGTACTAATAACAACTCAGGACTACCCTACGGGTAACGTAACCGTAAACGTTGTGCCGACGCCCGGAGTAGATTGCACCGTGATGTTCCCTTTATGCGAGGAAACTATTTGTTTGGAAAGACTCAGCCCAATGCCCGAACCTTCCGGACGTGTCGAATAGAATGGAACAAAGATCTCACGCAGCAGGTGTGCGGGAATTCCTTTGCCCGTATCAGCGACTTCAAAGATCAGTTGTTTGTCCTTTACAAAAGCTTCCACATTAACCCTTCGGACCGTTATTCCTTCTGTAGCATGAACAGCATTTGAGATCAGATTGATGAGCACCTGCTGAATGAGTGCTTCATCAAACGATGGTTTCGCGTCTGTACGTGTATAGTTCACGTTGAATACAACCCCACTTCGCAGCATATTTTCCTCCAATAATTTCTGAATCGACGCGACAAAGCTGCCGAGTTCAACTGGAGCCACCTGGGGTTTGGGTACCCGCGTGAGTTTTCGATAATTATCGACGAATTGTAGCAAGCCTTCGCTTCGTACGTGAATAGTATTTAGCGAAAACAAAATATCGGACACCGTGTCATCGCTCAGATCCGAGGCCATCCTGCGTGTACCACCAGCGTTGGTCAACATTCCCTGCATGGTTTCGGTGAGCGAAGCAATGGGTGTGATTGAGTTCATGATCTCATGTGTCAGGATTCTGATTAGCTTGTGCCAGGCTTCGAGTTCTTTCTGTTCTATCTCCGCATTGATGTCCTGCAAGGTGATGAGCTTGCTGGATTTGCCAAGTATCAGCATCGTCATCACGTCAGTCGAAATCATGCGACTGCCTCCGGTTGCCTGAATCTCAATCAGCTTTCGGCCTTCGTCTCCAAGGGCGAGGAGTTGGTCTGTAAAAACAGGATTTCGCTGGCGGATAAGTTTCCAGTCCTGGCTTGTGCCTACGTTTAACAAGCGCTGGGCCGTACCGTTGATGAGGGCAACGTCGTCTTCCGTCAGGATAAGTATACCCACGGAAATACGATCGACAAGGGCCTGCAGGAGTTGGTACTGTGCCTCTTTTTCAATCTTGACGTTACGGTATGCGTCGGCAAGCTCTGTCATTTGTTGTTGTAGCAGCAGGAAGGACGAACCCAGTGGACGATACTTAAAGGTGGCAGACAGGTCCCCATGCCTGATTGCGAAAAGGAACCTCGCCATTTCACGGTTAGAAGTGTTAACGAATCTGATGAGCTCAACCAGAATCGCGATGATGCATAGTCCGAGAATAACCTGGGTGAAGAACAGACGAATGTCGCCCCATATCCACACCATTGTTCCAATTGCAACGGTGAGCAAAAGCACCCTTAATACAATCAGCCACGTAAAACGTTGTGTAAGCATGAAGTTGTCTTTACTGAAGGCCGTGCTTTTTCATTCGTCGGTAAAGAGCGGTGCGAGTCATTCCCAGTTTCTTCGCCGTATTGCTAACATTTCCTTCCTGCTCAGCAAGAGATTGCTGAATGAATCTCTTCTCCATATCGTCCAGTGTCTGTGGTTCATCGCCGGTGATTACCGGGGTAACCGGTGCACCAATGAGGACATCAGCGTTTTCTATTATCCTGCCTTCATTCAAAATGACGGCGCGTTCAACGGCATGTTGTAGCTCCCGGATATTGCCTGGCCAGTGGTAACGTTTCAGCTTTGCAATCACACGCTTTTCAATTTTCATCTCCGGGCGTTTGTATTTCTGTGAAAAGCGCTGAAGAAAATGACTTAAAAGAAGGGGAATATCGTCTTCGCGTTCGCGCAGGGAAGGCATTCGGATCTCAACCGTATTTATTCGATAAAGAAGATCCTGTCGGAACTTCTTTTCGAAAACCATTTCGTGCAGAGGCAAATTCGTAGCACATATGAGCCTGAAATCAATAGGAGTCTCCTTGTTCGATCCTACGCGCTGCACTTTCCGTCGCTGGCAGTACGGTAAGCAACTTTGACTGCAGAGGCAGAGATAAGTTTCCGATCTCATCGAGGAACAGCGTACCATCTGAAGCTATCTCAAATCGTCCGGCCTTATCCTGTCGCGCATCTGTGAATGCACCTTTCACATGTCCAAACAATTCGCTCTCGAATAATGTCTCCGTTATAGCGCCCAGGTCTACGGTAATAAAGTCGTTCCCGGAACGCGCCGATCGTTTGTGAATCGCTCTCGCCACCAGTTCTTTTCCAGTACCGTTCTCGCCCAGAATAAGGACATTGGCGTCCGTAGCAGCTACGCGGTCGATCAGCTCATGAACCCGACGGATCGCTTCCGACTCTCCAATAAAATCCGTGTATGGGTGATCGATATCGTCGCGCAGTTTATCTCTGCTCGTTTTTAACCGCTGAACCTCTTTGCGGGTAGCCCTGAGTTGTATGGCCGAAAGTATGGTTGCTAACAACTTTTGATTTTTCCAGGGCTTCAGTATAAAATCAATGGCGCCGTTTTTCATCGCCTTTACCGCCAGATCAACCTCGCCATAAGCAGTGATCAGAACAACGACGGCTTCCGGATCAATACGAAGGATTTGCTGTAACCAGTGAAATCCTTCTTCTCCGTCGTTTACACCTTTCTTGAAATTCATATCGAGAAGAATCACGTCGTAATCATTCACCCGTATCAGATTGGGGATAAGCGTCGGATCGCTTTCAATGTTTACGAGCGAAAATTCCTGCTTGAGAAACATCCTCGCCGTTTCAAGGATATCGCGGTCGTCGTCGATGATGAGTATTTTCGCCTGCTGCATGCACTAAACTTGAGAAATTCCTGTATCATTATCAAACAAAAGAGTGTATCGGAAGTGATACAAATACGGGTTGAATTCGCGTGCGTATGGAAACATCTAATTGAATATCAGCCACTTTCCCGGTGGCATATCCTTTGTCAAGACTGATCCAAACGAACATACATGTTTACGAACTTTATAAATACGGCCATTCGGGGATTACTTCGTGAAAAGCAGTACGCGCTGATCAAAATTGCCGGCCTGGCACTGGGACTGGGCACCAGCCTTGTGCTGATGCTTTACATCACCCTCCAGCTCAGTTACGATGAGATGCACAAAGATGTCGACCGGGAGTATCGTGTAATTCAAACCAATATCTGGGATGCCGCAGGGGGAATGTTCCATTCTACGGGCCCTGCTGTAAGCGCCGCCCTCAGTGATGCAATTCCTGAAATTGAGTCTGTTATGCGTATTAACGCACCGGGTTCGCAGCTGATTAAGTATCAGCCATCATCGGGCAAGTCTGTGGTTGCTTATCAGGAAGAAAATGTATTGGCGGCAGATTCAAACTTTTTTTCATTCTTCGATTTCAAGTTAAAAGAGGGGAACCCAAAGAGTGCTCTCGTGGGAATTGGGAAAGTTGTCCTGTCCGAGGATGCTGCGCGTCGACTCTTTGGTGACGAGCCTGCGCTTGGAAAAATTATTCAATTAGGCGACGACAATATCAGTGTTGAAGTTAGCGGCGTAACTGAAAGGCAACCTGAGAATATTCATTTCCATTTTGACTACCTGTTCTCGATGCATACCAATCCGGCGATTCGCCAGTTTGAGTGGAGCTGGATCTGGACTCAGATGGTGACCTATGTCAAGCTGGTTCCCGGTGCCGACATTAAAACCGTTGATGCTAAGGTGAAAACACTTGCTGATCGTTATGCGCCTGCATGCTTCCAGCGCCTTGGCATGGACTATAAGGAATTCATTGGGCAACGTGGCGGATGGTTCCTCGCCCTTCAACCAGTTCGTGATATACATCTGCGATCTGCCGGAATCGGAAACCGGATTGGCCCGGTAAACGACATCATGAACGTGTATATACTCGGAAGTATCGCTGGGATCATCTTGGCGCTGGCTGTTGTGAACTTTGTAAATCTGTCGACAGCGCGAGGCTCAAAGCGTGCCAAGGAAGTCGGTGTAAAAAAAACGCTCGGAGTAACGAAGGCGATGTTGATCACGCAATTCCAGGTTGAAAACATACTGCTGACGTCAATATCAATGCTCCTTGGCCTGGGTGTTATGGAGATATTGCGATTTGTCATTCAACCCATGCTTGGTATAGCCATACCGTTGGATATCTGGAATGTGCCCACGATTGCCCTGATTGTTGTGGGTGTCCCACTCGTCGTTGGATTTCTTGGCGGATTGTATCCAGCCTTTTATCTGACATCGTTCAGGCCGGCGCAGGTATTAAAGGGGAAACTCGCTTCCGGATTCGGATCATCGCGTTTGAGAAATGCGCTTGTCGTATTTCAATTCACCATCTCCATCGCGTTGATGGCTGCTACATTTATCGTTTTCCAGCAGCTTTCATATTTTCAGTCGCGTGAGACGGGCATTAAGAGTGATAATCTCCTCATCGTTAACTACGCTGAGAAGCTCGGGGAGCAAATCAAGTCATTTCGTAACGAAGCAGCGAATATGCCAGGCGTTACCGATGCGGCATTGTCAATGGATATCCGGTTCAGTTTCGAAGACATTTACACGCGTGAGGGCGATAGCCAGAAAGTAAGCATTTCAGCATTTAAAGCTGATGAGCATTTTCTGAAGACCTCTGGCATAGAACTGAAGACAGGTCGGGGCTTTGAAAGTAACCGACCATCAGATGTGAATGCAGTAGTGATTACTGAAACAACTGCCCGCGCTTTGGGATGGGCAGGAGAGGAGGCTATCGGCAAACGAATCTTATATCCTGGGAGATGAACTTGGTCCGCTTGAAGTAATTGGCATTGCAAAGGATTTTAATATTCAATCTCTGCGACAGAATATTCAACCAGTGATGTTTTTACATATCGATTCAAAATACTGGGGAAATAATCGAATTGCTCTGATCAGATACCAGCCTTCCGCATTTACTCAGCTGATCTCCTCTCTGGAAAGCAGATGGAAGCAACTCTCACCTGCGCCGTTTTCGTATACTGTATATAATGACCACTTGCGTGCCCAGTATCGGCAGGAAGAAAGAATCGTTTCGTTGTTCAGCATTTTTACTGTATTGTCAATTGTGATTGCTGTAATCGGATTGGTAGGATTAGTTGCCTATTCGGCGGAACAACGCAAAAAGGAGATCGGTATCAGAAAGGTGTTCGGAGCAACCCGCGGAAGGATCTATGTATTGATCAACCGCCCCTATGTGATACTGCTGGCCATTTCGCTCATGGTAGCAACTCCGCTTACATGGTATCTCATGCAACAGTGGCTCAATTCATTTGCCTATTCAATTTCGATTGACGTAACCACGTTTGTGCTGTCAGGAATCATAGAGCTCGCACTGGCCCTGATTTGCGTCGGGTACCTTTCACTGAGGGCCACCACGTTGAATCCAGCAATCGTTTTGAAAGACGAATAGGGGAAAGAAGATTCAATTTTTTCTTCGGCGTTTTGGAATACATCAATACTTTCTTATAATTGCCGTCGCAATAGCAAATTACCGTATGGGAAAAGGCGACAAGAAATCGAAAAAAGGAAAGATCTGGAGGGATTCTTATGGCAATTCCAGACGCAAGAGAGTGATCAAAGCAAAATTGAGAAGAACAGCATCTAAGAAGGCAACACCTGCAGCTGCTGAAAGCGCGGCGGCAAAACCTAAGAGAGCTGCTGCTCCTAAGAAGAAGGCAGAATAAGATAATGAAGAAACATACAAACATATCTTGGTGGTGGCACAGCGTCGATTTCGATCTGTGAACAGCCATGATATGACCTGACCCTAACGCCAAGGCCTGCTGTTCACAGCGGGCCTTGTTGTTTTATAACCTTTCAATGAAAACACCGAACATGGAATATAAGCTAAGAACGTTCAACAAAAGACTGCTTGCCGATACGCTCACTCCGGTAAATATCTATTTAAAACTGCGCGATGTCTTTGCTGGAAGTATCCTGCTTGAAAGCTCCGACTATCACAGTCATGAGAACAGTTTGTCTCTGATTTGCTGTGAGCCAATTGCCTCCTTTGTCGTTAAGAACGACGAAGTGGAACGCAGGTATCCGGACGGCTTCATCAGACGTTCAGCGCCTGACGCGTAGAGGCCAGGTTGCGGAGTATCTTGAAGCCTTTAGAAAGAGCATTGTCCCGGAAAAGAATACGACCAAATACACAAGCTGTGGCCTGTTTGGATATATGGCTTATGACTCGATCAGGTACTTCGAGGATGTTGACATTTCAGTGAAAGAGAGCCTGATTCCTGAGATCATGTACAAGCTGTACCGCTATGTTATCATCATCGATCACTTTTCAAATGAGCTCAATCTTTTTGAACACTGCTGGGAAGGCAACAACGAATGCCGGAGTACTATCGATCGCGTTGAGCAAATAATATTGAGCAACCGGTTTGCTACCTATCGCTTTAGCCTCACGGACAAGGAAACTTCGAACGTGGACGACAAGACATTTGTAGACATGGTTGAGAAGGGCAAGGAGCACTGCTATCGTGGTGATGTTTTTCAGATCGTCCTGTCGCGTCGCTTCGCAACGGGATTTAAAGGCGATGAGTTCAACGTTTATCGTTCGCTCAGATCGATCAATCCTTCGCCATACCTCTTCTATTTTGACTATGGAAGCTTTAAGCTCTTCGGATCATCTCCTGAGGCACAACTTCAGATTAGCAAAGGCAAAGCTCACATATTCCCGATAGCGGGTACGTTTCGCCGCTCGGGTAATGACCAGGAAGACGCGGCAATTGCAGCACGGCTCGCAGCCGATGAAAAGGAAAACGCAGAACACGTCATGCTGGTTGACCTGGCGCGCAATGACATGAGCAGAAATGCCGAGCGCGTTACAGTTGAAGTATTCAAGGAGATACAGTTCTATTCCCACGTGATTCACCTCGTGTCAAAAGTTACGGGTACACTTCGCGATGAGACTTCTGTCGTCGGAATGGCTGCCGATACCTTCCCGGCAGGTACACTTTCAGGTGCACCAAAGCACATGGCGATGACGCTGATCGACCGGTATGAAAACGTAAACCGTGGATTTTACGGTGGGGCTATTGGCTTCATGGGATTTGATGATTCTTACAATCATGCGATTATGATCCGCACGTTCCTTAGCCATGAGAATCGTCTCGTTTATCAGGCGGGAGCGGGGGTTGTGTCAAAGTCAGACGCACACAGCGAACTTCAGGAGGTGAACAACAAACTCACCGCGTTACGAAAGGCCGTGTTGATGGCCGAATCGATATAATAAATGAACACTGGATACTTGATGAATTAGAAACGAATAAGGAAAGCAATGAAAATTCTGGTGATTGATAACTACGATTCCTTTACCTATAACCTGGTACACATCATACGGGCGCTGGGACATGTTCCCGACATATTTAGAAATGACAAGATCGCTGTAGACGATGTGGGGAAATATGATAAGATCCTCCTGTCACCGGGACCTGGCATACCGGATGAGGCAGGTATCATGAAGGAAGCAGTAAAAGAGTTCGGACCTACGAAAAGCATTTTGGGAATTTGCCTCGGCCATCAGGGAATTGGAGAGGTATATGGCGCCAGCCTTTTTAACATACCGAAAGTACTGCACGGGGTAACTTCAACGGCAACGGTCAGTGACGCAAATGACTATCTGTTCCGCGACGTAACACCAACATTTCAGGCAACACATTACCATTCATGGGCAGTGCTCGCTGATAGTATTCCATCAGAACTTAAAGTCACGGCCGTGAATGAGGAAGGGTTGATTATGGGCTTGAGCCACGTTCGATTCGACGTGAAGGGATTGCAGTTTCACCCTGAATCAGTTATGACTCCGGAAGGTCCCAAGATGATTAAGAACTGGTTGAATAATTAGCTTCTGTCGGCACACAGAGATCGATGACTGAAATCAATACGCAGAGATCCATGAGTGTCGCTTATTGTCGATCATATGGTAGCAACAAGTAGATTAAAATGCTATGAAAGAAATATTTAATGAGTTGATTGATCACCGATCGCTGACAAAAGACACTGCACGCACCGTGTTGGTTGAACTGGCGTCCGGAAAATACAATCCTAGCCAGATGGCTGCATTCATGACGGTTTACATGATGCGCAGTATTACAGTAGATGAGTTGCAGGGATTTCGCGACGCCATGCTCGAGCTTTGTGTGCCCGCCAAGTTCGATCAGCCAGTGATGGATGTGTGTGGCACAGGCGGCGACGGAAAAAATACATTCAACATCTCGACGCTATCGTCCTTTGTTGTTGCCTCGGCAGGACAGCCAGTGGCCAAGCACGGGAACTATGGAGTTTCGTCTGCTTGTGGATCATCAAACCTGCTGGAGTATTTTGGCTACAAGTTCACGAATGACCTCGACCAATTGCGTCGCAGTTTGGATCGTGCCAACATTTGCTTTATGCACGCGCCATTGTTTCATCCTGCGATGCGCAACGTTGCACCTATCCGAAAAGAACTTGGCGTGAAAACGTTCTTCAATATGATAGGGCCTATGGCAAACCCTGCGTTGCCCACCCGCCAATTGGTCGGTGTCTTCAGTCTTGAACTCGCCCGGCAGTATGGCTATTTGTATCAGAATACGGAGAAACGTTTTGTTGTACTTCATTCTCTGGATGGATATGATGAAGTATCGCTTACCGGTGGATTCAAGTACTTTTACAATGGAGGAGAAAAGGTGCTGGAGCCCGCCGACCTGCAGCTGCCACTACTTACATACAACGACATCAGAGGAGGCACAACAGTTGAAGAGTCTGCAAAAGTATTCATGCGTATTTTAGAGGGTAACGGAACGCCTGCTCAACAGGCAGCGGTTGTGGCAAATGCGGGTATGGCACTGTACGCTGCACAGCAGGATGACGGAATACTAAAAGCTATGGATAGAGCTAAGGAAGCTTTGCAGAGTGGTAAGGCATTACGTGCCTTCAAAGCGTTGATGGAGAACTAACACGAAGTTGATATTTCTATGAACATACTCGATCGGATCATCGCCCATAAGCGTATAGAAGTAGCACAGAGGAAAGAAGCTTTTCCAATAAGCTCCCTGGAGCAGCGGAAGTTGTTTCAGACTGCTCCGCTTTCCATGACAGAGTTCATTCGGAATCCTGAGAAGTCGGGCATCATCGCTGAGTTCAAGAAGCGTTCGCCGTCGAAGGGCGACATCAATCCCAATGTAAAGGTTGAAGATGTAACGGTTGGATATACACAGGCGGGAGCTTCGGCACTCTCAGTACTGACAGATGCGGAGTTCTTTGGAGGGTCAACTGATGATCTGCTTACAGCCCGCAAGCTCAACCAGATTCCAATCCTGCGGAAAGATTTCACCATCGATGAATATCAGATCGTTGAAGCTAAATCAATGGGAGCAGATACAATCCTACTCATCGCGGCAGCACTGCAACCCAGGGAAGTGAAAACATTTTGTAAGGTCGCCCACGACCTCGGCATGCAGGTATTGCTTGAAGTGCACAATGAAGAAGAACTTCAATCGAATATCGATGCCGAAGCTGACCTCATAGGCGTTAACAATCGTAATCTAAAAACCTTCGAGTTGAGTATCGAAGTTTCAAAACGATTGGCAACGATGATACCTGACCATGTTGTTAAGGTTTCAGAAAGCGGAATTGAAGCAGTGCATACCATCGTCGAATTGCGAAAGTATGGATACCGTGGTTTTCTGATGGGGCAGAACTTTATGCAACGCGAGAACCCTGGCCTGGCGTGCAGGAATTTTATCGAGGAATTAACTGTTGCGCAGCGGGCGTAGTGCTGCCTGACCAAAAGTGCAAACGCGAAAGCCAACGAACCGTGGAAAGGAGAATCAGGATAAAAATATGCGGCATGCGGGAATCGGCTAACATTTTGGCCGTCGCCGACTTGCGTCCTGATTACCTGGGATTTATCGAATACCATGCGTCTCCTCGATTTGTAGGTAAAGAGTTTGTCGCACCGGTATTGCCATCCGGGATTTCGCGTGTTGGCGTATTTGTGAATGAGACAATTGATCATGTACTAAGTCGTTCCGGAGTTTCAGGTTATGATACAGTGCAGCTTCACGGTGATGAATCCCCGGACTTTGCAGCAAAGCTTCGCGATTCTGGCCTGAAGGTGATAAAGGTGTTTCGTGTTGATGACGCGTTCGATTTTAGCGACACCAAACCCTATGAAGGAAAAGTAGATCAGCTATTGTTCGACGCAAGAGGAAGACAACCTGGTGGTAATGGTATTCGGTTTAATCCGTTGATACTGGAGCGCTACAATCAGAACATACCGTTCTTCCTGAGTGGCGGCTTGCAACCTGAAACACTTAAGGTTGATATCGCCGACCTCACAGCGATGAACCTTTATGGAGTTGATTTAAATAGTGGCGTGGAGATCGGCCCTGGACTTAAAGACATTGCCAGGGTTGAGGCATCTATTCGTCACGTGAACGACATTAAATAGCATGGCTGGATATCAATGTTTGAAATAATGTAGAGTTGAATTCGCCATAGTTGTTGCTTGGATAATTGCAACACAGGCGAATCCACTTCTGAAAATAATTAAAAGATTGACACATGAAATACGGAGTTAACGAGAAAGGATACTACGGCAAGTTCGGCGGAGCTTATATTCCCGAGATGCTTTATCCGAACGTTGAAGAGCTGCGCACCCGCTACCTTGAAATTATCAACGATGCAGGATTCAGGGAAGAGTTTGCATTGTTGCTTCGGGACTATGTCGGACGGCCAACGCCGCTCTATTTCGCGAAACGATTGTCCGATAAGTACGGAGCTCAGGTCTTTCTAAAACGGGAGGATTTGTGCCACACGGGTGCACACAAGATCAACAACACTATCGGACAAATTCTTTTGGCCAGGCGTTTGGGCAAGCAGAAGATCATTGCTGAAACAGGAGCTGGGCAACACGGTGTGGCTACTGCGACTGTTTGCGCGTTGATGGGAATGGAGTGCACCGTATACATGGGAAAAGTTGACATGGAACGGCAGAGACCCAACGTTGAACGTATGCGCATACTTGGAACCAAGGTGGTACCAGCAACCAGTGGTAGCATGACGCTGAAGGACGCAACCAATGAAGCACTTCGTCATTGGATTAACCATCCTACGGATACGCACTATATCATTGGTTCAGTGGTTGGCCCTCATCCGTATCCTGACATGGTTACGCGCTTTCAGGCCATCATCAGCGAGGAGATGAAGAATCAGCTGACGTCCAAGACTGGCAATCCTTTTCCTGACTATGTGTTCGCCTGCGTAGGAGGGGGCAGCAACGCAGCAGGGGCATTCTATCATTTTCTCGATGAAGAGCACGTAACGCTTGTAGGCGTTGAGGCCGCCGGCCACGGCGTTGACTCCGGAGAGTCAGCAGCCACAACTGCGCTGGGCAAGCCAGGTGTTTTACATGGAAGCAAAACGTTACTCATGCAGACGGACGACGGCCAGGTGATTGAGCCATATTCTATATCTGCAGGCCTCGACTATCCGGGCATCGGCCCTATTCATGCGCACCTGTTTGACACAGGCAGAGTAAAATTTGTAAGCGTGACCGACGATGAAGCCATGACATCGGGAATTGAATTAAGCAGGATGGAAGGGATCATTCCGGCGATAGAGTCGGCGCACGCAATGGCGGCATTGTCTCGGTTTCAATTCGACAAAGACGATGTGGTCGTGGTCAATCTATCGGGTCGGGGCGACAAAGACCTAGAGACTTATATCCGCTGGGGCAAATACTAATACAGCTATGCAAAACAGAATCAAAGAATTGTTCTCACGAAAGAACAACAACATTCTTTCCGTATTTTATACTGCCGGGTTTCCGACGTTGGATAGCACCGTGCAGGTAGGGCAGTCGTTGCAACGTGCCGGCGCCGACATTATTGAGATAGGAATTCCCTATTCGGATCCAATCGCCGACGGTCCCACAATCCAGGAGAGCAACAAGGTTGCGCTCGACAATGGGATCCGTTTATCGATCATACTGGATCAGGTTAAGGAGCTGCGAAAGACTGTCAACATTCCGATTATCCTGATGGGATACGTTAACCCCGTTATGCAATACGGTATCGAAAAGTTTGCACGCGATGCTGCCGCCGCAGGAGTGGATGGTGTCATCCTGCCCGACCTTCCTATGGATGCTTACCTCGAAGAATACAAGAAGTTGTTTAGCGGTCTTAACATCAGCAATGCCTTCCTGATTTCACCCACGACATCGGAGGCCCGGATAAGGAAGATCGATCAGGAGACAGACGGTTTTATTTACGCAGTGTCTGCATCTAGTATAACTGGTGCACGTGGCGCATTTGCAGACGAGCAACGTACCTATTTCAAGCGCCTCCAGGGTATGAAGCTAAAGAATCCATATCTCATCGGATTCGGAATATCCAATCGCGAAACATTCTCTGAGGCGAGTAAATACAGTTCCGGCGCAATAGTAGGCAGCGCATTCGTTAGCTTACTTCGCGACAGCAGCAATAAAGACAAAGACATCCAATCCTTCGTAGGCAGCCTCCTGAACTAATAGGTAAGGCCGATCGCACTTACGGCAAAGCGAAGCACCGTTGGGTAAGACCAATCAACAAATCAACAATCAACAAATAGCCTCATGGTCGTTTACGGGATTAAAAATTGCAATACAGTAAAAAATGCGCTGACCTGGCTCGACGACCATAAGGTTGCCTACGAGTTCCACGACTATAAGAAGAAAGGCGTCACTGCAGACGTACTCAAAGCGTGGTCTAAGCAGGTAGGTTGGGAGTCTCTCCTTAATCGAAAGGGGTTAACCTGGAAACAGTTGCCTGAAGCTGAGCGGGCCAGCATCAAGACGGAAGCCGACGCCATCAAATTGATGGTTGAAAAGACCAGCATAATCAAACGTCCTCTGCTCGAGGACAAAGGGAAAGTGATTTTGCTGGGATTTGAAGAGTCAGAATATCTCAAAGCATTCCGTAAATAAAGACAGTCAGAGCTTAATCCAGCATTCCTGCCAAAACGGCAAAGCGGCATCGCACCATGCGCCATTTTTCTTAGTGGACCGATGAGATTCTCAATGAAGCTTCAATGAACCCTTAATGAAAGGTCAATGAAACCTACGCAGCAAAAAACATCTGTATCAAAACGGCTGTTGGCCGCCCTTTGCGAATCAGGAAAAATGTGACTTTTAGTCAGACACAGGGGAGTGTCCGGCGTCAAATCCAGTTGATATCCTGCTTCAGATAACTCAGGGTCTTCTCTTCCTCAGATCCGGGTTCAGGCTGATGCATGTACAACCACGAGGCTATGGGCGGAAGACTCATCAATATCGATTCCGTCCTTCCGTCGGTGTCCAGACCGAATTTGGTGCCGCGATCCCATACAAGATTGAATTCCACATAACGTCCCCGTCGAATGGATTGCCATGATTTGTTCTGATCATTAAATGGCACATCGGCATTCTTTTTCATCAGCGATACATAAGTAGGAGCGAAGGCAAGTCCAACATCTTTCACAAATGCGAACCGGGACTCTTTTGTAAAACCATCTGTCCCTTTTAGATAGTCAAAGAATATGCCGCCGATGCCGCGCGTTTCCTTTCGGTGCCTGATGTAGAAATATTCGTCCGCCCATTTCTTAAAGGCAGGGTAGAAGCTGGCGTCATGCTTGTCACATGCATCCTTGAGTTGCTGGTGAAAAAAACGTGCGTCTTCCTCGACAACGTAATGCGGCGTAAGGTCGATCCCTCCTCCGAACCACCACGTACCATCAGTCATTTCGAAGTAACGAACATTCATATGAATGATCGGAACGAATGGATTGTTTGGATGGATAACGATAGAAACGCCAGTGGCGTAAAATGAAAGATCCGAGTTTGGATCAAGATGAAGTGACTTCAACACAGGTGCCGGCGCCTTTCCCCATACAGCAGAAAAGTTAACACCACCTTTTTCAATGAGCCGTCCGTTGGTTAATACTCTTGATACACCACCGCCGCCACCTGGACGTTCCCATTCATCCGACACGAATACTCCCTGGCCATCGGTATTCTCTAACGTCCTGCAGATGTCCGCCTGAAGTCCTTTGAACCATTCGCCAATACTTTCTTTCTCAATCATACCAGTTGACTTAAAACGGAAACCCGATACCCACGTTGTAAATGACAGGCTCCTTATAATTTGTGAACGAGCCGTCTTCGAGCTCGGTGGCATATGGCTTCCAGAATCTTACCCGATTCAGAACGAAACGATCGCCTTGCTCTCTGGCTGGATCGTAAACTTTCATCCCTACGTCGAAGCGAAGAATGATAAAGCTAAAGTCAAATCGCAGCCCGAATCCGGTACCGACACCAAACTCTTTATAGAATCTCTTGACACTGAACTGCGCGCTTTTATCCTGCACTACTGTGCCATCCTCTGCCTTTACGTTCTGTGGATTAAAATTCCAGACGTTGCCGGCATCAACAAACACAGCACCATTAACGAATCCAAACAACTTTTGTCTGAGCTCCACACTACCTTCGAGTAGTATCTCGGAAGGCTTTTCAATGCTATAGTCGAAGAGACCGTCTCCCTTTGGATTGGTGCTCTCGCGGGGCGCCAGCGAGCCAGGACCGAGACGACGTGGCCGCCACGCCCGAATGCTGTTGCTACCACCGGCAAAGAAGAACTTTTCGTAGGGAACACCTTTGTCCTCGCCATACGAGTAGACAACGCCTGAATTGAACCGGTACGCAATGACTGTGTTCTTATCGACGGGATTGACGCGTCTGAGGTCAAGTCCCAGGCGAAGATACTTGTAATGCTGAAGCCCCCAGTCGGCGAGGAATTTGGGATCAAAGAAGTTCCAAAGCGTTCCACCACTTTCAAACTGCATTCTCACAAAGCTTGACGTAAATTCATTATTACCATAGTTGTTCAGGTTCCATGTAATGCCGAACATAATACTATTAACAAACGATGGTCTGAACGAATTGATGAGCGCATTATTCCCCAATGAGTCCTGAGTCTGCAGCAATTCCTGGAATGATTCAGATAGATTTGCCGTTGAAATAACAACAACGCTAAGGGGCGTCAGAGAATAGGAAGTGCGGGGTGTTGAAGAATACGAACCCCGGCTTTTAGTTTGCCACGTATAGGCAGCATTGGCCGACACGTATGTCCGCCGGTACTCCGGTCGATCATTGTAAGTATAGCCAGCGGTGATCCGGGTCTTCGGGTTGTAGGTGGCAAACTTGATCTTCCTTCTTTCTTTGAAGAACCAAATGAATTGGGGAAAGCTGAGTGAAGCGTTCAGAGTAGCAGCAGTACTTTTATAAAAGTTCTGCGACTCAGTGGCCGAAGCAACGCCTTCAAATCCAAATCTTCCGGACATATCGAAGGTTTCCATTCCCCGGAAGATGTTTCGTCTCTTGAACGAAATGCCATAGAATGGCCCGGGAAATCCCTGCGTGACGTTTACACCTGCTTCGTTGGTCCATTCATATCTCGACGCAGGACTGGCAAAAATATTGGCGATGAATTTGCCATCCGATGTATCGTAGTTAATGTTGACAAACTTGAACGCATCGACGTTGCTTAATTGCCGTTGGGTATCTAACGTTTTTGTTCTGCTGTAGAGCTCTTCTGGTCGAATGAATACCCGCTGGTTGAGGATCTTTAATTTGAAGTTATCGTCGTAGTACTTATAATGAACATCGCGATAGGTTCGGGTATGTCGTGCAACGCCAGGTATGGTTTTACCGACGTCTGTGGTAAATGTTACGGTATCGATCGCGAACTTCTTATGATAGCCGCGCTTCGCGGGGTCACGTATACTGATGATGACCGCTACTCGTCGGTCTGGTGACCGAAAAGTGGTATCCATTGTAAAGTCAATGTATTGCCGGTTAAAGTCGAAATACCCGTGATCTTTGAGTAATAAGTCAATACGCTCACGTTCTTTTGTGAAATTCTCCTGATCGTAGCGGGCACCTTTCGTCAGGAAGCTTTTATCGACATTGTTGTTGATAATACGGAAGATGGCTGTGTCTTCGACATCATAGAACAAAGAGTCGAGAAAATATGCCTTGCCAGGATTGACCACATACCGAACCCGCACGTACCGGCTTTTGTCGAAAGTCTTGTCAACAACCTGGTTTTTGAAATATCCCTTGGAGAACAGATAGCTCTGAAAACGTTCGCGTGTTAGCCGTACCTGCGCGCTGTCGTAGATTGACAATGGCTCGCCCCACTGCATGAACAGGTTGCCGTCTTCGATGAATGAGTTCATCTTGGTAACCTTCTTCTGTTTTTTGAAGAGGTATCGGTCGATCTTCTTTTGGGAGGTAGCGTCAGCGATCTTCTGATCGTACTTCTTTTCGTAGGCTTCCCGCTTTCGGATGAACTTCTCCTGATCGTATTTCCGGTAGCCCATGTAGTAGATGCTGACCAGAGGAGCAAGGGGAAGTCCCAGGATGCGACGGTTAGCGTGCTGCGTGTAGAGGCCGCGCAGCTCGTCTTCGTTAATCTGGCGCGGTGCATCGATAGCCTGAGAATATAGTAGCTTCTCGCCATCCTTAAGATGCCTCGTACCGAGACATCCCGATAGTGTTATCGCCAGCCCTATTATCGAGAGAAGATATTTACTTTTCGAGGTAGTCAAGCGCCCGGTGAAATGCTATCCAAAGCAAAGATCAAGTTAATCCGCTCGTTAAATTAGTTTGTAATAAAGTGTTTTTAATTCGAAGTCATTCATTTTCAATGGATTGACTTGGTAATGCTCGCTTCAAATCTAAACCTTAGAGTACCATCGGAAGACGTCCCGACCAGCCTATTTGAGCTAATTCCGGACCGCCTTCGATAGGCATAGTTCATCTCTTCTGCAAAATAATCTAAAATTAGCTTTGTACGAATGACCTATCGCCAGGCGGACGATGGTACCAAAACCAATGTTCAGGGATGAACAGAGTTGAGGGAGCTATTTGTAGAATATCAATACCTTATTTCTGTCTTACTTACTGATTTCTCTCCGTTATGAGATGTGACTTCTTCTCTGATTTCTACAGGGTAATATTCATTGTCGAAGACATATGTGAGTTCCCGATGATTGCTCCATCTTGCTTCATCCACCAGAACATGATCTGAGTCGTACCGATAGCTGGTGCCAACCTGATTGAATTTCACGAGCGTGTTTTTTGAGGCAAAAGGTATTTTTTCGCTGGCACCAAGCGATTCGGTATACCCTGCGTATTTGGAACTCGAGAATGGGTTTAATCCGTCACTATATTGATACGTCACTGTATCGATAGATAAAAAGGGCACCACTAGACCGCCGCACATACATTCAGAACGGGTAATCTTTGATTCAATATTATCTCCATTCCAATGGACTTTGCTTTTCGATACGCTCGTTTCAGTAAGCCACTTCCATCTGGAAATAACACTGTCAAGCTTGCCATCTGCATACTTAAAAGTGTCATAACCATTCGTCCGGCCAACGCCTGCCCAAGAGACAACGACAACGCTGCCATCAGTATTGTAATCAAATGATACAGTGTAATAGGGATAGTTTGAATATTTTATTTGCTGTAGCCTTGCATTGTCATACTTGTACTCTTGCGTAGATTGGACGCTTCTAGTACTGGTCAGGACCTCCTTCTCGTATGAAAAAAGAATCACTTGATTACTTTCGTTAGCTTGAGCTTCTCCCTTTTCTATTATTAGCGATATGGTGTGATTATTCGACGATCCCTCATCACCCCGACTAAAAATCGGACCCACGTCATTAACACACGAAAAGGCAATTGCCGCCGCGGCACCGATCACAATTACAGATAACCTCATAACTTTATATTATCCAACTGGTATTCTTAATTTAACAATTTGGGTCTTGAATTCAAAATCCAAAGCCACAGCAAAATTTCAGTTGTGGTGACTAACTTGCCCTGCTTATATTGTTGACCGTAAGCGCTCAATAGAGTTTTCAGACAGTTAATTCGATACTCCAGTAACAAAACAATATCAGTGGGTTTAAGTCTCAATCAGCGCAAGCTGATAAGATCGCTACAAATGAAGAAGCACCGGCAACAGGAGCAATTGTTCGTTGTTGAAGGTGCCAAAAGTGTGACGGAGTTGTTGAACTCCGATTTTCATATTGAACTCATCGCAGGAACAAGTGATTACCTTCAAACGATCACCGCGCCTTCGGCATTATTAGCGGAAGTAAAGAGTGAGGACCTGGAATCAATAGGCATGTTTCAATCAAACGAGTCGGCGCTGGCTGTGGCTCGCATGAAGCCAAACGAGCCGATCAAACCATCAACAGGGGAATTTATTCTTGCCTTAGATGACGTGCGCGATCCGGGAAATCTCGGAACAATAATCAGGACTGCTGACTGGTTTGGAATAAAACGGATTGTAGCTTCCAACGAGACGGCCGATCTCTACAATTCAAAGGTGATCAGCTCAACGATGGGTTCATTCACGCGGGTTAAAATGTTCTACACAGACTTAGCCGAATATTTACCTACTGTCCCTCTGAAACTTTACGGTGCGTTCCTGGCTGGTGAAGACGTTCATCGAACTGACTTTACCGGAGGCGGCGTGATCGTAATTGGGAACGAAGCGAGAGGCATTTCTCCCGCCGTTTCTAAGTTGATCACCAACAAGATTACAATTCCCCGCTACGGCGAGGCGGAGTCTTTGAACGCAGCAATTGCAACGGCCGTGATATGCGACAATGTATGCCGTCTAGTTCAGAAAAAACCTTTGCTCTGACTTGCAGCAGAGTCTGATATTCGCTCTGCGTTTTCCTTGCCGAGGTATCGGTCGATCAATGCATGTCCCAGGTAGATGAACGGAGTCAGTAACAAAGCCACGAGGAATTTGTAGATGTAGTTGGTGATCCCGATAGCAAGTATTTGACGATTTGTGAAGATCCCTGAGAATGCAATGTATAACACGACGAAGCTGTCGACAAATTGGGATACGAGAGTGGATCCTGTTGCTCTCAACCACAGATACTTCGAGCCAGTGACTTTTCTCAGTTGCTGAAAAACGAAGACGTCGACAAGCTGACCAATCAGGAATGCAATCAAAGATGCGACGATGATACGTTGCCCCTGGCCAAAGATCTTGTTGTAGGCAAAGTCCATATCGAAAACATTTCCAGCCGCATCGTGAGCATTAGTCTCGAGCCAGAATCCGGCAGGAGCGAGCTGCATGGTTAGAAAGATGACAAAGAATGCGTACGCGATGAGCGCAGCCGTAAAGTAACTTAACTGCTTGACGCCTGGCTTGCCGAAATACTCGTTTACAAGGTCCGTTGTGATGAACACCATTGGCCAGATGACTGCTCCTGCAGTCAGATTGAAGTCCATCTCAAATCCGAGAATATTCAGATTGGCCGGGCTTAGCCCAAGCGTTGATTCAATAGAGAATATTTTGACGCCGATCAGCTCTGCCAGTAGGGCATTCGTTATGAAAATCCCGGCAAGCATCACGAACAGCCGGTGTCGTTTTTGTTCGAAGGTCTTGTCCATGTTGGTTATTCGTCGATCGTATGTTCTTCACCTTCCACCGCCAGCTTCGTATTCGGGAAAACTGAACGGGCCTCCTCCAGCAAAACGTTAAGGTCTTTATAACGCGCGCTAAAGTGACCGATCAGCAGGGTGCTGGCACTCGAGAGTTGAGCGATCTCTGCTGCCTGGCGCGCCGTGCTATGTAACGTTTCGGACGCCTTGATTTCGTCTGCCGTAACAAAGGTTGCTTCATGATACAGAAGGTCGACACCGGAAATCTGTTCGGCAATCAGCCGGTCAAAAGCCGTGTCGGAACAATACGCGTACGTGCGAGAGCGCCGTGGGTCAAACGTAAGATCGGAATTGCGAAAAAGAACGTTGCCGGATTCATCGACGACATCATGTCCATTCTTCAATCCGGCAATCTGCTGAAGCTGGAGTCCCTCGGGAAGTCGTGTCTTATCGATTCGTCGTGGCTTGCCCTTCTCCTGAAAGTAAAATCCCGAGCAACGGATCTTGTGCGACAACGGAATTGTCTCCACGCGAAGCGCTTCATCCTCGTAAACCGTTTCGCGAAGTCCCTTGGTAAGCCGATGAAAATGTATTCTGAATGAAGGCGCCGATCGCGAATACCTCAGCTGCGTCGTAATGATTTCATCCAGCCCCTTATGACCATACACATGCAAATCATTGGTCCGCTTTTGCAGGTGCATGGTGAAGATCAATCCCATTAATCCGAGATAGTGATCCCCATGCAAATGGCTGATGAAGATGTGATTGATCCGATGAAAGTTAGCCTGAACTTTCATCAACTGCATTTGTGTAGCCTCGCCGCAGTCGACAAGGAAATGACGGCTTTGAATTTCCACTAGCTGAGCTGACGGATGGCGACCATATGCTGGTAGCGCACCACTGGAACCCAGGATGGTGATTTTAAAACTCAACCGAGGTGAATGTTTGTGCGATGAGTGACGCTGAGCATTTCAGCGATTGCATGTCTAGTTTCGGTCTGAATTCTTCAGATCCTTCTCGATCTCGTGCATGAACACAGCGTCTATAGCTTCCTCTACTTTTGGCAGTATATTCAGCACGCTGTCAAGTTGCGAGATCTTGATCAGCTTCATAGTATGATCGGAGAGTGTTGTCAAAATGAAGATTCCGCCTTCTTCCTGCACAATTCTATTGCCAACGAGCAATGCGCTAAGCCCGGATGAATCCGTATACTTTACTTCAGCCAAGTCCAGAACAATATTCTTCACACCTTCAGCATGCAACGTAATCAGTTCTGATTTGAGTCCAGGAGCAACACTGGAATCCAGCTTCTCTTCGTGCAAACGCAATAAGCTGTATTTCTCCTGCTTGTCAATCGTATACTTCATATCCTCAGTTTTTCGTGGTTTCTAAGTTAGCGGATTTTATGGAATCTATGATTTTTTGCTCAATTCTTTGGCTCATCTGACTGTAGTCGACAGGCGGCAAGCTCTCACCACGGACCTTTTCGTACAGTTCCTTGTACCGACCAGAAATGTTTTCTACCACTTCGTCAGTCATAGCAGGAACTTTCTGCCCGTCTTTGCCCTGGAATCCATTTTCGATCAGCCATTGACGGACAAACTCTTTGCTTAGCTGCTTTTGCGCTTCGCCCGATTGTTGTCTTTGCGCATAGCCTTCTGCGTAGAAATATCGCGACGAGTCGGGCGTATGGACTTCATCTATCAGATAGATTTTTCCATTGTGCTTCCCGAATTCATACTTTGTATCCACGAGAATAAGTCCCCGCGCAGCCGCAAGTTCAGTGCCTCGCTGAAATAGCTTTTTGGTGTAATCCTCAAGCACCGCGTAGTCTTCAGCTGAGACAATTTCACGGCGCAGTATCTCTTCTCTCGAAATATCTTCGTCATGCCCAACGTGTGCCTTTGTTGTCGGCGTAATGATAGGCTGGGGGAGTTTGTCGTTTTCCTTGAGCCCGTCCGGGAGGGGTACACCGCATAGAAACCTCTTTCCGGCGCGGTATTCACGGGCGGCATGGCCGGCCAGATAACCCCGAATCACCATTTCAACCTTGAAGGGCTCGCACTTAAAACCAATGGTTACATTTTGATCGGGGGTTGAAACAACCCAGTTCGGCACGAGATCCTTTGTTGCCTGAAGGTTAAAAGCGGCGATTTGGTTGAGTACTCTACCTTTGTCAGGTATCGCTCTGGGCAGGATTACATCGAAGGCAGAAATGCGATCAGTGGCAACCATTGCCATAAGATCACCGAAATAATAAACATCACGCACTTTTCCGCTATAAAAACCGGTCTGCCCGGGGAATTTGAAGTGCGTTTCCTTGATGGCTTCCATACGTCCAAAATCAGGTCGTAAGATAAAGGGAAAGGGACGAACGCAAAACTTTTTCTCCTGAATGCCTACTGTTTTGAGGTATCCTCGGGAACGGCAGTTCCAGCCTTGTACAGAATTGTCTGACTCACAGCCCCATTTTGATCGAAGGTCTTCCAGGGGCCATGTTTCTTATCGCCAACGTAAGTGCCCTGCTCGCTTATTTTGCCGTTCTCATGGTAAGCCGTAAACGGCCCGTTTCGCCGTCCGGTCTTGTAAGTAGTCACAGATTGAAGCTTCCCATTCTCATCATAGACCTTCGTAGCACCTGTCAAAAGATTGGCCTGATATGTTTCCTCTCTTAAAACCTTCCCCGAAGCATTGTACTTGTACTGAATGCCCTCAAGCCTGCCATTTACATAATTATAGCGTTCTCGCACGACCTTGCCCGTTTCGTCATAAACGACGGAAGCACCATTGGGTGCACCATTCCTCAATTTCTTTTCGGCGTGAACAGCTCCCTGCTCTGTGAACTCAGTTACAGTGGCATCAACACCGTTTCCCGCCACAACCTCTTTCGACTTTGTTTGCCCCGAGACATAGTAGTCAACATTAGTGCCTGCCTTTTTTCCTTCAGCATACTGATACTTGTGGCTAACCGCGCCGTTAGGAAAGTACCCGGTATTTGGACCGTGTAGTTTACCCTTGATGAACCCGCCTTCCGTTATCAGATGACCATCGCGATCATAGGATTTGAATTGACCATTCTTGGTGCCTTCGTCCATTGTGGAAACGGTCTCCAGCTGTCCATTGTCAAAGTATGTCTTATAAAAGCCGGTCAGTATTCCGTCCTTGCTGTTAGCTTCTGTTTCTATCTTACCATTGCTATAGTAGCTTCTGGTAATGCCGTTGGGTTTACCGTTGGCATAATTGATTTCCTTCTTTAATGTTCCGCTTGGATAGTATTCTTTGACAAGTCCATCCGGTTTCCCTTTAACAAAATAGCTTTCGCGCTTAACGGTACCGTTGTCGAAATAGATCTGAATACTGTCCGTAAGTATGTCGTTTTGGTAATATGCTTTTTCGTATGGGATGTCATCTTCATCGAATACCTGAACGACACCATGGCGCATGCCATTGACAAACGTAATGGTGCGGGCAAGCTTTCCGTTTTCATGATATTCCTTAAACACTCCGGACTTTTTTCCGTCATCAAAATTTCCCTCCATCATGAGATGGCCATTCTCGTAGTACCGTTTGTAGGCTCCTATATAGGTTTCCGCATCGCCTGGTGCTGTTGAGTATACTTCCTGAACGTGTTGTTTTTCTTTGTCATAATATGTCCGGGTTTCTCGCTGTGCCAGTGAGGTGAGTGGCATCAATAGGACCAAAAGCACAAGCACACGAATAACGGCACTTGTCGGACGAGGAGTCGCTGTCAACGGATAGGCTGGAGCGTCTTGCGAACGCAATGTCATAGAATAGTGATTATTTGTCAAAGCCATTGTTCTTACAACAATTCAACGACCATCGCAGATGCGCCGCCGCCACCATTGCAGATTCCGGCCACACCAATCGATTGATTGTTCTGACGCATAGCGCTAAGCAACGTAATGACTATGCGACATCCTGATGCTCCAAGGGGATGACCGAGCGCCACCGCACCTCCATTTACATTCACCTTGCTCGCATCAAGCCCCAGCTTCTGGTTGTTTGCCAGAGCAACCGCTGAGAACGCCTCATTAATTTCATATAATCCGACATTCTTCGGCGAGACGCCTGCTGCCTTCATTGCTTTTGGTATTGCCAAAGAAGGTGTCGTTGTGAACCACATGGGATCCTGGGCAGCGTCGGCAAAGCCACGAATTCGCGCGAGAGGTTTAGCGCCAAGGGCTTTCGCTCGTTCGGCACTCATCAAAACCGTCGCGGCAGCGCCATCGTTCAGAGTCGAAGCATTTGCTGCCGTCACAGTGCCGTCCTTGGAGAAGGCAGGTTTTAGCCCTGCAATCTTGTCAAATGCTACGTTCCTGTACTCCTCGTCTTCACTAACCACTGTAACCTTACCCTTTCTATCGGTAATTTCAACGGGTACAACTTCATCAGTGAATTTACCCGAAGCCCATGCTTGCGCTGCACGCTGATAGGAGGCTATCGCATAGGCATCCTGATCCGCGCGGCTAATGTTCATTTCCTTTGCCGTGTTGTCTGCACAAACACCCATAGCGCAATGGTTATAAACATCCGTAAGACCGTCATGTTGGAGGCCGTCAGTCAGCTCCCCGTGTCCATACCGATATCCCGTCCGAGCCTTCATCAAATAGTATGGGATATTGCTCATACTCTCCATGCCACCTGCCACAACAACTTCCTGTGCACCTAACATGATCGACTGCGCGCCATGCATCATAGCCTTCATGCCCGAAGCACAAACCTTGTTGATCAACGTGCTGGGTATTTGAAAACCTAACCCCGCTGCGGCAGCCACTTGTGTTGCCGGGGCCTGCCCGAGTCCCGAAGAGATTACGTTACCAACAAACAATTCTTCTATCTGACCCGCCTCTATTCCTGCCCTTGATACTGCGGCTTTAAAGGCAATTCCTGCGAGTTGCGTTGCAGACATCGATGCTAGTGACCCCCCAAAGCTTCCTATCGGTGTTCTGGCTGCCGACACAATGACAACATCTTTCATGGGTTAGTTATTCGTTTGTTCAGAGACATATTGGAATCGTCACTATTGCCTCAGTAATCGGAGGGAATGTGACGGTTATATTCACATGGATGGTATTGTTACCAATCAGGTTTACCCTTGTCACGAGGTTTCGTTGCCTTACGCTGATTTTGCTGAAGATATTGCTTCTCCTGATTTTTCATCGCTTCCAGGATCATGCGTGCCTTTTCTTCAGTCATCTTCATATCCTGTAGCTTCTTTGACCAGTCTGGAGGAGGTTGCTTATCATTCTTCTCCTGCTTTTCTTCAGAATCCTTTTGATCCTTCTTCTCAGCATCCTGCTTCTCTTGCTGCTCCTTCTCCTGTTTCTCTTTTTCTTCCTGCTCTTTTTTCTGTTGGTCCTTTTGCTGCTGATCCTTCTGCTCCTGTTCCTTCTTCTTTTGCTCTTCGTTCTTCTTTTGATCCTGCTTCTGCTGATCTTTCTGCTGATCGTCCTTTTGATTTTCTTTGTTTTGCTTGTCGCGATTTTGCTCCTGCTCCTGTTTTTTCTTCTGCTCCTCCAGCTTCTTCTTCAGCATTTCGTAGTTGTATCGTGCGTCGCGATTATTCGGATCCGCTTTGATCGCCTGCTTAAAGTTATTAAGAGCTTCTTCCAGCTTACCTGCGCGATGATTCATCACGCCCAGCTGCTGTTGTGCCTTTGAACGAATGTCTGCTTTTGGACTGCCCATTACTGATTGATAACCCGACAGCGCCTGAGCAGTATCGTTGGCGTTGTAATAAGCATTCGCGAGGTTCAGCATTATTTCGTCCTCGGTTGCATGCAATGAGTCAACCAGGATCCGGTATTTTGAAATAGCAGTCTTGTAATCTCCAGCCACGTAGGCTTCACGAGCCTCCCGCTTCAGCGAATTTATTTTGCCAATGGTAACCGGATCGATAATCGCGGCAAGAGTCAGTATGAGAAGTGCAGCGAGCTTCATATTCTAACGGTCGGTATATTGATCAGGATGTCAAGTAAAAAAAGGAATGCAGCGGCCAGCAAAAAGTAAAAAAACTTATTGGCCGTAACGTCGACAAACCGCGCGTCACGCATTTCACCTTCAATTTTATCTATCGTATTAATCAAGCGTGAAATATCATTCTTGCTGTCATTGATTTCAAAATACTGGCCACCCGTGTTGTTGGCCAGCGATATCAGTCCATCAGGATTCAGTTTAGTAAGAACGATCAAACCCTGCCGGTTAGTCTTTAGCGTATTGCCATTGTAGATATTGCCGCCCTTCTCCGTACCAACGCCCAGCGTAAAGAGCTTAACATCGCGTTTTTCAATTTCCTGCGCTACCTCTTTTGTGGTCTCGCCAAAATCTTCGCCGTCACTGATCAGGATGATGATTTTGGACTTTGAACGCTCGTTGCCTCCGGTTTTGTCATCGTCCTCAAGTTTTTGCAACGCCAGCTTCAGTGGCGGTCCAAAATCTGTACCAGAGGCCGGCACCAGCCCTGTGTTCATCGTTTCAATGAAAAGATTCAGCGCATTCTGATCGTAGGTGAGGGGACACTGCATGAACGCCTCTGACGAAAAGATAACAATTCCGATGCGGTCTGAATTAAAAGCCGAAACCACCTTTTTTAGTTCAAACTTTACTTTTTCGAGGCGCGAAGGCTGAATATCGAACGCATCCATGGATTTGCTCAGGTCAACGCAGATAACGATGTCTTTTCCCATGGACTTAACCTCCTTCTTGGATCCCCCAAAAGAAGGTCCCAGTGCAGCCACAATAAAGAGAGCAAAGTACAATGTTCTAAACAGGAGCTTGGCAAAGACGTTGCTATAGGGAGTTCGAAGCGTCTTGGCAATGCGGATCACCCGCACCAGATATAAAGTGTACAGTGCCAGAAAGCCCGCGACAAAAATTATCTCCGTCAAACCGATTCCTCTATACCAAAGCACGATACGCGTAATTTATATGCTAACAACTGGCAATTTGCATTCCTGCACGGTCTTATGCAACTGGTTGGGAGGGGATGTCTAATCGCATTACATAGTCGTTCATCCAGTATGGACCAATGGCTATGTCTTCCTGCCGGAGAACCTCAAAGCCGTAAGCACGGTAGAAATTAAAGGCTGGGTTCTGCCGATTTACATTCAAATCGAGCTTGTGAATATTTTGCGCCCTGAGCCTGGCCGTTACTTCCTGCAATAGCCGTCGTCCGTAGCCCTTTCCCTGACAATCGGGGAGCACATACAGTTTATGAAGTTTATAGATTCCCGGATCTTCGGGACGTGGAGAATATGCAGCAAAACCACGGGCAATTCCAGCCTCACTTAATATGATGAACCGTTGATCATCGCTGGTGATCAGTTGGCGAAGGACTTCCTCGTTGTACAAGGTGTCGAGCATGAACCGTATCTGATCGCTGCTCACTATCGTGCCATAGGCATTCCACCATGTGCCCCAGGCCAGTTCTTTTATGATCACCTCTTCGCCCGCGACGGCATCCCGGATTTCTACACTTATCATCGCCAAGTTTTGTAGCAAAGTAAGTAAAATCGTTCAACTGAATAACGTGAGAATGACGACGGGCATTTAATAAAGAGCCCCGGATTAGTGATGCTTCACTGTTCGTTGTTTATCCGGAAATTGTTATTTTTTCAACCTGATTGAATCCGGGCGTGATCCACATTGAAGGCATCCTTGATTCGACAATTTTACCCGAAACGATCTGAGCAAAAAAATCCTATTGTATGAGAAAAACACTTTTACTTTTCGCCGTTCTGGCACCGGCTTGTGTTGTCGCGCAAAGTATCGACTATAACAAGATTATAGTTACAGAGCAGGTCACAGCGATCTCGTTCGAAGAGAAGCTTGTTCAACTGGCTTGGCGTAATCATCCAAGCAACAAAGTTGTGACTCAAAGGGTAGAGCAGGCACAAACCCTCCGCTCGAAAGCCCGTTGGTCGTGGCTTAACGACATCTTCATTCAGGGAAACTATAACGAGTTTACTGGCAAAGAAGATGTTGACGCTGTAGCGCGTGCAATTTATCCTCAGTATAATGTTGGCATCCGGTTGCCACTGGGAACATTTGTACAAACTCCATTGAGCGCGCGCGCCGCGAATGATGAAGTGCTGATGAGTGAATACAATGTCAATGCTACGAAGCTTCAGGTTCGGCAAGATGTTATGCTTGCGGTTGAGAGACTGAAGGAGAAATTCAAGATTGTTAAGCTTCGGGAAAGAATCCAGGAAGATTACTTCCTGATGTTTCAGAGCACAGAGAAGAAATTCAAGGCTGGCGAAGTGACACTTGAAGCATATCGCGCAACGTCGCAGGCTTATTATCTGAAGGAGGAAGAAATTATTCAGGCAAGGTCCGCATTTAATCAGCAACGAATTGAACTCGAAGCAATGATTGGTGTGGAACTAAAGGATGTTGAAGGCTATGTTCAATTCATAGACAGACTGACAACAGAAACGCAGGAACGTTAATGGATACATGGTGAACCATAGCAATGCGTATATACAATGCGTTGCTATTGGTTTACGTTCAGGAAATCAGCCTAGCTTATTGGCGAGCGCAACATGACGAGCCTCAATAGCACGACCAACTTCTGTTACCAGATATTCCGGTTCGAATGGTTTTACAAGATAAGCCCATGCACCAAGGTCCATGCATTGTTTCTTTCGGCTTGAATCTTCATAGCCGGAATGGATGATCACGGGCACAGTGCGAAGTGTTTCGTGCTCGCTGATGTTTTGTAGCAATTCAAGACCACCGAGTGACGGCATCTTAAGATCAGATACAATCAGATCCGGCGGTTGTGTTGATGAAGTCAGCCACGACCAGGCCGCAAGCCCGTCCGTCATCACTGTAACGTCATAGGTATTCTTCAGGATCTTCTCCAAAAGCCATGACAGCAAGGTGTCGTCTTCTATGAGTAAAACTTTCCTCATTTACTTCGTTTTATCAACTCCCAAAAAATGAGCTTGAAAGATCTGAGTGAACACAGGATGGGATCTTTAAAGCCAACAATCAAATAGACATCCAAATTTAATTAAAATATCGCGAGTGATGTAACCGCGTTTTTTGAAAAAAATGAAAGACAAACCTTCAATTGTGGGAGAAACTGCAAATTTGAACCTGAATTAAGGGATTTCAATTTTGCGGCATGTTCGATAAACAGCCAATTCAATCCGTTGAATGGGTGTTGGAAATTGCTAACTCAAGTGTAGTGTTCCTATTGATCTTCCCAGTCTGGGTTTCAATAAATGGAAAGCATGTTAAAATTGCCTTCGGAACTTCGAATGATTGAAGTGAAGATTTAAGTAGGGTAATCAGACTGCTGTAATTCTGATCACTATCATCGCTCTCCAGTATTAGTACCATTTTGGTACCAAGTCGCACATCTGGAATTCCAGCGATAAAAAATCGGTCGCCGTATCCGGCATTTTTCATGACATCACCAATTCTAATCTCCAGGGTCTCGGGTAAGATTTTCCTTCCTCCTGAATTAATTACATTGTCCCACCTTCCTAACCAGATAAATTTTTCTCTATCCAGCAGCTCGACCAGATCATTGGTCACTATGGAAGCACCAAAAATCGGCCAGTGTATAACCAGACAATTCCGATCGTCCCTGGCAAAAGTAATTCCTGGGAGAGCAGAATAGTGTTGAGAAGCACCTGCTCCGTTAAGCCTTCTAAGAGCGACGTGCGATACTGTTTCGGTCATGCCATATGTCGCATAAAACCGGCACGACAAGCGCTGTATCATTTGAATGTCCTCGGGAGCAACAGCGCCTCCGCCGATGATCACTGTACCAATGTTGGCAAACGAATGATGATGAATAGAAAGCAAATCGTGCACCTGTAGCGGCACCATGGCTGTAAAGTCGATGCGTTGTTCAATGCTGTGCAAGGGATGAGAGGAGGGATCTACAGCGACTATCCTAAGGTCAGCGACAAGACATCGCACGATCATCATCTTGCCAGCGATAAATTCTGGGCTGAGACAAATTAATGCGGTTTGACCCGCCGTAAGTTGAAGCGCCTGAACAGTGAGGCGCGCGCTTTCCATCATTTGTGCACGACTGATGGCAATACGTTTGGGCGCTCCGGTTGAACCACTCGTTGTCAGGGAAAAATGCTCCACGCCGGTAAACCATGCCCGAATGAATGCAAACAGTGCCTCTTCAAATTTCGTAGTTGCAACAACAGTCATATCGGCGACAATGTCATCGAGCAGCACTGTCCGACCATTACAGAGGATACTGTCGTATGCGTAACGCTGCATCGGGTCAGCCTAAAGACTGGAGATCTTTTCGAAACCGGTCGAGTACAAATGTTTCATTTGCATTTAGCCCGTCACAGCTGGCGGCGACTCGCTGTAAGACAATCATAGCTTTGTCTTTCACTTCAGGAGTAAGATATGCGCTGTACTTTCGTAACTCATGAAGCGCATCGTTGTAAGCACGGTCAATCGAGGGTTGAGTTACTTCATCAAGTAATTCAAAACGGCTTTGTGCTGCCCAGGAATCAAAATCCAATTCTTCCTGAGCAATTCTGAAAAAGGCCTCTCGTTCCGACATCGTTAATCCTCGGTCAGCTTTTGCAACAACGTAAGCAAGTTCACCGATCGCGCGATAGATTTCTCTTCGCTCTATGTTGACGCTATTGTCCATTGTTCATCGTTGGTTGTCGAAAGATAAACTTGCCGGGATGAATATTAGGGGAACTTGGGATATTTTGACCAGTCCGGATCACGCTTTTCAAGGAAGGCGTTTTTGCCTTCTTTCGCCTCCTCGCTTAAATAATAAAGTAATGTGGCATTGCCGGCAAGCTCCTGGATGCCAGCCTGACCATCCAGTTCAGCGTTGAAAGAGCTCTTCAGCATTCTAATGGCGAGTGGACTTTTGGATATGATCTTGCGAGCCCATTCAACGGCTGTGGCTTCCAACATCTCCAGAGGCACAACTTTGTTGACCAGGCCCATCGTCAGTGCTTCCTGGGCATCATATTGATCACACAGGTACCATATTTCGCGAGCCTTCTTTTGTCCTACAATTCGGGCCAGATATGATGCTCCGAATCCACCGTCGAAGCTTCCCACTTTGGGACCAGTTTGACCAAAGCGCGCGTTCTCAGCCGCAATAGTGAGATCGCATACCACGTGCAATACGTGACCGCCACCAATGGCCCATCCGGCTACGGCAGCAATGACAGGCTTAGGGATTGAGCGGATGATTTTCTGAAGGTCAAGAACATTTAGCCTGGGCGTTGCGTCTGGTCCTACATAACCGCCGTGGCCTCGTACGCTTTGATCTCCACCACTGCAGAAAGCCTTACCACCTTCGCCCGTTAATATAATTACACGAACGTCTGCATCCTCTCTGCAGTAGTTCATCGCGTCTATCATTTCACTCACGGTCACAGGAGTGAAAGCGTTATGAACGTGAGGTCGGTTAATGCTTATCCTCGCAATTCCTTCAAATTTCTGAAAAAGGATATCGTTGTAAGTCTTGACTGATTGCCATTGAAATCTAGTGCTCATAGCTGTCTTTTATAAGTCGTTTTAACGAAAGCAAAATATTCTTATTGGTCTCAACACTGGAATGGAACTCCAATAGTTTAGTCCGGGGAGACGGTTCCAGCAAGTCTTTTACGGCGTTAGCCATTTGTCTTCGCGAGTTAAGCTCATTGTATTCAAAGCCAAATTCTTCGCAGAGCTTCTTTGCGGTAAGCTGTTGTCGTGTCACGAGGAACTCATCAACCTCTGAAAGATTGCCAGGTCCGTCAATCATTTTAAAGATCCCGCCTCCATGGTTGTTTAGCAACAGGATGTGCAGATTGGGAACAGCGTGATTGTGCCAGAATGCATTGCGGTCATAGAAAAAGGCAACGTCACCTGTGATAAGGATATTGGGCACGTCGCTGACCAGCGCATGACCGAGTGCCGTACTGGTACATCCATCAATGCCGCTTGTGCCACGGTTGGCATATACGCGAACATCTTCATCACTGGACTGCAATCCTGCTTGCATCGCATATCTTACACTCATGCTATTCGCCAGATGGATATTGCAGGACGGAGGGAGTGAACGCAAAATATTCAACACTACTTCGGCCTCACCAAGTTCAGGCTGAGGATAAAATTTTGATACAAGGGTTCTTGTTTTCCGCTCTTCGTTACTCCAACGCTTTTGAAAAGCTGCTAATGAGTCGAGGTTGAAGGACGATGGCAGTGGTGTGGTTGCAACAAACTGAAAAAACTCCTGAGTACTCACTCTAAGCACAGCCGTTATTGACTGAAACGTGTCAGCAACATCGCCTGCTGGCTGAATATGCCAATGCCATTTGGGTTTATGAGTGCGAAGAAAGGATTTCAGATTCTTTGAAATAGAACTCTCCCCAAATGTGACAAGCAAATCCGGGCGAAGACCTTGCAGCGTTTCGACGGATGCGCCGGCAAGAAAGAGGTCAGCGTGTCGTATCGTATTTTCATCGCTATGAAGATTGGATAAAACATCACCAACAATTGGCACGTTCAATCGGCGGGAAGCGTCATAGATAGCACTGCGCAAGTCGAAGTCAACTTGCTGCCCGCTAACAAACAGTATGGACTTCGCATGCGGCCACTCGTCAAATACTTTTGCGGTAACACGGCTGTCAACTGAATAGCTCGCAGGTATGTCTTCCATCACGCGAATGGACTCGCTGTAACTTGTTTGTTGATCACCCGGATACAGTGGCTCGCGCAACGGTATGTTTATATGGACCGGCCCCTTTGGATATTGCTGCGTAAGACTAATCGCGTCGTTCACTATTCGATTAATGGCCCATTTGTTGTCGGGATGTTCGTACTCCTGCGGAAGCTGATAAGATCTTTTTACATGGCTCCCGAAAATTCCGTGCTGATAAATCGTTTGACCATCCTGCTGTCCCGCCCATTCGGTCGGACGGTCTGCCGTGAGTACAAGCATTGGGATATGAGCGAAGAAAGCTTCCGATACGGCCGGAGCAAAATTGTAAGCCGCGCTTCCGGACGTACTCACTACAACCGCCGGTGCTTCGTGTTGCTGACTGATGCCCATGGCCACGAATGCAGCGCTTCGCTCATCACTGATCGACCGGCAGGTTAAATCAGGGTGTCTTGAGAAAGCGAGAATAAGCGGAGCATTCCGCGAGCCTGGGCAGAGTACTACCTGGCTGATATGCCTTTTTACACACAAAGCTGCGATGTCATAGATAGGTTGTAGTCTGTTTGTCATAACTACTGTAGACCGTGGCCTGAACCCATAAGAATATTGCGAAGTGTATTCAGTTTGATTTCTGTTTCGGCCAACTCTTCAGCGGGCACAGAGTCAATCGTTACGCCGGCGCCTGCATACAATATTGCTTCACGGCTGAAAAGCTGGGCACAGCGCAGATTGACAAAAATGTGAATGCCATCATCAAAGTTCACAGGCCCCAGATAACCAGAATAGTACTGTCGGTCGTAGCCCTCATGAGCTGCAAGGAAATGTCGCGCTGCCTGTAGAGGGGTGCCGCATACTGCAGCCGTGGGGTGAAGTAAGCTAAGCATCACTGTCCCCAGCTGTGGAAAGTTAGTCTCCAGCATATCGACCTTAAACTCCGATTTTAAATGTAGCAGATGACCTGCCACAACCGTCCTCGGCCCATGTTCGTCATATTCTCGTAACCGAATCCTCTTGAAGCAGCTGATGATATATCGCTCCACTAATGCCTGCTCTTCGATATCTTTTTGAGTCCAGGCAACATCCTTCAAAAGTTGACCACGGTAGGGCTGTGTGCCGGCGAGTGCTACCGTCTTGAATATTCGTCGATTCTCTACCTCAACCAATATCTCAGGAGTCGCACCCAACCACGACCCGGTGGTTGGTGAACTGACAAAACTTACCAGCGCATTGGGATTTAGCTCGCATAACCGATGAAAAGCTGAAACGATGTCAAATGACGGATCAAGTTCTACATGCTCAGTGCGCGAGGGAACGACCTTCTCAAAGGTGCCTTTTGATATTTCTTCAATTGAGTTTTCTACAAGTCGTAGGTAATACTCTTTGCTTGTCTTTTGTTTGAGCTCGGTCGCGGCATAATATGATGGAAGATGCTCAAATGTTTCCAACGGCTGGCTTGACAACCAGGCGATAGAGGTTGTTTCAAGATTGTTCTGAGAAGACGCCAGCAATCCATTCGTAAATGTAAATGCAAGATCAGCCTTCAAATACAGCCGATCCCGCGATGAGTCAAACGGCGCAATTACAAATCCTTTTGGAAGATCTTCTAGAGAAGCATCGGGTTGAAGTAAGGCCTCCTTTCGGCTCAGCACGATATGATGAGATGGCGCGAATGGCAGGCGCCATACAGCAACGGCGTATTGATTGTCGAAGGCCCATTGTATCAGAAATGACAAACACTTGCCTTCGGATATATTGAATAATGTCGATGTAGATATCTTTTCCTGCTGCACTGCTAAACCTTCTTATCTAATATCGCCATGGTGATCCGGCTGATACAAACCAATTCGTTTGATTCTGTATAAATCCGGATGTCCCAGACCTGAGTTTTTTTGCCCTTATGGATTGGCGTGGTTACACCCTTCACAATACCCTGCGTCACACTCCTGAGATGGTTAGCATTGATTTCCAGACCCACGCAGAACTGCTTTGTTGTATCGATGCAGAGCATCGCGGCAACACTGCCCAGAGTTTCGGCCAGCGTTACAGAAGCCCCGCCATGAAGCAAACCCATTGGTTGGTGAGTTCTGCGATCCACAGGCATGGTGGCTTCGAGACGATCCTCGCCAATTAACGTAAATGCAATGCCCAATTGCTCAGCAATCGTGTTCTTCGCTAGCGCATTCAGATCGGCAACGGTAGCGGTCGAGTTAAATATTCCCATTGGTTGCCAAAAGACAATCTGACAGAACTATTTTCATATTTTTGCGAGCCAAAATTAGCGCAAAATTGACCAGCAAAAAAATTTACGTAGTACGTCACGGCCAAACCGACTTTAACCTTCAAAACATCGTTCAGGGCAGTGGGGTAGACAGCGATTTGAACGATCGGGGACGGGAGCAGGCTGCCGCCTTTTACAAAGCGTATCATCAAGTCCCCTTTGACAAAATTTATACCTCCGCACTAAAGCGAACACGCCAGTCTGTTCAATCATTCATCGATCAGGGCCTGCCGGTCGAATCACTGGCTGGACTAAATGAAATCAGCTGGGGAACCAAAGAAGGATATCGGATAACTCCCGATGAAGATGAATACTATCATCACATGCTCAGGGAATGGCAAGCCGGCGACACTTCTCTCCGAATTGAAGGCGGCGAAAGTCCAGATGATGTCGTGAAGAGAATGCAACCAGCTGTTGATCATATATTGTCAAGGCCGGACGAGAAAACAGTATTGGTTTGTATGCACGGCCGCGCAATCCGAATCCTGCTCTGCATGTTGCTCCGATACCCGCTGCGTTGCATGGATACGTTTGATCATCAGAATCTTTGTCTGTATCTCCTGGATTACAATGGCTCCTTCTTCACCCTTGATCGGTATAACGATACAACTCACTTGCGCTTAATCTGAGCGAGCGCTGAGCGCGCCTTGGTGTCGATGCTGTTTTTGTATTCGTGTTTCTTATACGAGAGTGCCATTTCAAAGTATTCTTCAGCTAACGCATCGTTTTTTTCATACAGAAGAATATAGCCCATCTGAAGACACGCGTTTGGTGCGTAGTACCAATTTGCATTACCATTTGTATCAATAACTTTTTGGTAGTCGTTTTTGGCGGCTTCAAACTTGTACGTCTTGTGACTCAGTCGTGCCCGTCTGTAGTGATACTCGATTCGATCTCTGGCAGTCTTGAGCTCGCTCATTGAAATATCATCAAGTGTTTGCTGTGCCTGCAAATAGTAGCCACCATCAGTGGAATACCGTGCCTGAGTTAGTCGTCGATGGGGGAGTTCATCCTCGGCCAAACTCCGTGCTGCATATTTGTCCGCTTCAGTCACCTCACGGCCGGCATTGCGGGCGGATCCGAATGACTCCATGGCGTCATTTACATTCCCGTTAAGCCAATAACAGAGACCGATTTTGTAATGCGCATCTTTAACATTGTTCTGTCCTTTGTAATGGTTCAGGAACTTTCGATACGTTGTGATTGAGTTGAGATACTCTGCTTTGCATAGATAGACTTCTCCAAGCAGATAACTGGCATAGTCGAGCTGCATTGTTTTCAGAGTATCGAGACGAAGAAGTAGTTGCAGCGCTTTCTCTGATTCGGAATTTTTAATTGCTACTGATGCAGCCAGAAAGCTTGCCAATGGAGATGAATGTTCCTGAAGCAAGGCATCATAAACAGCAGACGCTTCACCGGTTTGTTGCAACACATAGCAACGCACCATGCCCTGAAGCATATCTGCCTCCAGCCGCAGTAGACTCTGCGAACTGTGCAGATTTTCAAAAAGCTGGAGACCTGCATCCACGGAACCTTCGATCCCCAACAATGCCAGGACCCAGTTGTACTTTTCAGGTACGGACCCGACAATCACCTCAAGCAGCGCGGATGTTTTCTTTAACGCGTCATAATTTGGAAAGCGCTTCCGGGCTTGCGACGCAATTGAGTAAGCATCTTTGAGGTTCAGTGCGGCATCAAACTCATGACCGAATTTGAAATGAACAAACGCCCATTGAATCGCCATCTCAGCTTGAAGAAAACTTTCTGCGGCCGCGCCACTCTTAGTCTTGCGCTCCCGCCGCTGTTCAAATCGTTCTTCGTACTCGGTGTATTTTTCACCGTCCTCCTCAAGAAGCAGTTCAATGCATTCCGCAAGTGAAACAACATAGGTTTCATCAGCCGTCTTAGGGTCTGGAATGAGCCGATGCACAGCATTCAGGTCAAGGTCAAAAACCAGATGATACGCCTGCTTTGACTTTTCGCTAAATGACCATTGGTCGTTGGGATTGAAGACTATTGAACCAGTAGTTGAAGCAATAGAAATGTGAAAGCACAAAAAAAGGCAGACCGTAAAGCCTGCCTTTCTTAACAGTATCTTCATTCTGATTACTCAGCTTTCTTTCTACGTGCTGGCGCAGGTGTAGCAACCTTCGCCGTTTTCGGCTTGTCGCCCTCATCAAGTGAATCCATGTCAACGTCGGCAAGGATACGACCTGAGTGCTCATCAATAACGATCTTCTTCTTCTCGCGGATCTCGGCAATCTTTTGAGGAGGAATTACAATGTTACAACCCTCTGCAGCGCCGCGTACAACTCTAACAACGGCTAGACCGTTGCTAAGGCTACCGCGAAGTCTTTCATAATACTTAAGAAGCTTGTCTTCAATTTTCTTTGAAGCCTTCTCACGCTCCGCAAGGAGGCGCTTTTCTTCTTCATGGCTCTCAGCCAGGATTCCGTCGAGCTCTTTCTTCTTGTTCTCGAGATGGTCGCCACGTTCCTTTACGAACACCTCTGTCTTCTCAATCTCATCCTTCTTCTCCTGGATGTTTTCCTTGCCTTCCTTTATCTTCTTTTCGCAGATCTGGATCTCAAGTTCCTGAAGCTCAATCTCCTTAGTGATGGCATCGAACTCGCGATTATTCCTAACATTCTTTTGCTGCTCGGAATATTTCTTAATCAGTTTCTCAGCCTCTTTGATCGCTTCCTTATGCTTCTTTATGCCTTCCTCAATCTCCTTTTGCGCTGCTTCGTGTTTGCTCTGTCGGGTTCTGTAACCTTCAATTTCGTCTTCGAGATCCTGAACCTCGTCGGGGAGGTCGCCTCTGAGCTTTTTCAGCTCGTCGAGTTTGGTGTCAATGGATTGAAGTTTTACGAGAGCTTCGAGCTTCTGTGCAACTGATTGATTTTCCATTAGTTATATGTAGCTTATTGGATTCGTGACGGTTTTTGAAAAATTGATCGCAAAAGTAGGAAATTTTTTCATTAAAACATCCCGCAGGAGTTCTTTGGTGTGTACTTCGCTCTCATAATGCCCTATATCGGCAATGATAATTCGGTCCTCGGCATCGAAAAAGTCGTGGTATTTGAAGTCCGCAGAAACAAAAACCTGCGCACCCGATTGAATCGCCTTTTTCAATAAGAAACTACCGGAACCGCCGCAGACGGCAACTCGTGAAATTTGCTTGTCCAAAATTTGCGTTGCTCTGATCACCTGAACTCCCAGGCTATTTTTTAAACCCTGGAGGAAGGTCATTGGTTCCAAAGGAGTCTGTAAATCGCCAACCATGCCCGCGCCGACTTCCTGATTCTCGTTCGTCAGCGTCGAGATATAATGAGCCACCTCTTCGTAGGGATGGGCCTTCCGCAAGGCGCGCATCACCTGATCCTGCAGGAAAGATGGAAAGATGACTTCGATTCTAATTTCATCAACTTGCTCACTGACACCGACCGAACCTATCGCGGGGTTGGCCGCATTGTTTGGCGTGAAGGATCCGATACCCGTACTGGAAAAACTGCAGTTGTTATAATTGCCGAGGTTCCCGGCTCCTGCCGCGTAAAGTGCTTGAAGTACGGAATCACTGTTCTCCGAGGGGACAAAAGTGACCAGTTTACTGAGCGTATCTCTTCGGGGCTGCAGCACTCTGAAGATTCTTCAGGCCAAGGAGTTCGCATATCTTCCGGTTCACACCCGCGGAAACATTGTCGAGATTGGTATGAATGGCGTAGATGACTATGTTCGAACGAATGGCTTTGATCACCACGCGCTCAACATAATTCGAACCATTTAACCTCTTAAGGCCCTTGAACACGATCGGGTGATGAGCCACGACCATGTTGCAACCGGATTCGATTGCCTCATCTAATACCGCTTCTGTGCAATCGAGAGTAACGAGAATTCCCCGGACGAGCTGCTCTGCGTCTCCCGTGATAAGGCCGGAATTGTCATACGACTCCTGATAACCAGGAGGGGCGATGGATTCCAGATATTGTGTGACTTCCCTTACCTTGACGCGGTCGCTCATGTCTTTGCAGGTGTCAATATATGACTGCATAGGACGTAAACGCAAACAGCTGGGCCGCTAATTTTCCATTTTTATAGGCCTGCATCGCCTTATCTCTATTACATTTGTCGCTGATTTGCATGGTATGCGCGCGCTGGTTCAAAATTTATTCTACGTTGCATGAGTGTTTTGCGCTTCCTGCTCTTTCCTTTCTCGATTATCTTCCACATCATCACCTCGATCCGAAATCGTCTGTATGACACGGGAGCGAAGCCCTCTGCAAGATTTGATATTCCCGTTATCAGTGTGGGAAATCTAACTGTTGGCGGAACTGGCAAAACACCTCTTACTGAATACTTGATACGATTGTGTACGAGAGGATACAATGTTGCTACCCTGAGCAGGGGTTACGGTAGAAGGACCAGGGGTTTTCGCATTGCCAATCCAACCGACAGTGCCCGAACATTGGGAGATGAACCCTTTCAATTCTTTTCAAAGTATGGGGATAGAATAGCCGTAGCCGTCGGGGAGGAGCGAGCATTTGCAATACCTTCGATAATCGAAGAACATCCCAAGACAGAGGTCGTGTTGCTGGATGATGCTTTTCAACACCGACAGGTAACGCCTTCATTGAGTATTTTGCTCACCGATTGTTACAGGCCATTTTATGACGATTTCCTTCTGCCAACCGGAAGGCTTAGAGAATCGAGAAGTGGCGCAGCGCGTGCAGACCTGGTTGTAGTAACCAAATGTCCTGAAGAGCTTACTGACGAAGCCATGATGAATATGGAGCACGCGATACGTAAGTATGTTGACCGGCCCGTTTTCTTCACCCACATCAGATATGGACATCCGGTTCCATATTCCCGGCAGGAGAAGATCATGAAAGACAACGTGATCGCAGTGAGCGGTATTTCGAATCCCAAGCCGTTCCTGAATTTTGTGAGGCATAACTTTACGGTAGTTCGCGAGGTCACTTTCGGAGATCATCACGATTACAGTCAGGCCGACGTCGATAAACTCGATCGCTTGCTGAAGCAATATCCACAAGCCAGCATACTGACAACAGAAAAGGACAAAGTGAAGCTTGCGTCGCCGGAATTTGCAGAGCAGGTGAACCGATTGTCGTTATTTTACATCCCCATTGAAGTCCGTTTCAACAAAAATGGTCAGGATTTTGATGAATTGGTGCTAAACAGTCTCAAGCGTGGCCCCGAGCTCTCAAACACTTAGAAATAGCATTAGTCATACAGTTGCCCTGTTATTTGCATTGGGCATGATTCTGTTTTCGACAGTGACCTTCGCGCAGGATGAAGGTCAAACACGGAGGCGCGGATCTAAGATTATCGACGACACGACGAAACAGGTTTATGGCCCGAAAACCTCCAAATACTATTTCGAAAGAGATGTATATCTGAATCGGGTCACTCTCCATCCAATCGATACGGCTATACGCGATTTTCAGCGATTCACCTATGTGCAACGCGGCGAGAACAAGTATCAGGATCTGGGTAATATCGGTACGGCCATACGACCGATTTACTTTAAGACACCAGAACAAATAGGAGCTACCTCCGGATTTACTTCCTTCGATTTGTACTGGGATGTCGAGCAGCTCCGGATGTACGATACGAAGTCGCCTTATGCCAACATGCACGTTATGCTGGGAGGTAAAGGTCGATCGATGACGAGGGTCAGGTTTGCGCGAAACATCAATCCACGATGGAATTTCGGGTTCACCTATCGCGCGTTGTTAATTGACAAGCAGGTTCAGCGCCAGAGCAAAGGAGACAGAAATGTGCGGAGTACCTACTACGACCTGTTTACAAGCTACATGTCCAAAGACAGCTCGTATAGGCTCATCGCGAGTTTCAGACGGAACAACCTCGATGCGGATGAGAACGGCGGGATACTGAAGGCTAATCCAGAGCAGTGGGAGTATAAGGATTACTTTTCGCCGAATGCTCAGCCGACGCTATTGGAGGCTGCCCATAACGACCTTCGGATGAATATTCATATTTATCAGCAGTACGAGATTGCGAGAGCACTTCAGATTTACAATGTCTTTGATCGTTATAGGCAAGGCACTGAGTTTACAGATGTTCCGGCACAAGAACCAGACTCAATATACGATAGCAATGGAAAGAAGATCCCAATGTTCGACTACACTAACAAAGCGATAGCAACTGATACGACTCAGGGGCTAAGTAAGTTTAGAAGTATTCGAGACGAAATAGGAATCAAGGGTAATCTGTTAAAGTTATTCTACCAGGGATACTATGCGGCGCGTTGGTACGACAACTACAATTTATATACTGATAAAGTCAAAGGGTTTGAGCACTATCTGGGAGGCCGCATGTCGCTGCGACTTGATTCGCTTGGTGAGCTATCCGCTTGGGCAGAACTCCAGGACAACGGCAACTATCGCATAGAGGGGGAGTTGAAGAGTAAGTGGTTTGAAGCATCTTTAAAACAGATGCAGTACAGCGTACCTCTGGTTTATCAATCTTACGTCGGACAGCACGACATCTGGTCCAATAATTTTGACCCGATCAATGCTACGCAACTCAGTGGTTTCATTCACTATAACTCGCGTGTGATTTCGGTCTCACCGGGTGTAACTCTCACCCGCGCCGGCAATTACGTTTTTATGAAATATTTTGACCCGCGGCCAGACACTTCTAAAACCACGCAGAATGTATACCCTGTACAAAGCACTGGCGAGCAATTCATCGCTTCACCCGAGCTCAGGTTTTCAATTGCCATGTTGCGCCATGTTCATCTCCGTGGCGACATTGTTTACACCAGGCTCCTTGCCTCTGCCGATGACGCAATTCAGATCCCCGAAGTTTTTGTAAATGCTCAGCTCGCATACGAGAATGTACACTACAATGGTAACCTCGACATCCATACCGGGTTTGAGTTTCACTATCAGAGCGACTACAACGCCCTGGCCTATGACGTTCCCATGCAACTGTACTATGTCCAAAAGACTTTCGTAAACAAAGCCTTCCCCTTGGTCGATGTTTTTGTCAGTGCACGTATTAAAAAGGGAAAGGTGTTCTTCAAGTACAATAACATCATCCAGGCGTTCACGAAACAAGGGTACATGCCTACGCCAGAATACCCGGGTCAGCGCAACATACTTGACTTTGGATTCGACTGGTCGTTCTACGATTGATGATCTTTATAACTTCCTCGTTCGGATTAGATTAATGGAATCACCTGAGTTAAATAAGCCAGATTCAAAAGAGGCAAGAGACAAATTCACTCTTGGCCTGGAGCTCGCAAGTGATCCACGATGGGTTGATATCGCCCGTCACAACATCCGGGATATTTTAGTGGATCATGCTTATTGCGAGCAGAAGGCTGCTACGTCGTGCATCTCCCTCATTGTTCAGTACCCGGAGCTTGATGCTTTGGTTGAAATGTTAACACCCGTTGTGGCAGAAGAGTGGAATCACTTCGAGCGTGTAGTAGCCGAGTTACGAAAGCGCGGCTTTAGTCTCGGACCACAGAGAAAGGATGAATACATAGAAGCACTGTCGAAGGTTGTGAGGAAAGGTGGGAGTCGCAATCAGCATTTAGTAGAGAAGTTACTCATGAATGCCATGATAGAGGCCCGTAGTTGTGAGCGATTTAAAATACTCTGGAAGAATATAGACGACAAAGACCTCTCTGAATTCTACTATGAGCTCATGGTTTCGGAGGCAGGTCACTACAAAAACTTTCTACAGCTGGCAAAGACGTATTTGCCTGCGGAAGAGGTGATGTCGAGATGGCGTGAATGGCTGTCAGCTGAAGCGGACATAGTGAAGAACCTCACTGTGCGCGGCGACCGGATGCACTGATCAGGTCTTTTGCTTTTTCTTCTTGGCTGCCGGGAACAATACGTTGTTCAGGATAAGTCTGTAACCTGGTGAATTCGGATGTTGATTCAGATCCGTTGGTTCTTCGCCAACCTGATGTTGGTAATCTTCCGGATCATGCCCTCCGTAATATGTCCAGAACCCCTTGCCAAGTATGCCATGGATATACTTGGTCTCCTTGATCTGCTTATTCTCACCCATAACCAATACATCAGGTTTGATAAGATGACTCTTGAATCCGGTGGTCTGCCCAAAAAATCCTTTTACGACTCTCGTATGGTTTTGCGTTAGCATCGTTGGGATAGGGTCCCATTTCGCCGAGAATTCAAATAATGTGAAGTAGTCATTGTCCTGTCGCAGGCCACGTTCGTTGGGCTGATTGTCGATGTCGGAGAATTCGTACTGTAGCGGGTCCGTTACAAGCTTAAAATCAGTGAAGGCGAGCGTGTTGTTGTAGTTGAGCTTGCTTTGTGCATTGGGATCTGCAGCGTCGCCATCGTACATGCGTTCGCAGATGTCGATTCCTTCCGCTGCCAGGGCTATATCATAGCTATCGGTGGCCGAACACATGGCAAACATGAATCCACCACCCGATACAAACTCCTTCATCTTTTTGGCGACAGCGAGTTTTAGCTGGGATACTTTATGAAATCCGTGCTTGCGCGCAAGATCTTCTGCCTCCTTCTGCTGTTCGATGTACCACGGCATGTTGTTGTACTGGATATAAAACTTTCCATACTGCCCTGTAAAATCTTCATGGTGCAGGTGTAGCCAATCATATTTAGGAAGTACCCCATTCATCACCTCGTCGTCAAAGATTACATCATAGGGTATTTCAGCATACGTAAGCACCAGCGTCACGGCATCGTCCCAGGGTAGTTTCGACTTTGGAGAATAAACTGCGATCTTCGGATACTTCTCCAGCTTCATGATGTCATAGTTGGCACTTGGACTGGAGATCTCTGAAATGATTTGGTTCGCCTGAGCTGAAGAGATTATTTCATAGCTGACGCCCCGAACCACAAGTTCATTCTGAATCGCAGGATGGAAATCGCACATAAAACTGCCGCCACGGTAATTTAGTAGCCAGTCAACTTCCATTTCGCTCCGCAGGATCCAATAAGCAATTCCATAGGCCTTCAAATGATTGGCTTGTTTTTCATCCATGGGAATGAGGATTGAATTCGCTCTTGACGCCACAGACACGATCAAAAAGAAGAGCACTAACAGATTGCGATTCATCACATTACGTTAAAAAGTAGTATAAATTTAATGCACCCGGAGGTAGAAATCAGGCATTTTCGGGATAATTGCAGAAAATGCGCCCGGGAATAATATTTTAGGCGTTTTCTGTAACATAAGGTCTCCCAGATCAACGTATAAGGAGTATAAAATTGTATAAGGAACGATGGATCTGTTCGAAAACATTCGGGAAGGATTAAGGTCGGTGCAGGCAAACCTGCTGAGGTCAGTGCTTACGGCATTGATCGTTGCGATCGGTATCACTTCTCTTGTCGGTATACTTACAGCTATTGATGGAATAGAGGCATCGGTCAATGAAAGCCTGCAATCGTTGGGTGTGAATACGTTTGATATCCGTTCGAGGATGAATCGTGGCCAGAACCGGGGAGGTGTTACTGAAAAGGTATATCCGCCGTTAAAGATGAACGAGGCGTTTCGGTTTATCGATCAGTTCAAATTACCGTCTACGATAAGTCTTTCCGCAGAGATTACGCAGATAGCGGAAGTGAAGAGATTGTCGAAGAAAACCAACCCTAACGTTTTTGTTGCCGGTATCAACGAAGACTACATGTCTATCAAGGGTCTTGAGGTAGAGAAAGGGAGAAACTTCTCACAGGTAGAAACACAGTACGGATCTCAGGTTGCAATCATTGGCTATAAGATATTCACAACGTTGTATGGCGAGAAGGAGAATCCGGTAGGATCCGAAATCACCTTTTCAGGTGCTCAGTTTCGGGTGATTGGTGTGCTTAAGGAAAAGGGGCAACTCTCTGACAACAATTACGACAACATGGTGTTTGTACCAATCATCAAAGGCAACCAGATGGCTAAGGGCAGGGGATTGGACTACGAGCTAACGATAGGTATAGGCGATCCCAGTCAAATGGAGTATGCAATGGGGGAGGCCACAGGTGTAATGCGATCGATTCGCAGAGATCGGCCTGGAACGGCGAACTCATTTGAACTTGAAAAAAGTGAAACGCTCGCTCAGGAACTGGAGTCGATCACAACGGGACTTCGTTTCGGTGGATTCGGAATTGGCTTCATTACGCTTCTGGGCGCATCCATCGCGCTAATGAATATCATGCTGGTGTCTGTAACGGAAAGGACAAGGGAAATCGGTGTTAGAAAAGCCCTCGGCGCAACACCCCGACGCATTCGCCAGCAGTTTCTGATTGAAGCCATCGTCGTCTGCCTGCTGGGTGGTGTGGCCGGAGTAATTCTAGGAACGGCAATTGGCAACGGCATGTCCCGGTTAATGCAGATCAAGATCTTCGTAATGCCCTGGATGTGGATGTTCGTCGGACTGCTCGTCTGCGTCCTCGTCGGTGTCCTTGCCGGCTCTTATCCGGCGCGGAAGGCATCTAAGTTAGACCCTATCGAATCACTTCGATTCGAGTAATTTTTCTATTTCATTTTCATTAGCTTGCCCGCCACTTTTGAGGAGAGGTGCCAGAGCGGTCGAATGGGACGGTCTCGAAAACCGTTGTGCGGGTAACTGTACCGAGGGTTCGAATCCCTCCCTCTCCGCGTTTGTTCAAAGCATTAACTTTCAGGTGTTGATTCAATTGGTCGCTTCTTCAGGTTGATCTTTGTTGATCCCTGCACAAACTATGGCAGAAAACATCCAAACGTTCACCCAGCTTCTCTTCATTGGCGTCATCGCGTTATTTCCCGTTGTCAATCCTGTAGGTACTGCGTTCATCGTAATGCCATATTTCGATCATCTCTCTGACTCGGAGAGGAGGAGTGCTGTAAAGAAAGTCACCTTCTATGCGTTTTGTATCTGTACCGTCACGCTGTTTGCCGGCCATTGGATCCTTGAATTGTTTGGCCTTACAATTCCAGTAATACGCACTGCAGGAGGAATAATGATATGCAAAACCGGCTGGGAGTTCTTATCTGACAAGAAAGATGAACAGCAGGTCGCCTCCGATGCTGCGAACGCCAACAGCGCGAGAGGTAAGATTGATGACAAACTATTCTACCCGATAACCTTTCCCATTACCACCGGTGCCGGAACGATTTCAGTTTTGTTCACGCTAAGCGCGCATAGTACAACCAAGGACGCAACGCACTATCTTATCAACTCCGGAGCAATCTTGTTGGCTGTCCTGGTGATGTGCATTCTGATTTACATCTTCTACTCCAATACGAAATTGTTCATACGCTTTCTTGGCTCCACCGGTGAACAGATATTCAATCGTATTATGGCTTTTCTCATCTTCTGTGTAGGATTGCAAATTGCCGCGTCTGGCATCATGGGTTTATTTGAGATTAAGCCACCCACTCCTTGAGCTAGTGATTGAACGACCCATCGAGTAACCTCGGGTCCTTTGGAATGGAATCAATTTCCTCTACCGATTTCAGCTTCGGAAAATACATTCCAGGATTGGGACAGCTCTCCAACTCTACCTTCTGTTTTTGGCAGAAAATGAAGTTTCATTCGTTGGCACAAAATTGAATATGTACCTGCCAAAGACCCCTCACAATGAAACTTGATTTTGGATTTTACTTCCGCATGCTGATATGTACCGGAGTGCTTTGCGCTTTGGTTTACGGCCTCGGAGAAAAAGCACTGCATCAGCATACATCGCTCGCGTTTGGAATGCTGTCGACGGTGATGGTAGGCATTGGTGGAATGATAAAGAACTTGTCCCCCGCGACGGCGAAGGGCCAGAAATAGAATTACTGACGAGCTGAAACCCCTTATTTTTTCAACTGGATTAAGTCAGACTTTTTAAACTTGGTCGCAAAATCCTGCCCCGTGAAAAGGGCAGGATTTTTTTATTTAGGCCGAACCCCGATGCCAAGGCTAGCGTTTATCGAATGCTCTTTACCCTGACGGCACACCCACACAAGTCTACTTACACAGACATTATACAGGCATTACACAGGTCTTATACAGACCATTGGTTAGGTTCCAATTATCATCTGATTAGTTTCTGGTCGACATCCGCTTAGGCTGCGCGTTGGTTTTTCGTTCTCTTCGCGGGCAACAGACACTTCCTGCTCTCTCCGGAAAAGGGAATCAGGGATATCCCGCACATCCCGTTTCGGGAAGCAATTTTGACCCGACCTTCGAATTTAACGTGATTTCGCTGTTTCCAGCCGTGGCATATTATTTACAATAGACGATACAACCAAAACAAAAAAAGAGATTATGAAACCAACTTTCCTCATGTTCTTCTTCCTCATGGTTGTTTCAGCAACTGTATTCGCTGCCCTCTACGTTTACTTCCAGCCACTCGTTGAAAAGAACGCACTTGCCTTTTCTGTCGGACTAGTAGTAATCATGATCATCGGAATGTTCGGAATGATGCATAGCATCATCAACGGCGCCTCAATAGAAGATAAGAAATTGTACTAAGAGCACTTGCGGCATACTCGTTCGCACCGAGCCGCAATCTGCTTCCCGCCGAAAGGCGGAAATATCAACGACGGCTGGCAAACATCTTCCGTCGAATCATCACCAGAGCTACCCTCTACGCCCTCTCGAAGAAGGACATGAGGGTAGTTCTGTTTTAGCTAGCTGCCACTATACCAATTACGAAGCCTGACGTCTATCGACTTGTTCCCGTCGTTCACAAGCTTCTTAAAACCTTCAACATCTGCCAGGCCGCCTTGCCCGCGGTAATGATAAGGGTAAACTACTTTTGGCTTAAATTCCAGTACTGCACTTGAAGCCTGGTTGATATCCATGGTGTACGGGAGATTCATGCATACAAAAGCAACATCAATATTCTTAAGACTGCGCATTTCAGGAATATCCTCTGTGTCGCCTGAAATGTATATTCTTTTCCCGCCTAAAGTGATGATGTAACCGTTGCCTCTGCCTTTGGAGTGGCGTGCGTCTTTATCGTCCGGCAGATTATACATGGGAATGGCCTGAATATCGATGCCCAGCTTCGAAGTAGATGCCCCGTTAGCAAGCACTGCTGCCTTGTCCTTCAGGTTTGGCGCCAGCTGATCAACTACTGCCTGTGGAGCAACGATTACTGCGTGCTCGGTGTCAATGGCACCTAGAGTTTCAGGGTTTAAATGATCGCCGTGGATGTCAGTGATTAGAATCAGGTCTGGTCGCGCCATTCCCTGGTAGAGCTGTCCTCCGCCGTAGGGATCAACATAGATAGTAATCTTGTTCCACGTCAATACAAGACTTCCGTGTGTGATTGGCTGAATGGAGATCGCACCCTTGTTAGATTCAATCTTGTCGGCTGACGGAAGTTGAGCGTGCGCTACTGCCGACAACAGAAACATACCTATGAGAAAATTCTGCTTCATATCCTTGCTGCTTAGATTTGTTACGCGATTCTGATTTGTCGGATAAGGTAATAAATTGAGATGTTGATCCAACGAGAAGTTTATGCATGAGGCAGATGAGGATTTGGAAAAAAATCCTCTATCGAAGAAGCGGAAGATTATTCACATCGACATGGATGCATTTTATGCGTCTGTTGAGCAACGGGACAATCCTGAATACCGAAATAGGCCGATTGCCGTCGGAGGCATGCCCACGGGAAGAGGTGGAGTGGTAGCAACGGCCAGCTACGAAGCCCGAAAGTTTGGGGTGCGCTCAGCCATGCCTTCGCGGCAGGCAAAGGAGAGATGCCCGCAACTAGTTTTTGTTCGCCCGCGATTCGAAGTATACAAGAGTGTCTCGACGCATGTGCGTGAAATTTTTCATCGCTACACGGACCTGGTTGAACCCTTATCTCTTGACGAAGCTTTTCTGGACGTATCTGAGGATAAACTGGGAATTGGTTCGGCCATCGACATCGCGAGACTCATCAAGGAAGCCATCAAAACTGAGCTGCAGCTCACGGCATCAGCTGGCGTTTCGGTAAGCAAATTTGTAGCGAAGATAGCTTCCGATATGAATAAGCCCGATGGACTCACGTTCATCGGACCATCAAAGGTTGAATCTTTCATGGAGTCGTTGCCCGTCGAAAAATTCTTCGGTGTAGGCAAAGTCACTGCCAGCAAAATGAAACGCCTCGGATTGTTCACAGGCAAGGATCTTAAAAAGCTTTCCCTTGAACAGCTGAAGCAGCATTTTGGAAAATCGGGTGCATTTTTCTTTAACATAGTGCGCGGTATCGACGAGCGCCCTGTTGTTCCTCATCGTGAAGCTAAGTCCATTGGTGCTGAAGACACTTTTGATGTCGACCTGAAAACTGTTGACGAGATTATTGAAGAGCTTGACAGGATGTCCTCGACAGTAGCCGATCGGGCGGGAAAGAAGATGCTAAAAGGGAAGACAGTTACAGTGAAAATCAAATTCAATGACTTCAAACTGATCACACGGTCAAAATCTTCTACCGAATTCTTTAATGATGAGTCAACCATCAAGCAAATGGCTCATGACATTGTCAACACAATTAACCTGGATGAAAAGCGTGTGCGCCTCGTGGGTGTGACGTTATCAAACCTCGATCATGCGGGAGGATCAGCAGAGGAGGGGTTTCAGTTGCCGCTCGGCTTATAAGCAGTTGATCCACTCTGTGCAGCTACAAGTTCGTTGCTGTACTGGATGAGATCCTTTAACGATTCAGGGTCGTCAAAATTTGTTTGATGGTCGCGCAGAAATTCAAGAATCTGAACTTTGTGATCATTAAATGCTTTGAGTACCCCGGACCGCGTTGCGTGAAAGACTGCATCCCGCGGCCCAACGATATAGAACTCGGTCTCCGTGCGATACATCATATCCTGGTTTGTCACCACACTCTCACCGACACGTCTGGTTGAGACTGTCGATCCGGGTGAGACGGTAGACATACCATAGCCATTGTATACCATGATGTCGCGGCGCTCAATTTTCCACCGGGTCCTTGTCGCGAGGTTGTAGTTATCCTCGCGCGTTTGAAGATTGAAATAGCCCTCCCTGAAATGGTGGTAGAAAAGGTCCTTACCAATTCGAATATACCGGAATATGTTGCTCTCCTCTGGAATGTAAAGCGTGTCTCCATTCTGATCGATGTATTGCATGACTTCGAGCAACGTGTTGTAGTTCAGAAGCATTACGTCGGAACGCTTGCCCTGAGGATAGAATACCTGGCCTTCCAGAAAAGAAGGGTAGTAGAAGTGTTTTCCGCGGGGGATCACTTCTGATGCCTCCTGGCCGGTACGTACCATAAACTCTTCAGAAGTCTGGGCAGACAAGCTACTATAAACGCAGACGAGGGCAAAAACGATCAGCGACTTTTTCATAGGAGCGAGGCTAGATGAAGAGACAGTCGGTATAACTAAAGTTAACGATATGTGTTGAATTTTGTACAGCGCTACCAACGAAAAACGATTTACTGGCAACGAAAGGGTATTCACAAACAATCCAATTTATTAAGAGGATAGTCGAAAAATGACAAAATTGACTTTAGCAAAATCCCGACCTGTGCGCGCATTAAAACCATTCAAACCATTATTCCCTGGTAAACCATTGTTCATCATTGTCGCAATACTCATTTGCGGCTGCCGCAACGGACCTCACGACAGCGTGAAGAGTGCACGCATCGACCTGAACATTCCGGAGTTTGTCGTAGAGACAAACATGTCTGAGTTTGGAACGATCGCGCCTGCGGTAAGGATTGAGCCGGTTCAAAATGGAGTTCAGAAAGTATTGATAACTGTTGATTTGAAAGACTCTCTGAAACTTGATGACTGGCACATTGCTATTCGGCCTTCTTTCAATCCGACCTTTCATTGGGCACCACAGCTTACGCCCACTTCAGACCATATTGTAGCACAACACGTTTTCCGCGCACCTGCTATGATCGTTACCGATTCATCGCACTATTTATGCATCATACCTGATCTCGATCTCGTCGGTCAGAAGGGTCAGCCGCAATGGTATATGGACCTTGACGCATCGTCGAACACATTAACGTTGGGGATTAGTCGCAGTGAAGTAAAAGAACATGTGCTTTTCCGTCGGGCATCAGGGCAGAAAATTGCCCCTGGAAAATTCGCCTTCGGATTTTATGTTCTCACCTCTCGACAACAGGAGAAGATTGCTGATCCATGGCGGGATCCACTGGAACTGATGTACTCCAGGTGGTTCAGTCCGCTGGCCGCACAAGGCCAGCCTGTGCCAGGGGATCTCAAACCATACGTAAATCACACGTACAACTGGGCGTTTGAATCGTGGGGTAAACAGGTTTGGCAGGAGTTCCCGGTCAAAGGCCGGCGTGTAGGGGCTCCGGTATTCATCGTCAATGTAACGCAAAGTCCCAATTATCCGGGACCAGTGAATGAACGGGAATTCCGGTCTGTCTGGAACCAGGCCTGGTTTAGTTCGTTGAGATCCGCTTCCGGTCTTTATCGCTATTCCCGACGAACAGGTAATGAGCAGTGGAAAAAGAAAGCGCAAATGACGAAAGAGCTTGCTTTGGCTTTTCCACAAAAGAATGGATTGTTCCCTTCCGTGATGGCCACGGAAATGGAAGAGGTTGAAGTCGAAGGAACCAAAGTATCCAGATCAAAAGGATGGTCAACCCTGTTCTTCGGAAATTCCAATCGTAATCCGGTGAAGACCTGGCAATCCGCGAAAGAAGCTCCGTATCACATTCTGGACATGAGTTGGACTGCATATCTCATGTTACAATGGCATACAGAACTCGAACATGATCCAAGGCTTGTTGCCTATGCGCGTCGTTACGCTGATCGTCTGTTAACATTGCAGGATAGTCTCGGCTTTTTCCCTGCATGGCTTGACCAGAATACTGAGGCTCCGTTGCCCTACCTGGAACAATCCCCTGAGTCGTCGATGTCGGTCACGTTCCTTGTTAAATGCTATCAGGTAACCGAGGATGTGCGTTACCTCGATGCAGCAAAGCGCGCGATGAAGGCGATTGTAACAAATGTTGTACCTCAGGGGCAATGGGAAGACTTCGAAACCTATTGGTCGTGCAGTCGGGTGTTGGACAGTCTTGTTGGTAAGAAGGTCGTTCGAAATAATGCATTCAAACAAAACACGCTATCGATGTTTTGGACCGCTGAAGCGTTGCTCAATATGTACGAGGAAACAGATGATTCAACCTATCTTAACGTTGGTCAGCGTGTCCTTGATGAAATGCTGATGTATCAGGCAACATGGCAGCCCCCGTTCATTCCCATCCGGGCTCTGGGTGGCTTCGGCGTAATGAACGGAGATGGTGAATGGAATGACTCACGGCAAAGTTTGTTTGGTGAATTGATCATCCGGTACGGAAGCGAGCTTCACAAACGAGAGTATGTTGATCGGGGAGTGGCTGCGTTGAAAGCATCTTTTGTGATGATGTATTGTCCTGAAAACCCCGAAACCAAAGCACAATGGGAAAAGGTATATCCTTTCTTTAATGAAAAGGACTACGGCTTCATGATGGAAAACTACGGCCATGGTGGAGAAACTAATGCTGAAGGACTTGGCATTGGTGAGTTCACAATTTATGACTGGGGAAATGGTGCGGCCGCGGAGGCCTACAACAGAGTTGTTGATCATTTCGGTGAATCGGTCTTTGATGAATCGAACCAGGTTGTTGCCAATCAGTAGATGACAATCATAAAATGATGTCTACGAATTTATTGATGGATCGCGCCGTGCAAAGAAAGTTACTATGTTAATTACAGTTGCGCGTTGCCAGCTAAAGGATATTCAGGAACTGCGGGCACTCTTTCTGAGAGAAATGAACGCGCAGTTCATACATGATAAATGCCATTTGTATGGCTGGTCAGATGACTATGTATTTACAGTAAACGGAGTAGTCGCCGGCTATGGCTGTGTATGGGGCATTGACCGAAGAGAGGATCGCGATACGATTTTTGAATTTTATGTGTTGTCAGCCTATCGTCGCCACGAGACTGACATCATGCGTGAGTTTATTCAAATAAGCGGTGTAGCGTTCATCGAATGTCAGACGAATGATCCAAACACTTCGAGATTGTTCTTTGAGAATTCGTCAAAGATCAGTGTACAATCAATTCTTTTTAGCGATTCACAATTAACTGAACGGCCACTGACAGGTGTCAGCGTCGTTGATAAGTCTATACCTGATGAACTAAAGAGGGAGCGTAAAATTGAACTGCAGAACAACGGTGAAATGATCGCAACGGGAGGACTGATGTTAAACTATAACCCTCCATTTGCGGATGTTTATATGGACGTGCCAGAGACGCATCGCGGAAAAGGGTATGGAACACTGATCGTACAGGAACTAAAGCGTGTAGCCTATGAGATAGGCCGGGTTCCGGTGGCGCGTTGCCGCGCTTCCAACCTGATCTCAAAGGCTACATTGATTAACGCAGGCTTTCGGCCCTGCGGATATTGGCTGTTAGGACGAGCTGTGTCGTCGTCCGAACATTAGTCGGGCAACATCTTTACCATAATGTCTTTGTAGTACACTTTGCTTTTGGGGTCATGTCCCTGAAGAGCAACGGTGCCTGTACGGATTCTTGCAGGATCCTTTTCGGTGTATTCGTTGATGATCTTGTCGTTTACTTTAACGGTAACCTTATCACCAACAATAATGATGTGCTCAGTAAACCACTCGTTGTCATTTGCCGGAGCAACTTTAACATCCTGAAGCGCATAAACGCTCCCAGTTTTACGCCAATCTGTATGCGTGTTGTTGACCTGGATCTCGTATCCTTTGGAAGGCCATCCGTCATTTTGAAAATCAGTATGAACAAAAATGCCTGAATTCGATCCAGGAGTTGTCATGACCTGAGCCTTGAATTCAAAGTTCTTAAAGTTGTGATTGCCAACGGGTCCTTCATAAAACAAGTGCGCCCGCTCTCCAAATACTACAATAGCCCCATCCTTAACGGTGAATGTTTCACCATGTTCGCCGACCTTCCAGTTGTTGAGGGTCTTTCCGTCGAAAATGGTCACCCAACCTTCGGCCGAACTATCTTTTCCTTTCATATTTGACATCGACAAGAGCGCTATCGCCAGGAGGCCGGTCAGAATAAATGTTTTCATTGCGATTCGTTTATGTTTATCACTAAATATAGTTGTTGTTTTTAACCTTTGGAATCCGTCACCGGAGACTTTTCCATGCGTGGTTAGCGGCGTAGCGTCCTGCGGTCTATATTCGTTTTGTTGTCAACATCCATAATTAAACCATAATGACTTCCTTGTTTCAATTTGCACTACCCCGGAAGAAAAAGCGTATGTTCTTCCTTGCGATAACAATCCTCTTTCAAAGCTCTTCGTACGGCCAGACAACGGCAGAAAGCCCGGTGGTGGCAAAGGGAGCAAGCCCTGTGAAGGCAGGAACAGGTTATGCCTTTACTGAAGGACCTGCTGTTGACGCAAAAGGCAACGTTTATTTCACCGATCAGCCAAATGATAAAATTCTTAAGTGGTCGACCAATGGGGAAATCGAAACCTTCATGGCTGGAGCGGGACGTTCAAACGGCCTCTTTATAGACAAGGCGGGAAACATCTGGAGTTGCGCCGACGCCAACAATGAACTCTGGAAAATTGATAAGAACAAACAGCACACTGTCGTGTTAGCTGATTTTCAGGGTAAGAAATTCAATGGACCAAATGACCTTTGGATTGATCCCCGTGGAGGCGTGTACTTTACTGACCCTTTCTACAAGAGAGACTACTGGACCCGCACAGAACAGGAGATTGAGAAACAAGATGTTTATTACCTGAGTCCGGACGGAAAGAGCGTTACCGTAGCAGCAACAGATTTCATGCAGCCTAATGGCATTGTCGGTTCCCCCGACGGAAAGAAACTGTTTGTTGCTGATATCCGTGGACGAAAGACCTATGTCTTTGACATTCTTGAAGGCGGTCGGCTTGGTGAAAGAAAGCTGTTTACAGAGATGGGCTCGGATGGAATGACTATCGACAGCAAGGGCAATCTGTACTTAACCGGTAAAGGTGTAACTGTATTCGATCCGCAGGGCAAACAAATCGAGCAGATTCCGATTGATGAGCCTTGGACTGCCAATGTTTGTTTCGGCGGAAAGGATCTCAAGACCTTATTTGTTACCGCGTCTAAGTCGGTATACACCGTTAAGATGAAAGTGAAGGGCGCCCGTTAGTAACATTAATGCCGGTTTTTGCGGCGCACTATTCACCCTGCTCAAATATCGGGACCAATGAGGCTGACGAAGTACTGTCAGAACGGATATTAGATTCTGACATGGCAAGAGTGGTAGTTTCCTTTCCTTTCTTGGGCATTGACACTGTAAGTCTCAATATGGGCATTGCAAATGCAATAAAGAGGAACAGCGCAAGGATGATTTTTACAGCACGGAAATCCATAGGGGTCAGATTTTTTATCTCTATGCTTTTAATCCAAAAAGGTAACCGTTGACAAGGATTTCTGAGATCAGGGATGTTGTGCAGAGCACTGGTAATTCACGGGGGAGTCCAATTAGCGTTCGAAATGGACGTATAACGGTAACAAATTAACAGTTACCGTATGCCCGGTGCAGCCAACAAGCCGAATGGGTATATTAGATTGCGATTCCCATTGATTTTTAACTCGCCCTCATCGATGGCACGTGAAGGTATCAACAACCTGATCTGTGATAATATCCTTCGGAAGTTTGATGGACATAAATCCATCTCAAGGGGAAAAATGCGCGAAAGCCATTTCTACTCGAATATCGACGGAGACTGGATCGTCGTCGAGCGCCACATCGATTTCCTGATTCGCGATCGCACACTTAAGGAAGAGGACGAAATACTTTCTCTGACCAACAAGGGATGGTTCATGATGAACAATGCCGAAAAAGTAGGATACGTCGCTCAGAAGATAGATGACGCGCAATGGCGGAAGAGCGAGCGCGATGGTCGCGTCTTCCTTAGGGTATTCGCTTTTATAACATTGGGCGGTATCCTGTTATGGAGCCTGTTAAAGCTGATTGCTTTGTTACTGGATTGAAGTTAATCAGCAGGCAATGCAAAGCTGATCACGTATCCCGCCGGATCCTCCTCTGTGCCAGTAACGGAAAGTGCTACGAACTGTCGGCCACCGCTCCAGTAGGTACACGGAGTAGCGTTGCCAATTGCCGGAAGCTTAGTCTCCCAGAGTAAATCCCCGTTGTCTTTGTCAAATGCCCGGAACATTTTGTCGCGAGTGCCCGCAATAAATACCAGGCCCCCCGACGTGACGATTGGACCACCATAACCTTCTGCGCCCGTTATCGATGTTGAATCCAACTGTAGTTCAGGAATATTTCCAATAACCTTCTTCCAGGCATATTCACCGGTATTCAGATTAATTGCATTGAGCGCACCCCATGGCGGTTTTATGGCTGGATGTCCATCGATATCATTGAAATGAGAAAAAGGCGTAATATTAAGATATACAGTAGCCGTATCGTTGACTTTGCCGGACTGGCCTTCGAGGTTGCTGTGAATCTCAAAAATGTCAGCCTCCTTTTGTGAAGGCCGTCCTTTGTTTTCATAGAGAAAAGCAATCACATCTTCAACTCGTGCGTTCAGTATGCCACCGAATGCCGGCATGCGACTCTTACCTTTCTCTACAATGGTACGGGCAACGTCTACCGGCATTCTTTTCGCAAGGTCTGCAAGCGACGGATAGTTTGGTGGGTCACCTCGCCGATCCCGCCCGTGGCAAGTAGCACAATAAGTATTGAAAATTGCCTTGCCCCTAAAGTATGGAGTAGTAGCCTCGTCGTTCTCGGATTTTTCAACGCGCTGCAGTATGTCAATTTCGGGAGAGTCATTGGATTTGATATAAAGTAACCCAGTCTCTTTGTCGAAAGCAGCGCCACCCCAATTAGAACCGCCTCGTGTGCCTGGGATCATCAGCGTTCCCCTTATGTCCGGGGGAGTGTACATGCCTTCGTATCGGAGCGAGCGAAACTTTTTCACCAGTGAGTCATGTGCGGCTGGCGTGTATGCGGTGAGATCTTCCTCAGTCATGTGTTGACGCGAGTAGGGCAGGAGTTGTACTGGAAACGGCTGCGTCGGCCATGCTTTTTCTCCGGGCACATACGAAGGAGGTACCGGCCGTTCTTCCACTGGAAAAACTGGCTCTCCTGTATCCCGGTTAAGCACAAATAGAAAGCCGGTCTTTGTCGTTTGAGCTACGGCGTCTACCTTTTTTCCGTTTCGTTCAATGGTTATCAGATTGGGCGGCGCGGGAAGGTCATAATCCCAAAGGTCATGATGCACGGTTTGAAAATGCCACCGGTATTGTCCGGTGGCAGCGTCGAGCGCTACAATGGAGTTCCCGAAGAGATTTTGTCCGTGCCTGTCAGCGCCATAAAAGTCGTAAGAAGGAGATCCCAGCGCCAGGAATACGAGGCCTCGCTCGTGGTCAACACTCATACCTGACCAATCGTTAACGCCTCCAACATACTTCCATGCATCCTTGGGCCACGTCTCATAGCCCTTTTCTCCCGGATGAGGTATAGTATGAAAGGTCCACTCCAGTTTTCCGGTCCGCACGTTATAGGCCCGAATGTAGCCGGGCTCGGCACCATACAGTTCCGACACTTCGGCTCCCATGATGATCAGGTCCTTGAAAACTACTCCAGGTGACGTCGGTCTTACGGAGATCAGCTTGGGGTCGCCACGGAGGCCATCGTTCATGCTAACCTTTCCGCCATCGCCAAACGTTGTAATTGCTTTACCGGTAGAGGCCTCCAGCGCATAGAGCTGGTCGCCCGCTGTATAGAGTATGCGTTTGTCGCTGCCATCCTCCCAGTATGTTACACCGCGATAGATTCCACCACCTTCTCCTCCGTCGAACGCATCATGCGACCATCGGCGTTCACCCGTAATAGCATCGATGGCGTAAAGCCTGTGTCGGGCCGACGTTACATACATGATTCCATCTACGATAATCGGATTACATTCACTATTGCCAATGCGGTTGCCGCGCGCATCGTCAGGCCGAAATGTCCAGGCGATCTGAAGGTCCCTTACATTTGTCTTATTGATTGCATTTAATTCAGCATAGCTACTGCTTTGAGCGTCAGCTTTATATACTGACCATACCCGTTCCTTATCGACGGTCTTTCCACAAGACCAAAGAGTGATCGTGACAATGAAGAGTACAATTCCAGATAAAAAGCGCTTACTGAACAGGGGCATAAAGACTGAATTCGACACTAAAATATCGTATTCGGAATCAAACGGGACCTCGTTTTCATAAGCGGTCAATTTGCAGGACATGAGTAAGTGCGGCAGCGTTGGGTTTTTAATTAGTTTTGCCGCATGAATTTTGGACCCCTGTTGAAGGCATTTGATGGTGAGTTTTTCACAGACGAGACAACCCGGAGGCTGTATGCTACCGATGCGTCTGCTTATCGCGAGATGCCGATTGCTGTTTGCATGCCCCGCTCAGCTGCTGATATCGAGAAGCTCATAAATTTTGCACGTGAAAACAAGACGTCACTTATTCCCAGAACTGCGGGTACTTCACTGGCTGGTCAGGTTGTGGGTGCCGGCATTGTGGTCGATGTCTCCAAGTATTTTAATAAAGTTATTGAAGTAAACTCCAGGGAAGGCTGGGCAATAGTTGAACCTGGCATAGTGCGCGATGACCTCAATCAGATCCTGAAATCAACAGGATATTTCTTCGCACCGGAAACATCAACGGCGAATCGCGCCATGATCGGCGGAATGATTGGCAATAACAGTTGCGGATCGAATTCAATTGTCTACGGCAGTGTACGTGAACATTTGCTCGAAGTCGATGTTCTTATGGCTGACGGTCGTCGGGTGAAGTTTGGATCACTGGACTCTGCTTCATTTCACAACAGGGAAAAGTCAGACGGTCTCGAGGGGCAGGTCTACCGGCACGCCGCACGGATGCTGAGCGATTCTGAAAATCAAAAGCAAATTCGCGATGGTTTTCCAAAGCAGAGCATCGTTCGTCGCAACACTGGATATGCCATCGACATGCTTGCCAGGATGAAGCCATTCAATGTCGACGGTCCCGACTTCAATTTCTGTAGCCTCATTGCCGGATCGGAGGGAACGCTTGCATTTGTACTGACTGCAAAAATACGACTCACTCCGCTGCCGCCTCAGCATAAGGCCCTGGTTTGTATTCACTGCAAAAGCATAGACGAATCGTTGCACGCGAATCTGGTTGCTGTGAAACACGATCCATCGGCAGTTGAACTCATGGATCACTATGTGTTTGAAGCTACGAAGAGAAACCGCGGTCAGCAGGAGAATCGTTTTTTTATAGAGGGAGATCCGATGGCCATCCTCGTGGCCGAGTTAACAAGAACATCAGAAGATGCTTTGAAGAGAGATACTCAGCTATTGATCGAGGAGCTCAAAGCCAGTAACCTCGGATATTCTTACCCGATCGTTAAAGGCGACGATATCAAGAAAGTTTGGAATCTTCGTAAGGCGGGGTTAGGGTTGTTGTCGAATGTTCCTGGTGATGAGAAGCCCGTTCCGGTCATTGAAGACACTGCTGTCGATGTTGTTGATCTTCCGGACTACATCGCCGATATGAACCTGTTATTAAAGCGCAATAATCTTTACAGTGTTCATTATGCGCACGCAGGCTCAGGTGAACTACACCTCAGGCCGATCATCGATCTTAAAAAGCAAGAGGGGATAAGGCTCTTTCGCGTAATGGCCGAGGAGACCGCAACCCTTGTGAAGAAATATAATGGCTCTCTGTCTGGTGAACATGGCGACGGTCGGCTCCGCGGAGAGTTTATACCTCAAATGATCGGTGAACATAATTACCGCCTGATCCAGGAGCTAAAGCGTGAGTGGGATCCCTACAATTTGTTCAACCCCGGAAAAATTGTTCAGACTCCTCCGATGGATACTTTCCTCCGGTACGAGCCTGATCAATCTACCCCACACTACGACACGATACTTGACTTTTCCGACACCCATGGAATCGTACGCGCGGCAGAACAATGCAATGGTTCAGGCGATTGTCGGAAAACAGAGATAAGTGGCGGCACAATGTGCCCAAGTTACATGGCCACGCGCAATGAGAAAGAAACAACACGGGCGCGTGCCAATATGCTGAGAGAAATGATTGGTCGAAAGCAGGAGACCAATCCATTTGCCAAAGAAGAAATAAAGGAAGTCATGGACCTTTGCCTGAGCTGCAAGGGATGTAAATCGGAATGTCCATCGAACGTTGACGTAGGCAAGCTAAAGCAGGAGTGGCAATATCAATATTATAAGGCTAAAGGAGTACCGCTCAGGACGAGGATGATCGGAAGATTTTCCACGATGATGAAATTGTCGCACGCTCTGCCCTGGGGGTACAATTTGTTGTTCAGCAATCCGGTCTCGGGAAATATCGTTAAGAGAATTGTCGGTTTTGCTTCCGGCAGGAGCATGCCAAAGTTGTCGAAGATTACATGGCATCATTGGTTCAAAAAGAAGTTTGAACCGAAGACGACACGACCTGTCAAGACAGTTTATCTTTTTATCGATGAGTTGCTCACTTACAATGAAGCGGAAATAGGGATTATCACGGTCAGGCTACTGGACGAACTTGGTTATGGAATCAAGGTACTGCCACACGGCGAGTCCGGCCGAAGCTACCTGTCAAAAGGATTGCTGGAGGAGGCGAGAGAGATCGCACGGAAGAATGTTAATACTTTCCATCAGGTGGTGTCGGCTGAAACCCCTTTGATAGGAGTAGAGCCCTCGGCTATATTGAGTTTCCGCGATGAATATCCGGATCTGCTTCGCGGTGAAGAAAAAGATCGTGCCCGATCTGTTGCCCGGCATACTTTTATGATCGAGGAGTTTCTTGCTTCCGAGTTAGATGCCGGAAACATTGATCCTGACCGGTTCGAAAGCAAAAAGCATCTGATCAAATTGCACGGACATTGTCAGCAGAAAGCGTTATCATCTCTCACTCCAACCAAAAAGATCTTAACTCAGTTAGGAAAGAACGAAGTTCATTTGATACCGTCGGGATGTTGTGGGATGGCAGGCTCCTTCGGTTATGAACGCGAGCATTTCGATATATCGATGAAAATTGGCGAACTGGTTCTGTTGCCATTAGTGAGAAAGCAGCCGATGGAGGTGGTGATAGCTGCGCCAGGCACAAGTTGTCGCCATCAGATCAAAGATGGTACTGGAAGACGTGCCCTGCACCCGGTAGAAATCCTTTGGGATGCACTGAAGAAATAAGGCGCGCTCAAAGAATTCTCATTGTCAGGACTGCTCCGCTGTTCTCGGCCGATTGTTAGTTGTGTAAGCATAGATCAACACGATCACTCCAACAAGTACGGCCGGAATGCTCAATATTTGTCCCATGTTAAACACGTAGTGATTCTCGAAATCCACCTGATTGTTCTTAACGAACTCTACCAGGAAGCGGAACGAAAAGAGCAGGATTATAAATATGCCTGTGATGGCTCCGTTGGGAAGTATATGTTTTCTGGTCTTCCATAGATAAAACGTGATGATGAATAGCAGTATGCAAAACACTGCTTCGTAAATCTGTGTTGGGTGACGGGGGACCACTGGGAGGAGCAGCGGGTCTGTCTCTCGAAGAAATACAAATCCCCACGGCAATCGCGTCGCAGTTCCATAGATCTCCGAATTGAAAAGATTGCCAAGTCTGATCATGCATCCTCCGATTCCAACAACAATAACTAATCGATCGAGTAACCAAAGGTAAGGTTCATCGTATTTTCTGGCGTACAGATATACGGCGATCAGTATAGTGATTGTTCCGCCATGGCTGGCAAGCCCGGCAAATGGTGGAGTAATTAATTCAATTAACCAACCTTGGGGATCGTTAACCAGGAGAGGCCACTCGTAAAACAGATAATGTCCTAGCCGCGCGCCAACAATAGCGGCTACCACAACATATATAGTGAGTGAATCAACGGATTGCCTCGACTTGCCGTCGCGCGCGAAGATGTAGTAGAGCACTTGCTGTGCTAATATGAATCCAGCGGCAAAGAGCACGCCGTACCAGCGCAATGACCAGTCGTGGCCGTTTATTTGAAGTGGAATTAGTACAGGATTAACATCCCAGGATATAAAGCCAAGCATAACTGAAACCTGGCTCAATATAGCAGGGAATTTTGGGATGCAGCCTGGATCAACAGGATATGTAAGGAATTACCAGCCTTGCTGACAATCTACTTCCTTAGCATTAACAGGATAGAACTTGCGCTTGTCGCGATTGAAGCGCCATGCCTCGCGAACGGTTTTGAGATAAGCCTGATTAGAAGTTTTTACTACCGCTACGATGTCGGCGCTACCAATACCGCGTTGACGGCAAAAGCCAGTGCGCACTTCCCATCCGGGCTGGATGTCTTTTACTTCCACCACGTCCATGATGGTATACTTGTTCGCCGTGGTGTCTTCAAGAACGCTGAAGAATACGATCGAAGTATTTCCCTTGTTGAAAACATCGACAAGCATTGCCTTCTGGTCACTGACCGTGGATACCAAACTTCCTTCCTGAAAATCAAATCCTTCAAGATCGGGAATAGTGCGACTATTGCGATAGGTCTGGTTGATCATGGTCTTCATAGAACCAGCAAACTGACCTTGAGCGAACGTCAATGTGGAGACGAGTAACAAAACTCCTACGGCGCTGCAACGCCTGGCGAAGGAAGAGAAATGCATCAGCTGAAAAAGTTAGATGAACTAAGCTTAAAAAATATGAACGAAAGTTAAGATTTTATGCGTCAATACAAAACTATCGCACTGTATTATGTCGATCGACTGTCGTATTTTCCCTTGAGCGGAGAGTTACCTCATTGTGTAACGCCAAGCCTGGCGCGTACTACTTCGAGTGAAACTGGTTTGTTGATCACTCCTTCGAATCCTGCTTCCTTCAATTTTTTAAGCTGGGTACTGTCGACGAAGCTGGAGAGTACAAAAGCATTTCTGATCGGTCCACCTTTAACTTTTTGTAAAGCTGCCAACACGTCGGTAGCATGCAAATCAGTATCGAGATAATAGTCAATTAGAACGGCGTCGAAATCGTTGGAGGTAGCCCATATCAGGCAGTCCTTCAGCGTGGTAAATCCTTCTATGTCAAATTCACCTTGAAGGACGGTCCTGGCAATAAAGAGATCTAGTGATTCATCGTCTATGATGAGAATCTTCACAGGCAGAAAATATTATCCCGAAAGATAACACTTGCCGTGAAACATGAGGGAACAAGTTTATGCCTGGCTACGCTTCAACCCGGGTCGTGAAGACACGAGGGGTTTTTCCAAAACGATTTTTGAAAGCAGTAGCGAAATGGTTGGCGTACTTGTAGCCGACGAGCGAGCTGACCTGTTGAATGGAGCTTCCGGGCTGGGAAAGAAGTTCACGCGCGTGATCGAGTCTGCGGGAAATCAAATAGTCAAATACAGTTGTACCAAATTGTGCTTTGAAACCGTTCTTCAACGCAAACTCATTGATCCCAAAACGCATACATATTTTGCGGAGCGAATGTTCTTCAAGGAATGTATTGTCGAGGTATATCTTAACTTCAGATAGCACTGATGTCTTTCCACATTTGCCCTTTTCGTTTGAGGTTATGGATGTGCCCCATTGCAGGGCAATAAGCTCCAATATCTTTGCCTCGATGATCATGCGTTTGAGTATACCGCTCATCGGCGTATTGAAGATCTCGTAGATGTTCTTGATCATCGCCGGAGTGAGGGAGTAGGCGCCCGCGACGCAACTCTCTCCGGCGGCCAGCTGTGCTTTCAATTGCGCGGACCATGGCTCGGAGTCACACAACAGATCCATGTAGTAGTCATTCGAAACCTCCACATGAATGTTATGAAAGCGTTTGCCAAGCGACAGCATGTAATCGCTACCCTTAACCCGAAGATAGTGATACGTTGCTGGTGCAAGCTCAGCATCTATACCAGACTCGAAGCTTGTGCCAAGAGTTCCGTCAATCGACATGCAGTGATGGACATGTCGTGAAAGACTGTCATCTTTTATTCTTACGGCAACAGGTCGTTGAAGATCCGCTCGCTGCTCCGTGATTCTTCCCATTCCCACGTCAAAATGCCTCTGTTCCCAACGGCCAAAATCAGGATGATGATAAATAACCTGAGTTGTACCATCAATCGTTTCTTTGTGAACCACGAATTGAGCAAACTCGTTGAAGTCAATGACTGGTATTGATTTCATGCGTTGGTGTTTTGTTCTTCAGGGACACATGAAATCGCCGACCCGAACTTAAAATTCCTGTAAGCGAATGCTGCGCATGGCGATTTCATAGGAGCAGGGAATGCTCGCTATAACGTAACAAACGTTACAAGGTTGTGAAGAACGGTAAAAAAGGATTGCTTCCGGTTAGCCAGCCATAGCTGGATCCGTCTTTCCAGGAAGGCCATCTTCGACTTTTCCGCTGAATCTGTGAGCAAACTTATCAGCAGCCTCAAGTGTCACCGAGAAGTCGTACCAGTGATTGCTGTTGCTTAGATCGAGTATCACCCGTTCAGTTTTACCTGGTTGTATATCGCGCTTAATTTGCTGCTGTCCGTATGAATGGTCACTGATGGTGGTGGTGACTTTCTTTAGTTCAGCATTGGTAATAGCTATTACCAAATTGCCGGTTGGCTTCTTATTTTTCAATTCGAAGGAGCAGGCAATTGTCAGCGCCGGGTCATCAGTGTCACCTGCAAAATCGCGAAAGAAACCGTTCGGTCCGTAGACTTGCAAGTGATAGCGTTGTCCTTCAAAATTTGCGAGCGGCCATTGGTCTGAAAGTTTGTCGCCAGCTGCCACGGCATATTGCCAATTGATTCCTGCTTCAAATGTTGATCCTTCATCCTGGTAAGGCGTTCTGGAATAAACATGGAAGGGAGTACCAGCTGACTTATCACCAAACAAGTCCCGGCCCGCCTGAAGTATAATCTCAAAGTTCTTTTTATCGCGTGATAACGCACCACTGGCGTATAGCTCATACGGTAAGGGGCAGGCCGTCCTGGTACCTTTCTCCTGTCGCGGCACTAAATCATCCTTACCTGCCAAAACTTGTTTTATCTGTTCGTCTGTAAGAGCGTGATATCCTCCCGGTGTATTCTTGAATTGAGCGCTATGAATGCTTTCTACAAATTCATCGCGATCCAGTCGTACGGGAAGCTTGACCGGCTCACCCTGGTAAGGCTGGAAGGTAGAGGCCAGCGTGCCACAAACGGTACGACGCCAGTTGGAAATGTTTGTTTCCTTTATTGACTTCTTTGTTTTGTGGCTTGTGAAAATTTCCAGGAACTGAAGAACAGATGTGTGATCAAATACCTGGGAGCAAACATTTCCCCCTCGGCTCCATGGTGAAGCAATCACCATAGGTACACGGTATCCGAGACCTATTGAGCTTTCTCTGCTGTGGGCCTGGTCCTTTTTCTTCATGTCTTGTTGCATGGTAACAAACTCCGTTTCGCGTTCGATGTTTGAAGACATCTTGCCACCATGCTTCCGAAATGGATCCACAGGTACGAAGGGAGGCACGTGGTCGAAGTATCCGTCGTTCTCGTCGTAGGTCAATATAAAAATGGTCTTCTTCCAAACTTCCGGATTGCTGGTTAGAATATCCATTGCTTCAGAGACATACCAGGCACCATACCAGGGCGCACCTGGGTGATCTGAGAAGTTCTCGGGTGCAACAAGCCATGAGACAGTAGGGAGGCGGTTGTTTTTTACATCCTCACGAAACTGATGTAGTGTGTCGCCAGATGGAACGACCACCTCACGGGAAACGCCGCTATCATCATACTTAATGCTGGTGAGTTGATGATACTTTGGATCGTTGATGTTGGTCGTAAATGCTTTCGCATGAATTGAGCGTTGATTGGCGGGAAGCTTGTTGAAATTCTCTTCAGTGTAAGTTTTAAGATCGCTCTCCAGCGTCTGTAATTCTCTGACAAGGTTCTCGAGTTTTCGCTTGTCTGACTCATCGGCTGACGTGCCTATCTTCGACTCAAGCGCTTTTTTTTCATCTTTAAGACTGGCGATCTGTTTAGGTAACGAATCCCTGTACGCTTTGTGATACTTAACGTGATATTGTTCGAACCATTCAATAGGGTTATCTGTGAAGTTTGAAAGCCAGGCATCTTCTTCACCTTCGAGACCAACACCCACGCTCAATTCATTCTGGTAAATCTTCCATGAAACGCCAGCTGCCTCCAATCGTTCAGGAAAGGTTGTCCAGTGAGCAAGTTTGTCGTAGTCAACGTTTTCATTTCTTACGTTGGCGTACGCTTCTGTGGAAGGTTGTTCCCTTATAGTTCCGGTCCATAAATAGAGACGGTTGGGTGTTGTGCCTGTCAGTGATGAGCAAAAGTGTTGGTCACACACTGTGAAGGCATCCGCAAGCGCGTAATAGAACGGGATGTCCTCGCGGGTGTAGTGTCCCATGGTTAACGGCATGTTCCGATATGCCTTGTTACCTGATTTTTTTGCAAGCAACCATTGGTCCATACGCCCTTTGTTGAACGCATCTACCTGGTCGGTCCAGGAGTGAGGCAGCGAGCCCATCCAGGTAGCGTTAGTATCCTTGATGTTCAGCCTGAAGGGGCCGAAAGTCTCACGCGCCTCATTGGTTTGGAAGAATACCGGCATTTTATTGGGTAGCGTAAGCGCCCTTGGATCGTTAAAACCCCGAACGCCTTGCAACGAACCATAGCAATGATCGAATGATCTGTTCTCCTGCATCAGGATCACCACGTGCTCAGCATCCAAAAATGTACTGCCAACGGCTGGGTTAATGGACAGGGCCCGGGCGATTGATTCGGGAAATGTAGATGCGAGGCCAGCTCCGGCTCCCAGCATCGCTGCCTTCTTCAAAAATTCTCTTCTGGTATCCATGGACGATGTTTGTCCTAAAGCTCGTGAATTGAGCTAAAAATTCCATGTCAGAAAATGATAAGAAGGTGAATAAACTATTGCTTAATCAGCCGTTGCTCACACAGCGGTATCTTTCTTGTTCTTTTTATTCTTCCGGAATTTTTTGAATGGATCGTAAGAGATTGCGGTCTTTCCATCTTTACCGGTTCTGACACGAAGGAATACGCTTGGACCTACGCGCGAGTCAGTTCCTATATTTTCGGGTGGAATGTTCTGATCTCTCTTTTTCAAATTGCTTAAGGGAACCTGCACGGCCAGGTCGGTACTGTCACCCAGATCGTAGATACCCTCAATGAACATACTGATAACAGTTGATTCAACCTCCATGCGCGACACAACCATTTTTGTCTTTTGCATATCCACGCTCGATTTAATGTCATTGAAGGATACATCTGAGAAATCGCGGCCCTTCATGAGGAAATTGCTCAGTCGCTGCATCGGTTCAAAATCTTTTAAGCGCATGTTGTAGATGGCGAAGTCAGCGCGACCACTAAGACTTGTCATTTGCAAATCCAGTTTTTCATTAATGGCAGAATTGAGATCGAGGTCGAGCGTAAGTGTTCCGTCCACATTCTCATTTGTGAAAGTCTTCTGATTAAAATTGTTGAATGCACTGAAAAAGTCTTTCAAAGAAACATCCTTTGCCTTGGCGCGTATTGATATCGGACTGATCTTATTGTCGACTTCCCGTATGCGCGTGTTAAGAGCCACGCGTCCGCCTCCGAAATTCATGGAAAGGTCTTTAAGTTCAAATTGGTTGTTGGCCAGAACGAGTTGCCCCTTGAGCTGAGAAGCCTTAAAATTTCTGTTGACGAATTGCGCAATGTTAAACGTTACATTCAGATCCAGTTGTTCGTTCAGCCGATCCACAATGTCAACCATCTTCTGCTTTGATTTCTGTATCCTGGCCTTAGCCCGTTGCTTGTTAACGACAACACGAGGCTTTGAAAAGCCGGTCAGGTCAACTTTCGGTGACACAATTGAGAGAGCGAGCTTGGCATTTCCCTTGGGTTGAATAAAAAATGGAATGAAATTGGAGATATTCCCGGTTATAGCAAGATCATTGTTATTTAGCGTAAGGTTCAATGCCTTGATCGCAAATATGTCCTCGGTAAAATCGAATACTGCGTTGACATTGTTTACTCGATAATTCCTTTTTCGATATTCGAATGCTCCGTCGGTTATTGACACCTGACCCGCCAGTTTTCCATGATATTCAGTTACATTCTCATCCATATATTCACTTAGCTTTCCTGAATAAGTGAACGCTGACCTGAAGTGACCTTTCCTGAACAAGAGGGTAGTGGAGTCAAAATTCTCATTCAGGTTTTTCAGCGGTGTATCAAAAACTGCCTTAAGATCGAGGTGAGGGTCCTTCATGTCCGTAAGCGTCACCGCTGCTTCGACAGGAATGTTTCCGATTAAACCTTTGAATTTTTCAAATTGCAATCGTGCATTATTATCATCATTCGGAACATCTGGATTGACGTGATTGTTGAATGTTCCATTTAGATCCACACTGTTCGCGTTCAGTTTACCAAAGGAAACCTTGCTGTTATGTAACGTGAAGGCAACGTTGACGGCCGGCTTTATACCTGCCTGCATCACGCCCTGAACATCAACTTTGATCGCGATGGGGCCATGGACGTTAAAGCGACCGACTTTGCTTGCGAGCGTATCGTGCACGATTCGCAGCGCTTCCTGATGATTGACGTTATCAGATGCAATAGACAGGTTGAATTTTTTTTCCTCCTTCAAGTGGAATTTTCCACTGAGGTCAACTGACGCCTTATCGAAGATGAGGCGGGAGGGACCAAGAGTAAGAACAGAAAGGGTAGAGTCGAGTTCAGCATTCAGTTCAGTTAGCACGTCGAGGTCGCGGAGAAAGCTACCTTTTTCAACGTTGAGCATCAGGCCGTGAAAAGTCATTGGTCCACGAGTTTGAAGTTGGGTCGATCCGTTTGCCGAACTGATAAGATTTTCTGTACGTCGAAAATCCACTCCGAGATGTTTTAACTTGAGCGAGTCGTGAAAGGTAAACTTTATGTTTTTGAGATTGATCTTGTGTAAATCTATGACAGCAGGTTCCTGTTGACTACTGCGTGTCTTGCTCTGTCGCGACTTAAACACATCAGTATTCGAATATCCCGACCGTGTTCTGAAAACAAATATTTCACCGTCCTCAATATCCACGGAACTGACATCGATATCCTTGACGAACAAACGATGCGATACAATATTGAAATGAACTCGTTTGGCAGTAAGGAATGGCTTCTGAAATTGCGCATACTGGGGGCCGCGAAGGTAAATATCACTCAACGTAATGGAGAGATGAGGAAAGGCATGAAGCATGGTTACGTGATAGTCCCCTATGTTGACTTCGCCCTGTACCGTCTCTTGTAACTTGGCGTTGATTTTAGCGAGGATCTCTTGCTTGTAAATGTTAAGCATCAATATGCCAACACCCAATAAGGCAACGACCGCTATCAGCAGATATACGAGCCACTTTGTCAATATCTTGATAACGCTCATGTTCGAGAGGATACTTCCCTGAAAATATAATATTCCTTCGTTAAAACTTTGTTTCATTGGAGGTGCGTAATAACGCCTCAGAGTTGTGTATTCGGGACTCACATGTCCGCGCAAACAACGGCAATGAAACAATTAAACCGACGATGTCAGAGCGATGCGAGCGCTGCGCCAAGGTCTTCTATGAGATCGTCTGCATTTTCGATGCCAACAGAGTACCGGATCAATGCTTCCGGGATGCCCAATTGCCTTCTCTGATCTTCTGTCAACTCCACGTGACTGGTGGTGCGAGGTGGCCCTGCTAGTGTGCTGACAGAGCCCAGGCTTGCTGCAAGATGTACCAGCTTAAGTCGTTGGAGTAATCGCTTCACGGAGTCATAGTTGCCATTTAATTCGAAGCTCATCATGCCTCCAAATCCTGTCATCTGCGCCTTTGCAATTTCGTATGATGGGTGAGAGGTCAGTCCCGGATAGAATACATCCTTAACCATTTTATGTGCCTTAAGAAAGGTAGCGATCTTGATTGCCGAAGCGTTCTGGCGTTCAATTCTCAGCTCAAGAGTTTTCATCCCCCGCGCGATCAGATACGCAGCATCGGGATTAAGACTGGCTCCATTGATCTCGCGAAAATGGAATATTTTTTCAACAGCCGACTGCTTTCCACATAGCACACCACCCATGGCGTCTGAATGACCACATAGAAACTTGGTCGCGCTATGGACGACCAGGTCAGCTCCAAGTTGCAAGGGGCGTTGATTGATCGGTGTTGCAAAAGTATTGTCAACCACGACGGTCGCGCCAACCTTCTTCGCTGCTGAGGACAGCCGCTTCAGGTCGACCACCTTGAGCGTTGGATTTGTAGGCGTTTCAAGGTAGACCAGGTCACAGCCTTTTGCTATTTCCCGTTCTATTTCTTCGTGGTCAGTTGTCGTGCAAAGCGTAACGTGTACACCATACGCGGGCAGGAATTCAAGGAAGATGCGACTGGTTCCGCCATACGTGTCTTTAATAGAAACGACCCGTTTTCCGGGTGCCAGAAGCGCGAACAATGTATTGCTAATGGCTCCCATGCCCGACGCAAAAGATGTAGCTGCCTCAGCCGCTTCCAGGATTCGGATCTTCTCTTCCAATACACGTACCGTTGGATTGGTGTTCCTGCTGTAGATATATCCCGGCTTCTTTCCTAAGGCCACGGCGTGCCATTCGTCGAGGTCATGGTATTGATAGGTAACACTGTTGACGATAGGAGTGGTAGTGGCCCCGTGAAAGTTTTCATCAGTTTCGCCGCCCCAAACGGCAGATGTGCCGGGTCTGTATTGAGAGAAGTCCATAACAGGTTTGCTTTACCTGTCAAGATAAACATTCCCCGATTAAAGCCTTCGTATGTTCAGATAAAACGAAAGCGTGACCTAGTGCACAAGTGTTGCAAACTCGCCCATGTTTATCCTGTCGCCGTTACGGTACACAGAGATTGTAGCGTCCTGAATGCCTTTCGCAATAGCCTGCTTGCGCGCGCATTCAGCTTCACCCAATGTACGGAAGCCGGTAAGGAAATAGTATGTGATACCCTTCATTGAGGTCGACTCAACGGTACCGATATCAGACAATTCAGGGAATTTAAGGTCGTGACGCTTCTTGTAAGCACCCACATTGACTTTGAAAAGCACTCCCTCAACGGTTTTGTTGCCAAACTCATCCAGAAGCATCTCTACGCCTTGATCGTTAGTCACTTTGGTCGTAGGGACTGATGATGTTTTTTGTACGTCCGGCGTGGAAATCATGTCGGAGTCGTCCGTCGAACCAGCGAGTAAAAATTCAGCCCTTCTGTTTAAGCGATGGTCGTCTTCCGTACAGTTGGTGCCCATGCAGGGGATCGCTGGCCGGGATTCGCCATAAGCTTTCAATATGATCCGGTCTTTGTCAATTCCCTGAGCAATTAAATACTTCGCGACCGCATTTGACCTTCGACGCGACAGCCGCTCATTGTAATCGTCTTTTCCGCGATCGTCGGCGTGACCGGAAACTGTGATGCGCAACTCCGGCTCGGTTCTCGAGTACTTTCTTTACATCGGTAAGACGCTTAAGATCTTCGTCGTCAAGATTGTGTTTGTCAAAGTCAAAGTAGACTGTACGCAGCAGCAATGGCTCGACGCTGGTCAGTCCCTGTCGGCTAAGGACCTTTTCAGGATTAGTACGAAGCCTGAGCGATGGTACCTTTACCGAGGCTCTTTTTGTCCTTTCCTTGCTGAACCATCAGTTCACCATTCTTCTCCTTAATCTCATCAACCTGGCTATTGGTTGAGATGAAGGCCTTTGACTTGCCGTCTTCCGAATCAAGAAATAGCAATGCAGCGGGGACAGTTGCTGCCACCATCAATGGTGCTGTCAATTCCGGGGTCGATTTACGTCCCATGTTTTCTTTCATCACGATTGAAAACTTGTGTGCGTCCGATGCATCTGCGGGGATTTCAACCTTGGCAAATGCCGTTTCAAAATTGTCGTGTTCCACCTTCACCTCGTATGTGTTACCGCGATCACCGAGGAAAGTGAGTAGTCCGCGGTTAGCCTGCACGTTGACGGTTTCGCCCGTTTTTTTATTTGTAACGGTCGCCTGGAAGTTATCGAGACCATCACCTTTTCTGTTCGTGATAAGACCCATAGCGAGGACGGTGTTGGGTTTATCTCCGTAAACCGGAATTGGATGAATGATGGAGTCTTTCTGCTGACTAATCTCGGCCATGCCAGAATGCATTCCAGATAGCCGTCGGATTGGTCGCATGACGACATACGCCTGGCCTTGCGTGAGTTGAAAATCGACCACGCCATCCGTGCCAGACATGAGCTCCAGGTCGTCTTCGCCAAAAGTAAGGACGCGAATATTTGCATTGGGTACCGGTTGATTGTCTTCTGCCTTAAACACGCGGGCAGCCATTGGCAACTTCGCGGGTATGTTGTTTAATATAATCGTGAACTCCTTCGTCCCTTGATCGTCCTTGGCAATATTCAAGTCATGACTGCCTTTGTTACCGTTCGCATGGACAGCCTCAATGTGGTATTGATGGCCCTTCTCTCCGCAACGAAATGATCGATTGCTGCTGGGGATGTGGAATGGTTTGTCCGGTTGTTTGATCGAGGATGGTGATCGTTTCAGCAATCTGCGGAAGACCTGATTCATTCTTGACAAATCCAATGCAGGCAAGCCGCGTCGTGTCGCGATAGGCTGGTATTCTATGACTTTTCGTGGTATCAGCAATGTCAGCAGTCATTCCAAGGAGGTCGCCTTTGGTGCCAATGATGATGTATGACATATCCTTTGGAACCTCAAACGAGAAGTTCCCGTCCTGGTCGGCAAGCAGAGTAAGATCATCGCTTCCATCGGTCATTACCTGAATGCTGGCTCCGCCGAGGGGTTGCAAGGACTCTCCATCGTAGATATGAGCTAAGAGCCTGATGCGTGGATCTATTTTGTGATAGGCGTAGATGTCGTCGTTGCCTTTTCGTGCCGACGAGAAATATCCATCCCGTTGTAATGAGTCAGTGAGGAATGATAAATCGTCTGCAAAAGAGTTTATTGGATAGCCCATGTTTACCGGTGGCGCGAATCCAGTCCCAGTCTGATCGGCTTTAAAGATGTCAAGCCCGCCGAGACCCCCATGACCTGTAGAGGCAAAATAAAGCGTGGTGCCAATGAAGTGGGGGAAGACATCGTCTTCGACAGAATTCACAACAGGCCCAAGGTTGAACGGCACACTCCACTCTCCGGCAACTCGTGTTACCCTATATAAGTCCATTTCCTCCATATCCGCCAGGCATATCCGAAGCGAAGTACAATGTGTTTCCATCTTCTGATATCGAGGGATGCGCATAGCTGTAGCGTGGGTTGTTAATGGAAGAGCAGTCACATCCCAATCGCCTTTCCGTGGATCAAGTTGCGCATCGTATAACCCCGGATACATTTCGTAAACATCTTCGCGTCCGGATACCGGCGCGCGTTGATTTCTGTTTACAATCATCTTTTGATAATTATCATAGAAAGCAGCTGGGCCGTCGTGATGTTTTGTGTTCAAATCTTTCTCGAACAGCTCAATTGCGGCAAAGCCATTCTCGGTCTTACGTGCGTGGTACTGGTTGAGAAAGTGTGAATTGTCCCAATGGTATTTTTTTCGCAGAGCTCCTTCCTGTCTGGCAGAGGTAAATACAATTCCGTCTTTGTAGCGGATCGGACTGAATTCAGCGACGTCGGTGTTGAATGCGAGATGCTGAATCTTGTACAGCGCTGAATCAGCATAAAACCGCTCCATATTCCTGATGTCGTCAAGCGCTGTGCGCGCCATCGACATATCAGGATAGACAGCAAGTATATTTTCTAATAACGAATCGGCCCGTTCATATTTCTGCTGAGCAATAAGGACCTCTGCATACAGGTAGTAATCTTCGTCAGTGAACTTTGCACGTTTTTGTGCTGCCATTCTAAACCATTGCTCTGCTTGTGTTGGCTTGTTGATTTTATCATAGCACTTACCCAAGTGCAGCATCAGGTAGCCGGGATTAACCGCCTTCTTGAGCGCCTTCTCGTAGTAGTTGGCCGCATACTGATAATGATGATGACGATAAAGCGAGTCTGCCAGATCACGATAGGCATTGCTGCTGTGTTGCGCATGAGCAACAGTCCCTGCAAAGAGCATGAACAATATAAAAATAGCGATGCGTTTCATGTTAGAAGTATCGTGGTGAAAAGACGACGTTCTTATTTCGCTTGATCCGGTAGTTTAATACAAACTCGTGGGTTCCCGATTGTGTGCTTGCCAGCGGCGTTATAGGATAGCCATAGGAGTATCCGATGTTGAATTGATTGTTGATCACAAACTCCAGAAGTCCGTCGACCGAGTCATTCATGCGATAGCTCACCCCAACCCATACAACTTCAGAAAACAAAACGTTGGCATTGAGATCGTATTGGAAAGGTCCGCCTTCCTCCCAGCGCAACAGGACGTTGGGCTTGAATTTGACATGCGCCCCTAAATCCATCACGTGACCTGCGGACAGATAATAATGTCTTTTCTGTCGTGCTTCATTGATGTCACCATTGTTCCACTTGTTATTAATGACTGTCGGTAATGAAAATCCGACGTAGGTGCGCTTGGAATAATAATAAGCGCCGACACCGAGGTTGGGCATAAAGCGACTATCGTTTGTCATATATGTCGGGTCGGCTTGATCGCCGTTTGTGACAATGTTTGCATCCGTGCGATTGGCCTGATAGTAGCTGATGCCTGCCTGGCCACCCACCGAGATGCGACCATTCTTTGACACAGGGATATGGTATGCATAAGTGCCATATAGCGTATACTGGTGTGTAACACCGGCCTGGTCGTGCTGTAACAATGCTCCGGCGGCAGAACGCGAGAACTTAATGGGAGTATGGAAAGAAGCAACCTGAGTTTGAGGCGCACCCTTTAGCCTGGTCCACTGCGAGCGATAAGCCGCCGTAGTTGTCATGTTTCCATGACTACCGGTATAAGCCGGATTGATTACCAGTCCGTTGAACATATACTGCGTGAACAGAGTCGTCTGCTGTGCGTTTGCCGATATGGCAACCGTTGCGCAGAGTATCAGTAGCAGCTTTCGAGAGGTTTTCATGTGTCGCTTCTTTTTCCTTTCTATCGGGTAATCATCACAAATCCACTGAGTACTTTAATTTCGTTTGTGCCTACATCGAGCATATAGTAGTATGTGCCCTGATCAAGCAGCTTGCCTGACTGCTGACCAACGTTGGCTCGCCCGTCCCATGGAGCAAGTGTGTTTTCGTATCCTGCCTTCTGGTACACGAGTAATCCCCAGCGGTCAAAGACTTTAACATTATTGCCCGGGAAGTTCTCAATACTGAGGATGTACCACGTATCGTTGGCATTGTCACTGTTGGGAGAGAAACCTTCCGATACGGTGAGCGGATTGTATACATACTCAATTGTGACCGTTGCCGTCGCTGTGAGTCCGGCAGGATCAGCTATCGTATATGTGAAGGTTACAATACCCGACGTTGAGCCCTGCGGGTGATATGTGATTTGGTTATCTTCGATAGTCACTGATCCTAGGTTGGGTTGTGTTACCGATTGTATCACCAGGTCACTGTGTTCGTTGTCCACATCGTAGTCATTCGCCAGCACATCAATAGGCAGATCCAGCAGGAATGGATGCTTGATGGGACCGTCATTGACCGCGACGGGGGCGCGATTAGGCGGTACGACAGTAATAAATACTTTAGCAGGCTCACTCGAGAGACCGTCAGGATCTTTTACGGTGTACGAAAAAGTATCTTCTCCTACGTAGTCTGTATTTGGAACGTAGCTGGCAACGCCGCCGGGAGTAACCGTAACAGTACCATGGGCAGGTGGCACAGTGATCGCAATCGTTCCTGGATCAATAGCGTTATCGACGTCCGAGTCATTGTCGACAATGGGAATATCCACTGGCGTATTCTCGAGCGTGGTGCCTTCATCATTTGAGGCAACCGGTGCGTCGTTCACTGGAGTAACGGTGATGCTAACAGTCGCTGGAAGTGATTGCCCTCCGGCCTGATCCTTGACAGTATAAGTAAATGAATCCGTTCCGAAGAAATCCCTGGCAGGTGAATACTCAATGCTGCCGTCCGACTTGACAGATACCGAACCGTGTGAAGGAGTCGTAGGTGTGACTGTTGCCGGATCCAGCGAATTGTCAACGTCCGAATCATTTGCCAGCACATTGATCAGCACGGGTGTATCCTCAGGAGTTGTAGCCGCGTCATTGACAGTCACGGGAATGTCGTTAACCGGTTTCACATTGATCGTGACCACTGCAACATTGGATACAGCTCCAGCAGCGTCTTTCAACGTGTATTCAAACGTGTCAGGTCCGAAGTAGTCAGCACTTGAAGTATAGATTACTTCAGTAGGTGTTATCTGTAAAGTGCCGTGTATCGGCGGCGTTGTTATCTGGATCATAGATGTTGACAACACGTCGTCTACATCTTTGTCGTTTGCTAGAATTGGAAGGGGAGAAGGTACATCTTCCGTGGCATCTACCTGGTCATTTGCAGCTACAGGAGGATCGTTTACCGGAATCACATTTATTGTCACGATGGCCGGAGGCGTGACATCAATGCCATCTGTTGCTGTGTAGGTAAAAGTATCAGTACCGAAGAAGTCCTTGTCGGGCATGTATTCAAAAGTGCCGTCTGGTTGAAACACCAGGGTACCGTGCTTAACGGTTTCAACTACCGCTCCGGTGAGTGGATCTCCATCGGGGTCAAAGTCGTTAATCAACACGCAATCACAAGTGACGATAAGCTTGGTGTCTTCCAATGTTGAAAACACGTCCGGGCCTGCAACTGGTGGATCCTGAACAGGATTGATCGTGATGTTTACCGTACCAATACTACACTCAGAGGCGCCATAAGTGTCGCACACCTGATAGGTAAATGAATCGCTGCCATTGTAGTTCAGGTCAGAGGTGTAGTCGAATTTGCCATCAGGGTAGATGGCGACCTGGCCATGTGCAGTTCGTTTTGTTTCAGGGGTTATTGTCAGAGCAGAACCTTCAGGATCGACGTCGTTAGCGACCAGGGAACTTCCGTGAAGGAATGTATCTTCATCAACGGTAGCGATATCTGCACCAATAACAGGAGGGAGATTGGTAACGGACATCACAATGTCTTTCAACGCCTGGTAGTTACTTTTCCCACCGGTGCTGGCGGTAAATCCCCAGTATACGTTACTCGGGTCATTGCCAAATACCTGATTGGCGATGTCGTTGGTGACGACAAGTTTCTGGACACCGTCAAAGTATACTTTGAGGATCTTTGTCGGATTATCCCAGGAGATCTTGATATTGTGCCACAGACCGTCTTCAATATTGACAGCGTGATTTGTTGCGTCTAAGACTGCAGAACCGGCGCTCCCACGTAAGTCCATACGTCTCCATTGGTGCTGACAGAAATATGATCATACCATGGATCATTCTGATGATTTCCATTCGTTTGGTCTGAGTTCATCCAGGTATCCACTTCTACGTGAAATGAAGGTGTAATATTTCCAACACCTAAGTTGCCGCCGTAAACTCCTCTGGCGTAAATAGGGAGGTCGGGCACATCAAGCGGGGGAGGCGTAAAGTCACGTTGAAAGACGAACACCATACCATCTGCACCTGTGGTATCTTTTACCACGCCTTCGGCACTGAAGATTGCCTGCAATGTCAGGTCAAACGAGTATCGAAGGTCAAGGGGATTTTTATTCCAAATAGCTCCTTGTTGATTAAGAAGGTCCTGTGTAAGAATAAAACTATTAGGCGCGAGCTGGATCGAGTTATTACCGACAATATTCCAGTCAGGATTCACAGGATTCACTGTTATGCTAATCACTGCCTGCGCGCATCTCGGAGCCGGGAGGCCATTATCCGTACCGTTGTCACACACTTCATAGGTGAAACTGTCGGGGCCCGTATAACTGCTGTTTGGTGTATAAGTGAAGGTACCATTAGCGTTCAATACAACTGTTCCATGTGCGGGCGGTACAGCAGGAGTGGGTGAAAGTGTACGCGAATCGTTTTCGACATCGCTGGTGCGTACACTTGCGCTAAGAGGTGCGACGGAACTGGTACTGTAAGTATCACCGTTGGCTACTGGCGTGTCGTTAACAGATTGAACAGTAATTGTAAAGGTTTTGGTATCACTGCTGTTGATGTTCGGTAGCGTAGAGGAACCGTTGTCAGTAAGTGTGACACTGACAGTCGCTGTGCCGAAAAGATTGCTCTTTGATCTGAAGGTTAAATTACCCGTCGTTCCATTGATTGCCGGAGCGGTTTGAAACAAGCCGGGATTGTCCGTAGTAACCGTGAAGGTTGTCGTCTGGCTGATAAACGGATCTCCATCGTTGATGTTGGTTGCCCAGGCATTGAACGTGAGCGCCCCCGCATCTTCGAGCACGGTAATATCGGTTCCAGGAACGAATGAAGGCGGATCATTTATCAAAGTTACATTGATCGTATAAGTTACCACGCCAGACAAAACTCCGTTGTTGTCCTTCATTGTAAACTTAACAACATCAGCCGGTGTCACCGGGCTTCCGCTACCAGAACTGAACTGTGGGTCTGGTGTATACGTAATGATGCCGGTTGAATTATCAACATTAGCTGTACCGTGTGCCGGAGTGGCTGTTATAACTATACTTGAAAGATCGATCGTCGAGTTTACGGCAGCACTATAACCCAGTACTGAAAAGGAGAATGGTGTTTCTTCAACGGTAGTGACGGTTTCTTTTGTCGATACCACTACGTTACGATTGACAGTGTTGCTGTTCAATCCACCATCTGACACGGTAAATGAAACAGTGCGTGTCAGTGGTGATGGCATCGCGGTGTTTGAATTGGAATATCTGACTGAACGAAGTATGGTTACATAGTCAGTCGCTGGTCGTACCCCTGAAAATGTTGCAATACCGGTTGACGCATCGTACGATCCGGTAATGCCAGTTACTGGTGTGAACGAGAGCACATCTTCGGCTGCAACCAGATTCTTTGTAATTGCTACTTGTGCTGACGCAATACTTGGACCGTCCAGGTCAGTGATGGAAATAAGATTGGCAACTTGCGGCGAACTGACCGGAGGAGCTTCCGCGAACGTGACGTCCGTTGCAGGAACACCTCCTAGCACGGGAGCATCATTGACAGCGGTAAAAGCAATGGTTCTGGTTGCAAACGCGCTGGCTAAAGCGCCGTCGTTTACAGTAAAACGAATCGTACGGGTTGCAGTGGTAGGATTTACGGTGTTGACATTGTGATAGGTGATGGAACGTAAAGCCGTGATATAATCAGCAACGGGCGCGACACCTGTTAATGACAAGACACCCGTTGTCGCGTTGTACGCCGACGTAATAGTTCCGAAGTCGGTAAAGGACAGTCGGTCGCTGGTATTAAAATTAACCGAGATGTTTATGGTCGCGCTCGCGATTGTAGCATTGTCCACATCAGTGATACTGATCAGATCTGTCACTGTCACAGGCGACTGTTCCTCGGTATAACTTTGAGATGCGGGTTCAAGGCCGCTAAGTACCGGTGCGTCGTTAACCGCAAGAAAAGGAATGTTCGTGGTAACAGGCGCGCTGACTACGCTGCTTGCATCGGTTACCAGGAATGTTATCGTTCGGGTCAGGGCAGAAGGATCGTTGTTGTTTGTATTGCTATACTTTACGCTGCGCAAAGCGCTCTGGTAATTCGCGACACTCCCCGCTCCCGATAATGTCATGAGACCAGAAAGCGGATCGTAGCTGGATACAATTGAGCCAAATGAGGCTGTGTATGACAACACGTCGTCAGACGCGAAGTTTCCAGTTATTTGTACGGTGGCGCTGATGACGCTTTCATCGGTCAGCACGAGCGAACTGCTGATCACGGCCGCCGCGCCGCCTTCCGAATAGTTAGCCGCAGTGGCGTTTACTCCAGTAATAACCGGTGTATCATTCACCGCAGATAAAGTGATTTGTCTCGTTACAGGAGGAGTGATGAGACCAGTGCCGTCATCTACCTGGAACTGTGCCGAGCGAGTGGTAGTCGGCGGATTGAGCAGGTTTGAATTTCGAAAGGTTACAGACCTTAATACTGTTTGATATTCTGCTGGCGACGCCGAACCCGTAAGGTTCAAAACACCGGCAGCGAACGAGCTGGTAATGCCGAAAGCGTCAGTTGCCGCGAGGATGTCTCCGGCACTTCCGCCGATTGTTACACGTGCTGCCGTAAGCACTGCGTTATCCACATCCGTTACGACGAGGCTATTAGTAATGATTCGTTGCCGTATCTTCCTCAGTATATGCTAGGGCTGCTGCTTCAATACTGGAAAGAACGGGCTTATCGTTGAGCGTAATACTTCTTGTAACAGTATTGCTTGCCGTTGTTCCATCATTAACGGTATAGCTAAACGTTCGGGATCCGTTTAATGGACTAGAACTGTTCGCGTATCGAACTGACTGAAGTATGGCCTTGTAGTTCAAAGGTGTGGTAACACCTGTGAGCGTGAGTATTCCAGTTGTGGCGTCGTAAACCCCGATCACTCCTCCCGCGGCGGTAAACGTGAGCATATCTCCCAAAACAAAGCCTGAAGAAATCTGCACGATAGCGCTCGCGATGGAGTTGTCGGCGTCTGTAACAGTCATGGATGAAACCACAACTATGGAAGGAGTGCCTTCCGGATAGGCAGATGCTCCCGCGCCTATAGACAGACTTGGGATTGCTGCCTTTCCGGCGAGGCTGAACAGAAAGCCAACACTAAATAGGAGTGCCGTAAAGCCGTTATGGCTTTTTTGTATTTTACTATTGCCACGTCGCTTAGAAGAAACGGCGCAAGTAGACCGGGGTACAAAGAGGATCATGTAACTTCTAGTTGCCACTGGATGGCAAGTGTTATACCATCCAATCTTTATAATAGAAAGGATGCCCATTTGTACTTATTAGGGCGATAAAGGCAATCCAGGCACATAATCTTGCGCCTCTTCCCGTCCCGTATTGGGATTTTTTCTAGTCCAAACTTCCTGAATTGGGCTGAATCTAACGGCTAAAAAATACAGGGCAGCCAAAAAAATTCCGCTGCAAACGCTGGTTTTCAGTTCATTGTGTATTGCGCTCGATTTGACTTGGCTTTCCGTCAGAATTTCGCCGACCCCGAGTGACTGGGTGTGAGATCGGTTCCATTCATTACGTAGCCATACTTTGTTCTTTCAAAGCTCAATCGACCTCCAGTAACATTTTACTGAATTATCATTATGCCTTGAAAAACAACTATTTAAACTTAATAAGATAATCTATTGGTACGGATATGCTTTTGACCAACCTGATTCATTTCGGGATAGTCGGGCGTACTTCGACTTTACTTGGCAGCGTACGCGGATTCATTTTTAACAGATCAACTACTATCTGGCCAATATCATCCGGCTGGATTTTCCAGGCGTCGGAAGGTGACGGCTCATGCCCGTTGAAATGGGTGGCAACGGAGCCAGGCATTATTGTCGTAACCTTTATGCCCGCGTTACGAACATCCAGCATCATCGCCTGGGAAAATCCAACAAGTCCGAACTTGCTCGCATTGTACGCAGCACCTCCAGCAAAGAAATTTGTTCCGGCAAGGCTGGCGATCGTTATTACGTACCCCTTTGATTTTGTCAGTTCAGACAGTGTAGCCTTTACGCTGTAAAAAACTCCCGTGAGATTGATGTCAATGGTTTCGTGCCACTGTTCCGGTGTTATAGAATCGATAGGGCCGAAGTGACCAACACCCGCATTGGCGACGAGCACGTCTATCTTACCCCATTGACTGACCACGGCTTCTGCCGTTTTCTTTTGATCGTCAAACGACCTGACATCGGCTGGCAGACCTAATGCCTGCCCCGGCCATTTTTTGTTTAGGTCAGCCGACACCTTCTGTACCAATTTCTCGTCGCGCCCCGTCAGCGCAACGCGGGCTCTTCCTCCAACAGCATCTTTGCTATTCCTAGTCCAATGCCTTTGGTTCCTCCTGTAATCAATATGACTTTGTCTTTTATGGTGTTCATGGTAGCGAATCTTTTAAATGGTTGTATCAGATAATGAGTGTGTGCCAGCCACACCTGGTGTGCGTTGCGCACAGTGAAAAACATTAAGTTGTTCAAATGGTTCGTATAAAAACTGGAATCGATGTGAATATTTTATAATACTTTCGGCACCAAAATTCACAAACTATGCATCAACGGATTGCCCTGGTATTCGCTGCGATAGCGGTCGTAGCGACGGCATGCAAGCAGCATCCTCCCACTGATCTTTCAAAAGAAAACATCATTCCCAAGCCTGTTACAGTAACAGCAACTACAAAAGCTCTCTTGAGCTAACCGATGCTACTACCATTGCGGTGAAAGGCGGATCCGGACTTGAATTTGTTGGTAACTGATCTGGCTGATGTATTACGGCCAGCTACAGGTTACAAACTCGACGTAAGCGACGCATCAGCCGTTCCTGCGAAAGGCATTTATCTGGAGATCGTCAGTGACGAAGAATTGGGAGACGCAAGGATACGCCCTGGATATAAAAGAAGACCTCCTGCACGTAACTGCAATAAGCCTGGCGGTATTTCTACGGCATTCAAACTATCCGCCAGTTGCTACCTGCCCGTATTGAAAAGGACTCTGTGAACAAGGCCCATGGGAAATAGCAACCGGTACTGTACGAGACTTTCCGGCATATCCTTTCAGGGGATCGATGCTTGACGTTGCCCGGCACTTCTTCAGCGTGGACGATGTAAAGCGATACATTGATCTGATGACGTTATATAAGATGTACGTGCTTCACCTTTCGTTGTCAAACGATCAGGGATGGCGCATAGAAATAAAGTCATGGCCGAAGCTCACTGAAATTGGTGGCAGCACGGAAGTAGGTGGTGGTGAAGGAGGTTTCTACACCCAGGAACAGTACAAGGATATCATCAAGTATGCGGCTGATCGCTTTGTCACGATCATTCCTGAGATCGATATGCCAGGACATACTAACGCTGCATTGGCCTCGTATGCAGAATTGAATTGTGATGGCAAGGCGACAAAGTTGTACACCGGAACTGAAGTTGGCTTCAGTACCTTGTGCACTACAAAAGACATAACGTACAAGTTCATTGATGATGTAGTACGCGAAATGGCGGCTCTCACCCCAGGGCCATATCTTCACATTGGCGGAGATGAGAGCCACGCGACAAAGCGGGAACATTACATTCCGTTTGTAGCGCGGGTGCGTGACATCGTAAAGAGCCACAACAAGCAGGTCATCGGCTGGGAGGAAACTGCTCAGATCAACATGAATGGAAGCGTCCGGAACAAACGGTTCAGACTGATGCGGCAGCGCGGGCAAGTGCTGCAAGCGCAATAGCTCAATTCTGGTCCAGTCCTGCGCACGCTTTGGAAGCGGTTTCCAATGGCTCCAAACTGGTGATGTCACCAGCAAAGAAAATGTACCTGGATATGCAGTACGATTCAACCACAAAACTTGGATTACACTGGGCTGCTTATATTGAAGTCGACAGCGCTTACATGTGGAATCCAACTACGTACGTGAAGGGCATAGCGCGTGAAAACATTCTTGGTATAGAGGCTCCGTTGTGGACGGAAACTATTACCAACATGGATGAGATTGAATACATGGTGTTTCCACGTATGATCGGCCTTGCTGAAATCGGCTGGTCGCCCGAGGAAAACCGAGGCTGGGACGAATACAAGTTTTCGATTGGCGAACCATGGTCCCAGAATGAAGGCACTTGGTATTGATTATTACCGGTCCACAAAAGTGCCCTGGATAGATTAATCGCATTGACAATATGTTAAAAGGCAGGAGCGATCCTGCCTTTTTTATTTGCGTGATACATAAAGAGCATCGGAAGCCCGCTATCATAAGAATTGTATGTTATTGTAATTATTCGCCCCAATCCGACGACTGATGATGGAAATTGCAATTATTATGAAACTCAGACTCTGGAAGAAAAAGGCCGCACCTGCGCCTAAGACAGTTGCCCAGGAATGGTTTAACTCCATCGTCTTCGCTGTCGTTGCTGCGACGCTCATTCGCTGGACGACAGTTGAAGCTTATGTGGTCCCCACGCCATCAATGGAAAATACAATCCTCGTTGGCGACTACCTTTTCGTGAGCAAGTTTCATTATGGCACCAGAACAACGAGTACGCCTCTGCAGATACCATTAACACATCAAAAAATATGGGGCACAAACATACCGTCGTATCTCGACTGGATTGAGCTGCCATCCTACAGGCTACCGGGAATAAGTGAAGTGAAGCGTGAAGATATCGTCGTCTTTAATGTACCTCCGATCAGTCTCAACGATGGCGTTCAACATCCTGTTCAACTTAAAACGAATTATGTAAAGCGCTGCATCGGATTGCCGGGCGATGTGGTTGTAATTGACGGTCAGACGGTGCGCGTGAATGGGACACCCCTCGGTAAGCCAGAGTTTATGAAATACAGTTACAGGATCACAACGAACGACCAGATCACTGATCGCACGTTGGGCCATCTGAAACTTAGCACAAACGATTATTACTATCTGGGCAAAGACGAAGCTGGTCATGCTTTATATCACATGTTCCTGACCCGCGCTCAGCTCAGCGAATTACAACATGCGCCTTACGTCTTAAACGTTAGTGAGCAGGTTAAAACCAAAGGCAGGGGAGAAGGAGACATTTTTCCATCCATATCTTATGCGCCTTGGAACGGCGACAATTATGGACCCCTCACAATTCCAGCGAAGGGAATGACCTTCACGGTTAGCGATTCTACTTTGGCATTGTATGGCGAGACGATCAGGCTGTATGAGCGCCATCATTCAGTTGAATTGAATGGGGCACAACTGGTTGTAGATGGAAAACAGCTAACAGAATATACTTTTGGACAGAATTACTATTTTATGATGGGAGACAACAGACACAACTCCCTCGATTCGCGCTATTGGGGCTTTGTTCCGGAAGATCATATCGTAGGCAAAGCGCTTTTCATCTGGATGTCACTGGATGATGAAGCAGGGCTATTCAACAAGGTAAGGTGGAACCGGCTGTTCACTGTGCTCAAATAGCCTGGCGCGGTCGCCACGCTAAGCTTGGTGATACCTGGTTGCCCCACTGACCAATCCTTTAAACCAATGGGATTCCCAGGTATCAATTGTCCTTAGCTCTCAATCGAAGTGCCTTATGATAGATAATCGGAAAAACGAGCAGCGTAAAGATCGTTGCCGTTACGAGGCCTCCGATAATGACTATGGCAAGAGGTTTTTGACTCTCTGAACCAATACCTGTACTCATGGCAGCCGGCAACAGACCGATGGCCGCCATCATGGCCGTCATTACAACAGGTCTGGTTCGGATCCGAACTGCGCTTGCTATCGCGCTGTCGAGATTGCCGTTTATTAATGTCTGCTTGTGAAACTCAGAAATCAGGATCACACCATTCTGAACACAAATACCGAACAGTGCAATGAATCCAACGCCTGCGGAGATCCCGAAGTTTATTCCTGTAACGTGAAGAGCCAGGATACCTCCGATGAGGGCAAATGGCACGTTGATCAACACGTAAGCGGCATCGCGCACATTGCCAAACATGATGAACAACAGGGTGAAGATCATGATCAGACTAATAGGGACGACCTGGGCGAGGCGCGACGTCGCCCTAACCTGATTCTCGAACTCTCCAGTCCAGCCGATTGAATAACCCTGGGGAAGCTTTACGTGAGCTTTAACACGCGCCTGCGCGTCAGCGATGGTACTGCCAAGGTCGCGTTCACGAACGGAAAATTTAACACCTATAAATCGCTTGGTGTCGTTTCGATAAATGAATGCTGGTCCTGTGATCTTTCTCACGGTGGCAATCTCCTTAAGAGGAATTCTCGTTCCCGATATTGTCGGAATCATGAGCATCAGAATATCGTCTTCGTTCTTTCTGTATTCCCTGTCGTAGCGGATTCGGATAGCGAACTTGCGGTCACCTTCATACTTGTTAGTCGCGGTTTTACCTCCAATTGCCATCTCAATAACTGCCTGTGCTTCCGCCTTCGTTACTCCGTAGACAGCCATCTTTTCTTCATCCAACAGTACGCTCATTTCAGGTTGGCCAATATTGCGTAGAATGCCTACGTCCTTGATACCCGGTACATCTTTGATTTGTGCAAGCACCTGGTCAGCATACTCATTAAGAACATCGAGGTCAGGACCAAAGATCTTTACTGCGTTGCTGGCATTCATACCGGCGACGGCTTCCGCGACGTTGTCTATGATTGGCTGGGAATAATTGTAGTTGATACCCTGAAATTTCTTGAGCTTCGTATCCATTTCCTCGACCAACTCGTCGAGGGAGATCTTTACGACCCCATTCCTTTTTTGGTTTGAGGTTTACCTGCATCTGAACATAATAGAATCCACTAGGGTCGGTACCGTCATTGCTTCTTCCCGTTTGAGAAAGGACGCCGTTCACTTCCGGAAATGGCAGGATCTCTTCGCGGAGTCGCGAAACCATGTCGACGGTATTGTTCAAAGAATAACTCATCGGCATTTTGGCTTCAACCCAAAGTGCGCCTTCATTCAACGTCGGTAGGAACTCAGTACCGATCCAACGAGCAGACAGAATTGTTAACACAAATGCGATCGTGGCAATACTCAAAGTGAGGCGTTTGCGAGCGAAGGTCCAGTCGAATCCAACAGCCACGATCTTGTTGACAAATCGTGTAAACACGTTGTTCTTCTCCACCACGTTTTTGCGCAAGAGCAACGAGCAAAGCACTGGAACGAGCGTCAGCGTAAAGATCAGGGCGCCGAGCAAAGCGAAGCCCAGCGTGTAGGCCAGAGGTGAGAACATCTTTCCTTCGACCTTCTCAAAAGAGAAAATGGGGAGCAGCGCCGAAATAATGATCAGCTTTGAGAAGAAGATCGCCATACCCAGTTGTGCGCCGGTGTTCTTAATGATGCCCGCCTTAGCTAGACGGTTGAATCGGTCCATACCCATTCGATGCGCCTGATGGTCAAGAGCAACAAATATTCCTTCCACCATCACGACCGCGCCGTCTATGATGATTCCAAAGTCAATCGCACCAAGCGACAACAGGTTGGCACTCATTCCCTTCATGCGAAGACAAAAGAATGCGAACAGCAATGAAAGAGGTATAATAACGGCTACGATCAGGGTCGTTCTCCAGTCGGCCATGAAAAGAAATACTATCACGGTAACGAATACGATGCCTTCAGCGAGATTGCTGAGAACAGTATGTGTGCAATAGGCCATGAGGTTATCACGGTCGTAGAACGTCACCATTTTTACGTCCGAGGGCAGAACTGAAGTATTCAGTTCCTCTATCTTCTCTTTAACACTCGCCAGTACATCAGAGGGGTTTTCACCCTTTCTCATGACAACGATGCCTTCAACAACATCATCCTCATGATCGAGACCTACCTGGCCGACTCTTGGCATGCTGCTTTCCTGAACGCTCGCCACATTCTTTACCAGCAATGGATTGCCGTTGAAGATGTCCACGATCGTATTTTCGATATCGGACCGGGAATCGATGAGCCCAATTCCTCTAACCACATAGGCCTGGCCATTCTTTTCAATTACATCACCGCCGACATTCAGGTTGGATTTTCCTACAGCATCGAATAATTCAAGTGCAGTAAGATTGTACTGCTGGAGCTTCAACGGATCGACCATGATCTCATAAACTTTCTCCTGCCCACCGAATGCAACGACGTCGGCTACTCCTGGCACGGCGCGCAGTTGTCGATCGATCACCCAGTTTTGAATCGTGAGGAGGTCGCGTGAATCGCGACTGTCGCTTTTTAGCGTGTATCGGAAGATCTCTCCGGTAGGTCCGTAGGGAGGTTGCACGTCTGGATCTACTTCTTCCGGTAGTTGTACCGTTCGTAACTGGTTATTTACTTGTTGTCGTGCGAAGAAGTCTTCAACATCATCCTCGAAATATAACTTTGATGACCGACAAACCAAACATCGTAATGCTTCGGACATTCGTCTTGCGCTGAACACTGTTCATCGCAATTTCGATTGGCGTCGTGACAAAACGCTCTACTTCTTCGGCGCTTCTGCCATTCCACTCTGTGACAATAATGATTTGTGTGTTGGTCACGTCAGGGAACGCCTCGATTGGAATCCTGATGTAGCTGACAGCACCGGCAATGATGAGTAATCCCACCCAAAAAAAGGTGAAGAACTTGTTCTTCAGACTGAACGATATGATATTCTTAACGAATTTGTTCATGCTTAATCGTTGATCGCGTCGTAGATGAGCAGGCTGTTCTTCGTGATGACTGTCTCACCGGGCGCAATACCAGATTTGATATAAGTAATGTCGCCTAACTGTCTGTAGACATTCACTATGCCTCGTTTCTATATTGTGCTTGTCTTTAAAAATCATCACCCAATTCTTGCTCTTGTCGAAGATGACTGCCGATGAGCTAACGGCTGGAAGTGAATCGGATTCGATATAGTGTACCGCTACAGTACAATTCATTTCCGGTTTAAGTTGAAAGTCCGGGTTCGGTATCTTCACGCGTGCCTTGATTGACTTCGTTTCGGGATCAATGGCATTAAACACCTTATCGATTTTTCCATTAAACACCCGATCCGGGAATGCAAGCGTACGCACAGAAGCGTTAACTCCCACCTTTATGTTGGAGATATCGCTTTCGTTTACGTTAGCAAGTGCCCATACTTCATTGATTTCGGCAATTGAAAACAACGGCTCAGACAGGTCGGAGGGAAGCTGCTCATTTTGATTGATCCTCTTTGATATCACAAAGCCACTTATAGGAGCAACAACGTTGTAGACTGACCCTCCCTTCAGATTGTAGATCTTGTGAATGTCATTAATACGCGATAGCTCCGCCTTAGCATTCTCCAACTCCTTTTCCGCAACAGCAACGTCGCGCTCTGAATTGAGTTTACCCTTGAACAGATCATTCGAAACTGAGAGATTCTTCTCCGCCACGGCAACTTCACTTAAAGCATCGAGTCTTTCTTTCTGAAATTGGGCAACTTCCGAACTCTGGATAGTTGCCATAACCTGACCCTGCTTCAGGTAGTCGCCAAGTTCAACATTAATTGACGTCACAATACCGCCAACAACTGGGTAGACCTGCGCAGTCTTGTTGTTGTCTGCCGCGATTTTGCCGAATAGCCTGACTTCATTTTTAACCCGCATGCATGGAGACCCTCTCGAATCCGGAACGAGCCATCATGGTGTCACTAAGTGTAAACGCCGTTTCAAGTTGATGAGGCTCTTCTTTGTGGCAGGCAAGCATCAGGAACGCTGCGAGCAATACAGGAATATATCGGAAGACTGTCATATCAGAAAACATCTTTGCCAATGGATAGATTAAGTAGTTCTGCGGATGTCACGAGTTGTGTTTTCATTCGTGCTATCTCTGCCAATACCTGGTTGTAGGATTCAAAAAAGTCTACGAATTCGAGTAACGAGACATTGCGCCGCTGGAAATTGTAGACCATTCCATTTACGGTTACATCAAAGTCTTCATTGTAGAGTCCTGTTGCTTTCTGGTATTCGGCAACAGTTTGTGTATACAGAGCGTAATGGTTTTGAAGTGCTGCGAGTTTTTCCTGACGTGTAGCCTGCAAGTGATACTCAGCCTCTCTGGCCTTGAAGGCTGAAGCTTTGATGTTGCCCTGATTCCGATTCCATAAGGGCAACGGTATCGAGACTCCTGTATTTATTTGATTCAGAAATGCTCCACCACGCTGGTCATATGACGCATTCAGATTAAGATCAGGGATGGAGAGTGACTTCTGGTATTTAAGGAAGACCTCTGCGCCGTGTCGATTCTCCTGCATCAACAACAGCTCCGGATGATTTTGTAGGGCTTCGTCCTTCAACTGCTCAAGCGGGATAGACTTGATATAAGCATTGATGTCACTGTCAGAGAATTCAAAATAGATAAGTTCTGTAGTTTGAAGCAGTGTTTGTACCGTTGCCTGTGCTTCAAAATACTGTTGCATCAGCTCCGCCCGATCGTTGTTAAGATTGAGGTAAACCCCCTTCAAACGCACGAGGTCTTTCAACGCGATGTTCCCGTTTTTTACGGGCTTTTCGTATGCGCGAAGAATGGTGTCTAGAAGGGCAAGTTGTGAATTGTATTTTTGCAGCAATACCTGCTGTTGACCGATCTGCGCGAGCTCGGTATGAAGCTTAAACTTGAGGGTTCGGGATGTATTAAGAAGCTCCAGCTCTGCGATTTTTGAATTAGTCCTCGCTAGCTCTATTTCATTCTTCCTTTTGCCTCCGAGGAGAATCAGTTGTTCGAGCTGAAAGCTTTTTTGTCCTGTGCTGCCTAGGTGGAAAGCTTTTTCGTTTTGCGGATCGTAAGCATTGATATCAGCAGTAGCGATAGGGTTGGGGAAAAGACTTGCCTGCACGATCAGTGCGCGACTGGCCTCTACATTCATACCAGCTGCAAGCAGGTAAAAGCTTCGGACTGCGAAAAGACTGTCGGCGTCACGAAGGTTAACGCGGAGCGTGTCGGTTTGTGCATATGCCGACACCGTAAAGCAAAAGAGTATGATACAAGTTGCGCGGAGGCGAGCCATTAATTCTTTGTTAGCTCGCAAAGGTGATCCCGCTCACCTTAAAAAGACCTTAAAGCAAATAAATTTTAGCTTAATGGCAGCAGTACTGAAAAAGTATTGAGGTCACCATCCTGGGCGGCATAGGTAACAGTACCCTTGTGAAGAGACAGTATTTTGCTGATAAACACCAGGCCAAGACCAAAGCCGCGTTTGCCGCGACTGTTTGCACCCCGAAAGAAATGTCTGAACAAAAATGCCTGTTCATTTTCAGTAATCACCTTGCCGCGATTCGTAAAGTCAAGCTTAAGACGTTTCTGCGGTTGTGGCGATGGAGATTCCTGCCTTTGAATCCTGGCTGTAGTTGATACAGTTCTGCATGAGGTTGCTGAACGCGGATCTCAGGAGCCTGTCATTGACACGTACAGAAAGATTGTCGTCGTTAACCTGAGAATCGGAGTAGGTTATCGAGAAACGAAACTCGGGATACAGATTCCGGAATGAATCGATCAAGTCGAAGATCATCTCGTCAACACGGACCTGAGTAGTGGTTACTGCATTTCCGGATTCAGTTTTCGCGATCTCCAGCAGCGAATTAATGATCTCTCCAAGGCTTTTTGTATTCTCCTTTTGAATACTGATCATTTGCCTTAATCGTTCAGGATCGGTTTCCTGTTCCATGCGCTCGATATCAGATACGAGAACAGCAATCGGCGTCTTTAATTCGTGAGAGATATGGTGGACAGCATGTTTCTGAAATGCAAAGGCCTCGTTCATTCGCTGCATCAGTTCATTAAATCGCTGGGCAAGAATGGAAACTTCATCACTGGTGCCGGCGGTTACCAGTTTGTTGTTCGCACCATCGACCGCGAAGTCGTTTATCTGGCGGGTTACGTCTTCAATGGATCTTGTAATCTTTCCGAGAGTAGGTAGTAGGCGATCAATACGACAGCAAGACAGATTCCTGTCAGCGTAAACGAAAGTACATAGCGCAGGTAGTTTAACTTTGAATAACCTGAAATGTCGTATGCTTTGCTGATGCCGTAATAAGCCTTGTCATCTTTTTCAAGGTAGATCCCGGTCACATCATAAAGCCCATCTTTTTGTTCGATAATTGGATTGTCAGCGGATAATTCGTCCAAAAGATCTGATGAAAATGCAACAGGCGTATCATCAATGCTGGAGTAAACTAGTTTTTTCGCCTTGTCAAAAATCAGTAGCTTCTCATCGTAGATGTCGTGAATGGTTATCCGATCCATTCCCTCGATAAGATCCTGATCGATGTTACGTATCTCGGTTAAGAATTTTAAAGTTGTTCTGATCTTTTCAACCTGCCGCTGTTGAAACTCTTCTTCCCGGAATCTGGAGAATAATGTGTAAATGAATACGAGCGCGATGGCAAGCAACACGATGGTGCCTGAAGAAAAATACAATACGATCTTCTTCTTGATATTCATTGCACTTCAAGGTAGTAGCCGTAGCCAACTCGGGTGCGGATAGAATCTTTGCCGAATGGCTTGTCTATTTTTTTTCGAAGGAAGTTGATGTATACTTCCACTGTATTGGTATTCGCATCGAAGTTACGACCCCAAATTTCTTCGATCAAATCTTTCTTGGAAACGACTTCACCATGCGCTGTCAGCAGCCGGAGTAAAATCTGATATTCTCTGGGGGTAAGACTAATCTCCACATCCCCCCGTGTCACCCGTTTCGTAAGAGGATTGACTAAAATGTCGCCCGCGGAAATTGGTCCTGTTGTAGATTCGGAGGCATTAGTGTTACGGCGAAGAAGCGACTGAATACGCAGGACAAGTTCCTGCATGTAAAAGGGTTTTGTCAGATAATCGTCCGCACCGCTTTCATAACCCATCACCTTGTCTTCAATTTCGTCAAACGCTGTGAGGATGATGATCGGAGTGGTAGTATTGAGCTTTCGGAAATCACGGCAAATGTCGTATCCGTTTTTTCCAGGGATATTGAGGTCGAGTATTACGCAGTCGAACGTGTCCTTGCGTAGAATCCTTTCGCCTAACAATCCGTCGAATGCGATTTGCACGTCATAACCTTCCCTGACGAGTGCATCGCGGATATTCTGGTTAATTGTCGGATCGTCTTCTATTAGCAATATGCGCTTCACAACGAATGGCTATATACCCGGTTGCCTTTTGCAACATTGCAATTTACACAGAACTATGGCTTCAAAGCTACTGAGCAATCACAGCAAAGTGCGACCTGTAATTAAAACACCAATTGTCGCCCGAGCGGTTCCCTCGGACGCAGAGCGAACTGAATTAGTTTACCTTGATCAGTTCGACGTCGAAGATCAGCGTAGCGTAAGGCGGAATTTGAGACCCTGCTCCCTGTTCGCCATAACCCAAACTGGAAGGAATGAAGATGGTCCATTTGTCGCCCTCATGCATGAGTTGAAGGGCTTCTGTCCAGCCATCAATGACTCCATCTACTTTAAACGTTGCAGGATCGCGGTCGCGTGAGCTATCAAACACGGTACCATCGATAAGACGACCGGTATAATGTACAGTAACATTGTCAGAAGCCTTGGGCATCTTGCCCTTTCCACTGCTTACAACTTTGTATTGGAGACCGCTGGCTGTTGTCATAACTCCCTCGGCTTTCTTGTTGTTTGCCATGAAACTCTCGTTGGCCACCTTCTCACGTTCCATCTTTTCGTAAGCTACTTTTTGCATATAGCCTTGTACGAGCTGGACACCATCCTGCTGGGGGATGCGAAGACTATCGCCCGCGTAAACATCCTTAAAGCCAAGAGCAATAGCGTCAACTTTCAATGAATCGCCACCCTGAGATTTCAGGTTAGAGGCCATTAAAGTACCGAGAGCATAACTGACTTTACGGATAGTATCATTGAGTGCGGGCACTTTCGGTTTCTTCAATTCGGCAACGTCAGCTTTAAGCTTTTCGTTTTCTTTTTTCAACGACTCAACCTGTGCAGCCAGTTCTTTCTTTGACTGGGCCATAACACCTGTTGTTGATAAGAGGAGAGCTAGAACAATAATATGTCGCATAAATTCACTTTTCAGAATACCTTCACAAAATTCAGGCGCAAAGAAAGGAAATAAATCGGAATGGACATAAGAGGCTGAACGAACGCCCGGGCGCCGGCCTCAAAATGGAGAGGCAAGGTCGATTGCTCCGGGATTGCGGGATGCCGGGTTTCTGCTATATTGGCGCATAGCAACCGATTGTATGGTTATTGACAAAACATTATCCTTATCCCATCTCAACGACGCAATCACGCGTTTTTGGCAACTATCAGGCAGCAAGATATTGTCGATTGAAAAGAATGGCGACGCTGCCACACCTGTGTACACAGTTGGCGGCCGTTACACGAGCCGCGGCTGGACAGAATGGACCCAGGGTTTTCAGTTTGGCTCGGCCCTGCTTCAATTCGACGCTACGAGTGACGAACAATTTCTGCAGATAGGGAAGGACAATACCCGTAGCAAGATGGCGCCTCATCTCACCCATGAAGGTGTTCATGATCACGGGTTCAACAACCTGAGTACCTACGGCAACCTGTGGCGCATGATGTACGAGAAGAAAATTCCTTTTGTGTCATGGGAAAATGATTTCTATGAATTGGCATTGAAGGCGAGCGGCGCCGTACAGGCCATGCGTTGGACCCCGATTCACGGAGGTGGTTATTTGTACTCTTTCAATGGACCACAGTCGCTGTTTGTTGATACCATTCGTTCATGCCGGATCCTGATGGTGAGTCATGGGCTTGGTCATTATCTTCATAGCGAGAACGATGTTCGGGTTAACCTACTGGAGCGGGCAGTTCAGCACCTTCGCGCTACAGCGCGCTTCTCGGTTTATTACGGAGAGGGTCGCGATAGTTACGACGTATGGGGACGTACGGCGCATGAGTGTATATTCAATATTAATGATGGCAACTTTCGATGCCCTAATGCTCAGCAGGGATTTAGTGGATTCACTACATGGACGCGCGGACTCGCATGGGCGATGTGCGGATTTGCAGAAGAATTGGAGTTCCTGGGCAGCACGCGGTATCTGACTGAACTTGCATCAGACGGCGATGAATTGATTCTTACATTGCTGAAGGCAGCAACTGCAACCTGCGATTTCTACATTGCGAACACTGCCAGTGATGGCATTCCTTATTGGGATACGGGCGCTCCCGCGTTGCATCGACTTGGAGACTACACCCAACGTCCAGCGGAGCCTCATAATGACTTTGAACCAGTTGACAGTTCTGCAGCTGCGATTGGAGCGCAGGGTTTACTGCGTCTCGGTCAATTTCTGCAGGTAGCCGATCCGCTGAAAGCGAACCATTACATTCAGGCAGGACTTACAGTCGCAAAAACGTTGTTATCAGACGCCTACATGTCCTTAGAGAAAAACCACCAGGGTCTGTTGCTTCATTCAGTGTACCATCGTCCCAACGGTTGGGATAATGTACCCAATGGTCGTAGTATTCCGTGTGATGAATCCAGTATGTGGGGCGACTATCACGTAAGAGAACTGGTGCTGTACCTTCAACGCCTGATGCGCAAAGAAAACTATCTTTCTTTTTATAGCGCACTCGGCCAGCGCCCTGTCTAGTGATCTTGACCAAAGTGTTTGAACTATAATCTTTAATTTTCCGATGAGCGGTAAGCACAAACCAAAATATAAGCGCGTCGCGCAGCTCAAATCATTCAACGATTTGCAATCTTACCTCACCAGCCTGAATACAGCTCTTCCAATAGACGAAACCCTTTCGACTGGTGATGACTCTCCATTTAAAGACAAGTACGCTCTTCGCTCCGGAAAGACTATAGGCAATCGTTTCTGCATTCTTCCGATGGAGGGGTGGGACGGTACCACAGACGGCCTTCCAAGTGATCACTCGAAAAGAAGATGGAAACATTTTGCAATCTCCGGGGCAAAACTGTTATGGGGTTGTGAAGCCGTGGCCGTAAGACATGATGGCAGAGCGAACCCCAATCAGTTGCTCATCAATGAAAACAATGCAGATGTTTATAAAGCATTGTTTGAGCAGGTATATGAAGATCATCGGGAGAAGTTCGGCAATGCCGATGATTTGCTTGTCGGCTTTCAACTGACTCACTCCGGTCGCTTTTGCAAGCCGAATGACAAGAAGCGGATGGAACCACAGATACTTTATCGCCATCCGGTTTTGAATCGAAAGTTTGGACTCGCTCCAGATTATCCTTTAATGACCGATGAATATATAGATCGGCTGATTGACGATTTCGTTAAGGCATCCAAACTCGCGGCGGATGCAGGCTACCATTTTGTTGACATCAAGCATTGTCATGGGTACCTGGGGCACGAATTTCTCAGCGCTACAGAACGTGAGGGCAGGTACGGAGGCAGTTTTGAAAATAGAACCAGATTCCTGCGTGAGATCGTGGCCGGCATCCGTGCAACTGCGCCAGGCCTGGACATAGGCGTACGCCTGAGTGCTTTTGATTACGTACCTTTTAAGCCTGGTTCTGATCAACTGGGAGAGCCAGAGCAAAGTGGTCCATATCACTATGCTTTCGGAGGCGACGAGTCTGGTGTAGGCATAGACTATGAGGAGCCTTTTCGCTTCCTGAACTTACTTCAGTCATTGGATATCGAGCTCATGTGTACGACTGCCGGTAGCCCGTACTATAACCCACACATACAACGACCCGCGCTCTTTCCACCTTCCGATGGTTATCAACCGCCGGAAGATCCACTTGTTGGTGTAGCCCGTCAGTTGGAAGCAACCGCTGTAATCAAAAAACAGTTTCCGAAACTTGCTGTTGTAGGTTCTGCGTATTCGTACTTGCAGGAATGGCTTCCTCATGTTGGTCAAAACATATTGCGAACAGGAGGGGCTGACTTCATAGGGCTTGGACGAATGGTTTTGTCATACCCTGAAATGCCGGAAGATATACTCGCGCATCGCCCATTGAAACGTGAAAAACTATGTAGAACATTTTCAGATTGCACCACTGCTCCGCGCAATGGAATGCTTTCAGGATGTTTCCCGCTTGATCCCTACTATAAGTCGATGGCAGAAGCTCAGACCCTAAAGGAAATTAAAGCTGAATAGAACATGCGTGAAGTGGCATTGGTAACCGGCGGAACGAGAGGCATTGGACTGGGTATAGCCCGGGCGTTGGCTGAGGCTGGCTTTGATCTCGCTATTAATGGCGTGCGGCCTGAAGCCGACGCGGTTGCAGCATTGGACTCATTAAGGGCAGCCGGTGCGGTAGTTGTTTATTGTCAGGGCAACATCGGTGACCCGAATGACCGGTCACAAATATTGAAAGTTGCATTGGCACGGTTTAACAGGATCGATGTGTTGGTCAACAATGCCGGCGTTGCTCCATTTGTTCGCAAGGATCTCCTGGAACTCGATGAGGAAAACTTCGATCGTCTCCTGGATATTAACCTCAAAGGCACTTTCTTTCTTACGCAGTCCGTGGCGCGTCACATGAGAGAAACAGCTGCCGTTCGTCCTGGTCGTATCATTACCATTACGTCTGTATCGGCTACTCATGCATCAATCAATAGGGGAGAGTATTGCATCTCCAAGGCTGGTCTCGCCATGATGACGAAGTTGTTTGCGGCAAGGCTGGCTGCACATGGCATTGGAGTATTTGAAGTTCGTCCGGGTATTATCCACACAGATATGACGTCCGGCGTGCAACAAAAGTATGATCAGCTGATTGCCAATGGACTCACACTTGAACCCCGCTGGGGCGAAGCGTCAGATATAGGGAACGCGGTTGCTGTTCTTGCAACGGGACGACTAACATACGCAACCGGCCAGGTCATCGACGTCGGCGGCGGTATGACCGTAGAGCGTTTGTGAACGCGCGAAATGTCGGCTTCTACTTTGCCGTGCCTTTATTGAAAAACACGTACAAGCCATCCTTGCCAGCAACCGCAATGTCTTTCCACCCGTCTTTGTTCAGATCGACAATTTGAAAGTACAGACCCGTGCCTTTTCCCTCTCCGGGCTTGCCGTAACTGATCACCTGTTTTACAAACGAAGTCCCGTTCCATTGGAAGTAATATAAACCGAGCGGATCATGAGCACCTGGATCTTTATCGTCATGGGCACGGTAGCGCTTACCAGTAATCAGTTCAGGACGGCCGTCATTGTCGAGGTCAACCCACTCCATCGTATGGTATTGAGAGTTCTTTGGATCAATTTCATGTTGCTGCCAGCTACGTTTGCCACCTTTATCGATAACCTGTTCCAACCAGTGAAGTCCATAGTCATGACCCTGGCCAATGATAATGTCTGAAAGTTTATCACCATTCACGTCGGCTACAATCATTGGAACACTCGCTTGAACATATTTGAAGTCCTCATGAAGTTTCCACTTTTCACTGAACGGTTTGGCAGGTGATTCAATCCAGCCATTTTCTACGATGAAGTCGCCGCGTCCATCGCCGTTGATGTCACCAAATCCCAATCCATGGCCATGAGCGTTTACGATTTGTGTTGAGTCAAAACGAGCTTGTGAAGGATTAGTGATCCGATACACGCGCAGCGGCTTGCCGGGAGTATTTGGAATGATTTCTTTCACACCATCACCGTCGATATCCCATGCCCGGGTGCACTCAATGCTTCCCGGACGGCTGATGACGTGTTGCTTCCACTCACCTTCCTTGCCAGGGTTCTCGCGCCAGAATAATGTCGAACCAAACCAACCGCCCGTAATCACGTCTGGACGCTTGTCTCCATTTACATCCTCGACGATCGCGGAGAAATCATCGTAATATTCACTGTGACGAGGAATCGCACCGATGAACTTGCGGCTCATGAAGTCAGGCCCTTTGTACCAGAATGACCCGGAAAGGAGATCCAGGGTTCCGTCGCCGTCGACGTCCAGTACTGCCACAGATTCGAATGCCTCAGCCGCTACAAACTGTTTTTCGAATTGCAAGGATGGCTGGGCTGACACTGAGATCGACGCTGCAAGAGCAAGTGAAACCAGGAGGCAGGTCGGAACAATAGAGCAGTAGTTCATATCGTGGGGTTAGGATCATATGTGTTAAAGAAGACGAATAAAGTTAACGTTGTCCCTGAACTTCGCCATCGGTTTCATTAAGTTCTATTTGCATCTTATATTAAGCGCCAGAATATTCATTTATATGGCAAAGAAGCAAATCAGATTGCGTTGCTGGATCGACATTGATGGTTCCAAATTCTTTGGTCCGGGGCGCCTCGAATTATTGCAGCATATTGAAGATACCGGTTCCATCGCCAGTGCTGCCAAGGCTATGGGGATGTCGTACAAGAAAGCGTGGGCCATGGTAGAAGAAATGAACTCCAAAGGGTCACGTCCATATGTCATTACTCAAAAAGGAGGTACCAAAGGAGGGGGAACGCAAATCACGGCCACGGGCAAGCGCCTCATGAAAGTTTACGAAGAGCTAGTCACAAAACTGGATGCAGTCGTCGCAAAACATGGTGATGTATTGAAGGCCGTTTAAATCACGCGCATTTTCAACCTGAGTACACGTTAGCAAGCAGCAAACTAAAGATAAAGTAATACCACGCGGACATCATAACCAGCATGAAGCAGTACAAACTAATCTTGAATCAAATCATTTATCCGTCACGAACTTTTACATTTTGTCTCTCAATAGCATTATCAGCTTTGTTTGGCGCTGGTCATGCTCAGCTTCGTTTGCCAGGCATATATTCTGACCACATGGTAATTCAGCAGAACGCCACAGTAGCGATATGGGGTTGGTCCAATCCGACTCAGGATGTTGTTGTAAAAGTTAGCTGGGACACGGCAACAGTTAAGACTAAATCAGCAAACACGGCTTTTTGGAAAACGTCAATTACGACCCCGCCGGCTGGTGGACCTCACACTATTACAGTCGTAGCCGGGAATGAAACCCGTGTCATTGAAGATGTACTCTCTGGTGAGGTTTGGCTCTGCTCAGGTCAATCGAACATGGAGTGGAGCATGGCTGCTTCCGGCGATGGCAAAACAATCATAGTCCAGGTTAACGATCCTAAGATTCGGCTTTTTGACGTTCCCAATTCTGCGGCAGATACGCGACAAACCAGAGGGGAGGGGACATGGAAAGTGTGTGACCGGAATTCTGTTGCCGGATTTAGTGCGGTTGGTTATTTCTTTGGAAAGAAGATTTCAGACAATCTCCAGATGCCCGTTGGTCTGATCAATTCGAGCTGGGGCGGAACACCTGCCGAATCCTGGGTGCCGGCGGAAAATATTGAAAGCAATGAATCATTGAAACAGTCTGCGATGAAGCTTAAGGATGATCGCCCATGGTGTCCGTCCAGGCCGGCCGTTGTGTTCAATTCGATGATTAACCCATTGCTTCCTTACAAGATCGCAGGTGCGTTGTGGTATCAGGGAGAAACTAACACAGTTGCTCCTGCTACATACAAACAATTGATGGAAACTCTCATCGGCGTTTGGCGCAAAGAGTTCAATGCTGATTTTCCATTTTATTATGTGCAAATAGCTCCTTACAGAGGTTATGGCGACGTTGAGAAAGGAACTCTCATCCGCGAGCAGCAGGTGATGATGCAAAATATACCGAACACAGGTATGATTGTGATTTCAGATCTGGTAGACAACGTCAATGACATTCATCCCTTGTTTAAAAAGCCGGTTGGGGAGCGACTGGCAGACGTTGCTTTGGCAAAGACTTACGGCAAGCATGATATCATTTATCAGTCTCCTCAATATTCTTCAATGAAGGTAGAGAAGCAGCGCATTCGCGTAACGTTCGACGTTGCTAAGAATGGCCTGGTGTCCAAGGGAGGCGCACCGACCGAGTTTCTGATTGCCGGGCCAGACCACAAATTTTATCCGGCCAAGGCAAAGATTGATGGCAACACAGTGATTGTATCGTCGAAGGATGTGAAGGAGCCTGTTGCAGTTCGATATGCCTGGTCCAACGCCTCCATCGGTAACTTGTTTGGAGCAACTGGCTTGCCGGTTTCAAGTTTCCGAACCGACGATTGGCCTATTCAGGTAAACTAATTCGCTCGGCTGTTTTTACCGTGCCAGCAAACGACAACGTCGCCTCTGGATTGCTGAGTGTGACGATGTTACTGGTATCACCCAGCACATTGTCGATAAGACCAAAGTCTTTTGCCTCGAGAGCGGACATGTAGCGATCGCGCAGGAAGAATTCTTCTATTTCTTTCCACGTATGCCCTGAGTGTTTACCAATCAAATGAAAAAGTTGTGCCTGGATACGTTCCTGTTCACGGATTGCAATGCGCACATCTTCTGTATACCCCTTTGCACCGCCACCTGTAGGATGCATGTGAATAGTTGCATGAGGTAACGCATAGCGTTTGCCTGTTGCTCCGGCAGCCAATAGTGCTGTTCCCATACTGGCGGTTACACCTACCGCGACCGTTGACACTGGGGAAGAGATCATCTGCATCGCATCATAGATGGCCAGTCCTGCATAAACGCTGCCTCCCGGACTATTAATGTAAAGACTGATAGTCGCTTTAGTGTCCGCGCTGTTGAGATACAGCAGCTGTGCCACGACTACATTTGCGACTTCGTCATTAATACCTGTTCCCAGAAAGCACGATTCGCTCTTTCAGTAAAAGACTGTAAATATCATAGGCACGTTCGCCCCTTCCATGGTTGTCTACAACCATGGGGATCAGTGATGAATAGGTCATAATGGTAGTTAGTTGAATAATGCTTCTATAGCCTGACGCAGGCTGCGCCTGGACGGATCGTTGTGAAGTCGATGATGGAAATTCTTAGCGTGATGCCTGAGTTTCAGAAGATGATAACGTCTGGCCAACTGATGAACTTCCCTTTGCGCGCGGACGTCGGTGCTCAGCGTCAGATCGGTTTGAAGCCTTTGTTCGAATGCCAAAATTTCTTCTGGCAAAAGCTGACCTCCCAGATACCTCTCGATTAGTTCAATGTTATTCTGTGAAGTCTTCATGCCGCAGTTGTTTTTCCTTCACAATCGATCGGACCTTCTCCAGGCATTTGTTCTTCTGAACCGAAGCAGAATGAGAGCCGGACAAACCGTGTGCCCTGCCCAGTTCTGCAATGGAAAGTCCCATAAAATAAAAGTCGCTCAGAAGGTCCATACACTTCGAACCGGCTCGCTGCAAAAAGCGCAACAGGAAAGATTGCTGCACTTCGGACGCGATTTCAGAGGGCACCGTAAGTGACTGTTCGTAATCATCCAGCTTCAGAAAAATTTTGTTCATACGGGCCTTTCGGAGCCACAGATGCTTTGCTATGCCAACGATATATCGCGCCGGATCTTCGATGTGGCATTTCGCCTGCATTTCTATGAATGCTATGAGGGCATCCTGGAAGATGTCTTCAGCTTCTGTTTGCGATCCACCCTGTCTGCTTACGATAGAAGCGACGACCGGGAATACATCATCGTACATGCCTGTATAAAGTGATTCGTCCAGCTGAACGATGGGTTGTTGTATGGCGTTCATTGTTTCCATTACAGCTCCTTTTCCGTTATGTGCAATTCCTGGTCAAAATATCACCGCTGACTGGAAAGTTTTTTTCACCTCCAGTTTGGATGAGGACCTTTACTGTTGTCGCGTCCTAATAGATAGAACGAAGATAGACGGCCAGTGAGAAGTATCTCCGTTTTCGATTCACCTAATTTATCTTAGCTTTAAGCTTAACACTCGTAGTTACACAAATCTACACCCTCAATACGTATGCAGCAGGTCCCGCTAACTGAACGAAGATACATCCCCACATTCACATTTGTTACCAGCTTATTTATGTTGTGGGGAATCGCGATCTCTATGGGAGATGTATTAAACAGGCATTTTCAAAAGGTATTGCACGTTTCCCTGTCACAATCTGGGCTTGTGCAGTTCTCAATTTTTGGCGCTTATGCTGTTATGGGAATACCGGCAGGCCTTTTCATGAAGCGGTTCGGCTATAAAAATGGCGTTCTGCTGGGGTTAGGATTGTATGCCATTGGGGCGTTTCTTTTTATACCAGCTGCAGGAGCGGAGTCATTTGGCTTCTTTCGCATAGCATTGTTTATCCTCGCCTGTGGTCTTTCAACGCTTGAGGCTGTGGCGCATCCATTTTCAGCAGCCCTGGGAGACGAACGAAAATCGGAGCAACGGATAAATTTTTCGCAGACATTTAATGCAGTGGGTACTATCATAGGTCCACTGTTGGGTAGTTACTTCATACTTCGTCATGCTGTCACCGGCGACACGCAGACTGATTTGGTGTCGGTTAAGGTCCTTTACGCTGTAATCGGAGGAGTTGTGTTAGCGATAGCTATAGCATTTTCTTTTCTAAAAGTGCCGCCACTTCAGGAGTCGAAGCCTGACGAGGCGCATCAACGCTCATATCGCGAACTGTTCAAGTACAGTCATTTCCGTTGGGCTGTGCTTGCCCAATTCTTTAACGTCGCGGCTCAGGGCGGAACCTGGGCATTCTTCATCAACTACTCAGTGGCATACATGCCGGGTATGACCGATGCAGAGGCTGCCAAGTGGTTTAGTTTCTCCATGCTCATGATGCTGGCAGGAAGAGTGCTGGGCACGTTCCTGATGCGGTATCTATCACCAAACAGATTGCTGGCGATTTACACTGCGGGAAGTATCTTTTTCTGCTTTATTATTTGGCTGAAACTAGGATGGCCATCATTCGCAGCGCTGATCGGATTGCAGTTTACATTTTCGATTATGTTCCCAACGATCTTCGGCCTTGGTCTTAAGAATCTTGACGATTTGAGAGAGCAGGCGTCGTCGTTCATCGTGATGGGGGTAGTGGGTGGAGCGTTGTTTCCGCCGTTGATGGGGCTGGTGGCCGAAAAGGCTGACGTGGCGACTGCCTATCTGCTACCTATTATTTGCTATGTTGTAATATTGCTGTTTGCACTCGTGGGCTACCGCCAGAAGAGCGTGTAGTTATTACGTTATAGACTTGAAATTCTATAATCGAAAGTTCGTCTGAGATTGACGTATTTAGTGCATCCCCAAACGTAGGATGGCTCTGGTTGATCTCATTGTACCGTTGAACAAACAAATATTAACACATGAAAAAGTGCTGGGTCGGAATCGTGTTGGGTTTATGCGCGGTGGGTAGTGCAACCGCTCAGGACGTTGACTACCTTCAGAATGCATCCGATCCTGTCAGCATGCGCACGCGAATAACGGCTGACATAGAATCCTACTTCTATTTCGATGAATCACAATTTTATGCGCTTAGACCCGCATACTACTACGGGCTGAAGAATGAACGCTTCCTGGTCGGTATGTCGATCCCCGTCGTTCACAACATTTTTAAGGGCGATTATCAGGGCTTTGAAAACACAACCGGGATGGGTGACTTGCGCATGTCGGCCATGTACGTTCCATTTTTTAAGGAAACCTTTTCTGGACTGGAGCGAGTAACCGCCACGCTTGATGTAAGCGCACCAACCGGCGAGTATCAGCTCGGACGTGGTGCCGGGGCGTGGATGTATAGGCCAGGCGTTGTACTTACCTACCGACCGGGACCTGCATTAGCTTTTTACCCCGAAGTGAGGTTTCTATTTTCAACTGAAGATGTAAACAGCCAGGGCGGTTCAGATGGATCGCCGGATCCCGACGACTCCGAAAAAGACGATAAGCTTCAAAACCTTTCCATCGCTTTACCCTTCGTGGCACAACTTGAAGATTGGAATGGATGGTTCTCAATACATCTTATGTATTCGCACGCCCTGATCGAAAAGACCGACTACTTCTTTGTTCGTTCAGACATTGGAAAGATGCTGGGTCGACGTACAGGAGCATCACTTCGTATATCTAAGTATATTGCGGGTCAACCGAGATTAAACGTGCTGGTACAAGCCAACTTTACCTGGTTCATGCGTTAACATATTGTATACCCGACAACGTTTGCTGTGCACAGAACTTATGAGTGATAGTTATGACGATACTTGCGAGGCTGCCTCGCTACTGATGATATGATTTCAGCTAATTCAAATCAGTTTGGCATTTCGACAAAGCTGTGTAGCTTTGAAAATCTAATTGGGATGCCACCAACGATCCCGCGTATTTTCTTATTTCAATATTATGAGAGCAAGCATTGTAGCGATGGTGGTGGTTGTTCTTGCATCCTGCAAGAATACAACGAAGACAACCGAAACAGCGACGAACACAGAGAAGTCAGCTAAAGCAACTCCGTCAAAATCGGTGTCCCCGGAGGGGATGGTCTGGATACCTGGAGGTGAATTTTCAATGGGTACGGATGACCCCGAGTCTTATGCAACGGAGCGCCCCGCGCACCGTGTACGTGTAGACGGATTCTGGATGGACGCAACGGAAGTCACCAATGCTCAATTCCGAAAGTTTGTAGAAGAGACTGGCTATGTCACCACGGCTGAAAAAAAACCAGAGTGGGAAGAACTTAAGAAGACGCTTCCTCCCGGAACACCAAAGCCAGCGGAAACGATGTTGGTCGCTGGTTCATTAACATTCACGCCTCCCTCATATGCTGTTTCCCTCGACGACTATTCCCAATGGTGGTCCTGGACAACAGGTACTGACTGGAAGCATCCAGGTGGCCCAGGTACCAGCATCGATGGCAAAGACAACTTTCCTGTCGTCCATGTTTCCTTCGACGATGCTGTTGCCTACAGCAAGTGGGCGGGAAAACGATTGCCAACAGAAGCCGAATGGGAGTTCGCTTCCCGCGGCGGACGCGATAACCAACGGTATAGCTGGGGCAACGATCTCAAACCAGGCGGAAAGTTCATGGCGAACACTTTTCAGGGAACATTCCCGTCCAAGAATGAGGCCGAAGATGGTTTTGCAGGCGCATCTCCCGTCAAGTCTTATCCTGCGAATGACTATGGTCTTTATGACATCATTGGTAATTGCTGGGAATGGACATCAGATTTCTTTGATGTCAACTACTACTCCGAACTTTCAAAGAGCGGGCTTGCCGTAAACCCACAGGGACCGAATAAGACCAACGATCCTCAGGAGCCATTCAGCATCAAGCATGTGACCCGGGGAGGATCGTTCTTATGCGCCTCTGACTACTGCGTGAATTTCCGGCCTAGCGCGCGTCAGGGCTCAGCGTACGACAGCGGCATGTCGCACATCGGATTCCGATGCGTAGCTACCCCTCAAATGGTAGCTCAGAAATAGTCTGTTAATTTTTCCGGAGGCTTACTTCTTAGCAGGGGCCGCTGGCTTTGGAAATATTGATCTGAAGGTATCCCATGCAGTCTTGCCGCCGGCCTGGTCACTCTTGATCTTGCCGTAGAAACCATCCATGAAATTCTCTGCACCTGACCAATGGGTTTGAATAACTCCCTGGTAATAAGGCTGCATTGCAGTGGTGGCGCTGCTTCTGAAATTATACATGTCAGCTACCTGCTGTGTGGCAACCTGAGGCGTTCTCCATGGGCATGTAGCAACGCGAAGTCCTTTCATAGCAAAGTATACCGCCGTCTTGTCGGCGCGTTCATAATGCCAGTCGCAAATGAAAACGTCTTTTGGAATCAGGTCAACCGCCCTGTAAGTATTGTTCATGCTGGCTTCCCACATTCCGAGGCCCGTAGTCTTACCGTCGATGAGCCGATCTCCCCAGATCCACAATTCGCGGTTCTTGAGGGCCAGGTGATTTCTGATCGTTGTAACTTCTCCTGCGAATAGTTCTGCTTTATCGCGGCCACTGCACCTTGGGCATTTGTCATCACCAATGTAAAACACCTCATCCATACCAGCGTGGAAAGCTGTCGATTCAAAGGCATCACATATTTCATCAATAAGGTCGAAGACTACGCCGTGAACTTCAGGATGCAGAGGGCAATAGCTCTTGCAGTACAAGCCATCTGGATTGGGCCATACATATTTATCCGGCATTTTTACATGTGGAGTTTCATCAAACTGAGGATAGACGCGCAGCAACGCATAAACCGTCTGAGCCCACGACTGGTGTCCCAGCAAATTGATCTGCGGAATGAGGCGGATGTTACTTGCCTTGCAGACATTCACAATCTTTTTCACGTCTGCTTTGGAAAGTGCAATGCTGTCGCGCAGCTCCGGATGCTTTTCATATTGATAGTTCCAGTCAACGCGAAGGATAAGCGTGTTTACACCGCGTGCCGCGAGCTCCTCTTTGATAAACTTTACGAACGCGTCTACATTGCTTGCCTTGGGAGCGGCAACGCAGAAGCCACGTACAGGAATACTATTATCCAAGGTGGTCGATTGTGCTCCAGCGTGTAGGGCACAGGTGATGAACAGAATTGCGCCCAGGGCGCGCGTTAAAAGTTGTGGGTAAATGGCTTTCATAAATTCAGTCATGGTGGTGTTATAGTCACAGATCGTAAACAGAAATCAATGACTCTTTTCCTGTTCAGGGAAAGATAGGGATTGCGCGACAGCGCCGCTGAGTGTGTGTGTGGAATGGCACTATAGGAAGTGCAGACGGTCTATGGAAACACCAACCGCTTAACGATGAGTACGGTTGTGCGTTGTGTCCTAACTAAAGGAGTCCTGATTAAGGAGCAGTGGTGGATGGATAGGGCGCGTAGTCAATGGCATACCATTGAGTTCCCTGCGCGTCGACTTTACGTATGCTTTGAATCCGTCCCTTATAATATCCGAATCTCCAGATAACCGTGTAGCTGTAAGAGAGTCCTTCAATAGGATTCTCAATTTTGAGTTTTGCTACTTGAGTTTTTCTATTCGGGACTAGTGTGCCAGGATGGTAAGTTTCGATCATCTTGTCATTGAAGAAACGATGATCGTCTCCACCGAACTTGCTGATATGAGGGCCAGCGGATAACTCCACCTTCACGTCGTAGATTGGAAAATCACTTGGATTGTCTATAACAACGTAAAGAGTATTGTAGTGTGGTTCGTTGGTGAACGCGCTGAGGATAGGGCGGGTACGGCTGCCCGTTGTATGCTGAAGAAGCTGACGATTAGCGTAGCTAGCTTCTTTGCTTGCCTGAATAGCCTCTTCCCGTGCCTTGTTAGACGAGCGCCGCTCCTGATCAAGCGTCAGAGTAAGCGTTTCGATACGATCATTTGCCTTGGCCAGAGCGCTGCGAGTGGAGTCGTTGATTTCAGTAGCCTTCTGTTTTTCGTTAAATTGATAGAACGCACTGGCAACAACAGCCAATGCCGCCGCTAACGCGAGGTAAATACCGGGATCCTTAAATGCACTCCACATACATTATTACAAAACTGGTGATCTGGGTATCGCCGCTTTGTAACGGAACACTGGCGCGTTCCATTGACTAGGCAGGATGATTTGGATAAAGTCAGCAGCAAGTTCACCGCTAAATTTTTCCAGCATTCAAGAAATGCAATTAGTAAACACAAAGCCAACATTTCTAAAAAAAAATGTTGTTGTGATCACAAATGCTTTCTGATGTTCGAGTAATAAGAGGACTCAGGCGCGAATGAGAAATTAAGCGATCGCTTAAACTAATACTTTAAGAGATGAGAAACAGAGTAAGACTTTTTGGGCCGTGAGCACCTAGCACGAGTGACTGTTCGATATCGGCTGTCTTCGAAGGGCCAGCTATAAATGTCCCGAAATCCTGGGATGATGTTCCGATCCGATCATAGGCATGTCGCATCGTGGGAACATGATGTTCGATCGTTGAATGATGAGTGCAATGTGCTCGCAGATGAACGGCAGCGCTCGATCGCCCATGCTCTCGGAGGTAATCCATACCGCGCCATTTTCTGCTACGGCGAATTCTCCGCTAAAAATCGCCAGCTGCACATCCTCCAGTTTATGCGGATCACCACCCGTCGGAAATCGCAGATATGTTCTGACTCCTTAACCATGCTTAACCACCTGCCGGCAGATTCAAATTTCTCCTTCAAGTGACCAGTGATCTCCGTCATGCTCCCAACATTAATCACCGTGCCTCCAATACCCTGAAGCACGATAGACGAATTGTTGGTGCAGATCGTCAGGAATAGTTGAAGCAACAACATCAGGCAGTGTGTCATTGGTGACGAGTGCCGCCTTCAGCTTTGACAAAATTCGTTCCCGGCTATTCATGACGCGATCGTTTCTTCTTTTGTACCAGCTTTGAAAACTGGTTGTTGGGGGCGACGGCATTTCACGCTGCCGATACCAGGGATTTAAACTGTTGTTCACAAGCGATGGAAATCTGCGCATGAACCATACGACCAACTCGCCCGCTCATTGGATAAAGCCATGGCCGCGAAAGGACAGAAGCCATCATATTCATTCCAGCCTTCTTGGAGGAAGTTACGTATCCTTCTTTCACAATCACCTGTCGCCACTTATAAAGTTGATTGTGTATATATAATCTTTACCGGACACACAAACGTACACGATCCACATAACGTAGAGGCAAAGAGGAAGATCACCGAAAGACTTAGCGTCAAGACCGGGCGCGAGGATGGCGCCAATAGGACCTGCGACTGCATGATGATAGCTATAGGTGCTGTTCGGATTCTATCGTGTTTCCCTATTAACCTT